>VENA01000036.1 GCA_009711785.1 Bacillota bacterium
ACTTCATTATAGATACCTCCTGTAGAATTTGATTTGTAGTTACCTACTGAGCAACTTACATCTCAAATTTTACAGCGAGGTTCTATTTTTTTCAAACCTCATTTTACTTTATAACAGGAATGCTCCTTTTATAATAAATTTATGCTTACTTTATTACCTGTATTACTAAATAACAAATTATTAGCCATTAAAAAAAAGACATATAGTCTAATGACTATATGTCTAATTTATCTTTCTTTAAAGCTTTAGGTTCAGATAATATTTCTTTCATAACCACTGCTTTTACTAACTCTTCTTTTGTAAAACTTAAATCAAAATTATTATCTCTAATTTCATCTTTTTTAATTTCATCTTTTATTATCTTTTTACCTTCATTTTTTTCTTTAGATACAATCTTATTTTCTTTATCAAATTCATATTCATTCTCTGGTACTTTATTTATCTTGTTTATACTTTCTTTATTATTTTCTTTCCGTTCTATATTCACAACTTTTTTATTATTTCTATCACTTTTAACTTGTTTTATATCTCTATTGACAGAGACATTTTTTGTTTTATTTGTTTTGTTAAATTCTTTTTTTTCTTTGATACTTTTTAATACTGGTATACCAATAAAAATCAATAAAGGTATCAGATCTCCAAAATCCACATTAACACTTCCTTTAAATTATTCAGTATCCTCATCTTTAGGTTTATTGATTTTAGATATAGAATCTCTCATATCAGTATCAGCTAATATATTCTTTAAGTTATAATAATCCATTGCTCCTAAATTTCCATCATTTAAAGCTTTAGATAATGCTAAAGGTACTTCAGCTTCAGCCTCAACAACTTTAGCTCTCATTGACTGTACTTCTGCTTTCATTTCTTGTTCCCTAGCAACAGCCATAGCTCTTCTTTCCTCAGCTTTTGCCTGAGCTATTCTCTTATCTGCATCAGCTTGATCAGTCTGTAATTGAGCACCAATATTTCTTCCTACATCTACATCTGCTATATCTATAGAAAGTATCTCAAAAGCTGTTCCTGCATCTAATCCTTTTTCTAACACATTTTTTGATATCCCATCTGGATTTTCTAATACTGCTTTATGATTATCGGCACTACCTACAGTTGTTACTATTCCTTCTCCTACCCTAGCAATAATAGTTTCTTCTCCTGCACCACCGACTAACCTTTCAATATTTGCTCTAACTGTTACTCTTGCTTTTACCATTACTTCTATACCATCCTTAGCTACAGCAGCTACCTTAGGAGTTTCTATTACTTTTGGATTAACACTTACTTGTACAGCTTCTAATACTTCACGCCCTGCAAGATCTATAGCAGCAGCTCTTTCAAAGGGTAAATCGATATTAGCCCTTTGTGCAGCGATTAGCGCATCTACGACTGAATTTACATCCCCACCTGCTAGGTAGTGTGCCTCTAATTTATCAACTCCTAAACTTATTCCTGCTTTAGTTGATTTAATTAATGGATTTACTATCCTAGAAGGTATAACTCTTCTAAGTCTCATTCCTACTAAAGTAAATAATCCTATTTTTACACCTGAAAAATATGCAGTTATCCATAAACCAACTGGAATAAATGTAAATAACAATAACAAAAATATAACTACTACAACAGCAATAATTACAAAAGGTATAAAACCCATTTTATAAAACCTCCTTATTCTTTATGTTCTCTTACAACAACTCTAGTCCCTTGAACCTCAATTACTTTTATCTTACATCCTTTCTCAATATACCCCCCTTCTGTAACAGCATCTACTCTATCATCATTAATTAATATAGTACCTGCAGGTCTTAATGTAGTTAAAGCTATGCCTTTTTTATTTAGGTATTTATCCTTCATAGGCATGCTAGTATAACCATCATCATTTTCCTGCTTTGTCTTTAATATGATCTTATCTAAATATGGACTCTTTGCACCATATTTAATTAATAATACTGCAGTAATAATAGTCAATATAACAGCAATCGATAAGGATAATATAGCTGTTTCTATGGATCCAGAAGCTAGAACAATACTTGTTATTACACAAACTATACCTCCTATACCAGGAACACCAAAACCTGGTATTCCTAATTCTATTATTACTAAAATTAATCCTGCAATAAAAAGAATAATACTACCTAAAGTAGAGTTACCAGCTAAGTAGTTCCCACCAAAAAATAAAGCAAATGCAATTAAACTTAATGTCCCTCCAGCTGCAAAACCAGGAGTAAATAATTCTATAAGTAATCCAATAAAACCTACTGAAAGTAAAAAAGTGGCTATATAAGGATTGACTATAAATTGAGCTATCTTAGTTTTAAAATCTTTACTTAAACTGATAATATTACTATTTTCCATATTAAATTCTTTAAGTATTTCTTTGTAACTATTAGCAGTTAAGTCACTTATTCCTAACTCCTTTGCATCTTCATTACCTAGGGTGAGAAGTTCACCTTTACCTACTAAGTCTTTTATTTCTAAATCCTTATCAGCCATAGATGCAATCACTTTTGGATCGCGATTTCTATCCTTTGCTGTATCAGTTAACCATCTTAACCATAATGACATGACTTTTTCAGTATTGGGAATAGTTTCTGCAGCACCAATAGTAGCCCTATCTGACATTGCTACCTTTTCACAGGATATAGTAATTAAAACTCCTGCAGATTCAGCTTTATTATCTACAAAAGCTATAGTTTTAGTATCTAAGTTCATAATAAGTTCTTTAATATCATTAGCTTTATCTATTAACCCACCATAAGTATCAATTTTAAATATTATAGCCTTTGGATTTTTATTTTCAATCTCTTTAACTTTATCTCTAACAAACTGATATGTTGCTTTATTAATTTCTCCTTCTATTGGTATTACATACACATCATTTCTACCTGCTAATGATATATTACTAAAAAATATTAAAAAAACAAATATCAATAAAAACGTCTTAGCTCTTTTCAAAATCTCACCTCCATATATTAACATTACTATAATTTGGAATTATATATATATTATATACCAAATTATATAAAATATATAGTAAAATCTAAGTTCATTTATTTATCAAATAATTTTTATATCTTTCTTAGATAATTAAATATCTTAATTATAGTATCTTTAATTATTATGCTGTACCAATCCTAGTGGATATACAAAGACAAGTGATAAATCAGGAATTTGTAGGACTATTTCTAGTCCTGAAGATACATATTTAATTAAATGTTAATAAAATTGGTTATAAGCTTACTTATCAAGGTAATGAAAGGCAAATAAAAAAACGTTATCAAATTTAAAAGAGAGTAAAAAACTTTGATTTGTGTAAGTAGTGGTATTATTTGTGCTAACTAGTAAGGAATTAATCTCTTAGATACCGTTGGATTGATAAAATAAATACTTAAAAGATAACAAAGATAATAATTTATCTTGTTTAAATAATTTTGTAAATCCGAAGAATGCTTTAAAATAATCTAAAATTTATAGTAAAAAATAAAAGTCTGGATAATATCCAGACTTTATGATAAATGTTGCTTTACAATTTTATTTACTAAACCTCCATCTGCTTTACCTTTAACTTTAGGCATTACAGCTGACATTACCTTACCCATATCCTTCATAGTATTCGCTCCAAGTTCATCTATTACAGCTTTTACTATTTCATCTATTTCTTCTTCAGATAATTGAGCCGGCATGTATTCCATGAGAATATCGATTTCCTTTTGTGTTCTATCAACAAGATCTTCTCTATTTCCTTTTTCAAATCCTTCTATGGAGTCTTTCTTTTGTTTTACTTGCTTAGATATTATTTGTATAACATCTTCATCCTCTAATTCTACTTTTTCATCTACCTCTTTTTGCTTAATGGCAGCTCTTACCATAGTAATAGTATCTTTCCTAAGCTTGTTTTTACTCTTCATAGAAGTCTTTAAATCATCCATAAGTCTTGCCTTCAGTGACATATAATTCACCTCTATCTTCTTCTCTTATTTTTTCTTTTAGCTGCTTCAGCTTTCTTTTTACGCTTTACACTAGGTTTTTCGTAATGCTTTCTCTTTCTAGCTTCAGTTATTACACCACTTCTTGAACACTGTCTTTTAAATCTTCTAAGAGCATTCTCTAGTGATTCACTATCTCCTACTTTTATTTCCGCCATTCGATTTCCCTCCCCTCTACTACCATCACTGTATATACAGTTATGTAGAATTAGGCACTAAAATATTATACCTTAAAATGCTATTATTTACAACCATGGTTTTAGCCGGGAGGCCAAGTTAAATTTCTGCCTCCTAATATATGGTAATGTATGTGATCTACAGTTTGGCCACCTTCTTTACCACAATTACTAACAATTCTATAGCCTTTATCGGCTATATTACTTTCTTTAGCTAACTTTTTAATAACAAGGTGAATGTGCCCTATTAATTGTTTGTGATCTTCATGTATTTCATTTAATGATTTTATATGCTCTTTAGGAATAACTAATATATGTGTAGGTGCTTGTGGTTCGATATCATTAAAAGCAACTACTAAATCATCTTCATATACAATATCTGCTGGTATCTCTTTATCTACTATTTTACAAAATATACAATCAGACATTTAATTCACCTCCTTATAAATAATCATAATACACTATTTTTAATATTCTATATATAACTTAAAATTCCTTTAACAACTTAATATTTCACCTAATAAATTTTCTCCTGAAATATCTTTTATTTTCACTTTAATAACTTTGCCCTCTAATGATGGATTTCTTTTCACCATAGTCCTGATATAATTATTTGTATACCCTTCTGTATAACTATTATTTTCTTCTTCAAATAATACATCCATTTCTTTATTTATAAATTTTTTATTAAAATCCTTAGTTAAATTTTTAGCTAATTCAATCATAATATTACTTCTCTCTGATTTAATATTACCATTAATTTGATTTTTATATTTAGCTGCTGGTGTTCCTTTCTTAGGTGAATATTTAAAAACATGTACCTTTGAAAAACCTATTTCTTTAACAAATTTATATGTCTCTTTAAATTCTTCATCTGTTTCACCAGGAAAACCCACAATTACATCAGTAGTTATTCCGGCATTCGGCATATGCTTTCTTATAATCTTAACTATATTTTTGAATTCACTAGTAGTATATTTTCTATTCATTCTTTTTAGTACATTATCACTTCCACTTTGTAATGATAAATGAAAATGATTACATACTTTAGGTAATTTAAGTAAATTTTCCATAAACTCATCATCAATTAAAGTAGGTTCAATAGAACTTAACCTTATCCTTTCAACCCCCTCAATGTTATGGACACTTTCTAAGACATCTAAAAGGTCTACATTGCCTATATCTTTACCATATGATGCTACATGTATCCCTGTTAATACTATTTCTTTAAATCCTGATTTAGTAAGCTTTTTGACTTCTTTTATAATATTATCTAAACCTCTACTTCTAATAGGTCCTCTAGCATAAGGAATTATACAATATGAGCAAAACTGATTACACCCTTCTTGTATCTTAAGAAAAGCTCTTGTCTTACCCTTTACATTATCTATAGCTAGTTCTTCAAACTCACTAACTGACATTATATCTTCTACTATATTTATTTTTTGCTTTTTCTTTTCTGCTCTTTTACATAACTTAACAATCTTATTTCTATTCTTTGTACCTACTATTATATCCACTTCTTTAATGTCTAAGACTTCATCAGGTAAAACTTGTGAATAACAACCTACAACAGCTATAACTGAATTTTCATTTCTCTTTTTCGATCTTCTAATGAATTGTCTTGATTTCTTTTCAGCTGCATTAGTTACACTACAAGTGTTAATTACATATATATCTGCTATTTCAGAGGGAGGCACTACTTCATATCCTTCTCTTTTAAACAATTCCAACATAGCTTCAGTTTCATATTGATTAACTTTACAACCTAAAGTATAAAAAGCCACCCTTTTCATTAAATCACTCCTAAATCTCCAAGTTCATACATAACTATCGCTAACGTTGTAAATCCAGCTGTCTCAGTTCTTAAAATTCTAGGACCTAGTGTGATAATATTTGAGTTAATTTCTTGTAGTTTTTCTATCTCCTTTTCTTCAAATCCACCCTCTGGTCCTATTATTATATTAATTTTATTTCCTTCCACGTTTTTAAGAACCCTTTTTAATCCTATGTTATTTTCATTTTCATAGGGCACTATAATATTTTCTTCCTTTGATAATTTATTTATCATATCTTTAAAATTAATTATACCTTCTACCTTTGGGATAAACCCACGTTTACTTTGTTTAGCAGCCTCAGTGGCAATTTTCTCCCATCTGGTTAGTTTCTTTTTCTCTTTCTTTTTGTTATTTATCTTAACAACAGTTCTATCAGTCATTACTGGTATTATCTTAGAGACTCCTAATTCAGTTGTCTTTTGTATAATTAAATCCATTTTTGCTGATTTAGGCATCCCTTGATAAAGAACAATTTCTAACGGAGTCTTTACTGTGTCATATTTTCTTATAATTTTACATTTAATATCTTTACTACTTATTTCTGATATTTTTACTAAATAATCGCTTCCCTCTCCATCACAAACATTTATTTTATCATCAATATTTAAGCGTAAAACATTTTTAATATGTTTTACATCTTCCCCTTCAATTACTAATAAATTGCCCTTTATATTCTCTTTATTTATAAAAAATCTATGCATCATCCATACCTTCTTTTATTTTAGATACTATACAAGACCATTCTCCCATTTCTATAACATCAAGAATTTCTAGACCATTTTCAATTAAAGCTTCTTTAACTTCATCTATCTTATCTAATATTATACCAGAAGCTATAAATACACCATCATCCTCTAGGAATGTTTTTATATCTTTACTTAACTTAATAATGACTTCAGCTATTATATTTGCAACTATAACATTTGCTTTTCCATCAACTACATCTAATAGGTTGCCATGTTTAACTTGTACAGTATTTGCAACTCCATTTTTTCTAATATTTTCTCTAGAAACTCTAACAGAGTCCTCATCTAAATCTATTGCTGTTGTATTAACTGCACCTAATTTTGCACTTGCAATTGATAGTATACCTGTTCCACATCCAATATCAAATACAGTATCAAATTTATGTATATGCTTTTCTAATTGTCTTATACACATCATTGTTGTCTCATGGGTTCCTGTACCAAAGGCCATGCCTGGATCTAATTCTATTATAAGCTCACCTTCATCTTTAGTATAATCTTCCCACGATGGCTTTATTATTATTTTTTCCCCAACCTTCTTAGGTTTATAGTACTTTCTCCATATTTTACCCCAGTCTTGTTGTATTATCTCAGAAGTGGTAACTTCACCAAGTCCTTTATCAAGACTATATTGTGGGATTTTTTCTATGTTCTGTTTTATAAGTTCTATTTTGTCAAGTAGATCTTCACTCTCTTTGAAATATCCCTTAACAATAACTCCTTCGTAATATTGGTCCAGTAAGTCATGGTCTATGTAGTCCCAATTCTTTTCATCATTATCTTCTTTCATTATGATGTCTTTAGGATCTTCTATTACAATACCTTCAACACCTACATCATAAAGTATATTTGAAACAGCCTCTACTGCTTCAGTTGTCGTTTTAATCTGGACCTCAAACCACTTCATACACTTCACACCCTTTATTAATATTTGCTTATCTATACTCATTTAACTATTATACCCTATTGAATAATAAAAAACCAGTGATTCCTTACAATAACATTATCTAAATAATAAAAATAATCATTCCTAAAGGAATGATTATTTTTACTTTTAACTACCAAATGCCTCTTTAACTTTATCAAAAAATCCTTTTTTCTGTTCGTGGACCGTTTCTCCTGTTTCTTTAGCAAATTTTCTTAATATATCCTTTTGCTTCTCATCTAATCCAGTAGGTACGTCTATAACTACCTTTACATATTGATCTCCTCTGCCATATCCTCGAACACTTGGTATTCCTTTATTTTTAAGTCTGAATACTGTTCCAGTCTGGGTACCTTCTGGTATTTTATATTTTACTTTTCCATCTAAAGTAGGCACTTCCACTTCATCTCCGAGGGTAGCCTGAACAAAAGTAATAGGGAATTCACATATTACATTGTTACCCTCTCTTTGAAATATCTTATGGGGTAAAACATTGATATAGAAATATAAGTCCCCTCTAGGACCTCCTTTTTCACCAGGTTCTCCTTCCCCTCTTAATGGAATTACAGAACCAGTATCTACACCAGCAGGTATTTTTACATTAATCTTTTTAGTTCT
This sequence comes from Bacillota bacterium, assembly GCA_009711785.1. Classification (GTDB taxonomy): domain Bacteria; phylum Bacillota; class Clostridia; order Tissierellales; family MES13; genus MES13. The sequence continues at coordinate 8,287 of VENA01000036.1, forward strand.
TTTTTCCTTACCAGTACCACTACATTTAGTACATGGTTCTTCTATTTGTTCTCCTGTTCCATTACATACTTCACAGGTTTTAACGTTAACAAATTGCCCAAACGGAGTGTTTTGTGCATACTTCACTTCGCCAGTACCGCTACATTTTGAGCAAGTTGTCTTTTTAGTCCCAGGTTTTGCACCTGTTCCATTACACTTAGTACAATTTTCTGTTCTCTTAATGCTTACTTCCTTTTCAGTTCCAAAGGCAGCTTCTTCAAATTTAACATTAAGTCTTACTTTAATATCAGAGCCTCTTTTAGGACCATTTCTTCTAGCTCTAGAAGAAAATCCTCCACCAAATATATCGCCAAATATGTCACCAAATATATCTTCAAATCCTCCAAAGCCTTGGCCACCAAAACCTTGACCTCCAAAACCTTGAGGATCTACACCATCATGACCAAATTGATCATATCTCTTTCTCTTTTCTGAATCACTTAAAATCTCATAGGCTTCACTAGCTTCTTTAAACTTCTTCTCTGCTTCTTTATTATCAGGATTTAGATCTGGATGGTATTTTTTAGCTAACTTTCTATAAGCACTTTTAATCTCCTTTTGGGAAGCATCTTTATTAACACCCAGTATTTCATAATAGTCTCTTTTACTCAATTTTTCACCACCCTTTTCAATCAATTATACTACATAAATCAAAGCTAAATCCAAGGATTTAGCTTTGACTTGCAGTTTATTTATTCTTCATCCTCATCTACAACTTCATAATCTGCATCTACAACATTATCATCTTCATTTTTAGTTTCTTGCTCTGCTCCTTGCTGTGCTGCTCCTTCTTGCTGTTGTTGAGCATCTTGATACATCTTTTGTGATATTTCATGGAATGAACTCTGAACTTCTTCTGTCTTATTTTTAATCTCTTCTATGTCATCGCCTTCTAATGCTTTTTTAAGTTCATCTAATTTACCTTCAACTTTAGATTTCTCTTCATCACTAATTTTATCTTTCATATCATCTAATACTTTTTCAGTTTGGTAAACCATAGAATCAGCATTATTTCTTACTTCAATAGCTTCTTTTTTCTTTTTATCTTCCTCAGCATGCTTTTCTGCTTCTTTTATCTTTTCTTCTATTTCATCCTCTGAAAGATTTGTTGAAGCTGTTATTGTAATATTTTGTTCTTTACCTGTTCCAAGATCTTTAGCTGATACATTAACTATACCATTTGCATCTATATCGAATGTAACTTCAATTTGAGGTACTCCTCTTGGTGCTGGTGGTATACCAGTTAATTGGAATCTACCTAAAGTAACATTGCCTTTAGCCATTTCTCTTTCACCTTGAAGTACGTGTATATCCACTGCTGTTTGATTATCAGCTGCTGTAGAGAATGTTTGACTTTTACTTGTTGGTATAGTAGTATTTCTCTCTATTAGTTTTGTAAATACTCCACCTAGTGTTTCAATTCCTAAAGATAAAGGTGTAACATCTAATAATAACACATCTTTAACTTCTCCACTTAAAACTCCTGCTTGAATAGCTGCACCTAAAGCAACAACTTCATCAGGATTAACTCCTTTATGTGGATCTTTACCAATTAACTTTTTAACTTCCTCTTGTACTGCAGGTATTCTAGTTGAACCTCCAACTAATATAACCTTATCTATATCAGAAGGGCTTAAATCCCCATCTTTTAAAGCTTTTTTAGTAGGTTCTAAAGTTCTTTGTATTAAATCTGATGCTAATTCTTCAAATTTAGATCTCTTTATGTCCATATTTAAATGTTTAGGTCCTTCTTGAGTCGCTGTAACGAAAGGAAGATTTACATTTGTTGTCATAGTACTAGACAATTCTTTTTTAGCCTTCTCAGCCGCTTCTTTTAATCTTTGTAGAGCCATATTATCTTTTCTTAGATCTACTCCATTTTCTTTCTTAAATTCTTCAGCAAGATAATCTATTATAACTTGGTCAAAGTCATCTCCACCAAGTTGGTTATCTCCGTTAGTTGCTATAACTTCAAATACTCCATCTCCTAAATCTAATACAGAAACATCAAAAGTACCTCCACCAAGGTCAAATACCATTATTGTTTGATGTTCATCTTCTTTATCTAAACCATAAGCTAATGAAGCTGCTGTTGGCTCGTTTATAATTCTTTGTACCTTTAATCCTGCTATTTTTCCAGCGTCCTTAGTTGCTTGTCTTTGACTATCTGTAAAATATGCAGGTACAGTTATTACAGCATCTGTAACTTTTTCTCCTAAGTAATTTTCTGCATCTGTTTTTAACTTTTGTAAAATCATTGCTGATATGTCTTCAGGTGTGTGTGAATCATTATCAATCTTTTCTGTATGTTCAGAACCCATATGTCTTTTTATAGACTTTATTGTTCTATCTGGATTCGTGATTGCCTGTCTTTTAGCTGTTTCACCTACTAATCTTTCTCCGTCTTTAGTAAAAGCAACAACAGATGGTGTAGTTCTATTTCCCTCTGCATTGGCAATTACTGTAGGTTCTCCACCTTCCATAACTGCAACACATGAATTTGTAGTACCTAAATCAATTCCTATTACTTTTCCCATTTCTAATCCTCCTTATGTTTATAATAATTTTTTATTTTGAAACCTTAACCATACTAGGTCTTACAACTCTATCTTTTAACTTATATCCCTTTTGCAATACATCTGATACAATATCCTCTTCATATTCCTCTGACTCTTCATGTAATACTGCTTGATGTAAATTAGGATCAAATTCTTTACCTAGGGCTTCAATCTCCTCTAGCCCCTTTTTCTTTAGTATATCCATCATTTGCTTATATACCATTTCCATTCCTTCATAAAAACTTTTTTCTTTATCTTCTTTTGAAACTGTCGTAAATGCTCTTTCAAAGTTATCAATAACAGTAACAAATTCAGTCATTAATTCTTGATTAGCATATGAGTAAATAGATTCTTTTTCTTTTTTAACTCTTCTTTTAAAATTATCAAAATCAGCTTGAAGTCTTGCATACCTATTTGTCAATTCATCGAATTCTTTTTTTAGTTTTTCTTTTTCTTCATCAATTTCTACTTCTAACTCATCTTGTTCTAAATTTTCTTGCTCATTATTAACTTCTTGCTGATCTACTTCTTCATTTACTTCCTCTTGTTGCTTTTCTTTCAATATCTTCACCTCTTCCATTCCATGATTTTATTGCAATATATGGTACCTTAACAATAGGAAAGTGCAAGATAATTTATCCTACACTAATAATTTTATAAGTCAAAATGTTTTTCTAAAATATCATTTAGATTTACAGCAATTGATTTTACCACTGGAATTACTTTAGCATAAGCCATCCTTGTAGGACCAATTACCCCTACTCTTCCAATGGTCTTTCCATTAAATCTATAGGTAGCAGTTATTAAACTACAATTTTTGATTTCTTCATAACAATTTTCTTTTCCTATAGTAATCTCTATGTCTTGATTTTTATTTCTTAAAAGCATATCTATAACATTCTCTTTATTTTCTAAAAAAGAAAGAAAAGATTTTGCTTTAGTTATATCATTATACTCTGGAAAATTAAATATATTAGTAACTCCATCTGAATATAAATCAATTTCTTCTAAATCATCTATAGATTTATTAATCATAGGCATCACATCTTTTATTACATCTCTTAATTCGAATATTTCTTTTGTTAGATTTTTCTTTAGTTCAATACCAAGTTCATCAATCCTATGACCCTTTAGTTTTTTCGTTAAAAAGTTTGAAATTAAACTCAACTGGTTATTAGAAATTTCTTTCTCTATATTAAAAACTGTATTTTTTACAATGCCAGAGTTTGTAACTAATACCATTAATAACTTAGTTTCATCGATTGGTACTAATTGTATATGTTTTAACCTACTTTCAATTAGCTGTGGTGCTATGGCTAAAGAAGTATAATTTGTAAGTTTTGATAAAACCTTAGCACTGTTTTGTATCAACTCTTCAAGCTCATTAATACCATCAACTAGGCTTCTTTTAATTTGTCTTTTTTGTACTAGTTTTATCCTCTTTTTATTTACTAAACTATCAACATATAATCTATATGCTCTATCAGACGGAACTCTACCAGCTGAAGTATGTGGTTGAACTAAAAAGCCTAATTCTTCTAAATCAGACATTTCATTTCTGATTGTAGCAGGACTGACTCCTAAATCATATTTTTTTGATATTGTTCTTGATCCAACGGGTTCTGCATTAGTAATATAATTATGAATTATAGCCTGTAATATTTTTAATTTACGACCATCTATTCCCACATAAACACCCCCATTGTTAGAACATCTTATTTTTATATTTATTAGCACTCTTTAGTATTGAGTGCTAATCTTCATGTTTTAAATTATCACTGAATGTTAATTTTGTCAACACCTTTTTTGAAAAAAATTTATGTTAATAATTCCATAAAAACTCTATTAGAGATATCTCTCCCTCTTTCTGTTAACTTTATTCTATTATTAAAATTATTTAATAATCCTTCTCTTTCAAATTTTTTAATTTGTGATTTATATATCTTTTCTATATTTACATTAAATCTTTTATAAAACACTCTTTTATCAATACCTTCATTTAACCTTAAACCTAAAATAACATACTCACTCATTTCCATATTCTTATCTATTCTCTCTGATTGAAAAATAGGTAATCTATTATTGTCTAAAGCCTTGAAGTAATTAGTAAAATTTATTTCATTCCCCCATCTTTCATTAAATAAATTTGAATGTGCTCCTATTCCAACTCCTAAATAGGGTTTTACTTTCCAATATAATAAATTATGTTTACACTTATAATTTTTTTTATGAAAATTGGAAATTTCGTATTGATGAAAGTTTTTATTTTTTAATAACTCTATACCTTTATGATACATTTCCCTTTCTAAATCTTCACTTGGTAATGAAGATTTATCATCCTTATATTTATCAAAGAAAGGAGTACCTTCCTCTAACTTTAAACTATAAAAAGAAATATGCTTAACATCAAGTTTTGTTACGAAATTTATAGTTTTTTCAACTTCATATAAAGTTTGTTTAGGTAAATTAAACATTATATCTATATTAATGTTACTAAAACCATATTTACTGATAAGTTTATAATTTTTTAAAAAAACTTCTTTTGTATGAGTTCTTCCTATTCTTTTTAAAATATTATTATCAGACGACTGTAATCCTAAACTTATTCTATTTATATTACTTTTTTTATAAAGTTTAAGTTTATTTTCATCTATAGTATTTGGATTTGCTTCTATAGTGATTTCTTCTAAAAAAGTAGTATTAAATTCTTTATATACTTCTTCTAATATTTTATAAATATATTTAGCATCTATAGATGAAGGAGTTCCTCCCCCTATAAAAACAGTTTTTAACTTATAATTCTTTAATTTTTCTGATTGCATTTTAATTTCTTTTATTAGATAATTAACATATATTTCTATAAAATTCCTTTTATTTGGATAAGAAATAAAATCACAATAATAACACTTACTTTCACAAAATGGAATGTGTATATATAATCCAAGTTCTTTCAATTTACTCACCCTAAACATTTATTTTGCTTTTATTATAAAAATGCACACAGATGTGTGCATTTTTATCTATTTATCTTCATCAAATTTAAGCACTGCTAAGAAGGCATCCTGTGGAACTTCCACATTTCCTACTTGTCTCATTCTCTTTTTACCCTCTTTTTGTTTTGCTAATAATTTTTTCTTTCTACTTATATCTCCACCATAACATTTAGATAAAACATCTTTTCTAAGTGCTCTAATAGTTTCCCTTGCAATAATCTTTTTCTCTAAAGATGCTTGAATAGGTATAGCAAACATTTGTCTTGGAATAACATCCTTTAATTTCTCTGCTATTAATCTTCCTCTTTCATAAGCCTTTTCTCTATGAACTATTATAGAAAATGCATCTACAACTTCTTTATTTATTAATATATCTAATTTTACAAGATCTGATTGTCTATAACCTTTTAATTCATAATCTAATGAAGCATAGCCTCTAGTTCTAGATTTTAACGTATCAAAGAAATCATATATAACTTCATTTAATGGTATATCATAATAAAGTACTACCCTAGTCTCCTCTAAATATTCCATATTTTTAAAAGTAGCTCTTCTTGATTCACATAACTCCATAATAGGACCCACATAATCAGTTGGACTCATAATAGAGGCTTCAACGATTGGTTCTTCCATATACTCAATCTCCTGTGTATCTGGTAAATTAGTTGGGTTTTGTATTACAATATCTTCTCCATCGGTTTTCTTTACTTTATATATAACACTTGGTGCAGTTGTTACTATATTTAAATCAAATTCTCTTTCTAATCTCTCTTGCATAATTTCTAAATGTAATAATCCTAAGAACCCACATCTGAATCCAAAACCTAATGCAGCAGATGATTCAGGTTCAAAAACTAATGCTGCATCATTTACCTGTAACTTTTCTAAAGCATCACGCACATTATTAAAATCTTCACCTTCTGCTGGGTATATTCCACAATAAACCATAGGCGTTACCTTTTTATAACCGGGTAATGCTTTTTTAGTTGGATTTTCAGCATCTGTTATAGTATCTCCAACTCTAGCATCACTAACATTTTTAATACTAGCTGAAACATATCCAACATCACCTGCATTAAGTTGATCTATAGGAACCTGTTTAGGCGCAAATATCCCTACCTCTGTAACTTCAAATTTCTTTCCTGTATTCATCATCTTTATTTCCATTCCAGGTTTAATAGAGCCTTCCATAACTCTTATATCTGCAATAACTCCTTTATAAGTATCATAATAAGAATCAAAAACTAATGCCTTTAAAGGATCATTATTTGTACCCTCAGGCGCAGGTATTTTATTTGCTATACTTTCTAATACGTCCTCTATATTTGTGCCATCTTTTGCTGATATCATTGGTATGTCCTCACAGTCTAATCCAATAACATCCTCAATTTCTTTTTTTACTTCTTCAGGTCGTGCACTGGGTAAATCTATCTTATTAATAACTGGAACTATTTCTAAGTCCTGGTCTAATGCTAAATATACATTTGCTAATGTTTGTGCTTCTATTCCTTGGGCTGCATCTACAATTAATAATGCTCCTTCACAAGCAGCTAAACTTCTTGAAACTTCATAATTAAAATCTACATGCCCTGGAGTATCTATTAAGTTAAATATATATTCATTATTATCCTTTGCTTTATATATTAATCTGGTAGTTTGTAATTTTATCGTTATTCCTCTTTCTCTTTCTAAATCCATATTATCAAGTATTTGCTCTTGCATCTCTCTTTGTGTTAATAACCCTGTCTTTTCTATCATCCTATCTGCTAAAGTAGACTTTCCATGGTCTATATGTGCTATAATACTAAAATTTCTAACCCTACTACGTCTTTCATCAATCTTCATAAGTATCCTCCTTAAAAACATAACTATATATCATTATATATTATTTGCTGTTGTTTATAAAGATTATTTAATTAATTTATAATACAATAAAAAAGACCGAACATCGGTCTAATTATTTAAAAGCACATTAATATCATCAATAATATATGTAACTTTACCTTTTATTTTTGTAATAACTCCATTAATTTGCTTATTTATCTTAGTTTGAGATATGTTGTATTCTTTTCCCACAAGTTCAATGTTATGAAATTCATTTGAATAATTATAGGTGAAAATTTTTTTGTTTTCAACTCCTGTTAAGAAATTGTAACAATCATTCACTATGTTTAATCCTCCAAATAATATTAAAAACACTAAAAACAAAAGGGAAATTTTAATTTTTCTATTTTTTCTTTCTAATTTTCTTTTATAATATCTGTTTACTCTACTCTCCATAATAATCACCAATTATATTATAGACAGTTTTAATATATTTATTCAGAATATAATGAACCAAATCTTCTATCAAAAGGAAACCACCTAATCCAAGCTTTCCCTTTTATAGAATCAATTTTCACAGGACCAAAGACTCTACTATCTTTACTAGCCATTCTATTTCTATTATCCCCTAAGACAAATACATGACCTTTAGGTACTTTTAGTTTAAGTTCACCATAAGTATATACATCTTCTTTTAAATACTCTTCATTTAAAATTTTACCATTTAAATATACTCTTCCGTCCTTTATTTCTACTATATCTCCCTCTAAAGCTATTATGCGTTTAATATAATCCTTATCTGGCACATCAGGAGCATTTATAACCACTATATCTTCTCTTTCAGGCTCTTCTACTTTATAAACTATTTTATTTGTAAACAATCTATCTTTTTCATGTAAAGTAGGATACATGGAACTTCCTATTACATATGTTGTATTAATTAAAAAGGTTTTTATTAATATTGCTATAACTACAGCTAATAAAATACTTTTGACCCATTCAAATAATTCAGTTCTAAATTTATCTTTATTTTGTGACATATAAAAAACCTCCTAATAAATTACCAAATTAATTATAGCATTTTTTACAATAAAAAAAAAGGAATTAATTACTTTTTAATTCCTTTAATAGCATTATCTAAAATTTCTGCTAAGTATTTTGCAGTTTCAACCGACTCATCTATTGTAGTCAAATTACTACCTACTTCAAATAATGTTGAATAATCACTTAAAAATAAATTATATTTCCCATAGGGTTTAATTATAATCCCTTTACATAAACCTGGATACATTTGGTCTGAAACAGCCTTTATATACTTTGCAAACTTTAATACTTCTCCTTTATTGGGTGTATCGTCCCCTATTACTAATCTAAAAGTCGCAACACTTTTCCCATTTATTTGTATTTTGGATTCCTTCTTTGCCTTTTCTAAGTATGATGAATTTAAAGGAATCCCATCCCTATGTATATCTATTAAAATCTTTAAATTTTTTTCACTTTTTATTTCTCTTCTAGCAGTTGATAATGATTTTACATAGGAATTTTTATATGATGGTAAGTCATGATATATATCCACATGTTTAACCTTATGGTTATATTTATTTAATTCTTCCTTTAATACATCTCCTATTTTAATTACACTAAACTCTCTCTTTGTAGAATGATAATTATCCTTAGTAATAGGCAAATAAACTTCTGTAGCATGGGTATGATAAATTAATATATAAGGTTTAGTATTATTAATCTCTAAAGGCTTAGGCATATTTATCTTACTTTTTATCTTTTCTATATTTACATTTTTACTTATATTAGTATTTGATGATATATTAGGATCAACTATTACTATATCTTCAATAACTTCAACATCTTTATATTCTTCAACATCTTCCTTTACTTCATATTCATCAACTAATGGAGCAACAACTTCCTTAGTTTCTTTCTTTTTATCTATATTTACTTTAGTCTCTTCATCTTCTTTAGACTTTATAATATTTAATATTGCTGGTAATTGAGACTTTAAATATGACTTAGGCTCTATATTTGAAAATAAATTTTCAAATAAAACATTGAATATATTTATATTATATAGACTGCCTTTATTTTTCTCATAAGCTAATTCCATATAATTATTACTTTTTAATATTACACTTAAAAAAAAATCACCTTCAAATTGATTTTCATTAGTAAATTTTAATTCTGTAGATTTAAGTTCTTTAAAATCTTTATTAATATTATAAACACTAATAACTTCTTTATTAACCATCTTTTTTTCTGAGTCTTTACTACCTATAACTTTAATTGCTATATTAAACCCCATAAATAAAATTATCAAACATAATAAAGCTATAATGATATTTAATATCCCCTTATCCTTTAATAATCTTAAAGACATGTCAAACACTCCCTGTCCGCTTTTAAAAAATGTATCTTTAGATATTTATGGTCACTATATGAAATTATATTCTTAGTTCGTCTTTATTATGTATAATTTATTTTTAAGTTAATAAAAAAGTGTTTAACTAGGAAAGTGTTTAAAAATTAAAGGACTGAAGTCTAAAAATACAGAATTCAATCCTTAATATCTTAAAAATATATCTAACTTTTTAGCTTCAGAATATTAATGGTAACTAATGTATATATTTATTTACATCCTTTAAATCTATTCCTGGATGTAGCGAAATATTTAATGCATTTGCTATAACTATAGAAATATCATTTATAACATCATCAACCTCTTTTGGAGTTACCATTACATTGCCGGTATAAGGCATTAAAACTTCTTTTATCAACTGATATTTATCTTCACTTTTCATCCCTTCTAACAATGAATAAAACTCACTTGAACTCTTTGCTTTCTTTTTCATTTCATCTGTTATTAAATCTATTGTATCATTTACCATTGTAGCTGCATCTACTACAGTTGGAATCCCTATAGCAACAACAGGCACGCCTAAGTATTCTTTATTTAGTCCTAGCCTTTTATTCCCTACACCAGCTCCTGGATTTATACCTGTATCTGAAATTTGTATAGTAGAACTTACCCTCTCCATTTTTCTAGAAGCTAATGCATCAACTGCTATAACTAAATCAGGTTTTGTTTTTTCTACTATTCCCTTAATAATTTCTCCTGTTTCTATACCTGTTATCCCCATAACACCAGGCGAAATTGCAGAAACTTCAGCCATTGATTCATCCTCAGTTTTTTTATAAGCTTTAAATAGATGCCTAGTAACAAATACTTTCCCAACAACTTTTGGGCCTAACGCATCAGGAGTTACATTCCAATTTCCCAATCCAACAATTAATGTTTTTGTATTTTTATCTGAATTTATTAACATTTTTAGTTCCTTTGCTAAGGCTTGACTTATTTCATCTTTTAATTCTTGGTCTGCTTTTTTAAGCCCTGGTGATTCGATAGTAATATAGCTTCCAATCTTTTTGCCCATAGTGCTTTGACCTAATTCGTTTAAAATCTTAACACGAGTTACACTATAATCGTTTTGTTCATCCTTTGTAACTTCAACTCCTGGTATTTCTTGATTGTTTTCTTCTTTATATAACTCTCTTGCTTCTATAGCCAAATCAGTTCTCACTTGAAACATCACTATACCTCCTATTTATCATATAGATTTATGATAACTCTTAAATGCATTATTTATTCACTAATATATTTTATAGATATACAAATATTAGTATAATTTTAAAAGTTATTGGTTATAAATCAAATAACATATTTTTCTTGCATTTTATGCATGTTCGTGGTAAAATACTTTAGGTAATTGCATTTTGAGGAGGTGAATCCATTGGCTAACATAAAATCAGCAAAAAAGAGAATTAAAGTTATTGAGACTAAAACTGCTGCTAATAAAAGCAGAAAATCTGAAATAAAAACTTATATAAGAAAATTTGAAGACGCGGTTAAAAACGAGAAGTTTGAAGATGCTAAAGAATTACTTAAGCTAGTAGAAAAGAAAATTGATAAAGCAGCTTCTAAGGGAAGTTTACACAAAAATACTGCTGCTAGAAGAGTAAGTAGATTAGCAAAAAAAATAAAATAGTAAAAATAAACTTCGGGCAATGGCCCGAAGTATTTTATTTTCCTGTAACTTCAATTATTAATTTTTCAACAGCAAGTTTATTATCAAGCTTCCCTGTTTTAATAGCCCGATCAGCCTCTAAACACTTTCTAAGACTTCTTTCAAGCTCTTTTAAGCTTAAGTTTCTTCCTTGATTTAAAACCTTTCTAGCTACAAATCCAGGTACTTTCATCTTCTTTGAAATATTCTTTTGACTGTAGCCTTTCTGTTCTAATAATTTACCCATAATTAATAATCTAAATTGTCTTATAATCATATACATAATTAATTGAACAGGCTCATTTTCTAAAAGCATTTCATTAAAAACAGTTAAAGATGTCTCAGGATTTCTTTTTCCTAATCCGTCTACTAACTTAAAAATATTATTTTGTAAAGACCTAATTAATATCTTATCTATAATTTCTTTAGACACATTTTCCTCATTTCCTAAATAATTACTTATCTTTATTATCTCATTATCTAAATCATAAAGTGTTTTATTGCTATTATTATCTAAATATCCTGTTACTTGTAAAAAGTAATTAATATCTTTTTTTGTGATGTTTTTTTTATTATCTTTAAATTTTTTATCTATCCACTTAAATAACTCATCTTCTCTCATCTTATTAAACTCAATAATAGAACCATTTTTTTTGATTTCTTTATATATTTTCTTTCTTTTATCTATTTTTTCTGTTTTATTTATAAAAAGCAGACAAGTAGTTTCACTAGGTTTTTTTATATAATTAATTAAATTTTCTTCATCTTCCTTATTACCTTTATTAGTAACTATAAATTCTAAATCTTCTACAATAACAACTTTTATATCATTCATAAATGGTAAAGTTTCACAGGCATTAACTATATCCTTTACAGCTATTTCTTTTCCATCTAAATATATATAATTTAAAGATTGAAAGGATTCTTTTATGTACTTCTTTTTTAATTTAGTAATTATCCAATCTTTTAAATAATTTTCATTCCCAAAACATAAGTATACATTTTCTAAATGATCTTTTTTAATATCTTCTAATATTTTTCTATAACTCATCACTTCACCTCTTATATTTACTTGTTATCCTTTTCATTATACATATATTTTTTAAATAACACAAAGAAACAAAATATAAGTATAAAACTTAAAATTATATTTATTAAATTATTATAAACAATAAACTTTAATAAAGGAGGTTCTGTTATATACTTAGACATAGTTAAATTATCATTTATTTTTCCAGTAATCATTCCATCCTTATCAGTTCTATAAACCCTTATATTATTTTTATTTAATCTTTCTATAATCTCTTTTGATGGATGACCATAATTATTCTTTCCCACTGAAATTATACCATAATCAGGTCTAAAACTTTCTATAAACCCTTTAGAAGTAGACGTATTACTACCATGATGTGCTATTTTTAATAAGTCAATTTTATAACTATTTTCATCTGCAAGTATTTTCTCAATACTATCTTCAATGTCTCCTGTTAAAAGTATCTTTTTATCATTAACCTCTAAAAGTAATACTAAGGACATATTATTATCCTTATATGTTTTTATATTACTTAATGGATTTAATACATCGAAATAAAATTTATTGTTAATATAAACTTTATCACCTTTATTTAAAAAAACTATTGGAATATTATATTTCTTTGCTTTTAATAATAAATCTACATATAAAGGATTTTCATAATCTTCATAACTAATAAATATATTTTTAATCTTTATTTTTCCTATTAATGATATAATACCAGATAAATGATCAGCATCTAAATGGGTTATAAAAATCCCTTCTAACTTATTAGTCCTTGTTTTTAACAAATAAGGCAAAACAATTTTTTCTCCTACTTTATAATCTTTAAATAAACTTCCTCCACCATCAATTAAAAAAGCTTTATTGTATCCTTTGACAACTATACTATCCCCTTGCCCCACATCTAAAAAATTCACCTCAACGTCTTTATTATTCATTGATGTAATAAATAAAAAACTTATAGAAATAATAAAATATATAAAAAGAAATTTTTTTACACTTTCAAATATATTCATATCTATAATATTAAAAATTATTATTATACATAAATAATAAAAAAATATATCTTCAATAGATGGTGAATATATCGTGATATTTTTTATAGGAATATAATTAAAAACATCTATGATGTTATTTAATATATATAAAGTCCCCTTTAATACGTAGGATAATAATACTACTAAATTATAATTTATATATGATAAAATGATAATTAAAAAGCTTAATATTACAACTAAAGATATAATAGGAATAACTATTATATTAATAAAAATGCTTAATATAGCTATTTCATTAAAATGAATCATCATAATAGGCATAAGTCCTATTTGTACAGAAAGTATAGGTGGAAGGATATTTTTAAAAATTGGAATTTTCTTTTTGATGGGTTTATTAAGTAATATTAATGATAAAGTAGCTATAAAAGACAATTGAAATCCTATAGAAAATAACCATAATGGATTATATATTAAAAGGATAAGACAGCTAAAAAACAATCCATTTAAAGCATCATATCTACTATGGATTACTTTAGATAGCATTAGTATAGAAAACATAACTAAAGCTCTTAATACAGATGCAGGAAAGCCAATTATCAAACCATAAAACCATAGAATACTTAAAGTAATAATTATATTAATTTTGTTTTTCATCCTTAATATTCTAAATAAATAAAAGAATAAACCATAAACAATTCCAATATGTAATCCAGATACTGCTAAAACATGAGCAATTCCTAAGCTTCTGAATTCTTTTAATTTACTCACCTCTAAATAAGAACTATCCCCTAGTATTATAGCTTTTATAATAGAACTAAATTTCTGATTTAATAAATCATCAAATGTTTTTTTAGTTCTTTCTTTAAATGAATATACACTTTTTTCTAAGTAATTTAATTTTCTTTTTTCTAGTATTTTCACATTATAATTGCTTACATTCATTGTTGTAAACATCTTTTTAGTATATAAAAATAATTTATAATTAAAGCCTCCAGGATTTGAATTCATTCTAGGTAACTTAATATATCCCTTTATAATAACCTTATCTCCAACTTTAAAATCATTTTTATTTAAAAATATTAATAATACTTTTTCATTTACTTTGTATTCTTTATTATTAAATATAACTTTACTAGCATTTAATGCAAATTTAGATGTATCATTACCTTTTAAGTTGTTTTTTATAATCCCCTGTAATAATACTTCTTGTTCTTCAAATTTAGATAAATCACTAATATCTAAATTATAATTAACTACTATACCTGATAAAATGAACATCAAAAAAAGTATTAAAACATATCCATTAATTTTGGATATATTCAATACTAATTTAAATATAATTATTAAAATTACTATAGAGATTAAAATATATTGAGTTAATATATCTACCTTAATAGAGTAAAAGGTATATATTCCTAATATAAATATCATACATATTAAAACAAAGGGTCTTTTCATTTTCCTACCTCATATTTTTATATGAGTATATCCTTAATTTATTATTATAAACAAAAAAATTGGAGTCATTGACCCCAATTTTTTTATTCATTAACTATAACTGTTCCATTTTCACCCTTTAAAGCTTCTTTAGCATTACTTAATGAAGCTATTAAAGCTTTCCTTCCAGGTTTAGATTCTGCAAATTTAATTGCTGCTTTTACCTTTGGTAACATACTACCTGGAGCAAAGTGACCTTCTTCAATATACTTATATGCTTCCTTTACAGTGATTTTATTTAAATCTTTTTGATTTTCTTTTCCAAAGTTTATAGACACCTTATCAACTGCTGTTAAAATCATCAATGTATCTACCTCTAAATCTTCAGCTAATCTTTCAGAAGCTAAATCTTTATCTATAACAGCTGCTACCCCTTTAAGTGAATTATCTTTTTCTATAACAGGTATTCCACCGCCACCAACGGTAATAACAATATGTCCTGCATCAACTAAAGTTTTTACTGATTGTAACTCTACTATTCTCTCAGGCATAGGAGATGCTACAACTCTTCTATATCCTCTTCCTGAATCCTCTACAATATCATATCCCTTTTCTTCTTTAAGTTTATTTGCCTCTTCTTCACTGTAAAAAGGACCTATAGGTTTTGTAGGATTACTAAAAGCCTGATCTTCTTTATCAACAACAACCTGAGTTACTAAAGTTGTTACTGGAGTATTTATGTTTCTATTATTTAATTCATCTCTAAGCGCTTGTTGAATATGATATCCAATCATTCCTTGACTCATAGACCCGCATACATCAAAAGGCATAGCAGGTGTTACATGATTTGCTGTTTCATTTTGGATAACTATTCTTCCAACTTGTGGTCCGTTACCATGGGCAATTACAACCTCATAACCATCTTCTATAAGATCTACCAAATGCTTACTCGTTTCTCTTACAACTTCTAACTGTGCTTGTGCTGTAGCAGGCTTTCCTGACTCCTGTAATGCATTCCCTCCAAGAGCTACTACTATCTTTTTCATCTAAAGTTCCCCCTTTTTACATATGCTTATAAAATTATTGAGCCGGCGATATTTCACCGGCATAATATTAATCTCCTAATGTTGCTACCATAACTGCTTTTATAGTATGCATTCTGTTTTCTGCTTCATCAAAAACTACTGAATGCTTACTTTCAAATACTTCATCAGTAACTTCCATTGATTCTAAATTAAATTTATCATACATTTTTTGTCCTACCTTTGTTTTAGTATCATGGAATGAAGGTAGGCAATGCATGAAAATCACTTCTTCATCAGCCATATTAATCATATCCATATTAACTTGATAAGGTTTTAGCATTTCAATTCTCTTTTCCCATACCTCATCAGCTTCACCCATTGATACCCAAACATCTGTATATATTACATCAACATCTTTAACTCCTTTTTCAACTGATTCTGTTAAAGTGATGTTTGCTTTTGTTTCTTTTGCTATTTCTTTAGCTTCTTTAACTAATTCATCTTCTGGGAATAATTCCTTAGGTGCAACTATTCTAAAGTCCATACCCATTTTTGCTGCACCAATCATTAATGAATTAGCCATATTATTTCTTCCATCACCTACATATGCAAATTTAGTTCCTTTTAAATCTCCTTTATGTTCTTGAATAGTTAAAAAGTCAGCTAAAATTTGTGTTGGATGGAATTGATCTGTTAATCCATTCCAAACTGGAACCCCTGAATATTTTGCTAAATCCTCTACAGTCTCCTGTGAGTATCCTCTGTATTCTATACCATCATACATTCTTCCTAATACCCTTGCTGTATCTGCTGCTGATTCTTTATGTCCCATCTGAGTACCAGTAGGTCCTAAGTAAGTTACACCTGCCCCTTGATCCATTCCAGCAACTTCAAATGCACATCTAGTTCTAGTTGAAGACTTTTCAAATATTAAAGCTATATTTTTTCCCTTCATTGTTTGTCTCTCAGTTCCTGCATATTTTGCTCTTTTTAAATCTCTAGATAAATCTAATAAAAATTGTATCTCCTTTGGAGTATAATTCTTAAGTGTTAAAAAACTTCTTCCTCTAAAATTTACTGGCATTATAATTCCTCCCTTTTATTTTTTTAACTTTTTTCTTTTAAGTGGCATACTCATACATCTAGGGCCACCCCGTCCTCTTGATAATTCAGAGCTTGGAATAATATGTGTTTTTATTCCATGTTCTTTAAGCAATTCATTTGTTACATAGTTTCTTGAATACACTACAACTTCCCCAGGTGCTATAGCTAAAGTATTAGACCCATCATTCCATTGTTCCCTAGGAGCATCTACTGGGTCTCCACCTGCACATCTTATTAATGTTACATCTTCTAAATCTAAATATTTCTTTAGTATTTCCTCTAAAGTTGCTTCCTCTTCTACTATGTTAATATTATCATTATCTCCCTTTGAAATTGAATATAATTTTAAAGGTCCTTCTATCTCAGGATGAATTGTAAATTTATCATAATCAACCATTGTAAAAACAGTATCTAAATGCATAAATGCTCTTTTTTTAGGAATGTCAAAGGCTAAAATCGTTTCAAAGGTTTGGCCATTTGAGAAAATATTTTCTGCAAATTTTTCTATAGCTCTTGCCTCAGTTCTTTCTGATATGCCTATGGCTATCACCTTATCACTAAGTACTAATTCATCTCCGCCTTCTAAGGATGTGTTTTCATCTCTATTAAACCATATTGGAATCCTTTCATCTTTAAATCTTGGATGATAATCAAATATGTATTTTGCAAATATTGTTTCTCTATTTCTTGTGCGTGTTTTCATATGATTTAAAGTAATCCCTGTTCCGATAGTTGCAAATGGATCCCTTGTAAAATATAAGTTAGGCATAGGGTCTAAGATAAAAGGATAATCAGTAGTTACCATATCTGTTAACGACTTTGATTTATAATTTGGTATCTCATTTTTTCTGACACCTGCCATTAACTTATCTATTAATTCTTGATTTTCAAATCCTTTAAAATATTTCTTAAGCGCCTCTCTGGTACCTTGTCCTGTTATATTAGCTTCATCTAAAAATTCTTCGATGAATTCTTCTCTTACCTTTATATCTTTTATAGCTTCAGAAGCTAATTTTTCAAGATACAAAACTTCAACTCCATTATCTCTTAAAACCTTTGCAAATTCATCATGTTCCTTTCTTGCTACTTCTAAATAAGGTATATCATCAAACAAAAGTCTTTCCATTAATGCAGGAGTTAAATTTTCAACTTCTTTACCTGGTCTGTGCAATAATACTGTTTCTAGTCTTCCTATTTCAGATGTTACTTTCAAATCACTATCCCCCAAGAATCTCCCTCCTTTATTTGTGATAATTATACATTAGTATTTTACTAACTACCTACGTGGTAGTGTCCTTTAATTCTGATTATAGCTAATTTAAATTATTGTGTCAAGATTAATTAAATAAGTATTTATACGCTGAGTGCATACATATGCATTTTCAATTTGAGTATTATAATCCAAATTTTAGTGAAAGCTCTAAATTTAGTTTTTTTAATAAAACGTTTTCATGCCAATTAAAAAACAAGAATGTTTCTGTATTATAATTATTCAATTCTGTTAAAAAAAATTTATATATCAAAAGATATATAAATAAAAAATTACCCTATATGTATATTCTCTCTTATTTTTTTCATATTAGGTCCAAATGTCTCATCAAGTTCTTTTTTAAATTTTTTATAAATTTCAGCTATATAAATATCATGACTTATAAAACTTTCAGCTAAAATCATAAATGCCTTGTTTTGTGTCCATATTCCGTTAATTTCTCCAGGTTTCATTATACTAAATAGACATTCTTTCTCATCGGATATAATATTTAACCATCTTCCATGCTTTTCTGAACTTTCTTTAATACCATTTAATTCATGGTAATAAACTTTTCCTATTTCTTTATCAGTTTTTCCATAAAGTACGATGACTATGTAAACCCCTCTTTCATTAGCCTTTAAAATCTCATCGAAGAATTTTTCATATTCATCTGTCCAAAGTTCTAAGTATAAACTTTCCTTAGCTTTATTTATCATATCTTTAATTTTACTATGTATTTGATGTTTACCTTTAAAATGCCACATATGTTCAATTGTAGGTTGTACTTCAAGTTCCTTAAAATTATCCTTTATATATTTTATAGATTCATATAAATCATTTTTGTATCTATCTAAATATTCTTCTATTGATAAAGCAGTATATTTTACAGGTTTTTTTCCCTTTGCTATAGACAGACCCCTATCAACTAATTTTTTCATAGTCTCATAAATTTTTGATTGTGGTACTCCTGAAATTTTACTAATTTCATAGGCAGTTACATTAGGATTTCTTAATAACGTAACATAAGCTTTAGCTTCATATTTATTAAAGCCGATTCTTAATAACTCTTTTATTATTTTTTTTTCTTTATTCTCCCTCATTTTTTCCTCCTATATTATATAAAGTAAGATTTCATCTCATGACTTAACTCTAATATTGAATCATATGTTAAACTAGCCTCTTTCATTATTTTATCAAGTCTATATTCAGGCCAAAAGTGTGTTAATACTAATCTTTTCACATTAGCTTCTGTAGCTAGTTTACCAGCCTGCTTTGCCGATAGATGAGGGGTTTCATCTGACCTATCCTTTTCTAATGTTCCTGCTTCACATAAAAATAAATCACTATTCTTTGCAAATTCAATTATATCATCATTATACGAAGTATCACCGGAATAAACTAAAATTTTATTATCACTTTTTATTTTAACAGCATAAGTTGTAACTGGGTGTATCATCTTTTTAAAGCTTACTTCCAAATCATTTATTATTAAGTTTTTTGAATCATCTATTGAATTTATACTAAAGGCATTATTATAATTCATTTTTTCTAAAAAAGTATTATCATCAGTAGGACAAAAAATTGGTAAAGTAAACTTAGTTTTTTCATTATTATTTTTAAGCCCTATTGCATATTTCATTATTAAAATATCACTCATATGGTCACTATGTAAATGACTTAATATTATAGCATCTAAATTCTTTAATTTAGTAAATTTAAACAATCTAGACAATACTCCATTACCACAATCAATTAAAATTTTCGTATTTTTATATTCTATCAGATACCCTGAACAAGCGCTTCCAGCTTTGGGGTATGGACCATTATTTCCAAGTACAGTCAATTTCATTATATCACTCCTTTAATTAAAGTTTTCCCAAAACAACAAACTTTATTTTAACTTATAAAATAGTATAAAGAAAAAGCTCTTGACTGTAAAGCCAGAGCTTAAACCTTTAGTTATTAAAATTTTTAAAATATCTTGTTTTTCTTAAAGCTATAACAACAATAAAAGCTATTATTGCTCCACCAACAAATTGCAATAAATTAGCGGGTATACTAAATAATGGGACTACTATATTTCCAAGTAAAAAACTCCCTGCAATATAATATCCTATCACCATCCATAAACCTGCCACTGTCATCCCCATTATACTACTTAAACTAAATGCTTCTTTATTACCTTTTCTAAGTATTATATATACCAATATAGCCATAACTGGTATCAAGATGATACTTACAAGCAATGAATTATTCACTAGACTTACTAAACTTGAAAGTTCTTTCGTACCCTTTAGACCCATATCGGTAATTAATTTATTGGCTAATTCAGAATTAGCTAGGTTTCCTAATTTATCATTAAAAAAGTTTCTTATAGTAACTCCAAAAGCTAACCATATTCCAATAATAACTGTATTTATTATAGCTGTTATTGATTTATTACTTTTTCTTAGGTCATGGGATACAAAACCAACTAAAGCTCCCATTATACCCTTTATTATTAAAGTTGGAATTGCCCATTGAGGATATCCATAAAGATCTGCTAAAGCAGAACCTAACCCTCCTGCAATAGCGCCGTGCTTCCATCCAAATAAAATTGCTGTTACAAATATCATACTATCGCCTGTATGTATATACCCTTGAGTAAAAGGTACAGGTATACGCGGTATAATAGCAGTTGCAACAAATACTAAAGCTGTCATAAGTCCTCCATAAGTTAAGGATCTTATATCAAATTTTTTCATTATTTTTCCCCCTTAATCATAACTTTACCTCGGTACACTTTTATTATAGCATAATTGTATCGGTGCTTAAAGGGAAATTTTTAATCAGTTTAGTTGCATTGTATGGGTTCAATTCTTGTCTTTATCCATATTTTTTTCAATTTCATTTAATCTTTCTATCTCTTCTTTTGTAAATGCATCTTTATTTCCGTATCTATCTTTATTATAGTATTTAGTTAATGTAGATAAATTATTATAAGTAATCTTATCCTTATTAAATTTCATTAGATATTCATTTGGTGTAAAAAAAGTTTTATACTTATAACCCTTATTAATTAAGTTATTAACTACTTGAATATAAACTATTCTTACCTTCGATAATTTTTCTTTACTTTCTTCTTTACTAAATATATTTGAGATTGTATTATAAACTTTCTTTATAGATTTTGTTAAATTCTTTTTAATATCCTCTTTGTTATAAATATAGTCTTTTTCCTCATTAGCATTATCGGAAGTCTCTTTTAATCTTACAAGTATTTCCTTTGTAAGCTTCCACATAATATAAATAACTATACCTGTTATAATTAATATAAAACCCCATTTGAATATAGCATTAATTATAGTTATAAACCTTTCAGGAGCTATCTGTTTTAAACTTTCAAACACTCCCTTATTTCCGTTCCCATCATTAATCTTTAGTAAATCATTTTCTTCTAAATTAAATTTAGCAGTTCTTTTTCTAAGAAAAATGGCTATTTTATAGAATATGTAAACGAAGGGATATAATATCTTAACTAATATATTCCAAAATATTTCAAATGCAATATTAAAATATTTAATCTTTAAAGTATTATTAAATATTAAAAAAAATAACACTAATACTCCAGTCGAAGAAAAGATATTGAACTTCATTAAATTTCTTTTTTTATTTATCATGTTTACTCTAGTATTACTATATACATTAAGCAAGTTAAGTCTAGTTAGATATAAAATAGAAATTAAAAAATATCCTATAAAATAAGTCTCTAAGTTATTCATAAACCACCTAAGATTACCTAAGCCTATAGTCATCATTACAAAGAATATAGCACAAATACTAAATATAAACCTTTTAAAATATATTTCATATGTATCATTTCTTATAATAAAATTCATACCCTTAATCCAGATAATAGTATAATAAAAAAATAAAATAAAATTAATAGCTAGACTATCATAAATAAAACCTGCTGATAATTTAGATGCACTTATAGAAACTATAATACCAGTTATCGGTAATACTTTTCTATTTATTTCTTCCTCGCCTATCCTTACATAAAGATAACTTACTATATAACTTACACCGACTACTATTAAACTAAATTGAAACATATAATTTAATTCAAATTCATAATAAAAACTTCTTATTAAAACTGTTGCTATTAAAAATATACGTAATACATCAAAAAAAGCTCTTAATATGATTTCTGTACTTTTATCTAAAAAGTCACTCAATTGCTACACCTTCTTTTTGTTGATCTAAATAGTAATCATAATATATCTCTATATCTTTATTTAAAATATTTTCTTTAGTAGTTTTACTTAGTAAAATTAATTTGACGCTATATTTATTATTAACTAGATAATTTAATACATTAATTAATTCATTAGATAAATATGACGTAATTAATACAATTGTACTACTTTTCCCTAGATATTTTGCTTTAACATTTAATATATCTTTCATAGGGTATGACCTAAAATATGAGACCTTTGCTAAAGCATCTAATATTAGTCCCCTCTGACTAACTACATTTTTAGGTTCTATGAAATCTATATAATTTTCACCATCAAATAGACAATTAGAGGTAAATCCCACTTTAACATTTTCATTTAAAGCTTTATCTAAAATCGCTGCTGAAATACTTACACCTTTTTCTATTTCCTTTTCTTTTATATCTTGCCAGTGTATTTTACTAGTCTGTACATCTAGATATATCATTATTGAAGGATCTGCAGTATAATCAAATTTCTTTACATGTAATTTATTTAATTTAGCTGTTGATTTCCAATCAATTGAATTAAAACTATCATTATTTGTATATTTTCTAACTCCTAAAATTTCAATTGGATCTGGTATAATCCATCTTTTAACAGATATTTCTCCTTGAGGGTTATTTTTGGGTAATATAAGCGTATTTAAAGGCTCAAATATAGGAAATACTGTTATATGTATAGGTTTTTTAAGATCAATTTCTCCAAAGGATATTCCTAAATAATCCCCAAGGGTTAATTTCACTTTATAAAGACTATAATATCCTCTT
The DNA here is from genome assembly GCA_009711785.1 of Bacillota bacterium. Lineage (GTDB taxonomy): Bacteria > Bacillota > Clostridia > Tissierellales > MES13 > MES13. The sequence goes on from VENA01000036.1 coordinate 31,655, forward strand.
TTAGTAAAATAAAACTTATTATATCTTCTTACTCTTTGAAAGCTAAATAAAGAAGTTATTGCTTTATAGTCCTTACTTTTATTAAAGTATTTATCAGAAACTATCTGGTCTTTAAATTTAAGATATTTTGGTATATCATAATAAATTTCAATCCATGGTAATGGTAATAGCTTTTTATTTATTATTTCAGTAGTAATAGTTATTTCATCTTCCACAAAAACTTTTTCAACATCAACATATCTATCATATTCTACTTTCTTTATAGCCCATTTTTTCCATAGAAAAGATAAAAGAATTATCAAAATTATAATTATTAACATTGAAATTATAGAATTCATATATCAATTAAACCTCTCTATTTTTTCTTCTACAGGAGTAGTAATATTAAAAAGAATCTGTTCTAAAATATCATCAACTGATTTTCCTTTCACTTGTACATTGCTATTTAACTTAATCCTGTGCCTAAGTATAGGTTTAACTAAATATTTTATATCATCAGGTATAACATAATCTCTACCTTTTATGGCTGCATAAGCTTGAGAGCTTTTAAAAAGAGCTATACTTCCCCTTGGACTTATACCTAATTCAATATCTTTATGTTCCCTTGTTGATCTTACTATATTAATTATATACTTTCTTATATCGTTATTAACATATACACTTTTAAAAGTCTTTCTTAAATTGAGGATATCTTTAGTGCTTACTACCGGTGTTATTTGAGTAATTGGATTAATATCTTTAAATCTCTCTAATATTTTTAATTCTTCATCTAATCCGGGATATCCCATAGAAATTTTCATTAAAAATCTATCTAACTGCGCTTCAGGTAATGGGAAAGTTCCAGCAGTTTCCACTGGATTTTGGGTTGCTATTACAAAGAAAGGTTCTTCTAAAAAATGAGTATTTCCATCTACTGTTACTTGATGTTCTTGCATAACCTCTAATAAACTAGATTGCGTTCTAGGTGTTGCTCGATTAATTTCATCTGCTAATATTATTTGACTTATAATAGGTCCTTTTTTAAACTGAAATTCTCCACTCTTTTGATTATAATAATATATACCAGTTAAATCTGAGGGTAGTAAATCTGGAGTAAATTGTATTCTTTTAAAATTTGAATCTACTGATTTTGCTAAACTATTTGCTATCATTGTTTTTCCTAATCCAGGAACGTCTTCTAAAAGTATATGACCTGAGCAGAGTATAGAAACCATAATTAAATCAACTACTTCATCTTTTCCTACTATTACCTTCTGTATATTTTCCTTTATCTTTTCTGTAATAACCTTAATATCTTTTATTTCCATAGTAATCCTCCTTTGAATTGTCTGAATATTATATACATTATATGATATCACCATTATTACCATTTTTTGTTACACTCAACTTAATATTTATTTACATTTTTGTAATAAGTAAGAGTGATCATAATATGATCACTCTTACTTATCCACATCTCTATTTTTCATTCTTTTCATAAAACTTTGCACATGTTCCTCATTATATACATTCTTTGTACCACTATGAAAACCCACTGAAGAGGCCGCAAGAAAAACCCCTGTAATTATACCCTTTAAAATATTGTCTGGTGAATAATAACCTATTCCTATAGCTAAACCAAAAACTAATGAAATTAAAGGAGCAAATTTTTTAGAAAGGCCTAAATCTGTAACTACCTTTGTTAAAAAAATTATGAGGGGTATAACTGAAATATCATATATTTCGATATTCATAACATTCCCTCCTTCTTAATATATAATATGATTTTATAAAGGAGGTAGTGTAATTTTTTTATTGTTATTTTTGTTTAGTTTCCTTAAAAGTCTTCTTTTTCTATATTCTAATTTTTCAATTTCTTCTTTTTTATATCCCATCATTTTAAACTTATAAAAACTATTTATACCTTTTCCAGTAATTTCTAGAGCTTTTTTAAAATTTTTAGTTTTATGTTCATGGTATTTAGCTAATTCTTCATATGGATAAAGTTCAAAAGTAATTTTATCTTTAATTAAATGTTCCCATATTTTAGTTGCTTTTTTATAATTTTTATTTCTTTTATATATAAAAGATAATTGTTTTAAACATCTATTTTTTAAAAATTCACTATCACTTTTTTCTAAAACTTTCAAATAACAATCTATTGATGTATCATATTCAAATAATTTTTCATGTATTTTACCCAAAGAATATAAATCTTTTAAATTTTCTACGTTAACAGTAGGATTTTCATATAACTTATTTATTACTTTAAATAAAACCACCATAGATATTATATCAATCTTATTATGTTTCATAATTTTAACTATCTCTTTTTCATCTGAAGTCTTTAGATAATTAAAATATGCTTTAGGTATTAATCTTCCTTCAATATCATCTATCCTTTTAACATTTAGTATTTCTTTTTCTATATTATTAAGATTACATTTAATCAATCTTTCTTTAAATAACCTTCTAGTTGGATGTAATAAATCAATATTACACATATTTTTTATATTACTTTTAATATTATTAAATATATATCTTCCATGTAATAATGGTATATCAAAGGATTTGCCATTGTATGTAACTAGATGAGTAAATTTTTTTAATATCTTTTGTATTTCATATAAAACAGATTTTTCTTCATTAAAATCCCTAATAAAATATTGTTTTATTAAAAACTTATCATCCTTAAAATAACCAACGCCTATTAAAAATGCTATAGTGCCTACTCCTGATGATAGTCCCGTTGTTTCTGTATCAATGTATAATATTTTTTTTAGTTCTTTTAAAAAAACCCTTTTATTACACATTTTATTTATAGTTTTTTTATTAACTTCCATTGCGTCTTTAATTTTTAATATTCCATGCTTATAGTTAACATCGTACTCATTTTCAATTAAAAAACAAGTGCCAAATTTATTTTTTATTTCTCTTCCCTTTAATAAATCATTTTGTTTTTTAGTATTTTTAGTTTCCTCTTTCTTTTTTTGACCCCTAAGTTTTATTAATTTTTCTCTTAAATTCATTTTCTAATATCACCTCTAGGATATTAATAGCTTTCTGTTTACCATTTTCTCCAACTTCTTCAACAGGTCCTACACATGATGGACATCCACTTATACATTTACAAGATTTTATTAAGTTATAAACATTAACTAATAAATCATAACTTAACTCATATAATTTTTCACTAAGCCCTATACCTCCTGGATATGTATCATAAATATATATAGTTGGAGCATTGGTAAAGGGTGATTTAACATGATATATCGAATTAATATCCCTAGGATCACACATTAAATATATAGGTGTAATATTAACTAATACATTAGATATACCTAACATAGCATTTTTTAAATTTTCATTAGACATATTTGTATTTTTAGGTATCTCAAACCAATAAGCTGTAGTTTGTAGTTCCTGTTCAGGTAGATTAACTTTCCCCCAACCTATATTTTCATGGGTATGAAATTTTATTTTTTTATACATTGTTACTAATGCTCTTATAGAAACTTCTCCTATGTATTTTTTTATTCCTTTTAAATCACTTTCTTTTAAAACATCTAATACATTAAGGTCTACAGAAAGACTAGCATCTGTATAATAATCTACATCTACCTGTTTTACAAAAGCAGTTTTGTTATTATAATCAAGTTTATTCACCTGATAAAGATTCCCTAAATGGATATATATTGCCTGTTCATGTAATAAAAGCGGTGCACTAAATTTATCAGTTTCACCAATAACTTTTCTTTTTGGCTTTGATATATCTATAATAACAAAATTTTCATTTGATGTTGATCTAAGACTTATATTTTCTGCAGGATAAACATCTGACATCCAATACCACATATCTTCAACATGTCTTAATTCGTTTTCTTCTTCTAAAAAGTTAAGAACTTCTATAGTATTTTCTAGTCCAAACTTTTCTCCATCTTTAAAGGGTAACTCAAAAGCAGCACATCTAATGTGATTAAATAGTATAATAAGATTATTTGGGTTTACATAGCATTTTTCAGTTGAATGTTTAAAAAAATAATCTGGATTATTAGCTATGTATTGATCTAAAGGATTACTAGTTGTTATTAATAAAGAAACTGATTTTTTGGATTTTCTTCCTGCCCTTCCTGCTTGCTGCCATGTGCTTGAAATGCTTCCTGGATATCCAATAGTAATTGAAGCATCTAAACTACCTATATCTATCCCTAACTCTAAAGCATTAGTGCTAACAACTCCTAAAATATCTCCTTCTCTTAATCCCTTTTCTATTTTTCTTCTTTCATTTGGTAGATAACCACCTCTATATCCTGTTACCTTATAATTTGATCCTATCTTTTTATCTACAAAATCCATAAGGTATGAAGTCATTACTTCAACACTTTTTCTACTCCTTGTAAAATAAATTGTTTGGATATTATTATAAAGAAAGGATTTAGCTAATTTATTTGCTTCAAGTAAAGCACTCTTTCTTATTCCTAATTGCCGATTAACAACAGGTGGATTATAAAATATGAAGTGTTTCTCTCCCGATGGGGCCCCATTATTGTCAATTAATTTAAATTTATTTTCTACTAAATTTTCTGCTAATTCTTTTGGATTTCCTATAGTTGCAGAACAACAAATAAATTTAGGATTTGAGCCATAAAACTTACATATTCTTTTAAGTCTCCTTAACACATTAGCTACATGACTTCCAAAAACACCTTTATAATGATGTATTTCATCAATAACTATGTATTCTAAATTTTCAAAGAGTTTAACCCATTTTGTATGATGTGGTAAAATACCTGAGTGTAACATATCAGGATTTGTCACAACAATATGGCCTGCCTTTCTTATAGCTTGTCTTGCATTTTTAGAAGTATCACCATCATAAGTAAAGGTCTTTATATCTTCATCTAATTGTTCTATTATCCTATATAAATCGCTTACTTGATCTTGTGAAAGTGCTTTTGTTGGAAAAAGATACAACGCTCTTAAGTTTCTATTATTAACAATACTATTAAGTATAGGTATGTTATAACAAAGCGTTTTTCCTGAAGCTGTTGGTGTAACAATAACCGTATTATTACCATTTAATGATTCTTTAATTGCATCATATTGATGGGAATAAAGCTTATCTATTCCCTCTCTTTCTAAAGCTTTAATTATATTTTTATGTATCCCATTAGGATATGATTTATATTTCCCTTCTCTTTTAGGAATTACTTTCCAATTTGTTATATTTTTTGAAATATTTTCAGATGATTTCAATTCATTTATTAGATTCTCAATATTAATAAAAACCACCTCTTAATTTTTGTTTTTTACTATTATATCACATATTATTTCATTATAGGATTATAAGAACCAGTAGAGGGTATTCTACTTGTTCTTATAATCTAAAATTTTATTATTCTTTTATAAAAAGCTTTAAAAAACATTTTATAAACTAAAGTATTTATGTACTCAAAATCAAAATAATTTAATGTTTTTACTTAATTTTAATAACTTTCTCCTTTAATCAATCTTTTCTCTTTTAAATATAGCCAAAATATTTCTTGAACTTTTCTCTAATCCTACTAATTCCCATCCTTCTTCCCCTAGTTCATTAAACTTTTCTTCATGGTCCTTAGTTAATACCATAGTAGTCATTCCATGGGTTCTTAAGTTTTCAACTTTATATTCAAATTTTTTCAAAAAATCACTCTCCTTTGGTATTTAGTATACCAAAATCTATATGCCTATGAAAATAAAAAAGCCTTACTTATTAAGATATAAGTAAAGCTTTTATGCTTTGTCTGCTAATAGGAGAGTTTAATTAACTAAATTTTCACCTTGTTCTTTTATAGAATTAATATATTCTATAGCCTTAGCAGGTTTATAAAAATACTGTAAATTAAGTCCAAACCTTTTCTCTTCAGTATATAGATTATTAAATATATCATAAATTACCTCTATATCATATCCTTTAAAATCATATTTCTTCATACTGTTTATAATTAACTTTGCTAATTCATTATCGATTTTAAATATATCATAATCTGTTTTCTTAAAAGTTAATTTCATTTCTTCTAAAGATTCAATATCATATTGTGCAATTTCATAAATCTTATCGTACTGTTCATTTAGATTACTTATTAAATTCTCCCATTTTTTTAAACCTTTATTATTAACTTTACATGGAATTTTTTCATTATCCTCATAAAGTTTTATTATCAAGAATTTAGCACAATAATTATATGCGCTTTTTTCAATAAAAAGTTTGCACCATTTATCTTCTGTCAGTTGTTTATTTAAACCACTTTTTAATCTTAGTCTCTTTAAAACACCCCGTTGGTCATATTTATATTTAACTTTGAAGTATTGTACAAACCTTTCTAAATCTTTTATTATTTCCTTATACACAAGCATATTATACTCCTCCTCGAATCTTTTTTTATTATTATTTCCATATATTTTATTTTTATAATTATTTCACAATATTTTCCTTATATATTATTATATGCTAATGTATAAGTAGTCGTAATAAAGAAAAACTAGAGTGAAATCACTCTAGTTTAATAAATATCTTTTATATCCTGGGTAGGATGATTTTCATACTTAATAACTCTTCCTTCCCATGTTCTTATTAATATATGATCTTTACCCCTTGATATTAAATACTCTGGTAATATAGGAGTTTTACCCTGTCCCTTAGGAGCATTGATAATGTACGTAGGGATAGCCATACCAGAGGTATAACCCCTTAAATATTCCATTATTTCAATACCATCATCTACTGAAGTATTAAAATGTGTAGTTCCTAGTACATGTTTTGCATGGAATATATAATAAGGTCTTACTCTAATTTTTAATAATTCATGATTTAATAATCTCATAACGTATTTATCATTGTTTATTCCATTTAGTAAAACTGCTTGATTTCCTAAAGGAATTCCCGCATTAGCTAACTTTTCACATGCCTTTTTGGACTCTTTAGTTATTTCCTTAGGATGATTAAAATGAGTGTTTACAAAAATTGGGTGGTATTTCTTTAACATATTTACTAAATCATCTGTAATTCTTTGAGGCATTGTTACAGGCGTTCTTGTGCCTATTCTTACATAATCAACATGCTCAATTGCTTTTAAGTCTTTTAATATCCACTCTAATTTATCATCTGGTAGAGTTAAAGGATCTCCTCCTGTTATTAAAACATCTCTAATTTCTTTATTATTTCTAATATATTCTATTGATTCTTTGATTAATTTGTTTGGTCTATGTTCATCCTCTTGACCTATATTTCGTCTTCTTTGACAATGCCTACAATACATTGCACACTCATTTGTAACGTTTATAATTAGTCTATCAGGATATCTACGGGTTATACTACCTGCGGGATTAGTAAATTCTTCACCCATAGGGTCCATATCCCCTTTATTTTCTACTATTTCAGCAGCTTTTGGTACAGACATCATTCTTATAGGGTCATATTTATCATTTTTATCAATAAGACTTAAATAATATGGTGATATAGACCATCTATACTTTTGACCAACCTGTTTTATTTGCTGTTTTTCATCTTCAGTTAAATTAATTATTTTATTCAAAGTCTCAACATCATAAATTCTATTTGTTAATTGCCACTTATGATTATTCCAATCATCCTCTGTTGCATTTAATACTTTTAATATTTTTTCTTTTGCTTCTTTATACTCTTTATCTAAACTCATCCCCTTAGGGATTTTATCTTTTACTTGTAAGTAATCAGTAATTCTAGATTTTAATTCCTCCGCTCTTTCTAATGATATTTTTCTTTTTTGGTTTTCTCTTATTTCTTTCATCAGCATTCCTCCAATTAATTTAATATTTAGAATATTTTTACTTTTATATGAACAAAACACATCTTGTGTGTTTTTATACTCTATTTATATAAGCGCGTTAAAAAATACTTTTATATTGAGTAATAGAATAAAAAGATCTGAATAAAAATAATATTATATATAAGACTATTAAATTTAGGGTTTTCCTTAAACGAATTTTTCGAAAAGCATTTCTATTTTTGGATAGAAGTTCGCAAGTAATTACATTATATACAATTTTACCAGTAATGTCAATATATTAGCAAAGGAGTTTAATTATGAGAAATCTTCTAAAACTTTTATCAATACTCTTAATTCTTGTAATGATATTTTCTTTTAAACAATTTTTAATTTCAAAAGATTATAATACAACTTTTAAAAACACCTTATTTAATTATAACCAAATAACAAAACAATTAATTAATAATTATTTTTCTGAAGATCCTTCTCTAAAAAAAGAAGCTGAAAATATTATTAAAGAATATGTACTAAAAGACCTAGGTTATGAAAACTGGCTAGATTATATTAAATATATTAATATTACAATTTATCCCGTTGATTTTTCTAACAATAATAATAAAGATTTAATTATAGCTTTAAACATATCTAAAGATATTGGGGTAATAGGATTTTATACTGCTATAGATGATTATTATATCTATAATAATAAAATTGAAAATCTTGTTGAAATTAAAAATGTAAATACAATAGTAGATAAACAAAATAATAGAATTTTTATCATAACAGAAGAGTTTTTAGATGAAAGAGTCGGAGCATATCTAACTGATATATTTATTAGAGTACATACTAATATTGATAAAGATTTTAAAGAAGTCTTTAGGGTAAGTAAAGAATATGAAACTTACTTTAACGAAAGTTGGTTAGATCCTTCAATTGAATCACCTAAATGGTATAAGTTAACTGAAAATAATTTAATAGATTATCTTATAACAGAAGATAATAAATTTGTATTTAATGTATCTAAATCTTTAAACAAATTTGAAAGTAAAAAACCTAGTGTAGAAATTCCTAAAGATTTTACACTTATAGAGACTAAAAATTATGATATTAAATATACTTGGATGGATAAGTATAATTATTTTATACTATCAGAAGGAATAATAAAATCTACTCAAGAAAAGGTAGGAATAATTGAAGACTCAAGATTAAATGTAGAATCTCTTTTAAATTTTTCAAATGAGTACTTCAAAATCATAGATAAAAATGGTAAAATTAGAATTATAAAGCCAGACAATATAAAAATATTGAATAGATATATTCTAAAAAAAAGCGGTGAATAATCACCGTTTTTAGTTTTAATAAAATGAGGTGATTAATATCAATAAAAGAATATACTTAGAAAATCCTTACATAAAAAACATAACTGCCAGAGTTAAAGATAAAACTTATAAAAATGGTAAGTTTTTTTTGAAATTAGATAGAACTATCTTTTATCCTCACATGTCAGGAGGGCAACCTAAAGATAATGGAAAAATTGATGATATAAAAGTTTTAGATGTTTATGAAAAAAATGATGAAATCATACATGTATTAGAAGATAATATCATCGGTGACACTGTTAATATGACCATCAATTGGAAGGTAAGATTCGATCATATGCAACAACACACTGGACAACATATACTATCAACGGCTTTTATTAAAATTTTAAATGCTAACACTTTAAGTTTTCATCTTGGCAAGGAATATTCATATATAGATATCGGACTATCATCAATTTCATATAACGACTTAAGAAAAGTAGAACGCTTTGCAAATGAAATAGTTTTTTCTAATTTTAATATAAAAAATTATATTATAGACAAAGCTGAAATAAATTCAATACCCTTAAGAAAAAAACCTTCAGTAGATAAAAATATTAGAATTATTGAAATAGATAGCCTTGATTACTCCCCCTGTGGAGGAACACATCATCATAGTACAGGGGAAGTTGGATTAATTAAAATTAGAAAAACAGAAAAACATAAAGGTAACACACGTATAGAATTTGTTTGTGGTAATAGAGCCCTTAAAGATTATAGATGGAAAAATAGCTATATAAATAAAATCTCAACTCTTTTATCATCTAAGGATTTTGATGTTTATGAAAATACAGAAAAAATATTTAATGAAAATCTTAAACTAAATAAACAAATAAAAGAATTAAATAATGAATTATTAGATTATAAAATCCAATATATATACGACAATGCCTCATCATATAATAATATTAAAATAATAAATAAGTTATATGAAAAATCAGATTTTAATGATTTAAGATATATTGCTTCAAATATTGTAAACAAAAGAAATGTTGTAATTTTATTTGGAGTCAGAAACCAAAATAAATGTCAAATATTATTAGCACAATCTGATGATTTGAATATAGATATAGAGAAGATTTTCAATTCAATGATTAAAATAATAAACGGATCAGGTGGAGGAAATTCTAAGATTATACAGGGGGGCGGAACAAAAATAGATAATCTTGAATATTGTCTTAAAACAGGTTTAAACCTAATAAAAATAGATATTGATTCAAATAAAAACAAATAATAATGTTTTAAACAGTCAAGGTCCGATAATTTATTAGACTTTGGCTGTTTAATCTTTTTATAGGTATAAAAATGTATGATATGTTTTATCTTTAACTGCTTAAAAGTATCTTATTAATATAATATTCTTTTACAATTAAATTCTTATATTCCTATTAAACTAATGTCGATGCTGCTTACACACTTTTCAAGTTGATTTTACTTTAAGTTAATTTTTTTCCTGTTCATTTTATATTTAAAACATAATATTTAAACCTTACATAACATATAATTTTTAAAAGGGTTTATAATAATATTATTAATTTTTAAGGAAATAATAAATACACTTATTATAGGAGGTATGAATTTTGAAGGAAATTATTATTTCAATGTTAAAAGAAAGAGGTATAGAGATTAAAAAAATAGCACAATTAGTTTATGAATTACAAAAGCCTTATATTGATGTAACTTTAGAAGATGCTATTATAAACGTAGAGAAAGTCCTAGAAAAAAGAGAAGTACAAAATACAATATTAACAGGTTTACAAATTGATATATTAGCTGAAGAAGGTCTTATTAAAGAACCTCTCTTATCAATTATAAGAAGGGATGACTCTCTATATGGCATAGATGAAATCTTAGCTTTAAGTATAACTAATGTATATGGCTCTATAGGTTTCACAAACTTTGGATATCTAGACAAGGTTAAACCTGGTATTATTGGAGAAATTGATAAAGCTGGTAAAACAACGGAAAAAGTTCACACTTTCGCAGATGATATAGTAAGTGGAATTGCTGCTGCTGCATGTGCTAGAATTGCCCATGCTAATGAAAAAGATCACAAGTAATAAATATCTTTTTATAAAAATTATTACCCTTTATAAAAGAAGATAGTCATACTTTTTATTAGTATGATTATCTTCTTTACTTACTTTCATATCTACTTAATTTTTATAATTTAAACATAAAAGGCATATATAATAGTGTTGATAGATATACATGTAACATAGCAAATATAGCTAAATATGCTATGAAATGATAATTTTTCTTTGCTTTATAAACTAAATAAGTCAATGCTCCTGCTATTATATTTAATAAAACAGCCACTAAATATGGACTGTATCTACCCTTTAAAAATCCTGGTAACATAGACGTCTTAGTAACATAAAATGTATCTTTAAACACTAAAACACTAATAATCAGATAAATGATTGCAAATATACCAAATACCTTTTTATCATCTCTTACATCTAACTTTTTCATTATATACCCTGCTGCTAACATTGCTAAAAGACTATATACTATAAATTTATATCCCTTAAATGGTATATATGGTAATATAAACAGTGGTGTTGAAACTGCTGTTATTATAGCTCTGGTATAATCTTTTTTATAATATTTCGTACTATTTTCAATAAATTTTTCATTCTCACTATTTAAAAATAAACTATATTGACCATCTTTAATATCTAACCATGATAAATATTTTCCTGCTTCGCTATCAAGAATAGAAAGGTTTTTAGAATATTTTAAAGTATTTGAAAGAAAAGTTATATTTTCTATAGATCCATCCTCATTAACTAAACCCTTAAATATATCCGGAGAATTAGAATATTTATTTGTCAGATTAATCCCTGATGATAAAATATATACTCCACTATCTTCTTTAGTTAAATATACTTCTTGCCCTAATCTATCTACTTTTTCTAATCCAGCAGAAATTATTTTTTTATCCACATTCACTTTTAAATCTTTATCTGTAATTAACAAAACAAAATACGTACCTATTTGACCTTTATCAACCTTTGTAACAGATTGACATATATTTATTTTCCCATTATGTTCTTCGATATTAAATTTCCCAAGCTCATAATTGCCTAACATTATTGAAGTATTTAACAATTCTACTTGAGTTATTTTATTACTTTTAATTTTACAGCCATAATATTCAATATCAAAATTCTTAGTTTCATTTACTAAAAATAAATAATTTTCTCCATTAATATTTTTAAACCTTATATCTTTTAAACTCCATTTATTCTCTAAGGTCATTTCTTTCTTAAGTTTTTTATTATTTAATAAATATAATTCAATATGTTCATTGTTATATGTTACTATATAATTTTTATTTCCTATTTTATTTAACCTAAAATCACTAATACCTTCTAATACTATTTTAGGTTTTGTAAACTTATTTTCATTAAAATTAGATACATATAATTTATTTTCTTTAGAATAATACATTTTATTATCAATAAATTCAACATTACCAACATCGTTTTTATTAAATCCCTCGGGAGTACTTATCCCTTTTTTTAATAATTTTCCTTCCTTAGTAGTTAAATAATAATTTATCTTACCTCCCTTTGCAAAAGTTGTTGTTAGAATTTTGTTGTCAACAAAACTCATTTTAGGAGTATTATTAATAGTAGCTTTACCTACTTCTAATCCTCTCCCCCATTCCTCTGTAAAAGTCATAGTTTGAATTTGTAATTGGTTATAAGCATGGACTCCTACAAATAAAAGTATAGTAATAATAATAGCACTTATGGAAATATACTTTTGAATTTTCTTCATGATCCCCCTCCTTATGTATATATATATTTTACCATTTTTCTGAATTTTTTGAATACATTTTTTTGTTAAATCTTGTTAATAGTTTTTTAATATTTACAAAAGTTTAATTAAAATATAATTATTAATAAAATATTGTACACTTTCAAAATTTAGAAATATAAAGAAGAAGAGATAACAATTTTTAAAATAAGTAATTTATTAAAATTTTTCGTTAGTATCTGTTAATAAATCAATATATAACCGAGTGAAAAATCACTCGGTTATTCTAATAAAAGAGTTTTATTTTAAAATTTATTTTCTTATGCTTCTCCCATGAAATTTTCTATTTCTTCAACTGTTTTAATAATATTTTCTGATAGATTCTTACTCCCATCCTCAGTAATTAATATATCATCCTCTATTCTAATACCAATATTTTCTTCAGCAATATAAAGTCCTGGCTCTACAGTTATAACCATTCCAGGTTCTAGTTTTCTTTCATAATCACCTACATCATGGGTATCAAGACCTAAAAAGTGTGATACACCATGATAATAATATTTTGATATCTCCTTTTCATTGTTTAATATACCTAACTTCATACATCCCTCTGCTAAGATTTTCTTTGTAATTTCATTTAACTCTTTTAATGTTAAGCCTGGTTTAGCTTCTTTAATAGTTTGTATTTCAGCTTTTAAAACCAGATTATATATATCTTTTTGTCTTTTAGTAAAGTTACCATTAACCGGGAATGTTCTACTTATATCACTACAATAATAATTGTGTTCTACTCCTAAGTCAAATAAAATTAAATCATTATCCTTTAATTCACCTTTATTATCTTCATAATGAAGTATTGTTGCGTTTTTGCCAGATGCTGCAATAGTATTAAAAGCATTTTCTTTTGCTCCTAAACTTTTAATTGTAAAATCAAAATAAGCTTCTAATTGGTATTCTTTAATTCCTGGTTTTGAATTTTTCATTAAATTTTTAATACCTTCTTTAGTTATAGCTATTGCCCTTTGTATTTCTTTTATTTCCTCTGTACTTTTTATCATTCTTAATAAAGACAAATCATTATATAAATTATTAATATTTAAATAAGGATATCTCTTAACCACTTTATCAGAAAACTTAATAGCTTCTGTATCTTTAGTTTCAAAGGCTCTTCTTTCAAGATCTAAATATAGATTTTTAAAATCATTCTTTGATACTATAGAATTAAAAAATTCATTAAAACTATTAACATATTTAATATCTTCTATACCTGAAATTTCATTCGCTTCGTCTTTTCTCATCTTAAAACCTAACCATTTTTCTAATTCCTTATTAGGTTTTTCAATAAATAATGTTTCCTTTATTTTATTTTTCCTTTTTGATATTAATAAAATAAAGTTTTCTCTTTCTAAACCAGTCAAATAATAAAAATTTCTATTAGGTGTAAACCTATAATTCTGATCTGCTGAACGCAAAGGAGCTTTGCCTGAAAATAATACAACTATAGAATTATCATCTACTGAATCTAATATCTTTTTACGTTTATTTATATAAAAATCCTTATTCACAAATACACCCCTCTTTTATTTTAGTTCGAAGTCCTCTTTTATATTTAATACTTTTACTTTTGCTTTAGTTACCTTTTCTTTAAATTCATTAGGATCTGCCTTTATAACTTCAAAGGTATTATAATGCATTGGTATAACTGTTTTAGGCTTTATGAATTTCACACTTTTTACTGCATCTTCAATATCCATAGTGAAATTACCTCCAATAGGCAGTAAAGCAAGGTCTATACTTTCATCTTCTAATAATTTCATATCCATCGTTAAACCAGTATCTCCTGCATGATAAACTTTCTTATCATCTATCTCTATAACAAAACCTACTGGATTACCACCACTTATAAAAATTCCTTCATGAAAGATTCCAGATCCGTGTAATGCAGGAGTCATTTTTACCTTTCCAAAATCAAATTCAAATCTTCCTCCAATATGCATCGTATGTACTTTATAACCCTTAGTCCTTAAAAATTCTCCAATTTCAAAATTACAAATTATTGTACTATCACATTTCTTTGCAATTTCTAGTGAATCACCTATATGGTCTCCATGGCCATGGGTTATAAAAATATGGGTAATATCATCAAATTTACTTACATCCACATCACACTTAGGATTCCCACTTATAAAAGGGTCAATTAATGCTTTAATCTTCTTACCTTCTAACATAAATGCTGATTGTCCAAAATATGTAAGTTTCATCTTACCATCCCCCTATTTTTTTACTTCCATAATATATATTGTTATATAATTACTTTAATTTACCTTCTTTTTTTACTCTTTTTTCTTTTTTTTCTTTTAGGGATTTTCATAAAAAATCTAGTATAATCAAATAGTAATAAAGATAATATAAATAATATTAAATATAATCCATAAACACCTTTAAATATATCTGTCTTCGGTATCTTTATCAAATTTATAAGTCCTTCAATAATTAGTAAATATGATAATATCATAATAAAAAAAACAAAGCCTTTATAAAAAAAATTATTAAAAAGTTTTATTAATCTTTTAGTCAATCCGACTAAAAAATAAGCAAATCCCATTGCATATACAATTATATAAACTAGATTGTATTCATTAATTTCATTTCCTTTAAAATAATAATTAGTTACAGAATAAATGAAAAATATGTAAGTTAATACTATAAAAATTAACCTCAGTTTATTCTTCCTTGCTTTCTTGCTTTTTTTGGCCACTTGTATCAGCTCCTAGTAAAATTATACACCTGCCTGTCCTTAATTATAACATAAGTTAATATAGTATAAGCAAAAGGTTTTGCCTTTTGCTTATACTATTTTTTAGTTATAGGTTTAAGTATATTACTTATAAAACCTACTGTATTTAGTTTTTTCGAATTAAACACTTTTTCTCCTAGATATCCATCCATGCTGTTAACTAATGTATCTAGCTGTTTATTATTAAACTTTTCAATAGTTTTTCTTAAAACTATTGAATTATCATAACTTCTATTTAAAAATTTTACTGAGTTCTCATAATTCCTTACTCCACAAATATCTTCAGCCGAATATATACCTGTAATTAAAGCTTCAAACTGTCCAAAACCTAAAAAAGGCATTATACTACCAAAACAATTTCCTACAAAAAAAGTATTTCCTATTCTAGGTTTATTACAGTGTCCTATAATATATCTCGTTACCTTAAAGGTATCGATAATTTTAAAGTCTTGTTTTAAATCTTTACATACTCTACTAAAAAATTTATCTCGTAAATTTTTACTGTCCAATTTATTATTCTCAGGATAGTCAGGGAAACCTATAACTATATTAGCTTCTTTTTCACTTAGTGGTATTAAATATCCATAGCCTTTTGGAGCAATTTTATTATCAAGCCATGCCATTGCAGTATACCTATCAAACTCACCTTTAATAATTGCACCTATTAAAGACACTGTAAAATCAGTTTTATAATTTCTTAACTTCTCAACATATGCTCCATCACCAGTAGCCATAACTATATGTGTATATTCTTTTAATAAATCCTCATAAGTTTTTTTTGATTTAAAAATTATTTTACTTTTAACCTGCTTTTGTAATTGTTTCTCTAATGAATTTTTCTTTCTACCTCTAAGAGTACTAAATCCTAATTCTCCTTTAACTTCTGATTTTTCATTTTCAGAATAAAGATTTAATTTCCCTATATTTCCTACAGGTTGTAAATTCACTCCATATTTTTCTGATAAATGTGCTATTGGATCATCTAAAGGTTTTGTTAAAGCACTTAAAAAAATTTCTCCATTAACAAATCTATCTCCTACTTCTTTTCTTTTTTCAAATATAGTAGGCTCTATACCATATTTCTCTAAAGTAATAGCACAAGATAATCCAGATAAACCGGCACCCATAATAGCAACCTTCATTTATACACCCACCCTAATGAATTTATATCTATAGGATTTAATACTTTTAAACTTTTTATACTATCTTTTTTTATTTTTTGGTCTTATTAAGCACTTAGGTCCATAACCTATAAGATCTTCTCGTTTTGCTTTTTTTAAAGCTTTATATACCAAATGATAGTTTCTTGGTTTATTAAATTGTAGTAAGGCTCTTTGCATTGCTTTTTCCTCTTTTTTCTTTGGTACATATACTCTTTTCATTGTCCTTGGGTCAATGTTAGTATAATACATTGTTGTTGAAAGTGTTCCAGGTGTAGGATAAAAATCTTGTACCTGTTCTGGCTGATAATTTGTATCTCTCAAATATTCAGCAAGTTTTATAGCTGATTTTAAAGTGCTTCCTGGATGACTAGACATCAAATATGGTATTATATATTGTTCTTTTCCTATTCTTTTATTAATTTTATAAAATTTTTTAACAAATTTATTATAAATTTCAGCACTAGGTTTGCCCATTAACTTAAGTACTTCTGAATCAATATGCTCAGGGGCTACTTTTAGCTGACCACTAACATGATGTTTGCATAACTCTTTAAAGAATTTGTCGTCCTTATCTGCCATAATATAATCATATCGAAGACCCGATCTTATAAAAACTTTTTTTATATCAGGTAATTTTCTTAATTTTGAAAGCAAATCTAAGTATTCCTTATGGTCAATATTTAAATTCTTACAAGGTTCAGGATATAAGCATTGTTTTTCTTTACAAATACCCTTTCTTTCTTGCTTATCGCAGGATGGGTGCCTAAAGTTTGCTGTAGGGCCTCCAACGTCATGGATATATCCTTTAAAATCCTTTAATTTTGTTATTTCCTTTGCTTCGTTTATAATAGATTCTTGACTTCTACTTTGTACATGTCTCCCTTGATGAAAGGCTATAGCGCAAAATGAACATCCCCCAAAACAACCTCTAGAACTTAAAATACTAAATTTCACTTCTCTAATAGCAGGAATTCCACCCATTTTTTCATATATAGGATGATATTCTTTTGTATAATTTAAAGAATATATTATATCTAATTCCTCTCTACTTAGTGGCGTAGCTGGAGGATTTTGAACTAAATATCGTTTTCTATGTTTTTGAACTAATACTTTTCCATTAACAGGATCTTGTTCTTTATATTGTTCTTTAAAAGCTAAAGCATATTTCTTTTTATCATTTATCACTTCAGTTACAGTAGGTAATAATTTATAATCATATATATTTTCTAAATTATTTACTAAATAACAAGTTCCTGGGATATGTCTAATATATTCTATACTTAATCCATTTTTTAAATTATTAGCTATCTCTACTATTTGTTTTTCACCCATTCCATATACTAATAAATCAGCACCGCTATCTACTAATATTGAATTTCTTACTGAATTATCCCAGTAATCATAATGGGCAAATCTTCTTAAGCTTGCTTCAATACCACCAATAATTATTGATACATTTTTATAAGCTCTTCTTATCATATTAGAATATACTATTGTTGCTCTATCTGGTCTTAGACCTTTTTTTCCACCCGGGGAATAATTATCTTTTCTTCTTCTTTTTTTACTAACGGTATAATGATTAACCATTGAATCAATATTTCCAGCAGTAACTAAAAATCCTAATTTTGGTTTTCCTAACTTTTTAAAATCTTCTACATTACTCCAATCTGGTTGCGCTATTATTCCTACTTTGTATCCCGCATCTTCTAATGCTCTTGATATTACGGCTGTTCCAAAGCTTGGATGGTCAACATATGCATCCCCGCTTACTATAATAAAATCCAGTAGTTCCCAACCTCTCTTTTTTAAATCTTCTTTATTTATGGGTAAAAAATCACTCATTTAATCACCTGCCAAATAATTTGCTTTATTTACTACCCTATTTATTTAAATTAGTAATTTATATTATATTATCTTCCCAATAATGATATAAGTTTTACCATTATTTTTCAAGGTGAAGTTATTACGTATAAATAAAAAAGCACAATTTATCAAAGATAAATTGTGCCAATCTTCTAATATAACTTATCTTTTCATTACATTAGTAGCTTGAGGACCTCTCTTTCCTTCTGTTATTTCAAATTCTACTTCTTGACCTTCTTCTAATGTTTTAAAACCATCTTGACTTATTGCAGAATAATGTACAAATACATCATCACCATCTTCAACTGTAATAAAACCAAAACCTTTCTCTGCATTAAACCATTTTACTGTTCCTGTTTTCATTTTTCTCCTCCTAAATTATGAAAATTAACAATGACTATCACTGTTAAATATATTATTACCATATTTGGTATAATTATTCTTATGTTTATTTCAACTTAAATCCACCATCGATTTTTTTAATTATTCGTGCCTTTAATAACTTTCCTATCGCCCTTTTAAAAGCTGATTTACTCATTTTAAATCTTCTTTGGATATCTTTAGGATCACTTTTATCATGCAAAAGGAGTATTCCTTCATTTTTTTTCATATCATCTAAAATCTTTTCAGCATCTATATCCATTTGTTTGTAAGCCATTTTCTTTGTAGATAAATCTACTTTACCATCTTCTCTTATATTTACTATCCTAGCTTCTATATTTTCACCAAATTCAACCTTTTTAAAATACTTATTTTCAGGAATGAATCCTTTATACTTATTTTCTATAGCTATAAAAATACCAAGACCGTCACTAATAGAATACACTGTACCATTGATCCAATCTCCTGTATTATAAGGCGGATTATCACTTAAATAATCTAAAATATCTGTAGTAGCACAAAGCTTATTCCCTTTATCTAAGTATATTGCAAATAAGTAACTTTTACCCTTTTCCACTTTATACTTTTGTTCTTTAAATGGTAATAACACATCTTTATCAATACCTATATCAACAAAAGCGCCAAAACTTGTCGTATCTATAACTTTTAATTTAGCAATTTCACCTATCTGGGCTAAAGGTTCTTTTGTAGTCGCTGTAAGCCTATCATCAGAATCAATATATACAAAAGCATTTATTTCCTCATCTTCCTTTACATCTTTAGTCATTTGGCTTTTAGGCAAAAAAACATTTTCTATATCCTTTTTAAGTACTGCTCCTCCAGAGTTTATTTCATCAACCTTTAACTTTTGTATTTTTCCAATTTCAATCATTCTTAAACACCCTTTATTTTAATTTTTTTATGCTTTTAATAGTCAACTTTACATAACCTATATTTGTTTTTATATTTGTTTTTATATTTCCTTATTAAATATACATTCTTCCCTTTTTACTATTAACTTATTTGTTTATGTAAATTATTTTAAAGAATCTTTATCTTTCTTACTATAAGGATATCAGAATATTTACTTAAATCAAATATTTCAATTAATAAAACTATACTATTAATAATTATTTCTAATAACATTATTTAATATAACATATATCTAGTAATAAAAACAATTAGCCTAGAAAACTAAGCTATGTTATTATATATATATCATTAATTTAAACGAAAAGGATGACTAATAATATGAATATACTTTCTATTGAAAATATAACAAAAAGATATGGGGAAAAAATACTATTTAATAACATTTCCCTAGGAATTAATGAAGGCGATAAAATTGGACTTATCGGAGTAAATGGAACAGGGAAAACAACTTTACTAGAAATTATAGCTAAGTCTGAAAATCAAGATGTAGGTAATATAACTAAAAGAAATGATGTTAGAATAGAATATTTATCTCAAAACCCTGAGTTTGGTGCTAATCTTACAGTATTAGAACAGGTTTTTAAAGGTAACTCCGAAGAAATGAAAATACTTAGAAAATATGAACACACTTTAAAAAAAATAAAGGATAATCCTGATGATAAAAAAATACAAAATAATTTATTAAACTTAAATAATAAAATGGATACCCTAGATATCTGGGAACTTGAAAGTGAAGCAAAAACAGTCTTAACAAAATTAGGAATTAATAATTTTGATGCTAAAATATCTACATTATCTGGAGGGCAAAGGAAACGAATAGCCCTTGCAAGTGCTTTAATTAACCCTGCTGATTTATTAATACTAGATGAACCTACTAACCATATGGATAATGCTACAATATCTTGGCTAGAAGAATATTTAAATCAACGTGATGGAGCCTTATTAATGGTTACCCATGATAGATACTTTTTAGATAGAGTAGTTAATAAAATTATTGAAATTGATAATAAAAACTTATACTCTTATGATGGCAATTATAGTACTTATTTAGAAAAAAAAGCAGAAAGAAAAGAAAAAGAAGAAAAAGAACTATTAAAAAAGCAAAAGCTTTACAAAAAAGAACTTGCTTGGATTAAAAGTGGAGTTAAAGCTAGAGCTACTAAACAAAAGGCAAGAAAACAAAGATTTGAAAAACTAAAAAAACAAACTGATGATATACCAGAAGAAAGCATAGATATATCTGTAGGTTATAGACGCCTAGGAAATAAGATAATAAATATTAAGGACATTAATAAAAGTTATGAAAATATAACTTTAATAAATAATTTTAATTATACACTTTTAAAAACAGATAGAATAGGTATAGTAGGTCCTAATGGTGTAGGTAAAACTACTTTAATGAATATAATATCTAAAGATATATTACCAGATAGTGGCATAGTCGAAATTGGCGAAACTGTTAAAATTGGTTATTTCTCTCAAAATAATTCCCATATGGATGGAAATAAAAGAGTTATAGAGTATATTAAAGAAAAAGGAGAATATATTACTACAGCAGATGGTAATAAAATAACTGCCTCTCAAATGCTAGAAAATTTCCTATTCTCTAAAGAAATGCAATGGAGCTATATAAGTAAACTTTCAGGGGGAGAAAGAAGACGATTATATTTACTAAAAATATTAATGGATGCTCCTAATGTTCTTTTATTAGATGAACCAACAAATGACCTTGATATACAAACTTTAACTATACTTGAAGACTATCTTGATAATTTTAATGGAGCTATTATTACGGTTTCCCACGATAGATATTTTCTTGATAAGATATGTAATAAAATCCTTGCATTTGAAGGTAACGGTAAAATAAAACAATATACAGGTAATTATTTTAATTATAGTCAATATGTTAAAGATAAAGCCTTAGATAATAGTAATAGTTTAGAAAAAACACATGTAAAACAGGATAAAAAGAAAATAGATTATAAAAACAATAAACCTCTTAAATTTAGTTATAAAGAAAAAATAGAGTATGAAAATATTGAAGGTGAAATTGAAACATTAGAAAATAACCTTGAAAAAATTAATAAAGAAATTGAAAAAACAATAAGTGATTATACAAAATTAGAAGACCTACTTAATGAAAAAGAAGATATTGAAAATAAATTAGAAGAAAAACTCGAAAGATGGACTTATCTTACAGAATTAGCTCAAAAGATTGAAAATCAAAAAAATATTTAAAAGCTCCAATTCTGGAGCTTTTATTTTATTATAAATAATTTCAACATTTATTTACTCTCTTTTTAATAATTAGCCTAATCATGTATTGATTTTGTCGTATTTTGTTCATTTCCACGGCAATAACTAAACCTATATTTCTCTCTTAAATACATATGTTAACTCATTTAACTTAAATCCTAAATTATTATAAAAATCCTTGTTATTATTATCTCCCCTTAAAATATATGTAACTTTATTATTTGACCGGATAATTTTATTTACTAATTTTTTTCCTATCCCCATGTGTCTATACTCTTTATCTACTACAACATTATTAATTTGTCCATTAAATACATAATCAGTATTACATCTTGCAAATCCTACCATATGCTCTTTATCCCAAGCTGTTATAACTACTTGAGAATATTTAACCATATCCTTTAATCTCTTAATATCTTTAATTTTATCTTCCCAACCTGCTTGATTAAATAGATTTATTAAATCTCTATAATTTACCTTCTTTTCTTCATTATACACAATCATCATTTAATTCTCCTCCCTCTATATACTTTTATTTTCTTCGTTTTTCTCACTTATTCTTAGAATTCCTCTCGGATTATAAGCAATAATCCTAGATGATTATCCTCATGGTTACATTTATGTTTATATATGGAATATCAA
>VENA01000037.1 GCA_009711785.1 Bacillota bacterium
CAAGCGCTATTTATTCGGTTGTCTGAATTAAAGTAAATTAGATATTATGCAAAGTAAATGAGATATAAACCTTTTATTTATAGGCTTTGGG
This sequence comes from Bacillota bacterium, assembly GCA_009711785.1. Lineage (GTDB taxonomy): Bacteria > Bacillota > Clostridia > Tissierellales > MES13 > MES13. Next base: position 92 of record VENA01000037.1, read on the forward strand.
ATGTTTACTTTGCATAATACTTTACTTTGCATAAGGGGGAGTTATAAGTCCATTACTAGCAAATATCTTTATGCATTATGCATTTGACTTTTGGATGGATAGACACTTTCCATATGCCCCATTTGAACGTTATACAGATGATGCAGTAATACACTGTAGAACGGAGAAAGAGGCTAAGAAAATACTAAAAGATTTAGATGGAAGAATGAAATCTTGTAAGCTAGAATTACATCCTCAGAAGACAAAGATAGTATATTGTAAAGATAAAGATAGGAGAAGAGAATATCCAAATGTAGATTTTGATTTTCTTGGCTACACATTCAAAGGCGTATATATAAAATGTAGAACAGGAAGACGGGGAATTAATTTTATTGCCTCTGCCAGTAAGAAATCAAACAAATCATTTCGCACTAAGATAAAAGCCTTGGAAGTACACAAGAAAACTGGATGTAAGATTGATATGATAGCTAAATTGATAAATCCTATTGTGAGAGGATGGATTAATTACTTTGGCAAATACAATGCATCAGCTATCAGGTATTCGTTGAACTGTGTAGAAAGAAGAATAGTTAAATGGGCAATGAGCAAATATAAAAGATTTAGAGGGCACAGAAAAAGGGCTGAAAAATGGTTAGCTAAAATCAGAAAAAGAGAACCAAAATTATTTGCCCACTGGAATTATCGAAATAGGAATGTTGTTATGAGTTAAATGATAAGAGCCGGATGAAAGGAGACTTTCACGTCCGGTTCCGTGAGAAGCTTGGGGTGAAAGTCTCTTTGCTTACTCGACTGCCAGGGGCGATGGGTGACCATCGGCTCTATGATGACTAGGACATTTATTTTAATTAGTACTTTAGGAAACAAAATTTTAAAATATATAGGAGGATAATAATGGGGAACAAGTGGGAACTACTAAATACTGAAGAAACGCTGATAAAAGTTTGTCCATGTGGCAAAGGTGGATATTACAAAGTTTATAAAGAGTATACAGATGATTATAATAGAAGTCATAGTAAAGATGAATACCATGTGCAATGTAATGAATGTTATGGAAAGTATAGGTATTATAAACAACATTGGATACCAACTGAGCATTATGAAGTAGTTAAGAAAAGGGAAAAGATAATTAGTGACTTAGAAAATGAACTATATAGAGAGCTTTTCAATAGTCACTTTGATAACATATTGGTGAACTTTAAATCTAAGAAAGCATTATATGAATTTTGTCAGATTAATAGAATTTTCAATATGCCAGGGACACTAAATACTTTTTATAAGAATGGAATAGCTGATTATTTTAGTGTTAGGTATGGTATACCTCGTATAGCTGATTTAATAATGTTAATAGAACGCACCTCTATAGAATTAAGTAATGAAGAGGTGAAAAAATTGGAATCAATAAAAAAAGAAAAGCAAGAAGTATCAAATTATTTAACTCAAAACTCAGTTTTATAGACATTTAGTAAAATTAGTATTGCTAAAAATTATACATGGAATATAATATTTTGCTGAATAGTTAGTAAACGTCCTATAACATAGCATTTGCAGACAGTCCACAAAAAGTGTGTGGACCGTCGCAAAATCCTAGGACCGTTATACTACATAGTCATAATTGAATGAAAGGGGACGATTTAATATGCCAAAAGATGAGTTGTTCGCAGATATGAGTGAAGACCAGTTGCTAGATGTTTTTTGTGAAATTTTTTATCATGAACTAGATTCCTGGTTCTCAGCAGACATTGCTTGTTGTGATGTATGTTATGATGAATTCTTAGAAAAATGGCCTGCAATATATTCTAGAGATATAGAGTTTCAGAAAAGTGCAATAGATTTAAGTACATTTTATAATGGTTCACGCTTAGAAGAAATATTTACAGAAGAAGAGTTTAATAGATTGATTAAAGAGATTAATTGCCCAAGATGTGGCAGTCAGCTTTATGCGAATATATGGCCTTATAATATGTGTTTTGAATTACCTGATGATTTTGAAGATATTTTAGATGAGATTGGAGAGCTTGCGAATAAGACTCCCTTTTTAATTCTTTCACATACTTTTGCTATGGATGTATATAAAGAAATTAAGAAAATAGGAGAAACAGCGAAAAAAAGCCCCTTAAATGGTACTTATTATAGAGCTAGGAGGTATGAAAAAAATATAGATTATGAGGAATCGGACTTTAGTCATCCTCCAAAGTCAAAAACCAAAGAAGGTAGATATAATCATGCTGGCAAGCCAGTAATTTATCTAGGAGATCAAGTAGAAACTTGTTTTTGCGAACTGAGAAAACCACAGGAAGGTTTAGCGGTTGCCGAAATAAGTATCAAGAATGAATTGAAGGTTTTAGATTTAATTGAAAATTCTTTGGTTGAGAAAAGTGTATTGAATACTATAGTTTGGTCATCACTAATGAGTTCACCAGTTGAAGGCGAAGGTTGGTATAAACCTCATTACATATTTACAAGGTTTGTAGCTGATTGTGCAATTGATGCTGGTTTTGATGCTATTAAATATCCAAGTGTTAGATTTGGAGAAGGCTATAATCTTGTTTTATTAGAAAGCCAAACAATCTGTAATGATGTCAGTATATCAAAACCATTTATTTATTATGATGGAAAACAAAAAATAGTGGATTTAATAAATAAACCTACTTCTCTCTAATTATATATGACTACATCGTATAACAGCAGCTTAGCGACATCCCAACTTGGGAGGATAAATGAAAGTGGGGCTGATTTATGTGAGCTTTCATTTTTAATTAGAGTTAGTAGCGTTTATGGGGACGTCGCGAAGCTGCGGGACGTTATATAAAATACCCAGGAGCAAGTTTTTTGAAGTAGGTAAAAAGCAAAATTTTAACACAAGTTTTAAAGATAGAGTTTTAAGCAGAAGAATTATAATAATATAGATTTGCCAAGGAAACTTTGTAGCTTAGATAGATAAGAAAGGTCTCTGAGGGTCGATTTTATAGGGTCGAACTTTAGAGCTTTTTTAATCTAGATTCAGAAAAAAGCAAATGAAAAATATGGAAGGTGTTAAGCAATAGATAGAGAATATAAATATAATAAAGAAATTGATATTACAAGATTTTTTTGAAGTGAAATACATATTGGGCTGGGTACTTTATATAACACACTATTGGCGATAGTCCACAAAAAGCATGTGGACCACCGCAAGATAGTCAAGACGTTAGTTGAAATCCTATTAAAGATACTGTTGATTATAGTACACAAAAGGAGGGGATATGATGAGCTTTCATCACAATTATGAAAAATGGGAACGAAAAACAAAGCCAGAAAATTGTCCAGTCTGTAATGCTGAACCTATGCCTGAAGGTATGATAGATTTATATGAATTACCGCACTCATGGTTAAATTCTGAACCAGTTGAATGTATTAAGTGGGCTTGCCATGTAACTGCTAAATATCATGGAATAGAGTTATATGATTTAAACGATGATGAGCTACTAGGGTTAATGAAAGATGTACAAGTATATGCAAAAGCTTTAAAAAAAGTTACTAATGCTGTGAAAATTAATTATGAAATACATGGTAATACTGTTCCACATTTACATATTCATCTCTACCCAAGATATATGGATGACCCATTTCCGGGAAAGGCGATTGATTATAACAAAAAAAGAGAAGATATATATGAAGAGGGAGAATATGATGATTTTGTTTTAAGAATGAGGAAAGAATTAGATATACTTGTGAAGGATTTAGATTAAAGCTAGTTAGATTCTTCAAGTTTTGATATAAAATTAAAAAATATATGAATAGGTTTATTTTAAAACATATTGCTAACGGACTTCAACTAACATACAATTCAAGTCATCCTACTAAGAGCGTGTAGGACACCTTGAACTGTCAACTCGTTATAAGACATTAACTTATTCATGTCGGGGTATTCTTTTTTGGTCAGTATATGCATAATTGGTTAATATTGGACAGCTAGAACTTATATTGTTTATTAAATACATAATATAAATACTTATTGAATAAAACTTGTATTAAATATACGAAATAGAACTTATTAAATAATAGTAGTATAGATTATGTAGCATTAATTATAAGATTTGTATTTAACGAAAAAGGATATCGATATTAAATTCAGATTGATAGAATATAAAATAGGAAAAAGGAGGATGAATAGTTATGTACTTGCCTGTTAGAACCATTATTGCACTATTGTTTTTTGTTGCTATTATTTTACTACAAATCTTTCTATGTAAAAGAAAAAATAAATGGCTGGGACTGATCATTCCAATTATTTCATTTGTTTTTTCAATACTTTGGATTTTGGGTATACCATATTATCTATCTATGTCAGCATTGACACTAAAGATTATTATTGTATTTATTATAGCTAATATTCCAACAGCTATTTTTCTTACAATATATTTTATAGTTAGAAATAATACGAAAAAAATGGGATTAATAAAATAAACATATAGATTCAATGAATTAACATCTTATAACATGATATTTAAAGATAGTCCACAAAAAGCATGTGGACCGCTTTAATATATCAAGACCGTTAGACAAAAGGCTTTCAAAATAAGTACAAATTCAAAACATAAAGGAGTTTGATAGATTGATTAGGGTTTTGAAAATTTTAATTTTGGGACTAATGTTATGGTTTTGTATACATATTGTTATTATAGTTAGTGATGGGATATCAGATAATCTTTATTCTGTAGATGTAGGTGTTGTTTTAGGTAATAAAGTTGAAGTTACAGGAAAACCTTCGAAAAGGTTACAGAGTAGATTAGATAGAGCCGTTGAACTTTATAAAAAAGGGTATTTTAAGCAAGTTATAGTTAGTGGAGGTATAGGAAAAGAAGGATTTGATGAAGCAAAAGTAATGAAAAATTATATGGTACAAAGTGGAGTTCCAGAGAAAAGTATCATTTTAGATAATAAAGGGAATAACACATTCATGACAGCAGAAAATTCAAAGTTAATTATGGATGAAATAGGATTTAACTCAGTGATGGTAATATCTCAATATTATCATATAACAAGAACCAAATTAGCTTTTGAGAAAGTTGGAATAGATAAGGTATATACTGCACATGCTAAAATATTTGAAATTAGAGATTTATATTCTTTGACAAGAGAGTTTTTTGCCTATTATAAGTATTTGGTTATGTAAAGCATGTCAAATAGGCCCATTGTCTAACATAGGCCTCCCGACATCCTACACAAACCCGAAGGACGACGGGAAGCTTAACAACGTTAGATGACATTGAGTACTAATTTAATATCTATAAGCAAGAATTTTTTATTTAGTATGATTTAAATATAGGAGGGATTACGTTGAAACAAATAAATAGCGAAGTAAAAAAATTGTATGAAAACATTGCAAAATATAGCAATTCAGATATTGCAAGTAAAATAGCTTTTGGGATGGAACTGCCATTTTCTCCAACACAGACTGAAAAAAATGAATGGGTAAAATATATAATTTCTGGGCTTGAAAAAGAATTTGATGAACAAACTATAAAAAGTATTAGAATGGGATGTTATTGTAATGGAAATGGGCATTTAGATGAATCCAAAAAATTCATTAAAAGTATTTATGATGATTCTGCTTCTATAGAAAAATTTGTGGATAAAATGAATGAGTATGGAGTAGGATTGTATTTAAAAGATAGATATTTATTTATAAAATATTCTTCATGTCCATGTCGAATGATAGAAAGTGTTACTGTACTACCTACAAAAACTTGGTGTTATTGTACGGTTGGTTATAATAAGGAGATTTTTGAATATGTTTTCAATTGTAAAGTTGACATTGAATTACTAGAAAGTATTAAAATGGGGAACAAACACTGTTTAATGAAAATTATCCCACTTTGTGAAAACAAAATTAATGTATGATTGTGTTAATTAACAATGTAAATGTAGTTAGTAATAAGGATAAAAAAATGAGGATATTGCTAGTTTCCGTACACGACATCATCTAACAATATATTTCCGTTGTCTACGCACATTCCTTCACCGGATGCTGACACAGCCAGGGAGTGGGGCTTCGAGTGTCCGGTTCAGGAACGTCGTAGATACGAGACGTTATATGCAATTCCTATAAAGAATTAATGATAGTGCTTAAGAAATGGTAATAAAGTATAAAGGAGACTGTGGTTTAGTTTGTAACCATATATGAAACTTATATTAACTAGTTTACTTAGTAATTATTAAATTATTAAGTAACAAATGTTGTAGAGGAGAGTTTTTATGAAGAAAACTTCGTTATTCACATTAATAATATTACTAATGATATTTGGATTTTTTACACTAAGGTTTAGAAGCTCGTTAATGGAAGAAGGAAACCCAATTCCAATTTTATCTTCTATTATTAAGCTAGAGTTAACTAATAGTACATATCAGCAGTTTTCGAAAAATAACAATCAGAATAGCTATGTATCAAAAAACAATAAGAATTCACGGTTTGATTTAGTTAAACAGTTTATGGAAGAAAAGAATTATGATTTTATAGAACAAAAAGGATCAGGATTTGTATTTGAAAAAGAAGGTAAAATAGTTACAATAGAAACAAGATTATATTCAAAGTACTATTTTCTATGGGATGTGCCGAAAGAAGTATTTAAATAAGCAGTAATTCTTAGATACTATATAAGTTATATGGGAATAACAGATGTTATAAACTTAGAGGCAAAGGGAACAGCATATAACAAATCATTACCTATATTTATAAAAAACATATAAACATCGATAACGGTCAAAACGTTACATGAAATGCTGTACAAAAGAGCATGCGTCCCGCGTGGATTTGCGAAAGTAGGACTATGGAGATTTTCAATAATATGCTTATAATATCTACTTGAAGTGGAAAGAAAAAATATTAACTTAAGGAAGGGGATTTTTATGAATAAGATTGGATTTACTTTCTCCGGAGTATTTGTTATTACTGGAGTTATTACATTAATAATAACTAAAATTATCAACTTAGTTATGCCAAAGATTGGACTTGTTGCATTCCAAGCAAGAATGGCAGGTAGCTATAGTCCTAAAGAGTATCATATTAATTTTTTGGGAGTTAATTTCATTGCAATTTGTTTGATTGTGTTAGGTATTGTTTTTGGATATTTATTTTATAAAAGGGAGACTAAGTGATAAGTTTATGAGTGTTGAAGTACGTTTAATATTTGGAGTAAAGCTCTTCCCTAAATCATTGTAATAACTAGTTCTAATAATATCATAGGAGTTTTTATAATGATAGTGATATTTCAGGGGATGTCATCCGAGATACTCTCTGAGTCACGGGCATGGTACATCATGTGACCTACAGTTTCCAATATCCTACAAAAAGGCTGTAGGACATTGGAAGCTGTAGGAACGTTATACGACAGGAAAAAGGGGAAAAATATGAAATTTATAGAAATTGAAACAACTTCAAAATGGAAAGAAAAATTAAAACATGTTTACATAGTTCAAGAAAGTCAAACACTTCTAGTTACACTGCCAGGATATGCTTATGAATCAGTAGCTCCATTGTTTTATTATGTAGCGACTTAAGCAATGGAAGATGGATGCTACGTACTATCTATAGAGTATGGTTACTTAAAAAAACAAATAGATATTAAAATTGAAAAAGAAATTGGTTTTTTGATAAAAGAAACTAAAGATGCTATTGATAAAGCATTAGAAAATGACTATAAAAACATAATTCTCGTTGGCAAGAGTTTAGGAACTTTTTTAATGAATCAACTTAGAAAAGAGTATTCCAATGAAAAGATATCGTTTATTTATTTGACACCAGTTGATGTAAGTGTACCTGAACATTGTAATAATGATACTCTAATTGTTTTCGGAAGTGGAGATAGACAATTGAGTAAAGAAAAAGCAAAGGAGATTAAAAGACGTAAGGATATTGAAGCTCTAGAAGTTGAGGATGCAGATCATTCACTTGAATATGAAAGTACTAGTGAGAGTATTAAGGTACATTTACGACTATGAATAGGCAATATAAAGAAGATGAAGCGTTAATTCTTTATGATGAGGTCATAGAACTCTAGTGAAGTAGTACTAACTACACCTAACATGCTATTTGCAGACAGTTCAAAGAAACATTTGAACCATCCCAATGATAGCAAATTCGTTATATAAAATACCCATAAACAAGTTTTTTTGAAGTAGGTAAAAAGCAAAATTTTACACAAGTTTCAAAAATAGAGTTTTAAGCAGAAGAATTATAAGAATATAGATTTGTTAGAAAAAGACTTTGTGGGTCAGATAGATAGGAAAGGTCTCTAAGGGTCGATTTTATTAGGTCGAACTTTAGAGCTTTTTTAATCTAGATTTAGAAAAAACAAATGAAAAATATGGAAGGTGTTAAACATTAGATAGAGAATATAAATATAATAAAGAGAGTGATATTACAAGATTTTTTGAAGTGAAATACATATTAGGCTAGGTACTTTATATAACACACTATTGACGATAGTCCGCAAAAAGCATGTGGACCACCGCAAGATAGTCTAGACGTTATCTGCTATTAATTGAATTAATAAATGAATAAGAATTAAAAAGAGAAAATTTATGTTATATGGATTGGCTAGTATTATAGTGATTTTAATGTGGGTAATTATTATAAGAAAAGAAATTCAAAGAATACATATGGGTGATATTATTATTCTTGTTCCTAGAAAAATGTCTAATTATTCACAAATAGTATTGGGTGTATTATTTCTCTGGATATCTTATTATAGGTACGTATCTTTAAGTAGTTATAGTGATTTAATTGTAGAAGACAAAGTAGATTCAATTTATGTATTAGCAGTTTTATCCATAATTATAGTATCATTAATGACAAAGTGATGATTATTCAGAAGTTTTTAAGAACAAAAAAACTAACGAACTAGTTGATGAACAATAAAAATTAGTGTTTAATAAACAACATATAACAAAGGCTTAAAATCATCCTATTAAAAACGTATAGGACGACTTTAAGCCTAAGGACGTTATCTGTAATAGCAAAATCATTAAGAAAATAAAATTAAAGAGTAAATATTCACATGAAATAGGGGGATATAAAATGATTTTTGAATCAAAAACTTTTTATATAGATTTCGTAGAGAAGAAAGATTTAAAAAATATAGTTGATGTGTATAATACTAATAAAAATTTTTTAGTAAATCATATGGATGCTAATAAAATTACGTATGAATGGTTACTTGAAGAATTAGGGTCGATGAAAAAAGCAGATTTTTATTCTTGTAAAGTAATTGAAAAGAGTTCAGAGAAACTAATAGGAGTAATTGATTTTAAGACAGGTGAAGAAACATACTTATCACTTTTGATGATACATAATGATTATAAAGGTAAAGGGTTTGGGAAATTAATTTATCAGACATTAGAAAAATATATTAGCTCAATAGGAAGCAAATGTATAAGAATAGATGTAGTTACTAATTATGATGACACTGTTGTTGATTTTTGGGCTAGAAATGGCTTTTATAAAGTTAAACCTATAGAATTAAATTGGACAGGAAAAATTTTACCTGCTATGATAATGAAAAAAAATATATAATTATTTGAGAACTTTTAAAATGTATATAGATTTTTAGGAATGTAATTGCTGTTTGCTGCTACTACAGATAACATAGCATTTGCAACAGTCCGCGAGGAACATGTGGACCGTTGCGATATGCTAAAGACGTTAAGTGAAACACTCATAAAGTGCAATAAAAAAGATGTTAGTTGATTAAATTCATCATATTTATGTGCGTAATGTTGTATTAGAAGCACATTAAAATTAAATATTTTTAGAATATTTTAAAAATGAGGTGTGGACGATTAAAGATTTTAATATATTAAATTATATCCTGATTGGACTAAAACTAAGCAAATAGATAAGGGATGGTCTAATGATAATAAATATTGTATAACAGATAAATTAGGTAGAAAATTTTTACTTAGGGTGTCCAGTATAGATGAATATAACAAAAAGAATATGGAATATGAGAGAGTAAAAAGGGTTTCAAAAATAGGAATACTTATGTCAATGCCTATAGAGTTTGGCATATGTGATAACGGTAAAAAAGTATATTCTCTTTTTTCATGGATAGATGGAGAAGATGCTGAAAATGCACTTCCTAATTTTAACAAAAGCGAACAATATAAACTAGGAATACAATCTGGTAGAATACTAAAGAAAATACATTCTATAGTGGAGTTGGTAAATCAAGAGCCTTGGGAAGAATATGATAGATATATTTTTACATGGAGAGTAAGCATACCTTTTGCTATAGGTTATATACATGGTTACTTTGATAATAACGTACCAGATGAGTTTTTTAGACTAATGTCGTTGTATAATGCTGCAAATATAATAGCTTCAATTCCGTGGGCTATACCATTTGGAGAAGTAGATATAAACAACATGCTAACAAAATGCAGATGAAATATATAGCAGTTATAATGGCTTTGAAACGTATATACCTAAATGGTATAAGCATCCAGAAGAAGTGTAGGGAAATTTTTTTGCGTGTAAAAAACTGTGGATAGTTTATGGTAAGTGCATCACTTAACAAAGGTTTTCCTTCATCCTACGAAAAAGATGTAGGAAGGCAGAAAGCCTAAAAAAGTTAGGTGATATTTAAGATATTGGTCAAACATAATTAATAGAATGTAAGAAAGGAAAAACGATGAATAATATAATAGAAGAAGTTTATAAAGAATTATATAAATTTGGATTATTAGAAAGTAAAAATATTGACTTACAAGAGATACGAAACAAAGATGGGATTTTTTTATTCAGAGTTATATATAAGAATAAACATTATGTAATGAAGTATTTTTTAAAAAAAGAATATACTAGAGAGATAAAAAACTATTCTATTCTTAAGGAACTAAATATACCGACAATTAAAGTATTTGCTTATACAGATAGAGCTTTATTGCTTGAAGATTTAGAAATAAGCAAAAGATATAGATTAGGAAAAGAAAGAGATTTATCAGATATTGAAGTGGCAAAGGCACTTGCGATTTGGTATATCAGTTTGCATAAAAAGGGGACAAAATATATAACTAAAAAAGATAATAATCTGTACAAAGAAAGTAATATTATTACAAGAGATAACATTACTTTAATAAGAAATAGTTCTAACACCAAAGACAAGACAGTATGGAAATTAATATTGGATAACTTTGATTCTATTTTAAATAAAGTTGATAATCTTGAACAAACTCTTACTTATAATGATTTTTATTGGACTAACCTTGTAGTTGGTAAAGATAAGAAAGAGGCAATAATGTTTGATTATAATTTCCTAGGTATAGGATTTAGATATAGTGACATTAGAAATGTATGTTCATCATTATCAAAAGAAGCTGGGGAAGTATTCATTAAAGAATATGGTGAGATAGATGAAACTGAAAAAATAATTGATGATGGTTTATCAATCCTTGTTACATTAATATTTGCATATAAAAGGCCCAAATTTCCTGAATGGGCTCAAAACTCCCTAAATTCTGTATATAATGGAGAGTTGGAAAAGGTCATTAAAAAGATATTAGACTTACATTAATATATTAACAGAATAAGTAACTCTATCATAATAAACATCACCTAACATACAATTTTCGATATTCTACAAAAATTGCAAGATGATGATATATGTTTTGGATGCTACAACTTTGAACATGGTGACATTTTTCCTGATGATGGTTTGATTATTTACGAAGATGAATTGATAAGATGTCAATTTGAGAAATACCCACGTGCAACTGGTCAGACAATTATAGTTTCTAAAGAACATTATGAGGATATTTCAGAAATGCCATTAGAGCTTGGTACTTATATACTTAAAATGACCAATCGTTTAATTGAATTACATAAAGAAATACTTGGTGAGGAAAAAGTGTATTTTTGCACTATATGTGATGGGAAGAGAAACCATTTACATTTTCAATTATTACCGAGACTTAAAGGTGAATTAGGTGGTTATGGACATTTTGTGAAAGAAGAAGGGATTCTCATGGATTACCATGAGAATGCTTAGATATTTAGAAAAAAACTGTCAGATTTTGAGTAGAATCGAGTAAAAAACTTCTCATAACAAAGTCTTTCCGACATCCTACGAAAAACATGTAGGACGATGGAAAGCCCAGAAACGTTAGCTGAAATAAATCAACATGATTTGGCATTCATATTTTAGGTCATTATTGTAGTGTATTTTATTGAGTAATTTAATTATTAGCTATTATTATAGTTATTGATAAGAAGGAGTAGATATAATGCGAGTAAAGAAACTTACGGTTAATGAAATGATTTTTAGTATAATATGTCTAACCATTATTTTTTTTATTGGTCAAGGTATATTAAGAATAATACCACTTATTATAATTATATTGTTTGGCGATATAACCTTAAATAATGATATGGAAATAGAGAGAAATAAAAAATTCATATATGCATTTATACTAGTATTTATTCTTTATATGAGTATTCAAGGTTACTATGACTATATTAATATTTCAAATAGAATAGGAGATTCATTATTTAAAGGGCTTTTAATTAACTTGCCTGTAACAATGACTATATTTACAGCATATTTTTTTGGAGTTAGGATTAAAGATTTTAACTGGAAACTTAGTTTATCAAGCTTACCTTTAGTTTTACTAGTATGGCTATCTATTGAAATAATACCATTCATGGAATATATGAGGTCAAGTAGTATAACAGATTTTATTAGTAATATTATTATTAATGTACCTTTTAAGATTTACTATCCAAGTATAGTTGAAGAAATGATTTTTAGAGGACTGTGTTTTAGTGGTCTATTAACAATTGGTTTAGGTGAGGATAAATCTAATATAATACAAGCAGTAGTCTTTGGACTTATTCATATTCTTAATTACGATCAGTTTTCTATTAATATCATCCTGTTAATTGTACCACAAATATACATAGGATTTTTAATAGGCAAAATCTATATAAACACAAAATCATTAACACCTTGTATTTTTTTACATTCACTAATAGACTCGATATAAAAAAGAATTAAATGCTTTTAGAAAACGATAGGAAAATAATTACCGAGCTATATTTTGATACTTACTTAAACAAATGATAAGTTAATGATGAAATATTTCAAATTAGCTTTAAGAGTAGAAAAACAAAAGATTCAATTGAAGAAGTTATAATGTAATCAATTAATTTTTCATATTATAATTCGAATGATGTAGTCATTAAATACCTAATAAAACTTTTAGAGAATTGTCTGTATAAAATTTAAAATATACATTCTTTAAGATAAATTATAGCTAATATGAAAATATTAAAGAATGAGCGAATATATAAAATATAGAAGTTAGCTAATTTACAATACTTATTTGAGGTGAAAATTATGTTACTGATTTATTTTATAATATTGATGACTATACCTTTAATGATGACAACAATTGGATTTGTTTGGAGGAAAAAACCTCCTAAAGCAATTAATTGGGTATATGGTTATCGTACATCTAAGTCAATGAAAAATCAGGAAACATGGGAATTTGCAAACAAATACTTTGGGAACCTTTGGTATAAAATTGGTATTGCATTAAGTATTATTTCTATAATAGTGTTTTGTGTGTTTATAAATAGTACAGATCTTACAAAGGAAAAGGTTTTTGGTCTTTGGATAATACTTCAATCTATTTCGTTACTTATACCTATTATTCCAACTGAAATATCATTAAAAAAGAATTTTGATAAAAATGGCAATCTAAGATAATAATCTAGTAGATAACTAGAGTTCTGAAGTACGGGACGTCGGTAACAGTATAATCGTTACATGACAGTGTCATCTATTTACCTACCAGATAGAATATATTAAGGAGATTAAAGGTATGAAAAAAAGAAAACTATCAACAAAAATTATCATCACAATATTAGTTGTTTTGATAGTATTTATTAGTGTATCAATCGCTAATTCATTTTATGGAAATCCAATATCAAAGGCAGTAGCAGCTAAAAAAATTAATGACTATGTAATTAGTAATTATAGTGACATTGACTTGGTTATTGAAGAGCCAAAATATAATTTCAAGTTTAGCGAATATTATTCTAATGTTTACTCTGAAGAGGATATTGACGTTCATTTTCTTGTAAAATATAGTAATCGAAGAATATATGATGATTATGAAATAGATGTTCTAAGTGGATGGAATACCCTGAGGAGAATGGAAGCAGAATACGCAACACTTCTTACACCATTATTAAAAGAAGAATTTGTTGATTCATTTAATAGAGTTAATGTAGAATATCCGAAAAAAATCAATAAAGCAGATATTACAAAGATGTTAAATACACCTTTGAATGTTAATGATGGAGAGTATAAAAAGTTATGGCTTAATTTAAAACATGTGGACATGACTGTTGAATCACTTTCAACCAATCTTAAAAGACTACATAATGTACTAATAAAAAAAGGTTATTATATTGATGAATATGTTCTTTGGATTGATGGAGAAGGACAATATGATTACATTAATGTGACAGGTATTAAAGCGAATATGATATGTGATGGATTAACTGAATTGATTCAATATTCTAAGGATAATAGAGAAGAAGCTTTTCAGAAATATGGAATCAATACACACTTTAAATAGAAATTTATGGTAACACCATCATGTAACATAACATTCTGTTCACCCTACGAAAAACATGCAAGGCGACAGAGAATGCTCAGACCATTTATAAGACATTTGAGGAATATTAAGGTGAATAAAGGAGTTGAAAATATGGAAAAATTAATATTTAAAAATTCCAGGGGGCTATCTTTGGTGGGAAATTTATATACTTCAGATTCAAATAGTATTGTTATCATGGCTCATGGTTTTACGAATAATAAGTCTTCTCAAGGCAGATTTGATAAGATTGCTGAAGCCTTGAAAAAACAGCACTTTAATGTATTTGCTTTTGATTTTAGCGGGTGTGGCGAAAGTGCCCCGGATATCCTCAACGCTGCCAATGAGGTAGATGATCTGAATTCAGCAATTGAATTTATGAAATCAAAAGGGTATCAGAGCATCGCATTATTTGGAAACAGCCTTGGCTCTTTAATATGCCTAAGATGTTTTAGACCAGAGATTGAAACCATGGTTCTGATGGGTGCATTGACTCACAGCATGAAATACGATTGGAATGAGGAATTTACACAAGAGCAAATAATTGAATTGGATAGAAAAGGTTTCATAACACTTAATAGCTTAGAGCTAGGCATTCGTCGTGTGGGACATCAAATGTTGCAGGATTTTGGAGAAATTGATCAAGAGAAATTGTTGAAAGATGTATCATGTCCAGTCCTAATCATTCATGGGAATAACGATGAAGATAAGGAAGAGCTACAGCTACTAGCTAATACAAAAAAGGGTTTACACTTGTTATCGGAGACATCAGAACTTGTCGTGATTGATGGAGCAAAACACGGCTGTAGAGAACATTTAGATCGGGTTATTGAGTTAACAACGGAATGGTACTTGAAACATTTAGGAAAATAGAGAAGTTTCGAATACATGGATAAAGGATTATTAGGGATGTGATTACACTAGACTTGTCTTCTCTAAATTTACAAAGGAGATATTATTAACAAAACGCTTTAAACATCTTATAACACAGCACTTCCCAACAAACGCCTAATGATTACTAGGTTAGAGTTATTTAAAGTAAAATGCAATTGGATAGTAATAAGTGTTTATAAAGTGGGCGTCCAGCGGGAATTGTCAAAACGTTATAAGAAATTACGATATAAGGGGGGGGCTTTGAAGTCATTTTATTAAACTTAAAGTGATACGTATATTATAAAAAATAGATAGACAAATCATTTATATAACATTTTATAGAAAGGATGGTAGTATGGAAAAATTAATTATAAAACAAGCAGGAGATAATCATCTAGAAGAAATAAAAGATATTGTAAAGGAGGCTTTTGATAGACCGGGGAAGAATGAACATTTTAATGAATGGGAATTTGTTGACAAGGTAAGGAATGATTCTGGATTTATTCCAGAATTATGTTTAATTGCAGCAGTTGATAAGGAAATAATAGGATATATTATGTTATCAAAGGCTTTAATTGGTAAGAATGGTGGATTATCATTAGGACCATTAGCAGTTAAACCATCGTACCAGCGTAAAGGAATTGGCAAAAGGCTTATAAATTATGGAATGAAAAAGGCCAAAGAAAAAGGATTTGAATGGATTGTACTTACTGGTGGAGATTACTATACTCAATTTGGGTTTGAATCTGCTTCAAAATATGATGTTGTATTATCTAATAATCATCCTGAGAACTCTTTTTTAAAAATTAAATTTTTGGATAGCAATAGAGAAGTATCCGGTAAAATGAGATTTTGTGATTCTTTTTATAATGAAAATGGAGAGTTGCTATAAGAAAAATTAACATTTATCACTTTATACATCATACTATTATTTTATGAAGGTTTATAGGGGGAAGGAGTCGTCGCTTCTTATAACATGTTGCTTATAAACAGTCCATAAAAAACGTATGAACCATCGAAAACAGACGATCCGTTAGATGAAAAATAAAAGTTGAAAACATTATTAAGTTTTAGTCTTAAATTAGTAGATTAATATTCAGTTTTATAAGACTTTATTTTAAGGGTGGGTATTTATGATTTTACCAACACATATTGTAGCAACAGGAGGAATTATATTTAATAATAATATTGAGGTGCTGCTTATAAAAAATCCACGTAAAGGATGGGAATACTCAGGTGGAATAGTTGAAAATGGAGAAACAGTAATACAAGGTTTGAAAAGAGAAATAAAAGAAGAAAGTGGTGTTGAAATAGATATAATAAATATGGTTGGTATATATTCTAATACTAAGCAAAAGAAGGGATATAATGGTGTTGAAGTAATTCCTACAATAGTAAATATAGATATTGATAAGAGAGAAGAATAATAATATACGAGGGTATATAAGAATACCAGAAGAGTATACGTACGTTTCAGAAGATAAATCTGACTAAGAGTTGTTTAAACACATCACTTAAACAGTATTATCGCCACCCTACGAAAAATATTGTAGGGTGTCCGAAAATGCTCAGATCGTTAGATGACATTGGGAAGTATCTTTTAAATTAAATATATGGGGGGATATGAATAATAGAGATGAATAATTATTTAAAGAGAAAGCCAATACTTGGGAGTATAATGATTATGTTAGGATTTATTCTTGTATTATTTATAGCAGGAATGATTTCATCTATTTTTTCTGTTGAAAGTAAATTAACATTCATGTTAGGATTTATGGTTGTTGCAATTGTATTGATAATATACATCATAAATAATAAAAAATGGAAAGAATATGGGTTTATTCCAGATAAAATTAATAAAAAGGAACTTTTGTATATTTTACCCTTATTTATAATTGCATTCATGCCTTTAATTACAGGTGTTGATATGAGTATTGAGATATCAATTGTTTTTTATACAATTACCTACATGGTTTTTGTAGCATTTGTTGAAGAAACAATTTATAGAGGAATCATATTTAATGCTTTGGAATCAAAAGGCAACAAATTTGCTATCGTGCTTTCAGCAATCTTTTTTGGCGCTTCACATTTATTGAGCATATCAGGAGGGAAGGATATTGTAGAAACATCTTATCAGGTAATATTTGCAATTATTATGGGTATGGTACTGGCTTTAGTAATTCTACTTACTAGAAATATCTATTTTTGCATTGCATATCATTTAATAAATAATGTAATAGTATCAATATCATTAACTAGTGTAGATAATGATAGATTCATTTCTTATTTTATAATGATATTTGCTATTGTGTATATGTTACTATTGATTAAAATATATGCTAGTAAATCAAGAAGTCAAAATGTTAAAGTGTAAAAGGAACTTTAATATATCGACAATTTATGTATTCAACATCAACTAACGCAGTGTTGAAGTAATCCTAGAAAAAAACATAGGACTACTTCAACACTGAACTTGTTAAGCAACATTGAAAATTAAGGGCAAAAAAAGACTTATCTTGGAGGAAAAAATGAAAGCTAATGATTTATATATGATTTTAGAAAAAGATTTTGTAAATGAATCTATGAGTGATATATGGTTTAAGTATATGGAGGAATTAAAAGAATATATTTGTGATAACTTCAAAACTAGGAGTATGGGATTAGTTTGTGATTTTACTCACTATATAACTAAAGTTTATACAGCTGTTTTTCCCACATATCAGGTAATGAGTCAAATTATAGACAATAATGTTGAAAATGCTATGCTTTTCGTACACCATCCATCAAACTGGGATATAACAAAAAAAACACCATTTTATCTTATGGATAAAGGACAACTGAAAATATTTAAGCAAAGAAATATTTCTATATTTTGTTATCATGTACCACTAGATAATTTTAGTGATTATTCTACAAGTGTAGCACTTGCAAAAAAGTTAGGAATTAAGATTACAGAAAGTTTTGCGTTATCAAGAGGAGCCAAAAACGGAGTAATAGGTACTATAGATATCGACTCAATTGAAGAATTACACAAAAAATTTTCTGAAGTAATCGGTCATCAAGCCAAATTATATATGTATGGTCATAAATCAATTAAAGATTCCAAAGTTGCAGTAGTAGCTGGTGGTGGGAATGATATAAGATACGTCAAAGAAATCTTAGATAAAGGAGTTAATACTCTAATTACAGGAATATCGAGTGAAACATATAAAGAAGTCCATCAGTATGAAAAAGAGAAAGAAATTAACTTATTAGGAGGGACACACTATTCTACAGAAAAATTTGCATGTCAGAGTATGTGTGAGTATTTCAGAAAACTTGGGGTAGAAGCAGAATTTATTGAAGGGGTGCCAATTTTAGAGGATATGTAGTTGTGATTTAGCTTTTGTAATACTAAGAGTATTAACATTCAACGTCTCTTAACCTGGGCTTGGGCAATATGGATATATGTATTTAAAATCATTACAACACCCTCGTCGCAAAGTCCAGAAACGTTATATAAAATACCCATAAACAAGTTCTTTTGAAGTAGGTAAAAAGCAAAATTTTACACAAGTTTCAAAAATAGAGTTTTAAGCAGAAGAATTATAAGAATATAGATTTGTTAGAAAAAGACTTTGTGGGTCAGATAGATAGGAAAGGTCTCTAAGGGTCGATTTTATTAGGTCGAACTTTAGAGCTTTTTTAATCTAGATTAAAAAAACAATGAAAAATATGGAAGGTGTTAAACACTAGATAGAGAATATAAATATAATAAAGAGAGTGATATTACAAGATTTTTTCAAGTTAAATATATATTAGGCTGAGTACTTTATATAACACACTATTGGCGACAGTCCACAAAAAGCATATGGACCACCGCAAGGTAGTCAAGACGTTATATATCATAAAAAATATTGTAATAGCATTAGATAAAAGAGGTGTTTTTTATGGTGAAAAGAAGATAAAGACTTCTTTATTAAATATAAAATAAAGGGGTAATAAGTTTGTCAAATATTAGTTATAACTGTATCAGAGAAATTGATAAAGATAAATTAAAAGCATTATACGAAAATGCAGGTTGGATATTATATATTCAAGAATTACCAAAGTTAATCAAAGCTATGGAAGAGTCGTTAATGATTTTATCAGCATGGGATGATAATAAGTTAGTTGGTTTAGTTAGAGTAGTAGGAGATGGTCAAATAATAATATACATACAAGATATTTTAGTTCTGGATGAATACAAAAGAAACGGAATAGCTACGAACTTATTAAATCAAGTATTAGATAAATATAAACATGTACGACAGAAAGTTTTATTAACAAATGATAGCAAAGAGACCAGGGGATTTTATACGGCAGAAGGATTTACAGCATGTGATAAAGGAGTTTTAGTTGCTTTTGTAAAATTAAATTAGAATATAACAAAATAGTAATTAAATGTAATTTAATCATGACATATAATATAGTAGTGTAGACACCCTACAAAAAACAGTAAAGTGTCTACACTACAAATAACGTTATCTAAAATCTACAAAAAAGATACTTAAGAAAATTACTAGGGGGAATATGTATACTAACTGATAAAAATATTGTTGTATGTGTATGTGGTGGAATTGCAATATATAAAGTAGTAGATGTGGTAAGTAGACTAAAAAAGCTTAATGCAAATGTCTTTGTTACAATGACTGAATGAAAGTGCAACGAAATTTGTTACACCACTAACATTTCAAACAATATCTAGTAATCCAGTAAATATTAGTCTATATGATGATAGATTTTACGCAGATATTAAACACATAGCACTTGCACAAAAAGCAGACCTAATGGTAGTTGCACCAGCTACTACTAATGTCATAGGAAAATTATCTTATGGTATAGCTGATGATATTGTTACTACTTCAATGATGGCATCAGAATCACCAAAACTTTTAGTACCTGCAATGAATATAGTGATGTATGAAAATCCTATAGTTCAAGATAACATTGAAAGATTAAAAAGATATGAATATATGTCTTTAGAACTTGAAAAAGGTACTATGGTTATGAGATCAGAGAAGGAATAGGAAGATTACTTAATCCAGAAACAATAGTGAAACATATATTTGAAATGGAATTTTAGAAAGAACTAATATTAGATTCTGAAAAAGTCAAGGTATAGATATAGATGGACTTCAGATAACAAGCTAGTCCCTATATTTTGTTAAGAAGATGTAAAACATCGGAATTAGTCAAAACGTTAGACAAAAGTCAATAACTACATAAATTTATTGAGAACTAATCTGGATAATGTTCAATAATAAAAATATACATATAAGAAATAAAAGGAACTTGTGTTTAATGATAAACAGTTTTTGCTGAAGAAATGACTTTGATATTTTTTCGATAGATAATCTTTATTTAAAATAATTAAAGTAAGTATTTGGAGGGAAGATTTATGAGTAAAAAGGGTGTACTCCATCATGTTGAGATTTATGCATCAGATCTAGAGAAATCCATTGAGTTCTGGAGTTGGTTTCTTTCTAAACTTGGCTATGAGTTATATCAGGAGTGGAATGAAGGAAAAAGCTTTAAATTAAACGATACATATATAGTGTTTGTACAAGTCGAAGAAAAGCATTTAGATACACCTTATCATAGATGTAAGGCTGGATTAAATCATTTAGCTTTTTATGCTGAATCTCAAGAACAAGTAGATAAAATTACTAATCAATTGAGGGAAAAGAAAATTAAAATTTTATATGAAAATAAACATCCTTATGCAGGAGGAAAAAATCATTATGCAGTATATTTTGAGGATCCAGAAAGAATAAAAGTTGAATTAGTTGCTCCGTAAAACAATTAGTTTAAGATTTTGACCTTCGTCTAACATAGCATTTGAAGACAGTCCACGAAAAGCATGTAGAACGTCGCAAAATACTAGGAACGTTATAGGACATTATGACTTCATTTCGGAGTAGTAGTTTTGGGTCTTTTTTTGCTGGTTACTTATATTTGATTGAAATTTTTACTATTAACTAGACAAATGTAGAATTTATTAGATACTTTAAAGCTGAAGGTCATTCAAAAATGATTATGACTTCAGTAAATTTTAGCAATGATCAAATTAGGAGGAATATGAAATGAAAATTATAAAAAGGGTGATTGTATTACCAATACTAACATTAATAAGCTTTTTGTTTGTAGGCTGTGAGATAAAAGATGTAGAGAAGAATGAATTTAAAACGTATTCTAATGCGTATTATACTATACAATACCCATCAAATTGGTTAGAACCTAAAGTAGGCAATACTGTAGTTTTTTCAAAGGAGGATAACCAACTTGTATTGGAAGTAAGGGCAGTTCGTTACTATGAAAATTATCTTGAAGAAAGTGTAAAAGAAATTGAAGAAGATGTTAACATTGAAGAATGTATTATTAACGGAAATAAAGGTTATAAAATAAAACCTGAAGAAAAGGATGAAATAATAAATACTTTTTACTATGTTCAAGAAAAAGATATGCTTTTCGAAATGAATTTTGAATGTCAAGCTAATGACTATAATAATTATGAATCTTTAATGGATCAAATAAAAAACACCTTTGAATTTAATGACTTTGAAATATTAGAGTATTGTAGCAAATCTGTTAATGGTGATAGAGACGCTAAATGGTTAGCTGATATTGAATTTATATCGAAAAATTTGCCTAAAGCCCATAAGAATTTATTTTTTAAAGTAGAAGAAGAAGAGTTTTTAACTCATGTAAACAATATAAAAGAAAAAATCCCTTCACTAACAGATGATGAGATTATTGTTGAAGTAAGTAAATTAATAGCATCTGTAGGTGATGAACATACAACATTTGCTTTTAGTCCCCAAAAAAAATATCCTTTTAAATTTTACTGTTTTAATGATGGAATTTACTTATTAGATTCTGTACCTGAGTATAGTGAATTTATTGGTTTTAAGCTAAAGGGTGTAAATGACAAAAATGTTGAAGAAATTCGAGAGTTATTTCGACCTATTATTTCTCATGAAAATGAACCTTGGTTTAAAAACTTATTTGCAAAAAAATTGGTTTACCCAGAACTTTTAAATGGACTAAAAATCACAGATTCACAAACAGCAAAATTTAATTTTATAGACAAAAATGGAAATGAAAAAAGTGTTGAAGTTGAATCTAGCAATGAAATGGATTTACAAAATACAAATATGGATAAATCTGAAAGAATGTTGTATTTAAAAAATAGTGATAAACATTACTGGTATGAATTTCTTGAAGAAGAAAAGTTGTTATATTTACAATACAATGTTTGTTATGATATGAAGGATAAATCTTTTTCTGACTTTAACAATGAGCTTTTTGAATTTATTGATAATAATTCTATAAATAAATTTGTAATTGATTTAAGAAATAACAGCGGAGGATCTGCACTTATATTAGAACCATTTTTTGTTGAACTTAAAAAAAGAGAGAGGCTAGACCAACCGCAAAAATTGTTTGTAATAGTTGGAAGAAAAACCTTTTCATCTGCAGTGCAAAATGCTTTAAAATTTAAAAATGAAACTAATGCGACTTATATTGGAGAACCTACAGGTGGCTCACCAAACCATTATGGAGAAGTTAAGCTGTTAAAATTAATTAACACTAAAACTAAAATTGGTTATTCAACGAAATATTTCAAACTTACAAGTGAAGACTTAGACTCATTTGTTCCAGATATAATTATTGAGCCTAATGCAGATGATTATTTCAATAATATAGACCCAGTAATGGAAAAAATATTAGATATTGATTAATGTACAATTAAATTATTTTATATTTCGGCATAGTCGGACCGTTATATGATAAACAATAATCGAAGATAAAAACACTTGAAAGTTAAAGGGGGATTATAAAAAATGTTTATAGAGCATGACTATGTAGTATGGGGAAGCAATGCGAATGTGGTAATGAATGTTTTGTATTACAAAATCAATTCCATCCGTGGGATGAGTCTTCTTTTTCTGTAAAAATAAAATGTCCTGAATGTGACGATATAGTTAAAATTGAAAAAATAGATACAGAAAAATATTATAATCAAAAGATATATAATTATTTTAATAATATGTCAGGGGAAATTATTGACTTAGGATGTGGTTGAGGATTTATAACCAAGTTTTTAAATTCTAAAAAACAAACTATGAAAGTGTATGCTACAGATATAGATTCTGATTGTAGAGATTATATTGGAAGAATTGATGAAATACATAATAAGATTAAATTTATTGAAATGGACGTCAAAGATTTAAGTAAATATTTTGATCGTGGAGATGTAGATTATTTAGTAAGTAGAGATGTGTTTATGTTTGTAGAAGATACAGAAAAGTATTTTGATGATATTACCAGTATCGTAAAAAAAGGAATTAGACAAATGGGCTGTTATATGAAAGAAAATAAAAGAATGAAGAACAAAATCACTCCAGTGAAAATCTCAAAAGAATTAGAAAAAAGAGGATGGAAAGTTGAAATAGAGTATTTAAATTGGTATAAAGGTGGATATTTTATCAAAGCTGATAAATAAAGAGTAATGTCCATCATATAACATATGTTTCAAGACATTCTACAAAAAGCGTGTAGAGCATCAGGGAGCATTAATTCGTTATAAGACATGTGATATCGGGGTTACTCTTCGGAGAATTGTGTAATTGTACAAGTTTATATAATAAGGAGGCAATAAGAATGAGAAGGTTTTCTACAATAATTTTAGTTATTGTTATGATAATGTTTTTTTCTGCGTGTTCAAGCAACACAGGGACACTGAAACTACTGAATAAGGAAGGTGTGGCACCTTATGAATTGTCAGAAAGAGATACTTATCTTCTTCAGTCATTAGGACTTGACAAGGATACAAATATTATATCATTCAAAGCTCCTAAAACTGCAAAAAGCCTTAAAGTAAATGTTTATGTATTAAATGATAACAAAACCTGGAATGTTATGGGAGGTGGACAGGTGTCATTAGGGCAAGATTCCAATCCAAATTATAAATTAGAAGGTACATTTACAATGATACTTAAAGATAACTATGCAATAAATTTCAATATTAATACAATGGGAAGAGCTTCATATCAGACCGATACATTGGATGTGGATCATGAAATTGTAGCATCTTCAAAAAGTTTTCTGACAGATTTTCAAAGGATCAAAATCAATAAAGAAATACCTGTTGCTATGATGATTTATGATAGTGGTACCAGTATGAGAAGTTATGCTATGGAAGATTTCTTTTCACCTTCAAAATTTAAAGAAATGGACTTAGTTCAAGCAGTTACACTGACTTTTACTGATGAAACTAATTAGAATTTACTCACTAACAGTTTCGCCAAATGATTATAATATGTATTTGGAGGTAAGATATAATATTTTATTTATTATATGAAGGATTATGAGAAAAAAACGTCGCCACATCTTATAACAGAGTCTATCCATCATCCCATAAAAGGTGTGTAGGAAAACTGAAAGACTCGTACCGTTATACGACATGATTCTCTTAGAAATGTTGTGCCCAAAAGATTACATTAAAAAATCGAAATTCCATTAAAAGAGCAATTGGAATTTGTGAGTATATTTGAAAAGTTAATATAATTATGATTAGTTGTGGCTTTAGAAATTACGATAAATATCATGTTGGAGGATTGCTATGAATTATATAAAGAAATGTAGAAAGAAATTAAAAATTAGAGAAACGGTTGAAGATGAATCAATTGAAGTTATCAAATATATGAAAACAATACTGAGAGAAACAGATTATCTATCAATGAACCCAGAAGAGTTTGCATACTCGGAAGAGGAAGAAAGGTGTGCAATTAGAAGGTATTTGGAAACCTCGAATAAACTTATGCTATCTGCAAGGTTAGATGGACAATTAGTGGGCATGTTGACCTTTGATGGAGGTAGTCGGAAAAGAACAATGCATACTGGAGTTATGGGGGTATCTGTTTCAAAGACATATTGGGGGAAGAATATAGCAACCAGTTTATTAGAATATCTCTTTGAGTGGTCTAAGCATAATGGTGTGATAAAGAAAATTAACTTATCAGTGCGAGAAGATAACAAGAGAGCTATTGAATTATATAAACGACTAGGATTTGAAGTTGAAGGCAAAGAAAGTATGAAGCAATTTACTGGTGGAGTATATTACGATTCTGTACTTATGGGGAGAAAAATTTAAGTTTAAACCAAGCAATTTTTGAATATCAATGTTATCTAAGAAATTTATTTTGGCTAAAAAAGGAAGCACAGCGTATAACATAGTAGTCCCTATATTTTACTAAAAAAATGTTAAACATCAGGACTACTAAAGACGTTAGAATACAGCATAATATCGGGAGAGAGTTTAGGATATTGAATTGAAAAGATATGAATGAAATGCAAGGAACAATGAATAATTCATTTCATATGCTATGTAAATACATAGTAAAGGGGAATAATAAAGTTGGTAAAGAAAGTATTGATAATAGGGATTATTTTAATAGTTCTTTTTTTCTCAAATGTGGGTTGCACCAGTGTTTCTAATTTAACATATTCGGAGGTAGCAATTGAAAATTTGAATAAAAATGTTGTTAAGTTTATAACAGACCATAAAGGTTCAAATGGTGTTTACATTTTTAACAATAGTGAAAAGGAAATTTATTTATTTTTAAATAATAAAAATATAAAGCAAGGGGATAAAGCAGCATTTTATGAGGATGTAAGGATTGAGGAAAAAGGAGATACAATTGCAATCTCATTCGATGAACATTATACAAGTGATTATAATAACATTGTAGAAAATAAGTTAATTTACAGAATAAGAAAAAATAAGGATTTTGAGTACATTAAGGTTTATAAAAATGGGGAAGAAACATATATTGATGTAGTAGGTAGTTAGAATATTTAATAAATAGGATTGTTGAGGGTAAGATACTACATGTATTATGCCGTTTTCTAACATGATATTTGCAGACAATCCAAACGATTGTCGGGAATAAAGACGTTATATGAAATACATACCCAATTCGTCCGCCCATCCATGGGCGAGAAGCGATGCGTATCATAATTAATAAGTTGAATTAAGAATAAAAATATATAAATATTTAAATAATAGGAGGATTTAAAATGGTAGGAAATTATAAAGTGATAACATTATGTGGGAGTACAAAGTTTAAAGATGAATTTATGGAAGCGCAAAAAAAGCTTACGCTTAAAGGTAATATTGTGATATCTGTCGGATTATTTGGACATGCGGATGGAGAATTTAATACAATTATAACTGAAGATATAAAAATCATGTTGGATGATATGCATAAAAGAAAAATTGATATGTGTGATGAGATATTTGTTATCAATAAAGATGGTTATATTGGTAGTAGTACAAAAAGCGAAATAAAATATGCTGAAATAACAGGTAAGAAAATTAATTATTTAGAAAACAAATAGTTAAAGTATTAATAGGAGGTAATACAGGCATGGATTAAAAATATGTCGCCTACGCCATCCATGGCTCCGGCTGGGTATGTACATCATATAATAAGACATCTGCGCAAGGCTCGGGCTGGGGGAACGCCCTCACACATTGTTTCGCTAACCGAGGCATCACTGCATTAGCCCACCCAAAGGGTCCCGGGCATGAACGAGGTTGTAAGCTGAACGAAGTTGCAGATGCTAGACGCTAGATGAAATTGATACATTTATTCTAGAGCGCTCTTTTGAGGTCAAAAGAATATATTGATTATTCAGTTTATGAAAGGTAACTATTTTTGTGGGGTGAAATTCTTGTTTATAGAAAAAGGAAATATTTTAATTCGAAATGCAATATTAAGTGATGCTAAAATTCTATACAAATGGTGGAATGATGGAAAAATAATGTTACATGCTGGGTTTCCTAATGGTTTGGGAATAACTGTTAAAGAGATAGAAGAAGATTTAAAGAACGATACTGATGAAAAGGGGAGAAGACTAATAATAGAATATGAAGGACAACCTATTGGTGAAATGTCATACAGAAATAAAGGCTCAAAAACTGTAGAAATAGGTATTAAAATTTGTGATTTCACAAAACAGGAGAGAGGATTAGGAACAATTATTTTGCAAATGTTTATAAGAAGTTTATTTGAAGATTACAAATTTGAAAAGGTTATTCTTGATACAAACTTAAACAATAGAAGAGCACAACACGTATATAAAAAAATAGGTTTCAGAAAAGTGAAAATTAATTATGATTCGTGGAAAGATCAACTTGGTGAACTTCAGTCTTCGGTAGATTATGAATTACTGAAAGCTGAGTATTTAAACTTTACAAAAGATAAATAGTTCTATGTATGCTTGTATATCTAGATGAATTAACCAACATCATATAAAAAGTAGTTATGCCAATTGTTTAACTATTACAATTAAAGGAGAAACTGAAATGAAACGAAGAGAGAAGTTAGGAATAATTGCAGAACGTGAAGCAACAAAGTGTTTTCATGGCAAGGTGATGACAGCTGAATCTAATCTACATCCAATAACTGAATTATATGAACCGTGGTCAGTAGATAGTTTGGATAATGTTTGGTGTGCAGCATTCGTATACTATTGTTGTCTAAAAGCAGGATTCAATCTACCCGTTAAATATCCAGATGAAAGAGTATCATTTAATTTTGCCGGCTGCGGAGGGTGGTTGGATTGGGCAAGTCTCCCTGAAGTTAATTTCTTTTACAGCAGAGAGGATCTTAATTTTACTCCAGAAAGAGGTGACTTAGTAATATATGATTATGTGTTTTGTGATAAAGAGCATGATCATATAGGTATCGTAATTGAGAATTATAATAATTCAATCCGTGTGGCAGAAGGTAATATTAATAATGTTTCAGGGGTAATGATAAGAGAGAAGAATAATCATATACGAGGGTATATAAGGATACCAGAAGAGTATATGTACGTTTCAGAAGATAAATCTAACTAAAAGTTGTTTACACATCGCATTCTCGCCACCCTACAGAAAACATGCAGGGCTATAGAGAATGCTCGTACCGTTATATGAAAAAGCAACTAAACTTTAAAGGAGGGAAAGGGAATGTTTTATCCTACAAAAACAATGAAAATAACAGAAAATATATATGCTATTAGAACCTTTTTTGTTAACTTTTTTGTATATGTCGATGGAGAAGATTATATAGTTATTGATACTGGATTATCAAAATTCTTAGCTAAAAGGGGATTGAAAAAACTTGGTATTAATCCAGAAGATATAAGTCATATATTCTTAACTCATACAGATTATGATCATGTTGGAGGAATAAATTTATTTAAAAATGCAGAAGTATATTTATCTAAAGACGAAGAACAAATGATAAATGGAACTACTGCTAGAGCATTTAGAATAAAATATAATAGATTAAATAAACCATATAAATTACTTAAAGATAATGAAGAAATATATATAGGAAAAATAAAAGTTAAATCAGTCAGTACTCCAGGTCATACACCTGGTTCTATGACTTACATTATTAATGATTCTGTTATATTTTCTGGAGATACATTAACTTTGAGAAAAAATAAAGTATATCCATTTTATTGGCTGCAAAATATGGATACTAAAAAACAAAAGGAATCGATAATAGATTTTATTGAAAATAACGATTGTAATTGGGTATTTACTTCACATACTGGATATTCAGATAATTTTAAAAATGGAGTTAAGAATTTGATTTAGGTTAACTAACTTTGTTGTATCAATATCCATCGTATAACATAGTAATTTCAATAGCTTACGAGAAACATGTAAGATATTAGGACTACTCTATCCACCAAGACTTGAGAGGATAGATGAAAAGTGGGACTGATTTATATGAGGATGTTAGTTTTCATTAGAGGTTTAAGTGATGCGGTATGTCGCAAATCTACAGGACGTTAACTGAAAGACTTTAATTATAAAATAGCGGCTTGGCATCAATGCCTTACTAAAAAGAAATTATGATTATAAAAATGTTATATAGTATTTTAATGTAGAAATGAGGAAGGTAAATAAATGGATAAAAATTATTACTTGCTAAGTAGTTTTGATGATACTGAAGATTGGGAATGTGATTTTAAATTTATTGAAGATAAAGACTATGAAGGGCTTATTAAATATCGAAAAAAATGTTTGAAAAGATATCCAAATGATAGTGATACAAAATGGAGATTAGGTGAAGCATTGGTATTAAATCAAGAATATGAAAAAGCATTGGATTATTTTAAAACAATATACAAGGAAGAATATGACAATATTAATATACAGTATTCTATATTAGATTGTATATATGCATTAGGAAAAGAAGATGATGATTTTGAATGGATAGAAAAACCAGAAATTGTAACTAAGAAAGAAGCAGTTGAAAAATGTTATGAATATCTGAAAAATAAAAGGAAAAGACATAGTATTGATGAATTGTATATAAGCTTAATGATAGACGGTTATTTACCATTTAAAGAAAAAGAGTTAGAAGACTTATTGAAAGAAGATAAAAGGTTTACCATAGAAGAAGGTAAGCCGATATATGAAGAAACAGTAAAAGTTGTAAAAAATAACGCTTCTTAGTTAATGGTTCCGCTAGGTAAAGTCCATCAACTTACATGCTATTTGCAGTCAGTTCACAAAAATATGTGAACCGTCGCAATAATATAAAGAATGTTAGGTGACAGAACTTCTAGTATTTGTAGTAGGTAAAAAGAATGGAGGATGTACATATGTTTTTATTACAAATGGCAGGATATCCTGGTAGTGGGAAGTCTACATTATCAAAATAAATTGCTGAAAACATGGATGCTATAGTCATAGATAGAGATATAATAAAGACTTCAATGATTAACTCTCAAGTGTCTAATGATGTGGTAGCTGATGCTTCATATATGGTGGTATATGATTTAGCTGAATTTTTTTAAAATATGAAAAAAAGTGTAATCATTGATACTCCATGTTATTATGAAGATTCTTTGAAAAATGGAATTAGGATTGCGGAAAATTCTGGAGCCAATTATAGGTATATTGAATGTAGAGTAGAAGACTATTCTATTATTGAAGATAGAATCTATAGTAGAGATAGATTAGTCAGTCAAATTGAGGATACAACAATTAAACGATTTAAAAATGCTTTAGATAAATCTGTTAAACCTAAAAATGGGAATTACATAGTCATAGATACTAGTTCAGAAAGTAGTTATGATATGAAGGTAATCGAAGAGTATTTAGAGAAGAAATAATTATTAGATTAAAATAGAGTGTAATATTGACTCATACTAAGTGTTACATGGTTTCATTACCTAACATAACATTTGAAGACAGTCCACTAAAAACGTGATACAAAATAATTATAATATGGGAATAGGAGAGATGCAAAATGAAAAAACATGTAAAGTCTTTTATGGCTTTAGTTGCTACTAAAGAGTTAACGATAGGAGAAATATTCAAATTCTCACAAGAAATTTATCCAAAAATGATGGAAGAAATACATACTAATAACCTTGAGGTAACTGATAATATTGTTTTCGTAAGCTATGGTCGAGATGGAAATATGAATAAGAAATTCAAACATCAAATTTGTATTCCTATAAAACAAGGTACTAATTATTCAGGGGAATTTGAAATTAAACAAATAGAAGAGTTTGACTGTTTAGCGGATATATTTACAGGAACAATTAATCAAATATTAACTGAAGGTATTAACAAATTATTATCTGACGCTAGCAAGAGTAAATTAAAACTGTCAAATGAAATGAGAGAAGTATACCACAATTGGCAAAAACCTAGATCAAAGAAGAATGTAGTTGAAATACAATTTGGATTACAAGAATCCTAAGAAATGTAGTTAATAACACTGTTTATATCAGATAACATAATATTTAAAGACAGTCCACGAAAAGTATGTGGATAATCATCAGTTTTTTAAAATAAGTGATTTGGAAAGGAATTCTGTTTTCTATTTTAGCGCAATATATTACTATAAGTTGCAGCTACTATAATTAAAAACAATAGATTCAATTGTACTGATGAAGAATTTTTGGATAAGCAATTTGATTGGTTAATGAAATGGGACAATCAATTCAGCAATCTTAAAATATAAAAATTTATTATTAAATGTATAAAGCTGGCTTAATGGGGTTGGGAACTTCATAAAACATGGAATTTAAGGTTCTGCTGTCTCTTAACTCAAATTCATTCGGTAATGACGCTCTATGAACTTCTTAAATCTCTGGTAGGTTATCTGAAAGTTTGGTTTATGTTTCTAGGGGGAGTTAATATTGATTATTAAAACAAGAAAATGTAGCATCTTTCTAATAATATGTATGATTATTATTACTATAGTAGTTATTCAAAGTAGAATTAAAATAAGAGAAAATCAAAATCATACAACATTTGGATTATTACAAGTAACCAAAGCGTATATGAAAGATTTTATTGAGATTAATTCAAGTAACCAAAAAATAGAAATTATTGAAGAAAAATTTAATGATATTAATAATATTGTTAGATTGCTAGAGTATAGCTTAAGAGAATCAAGTTTCACAAACAGAAGTATAGAGAAAGAAGAATTCTACAATTTTATTTTAAAGCTATCATATATTACTAGCACTATAAATGATGCAGAAAAAATGTTAGAAAACCAAGCGTTACGGGATAATTTAGTTGGTCTATTTAAGTTATTTAGGCAGCAAAAAAATTATGGAATAGGTAATGATGGATTTTTTACAATTAATAAAGTAATAGTTCAATATGAAAGACATACATGGGAAGGAATTTTAAACAATTTTATATTGATTGAAGATAAAGTAAATATATTAAAGGCAAATATATAATGTCTTTTATAATATGTAAGTTATACCAGCAGATAACATAATATTCTCGTCACTTTACGTGTAGGGCGATAGAAAATGCTGAGACTGTTATATAATATAGCTGTTATTACTAGGAATGTGGCTCAGTATGATGATATATAGAAATTAGAAAAAGAGTTGTTTCAGTTATAGGAGAAATATAATGTGACTCATTATAAATGTAAATAAATGGGGGATTTAATGAGCTTTATAATATTAATGAGTTATATTCTAGTAATTCAACTAGTTCTAGAGGTTTTTATGGTTTCATTTTTTATGCTTTATAAATGGAAACAAAGAAGACTTAAAGTTACTATTAAGAATGTATTGTTTAGGTTACTTACACTTTTTGTGTTAAGGTTATTTTTGAGTATATTCTTAAATTATTTTGTTATTTCTTCAAATACTTACTTGTGGGGAATAGGATATTATCTCCATATATTAATTATGACACTTGCTGCTTCATTGATATGTTCAATGGTTGTAACTAATCAAAGTTTATGGATATCTAAGAAAGGAAAAATAATTTTGACTGTAACCTCTAGTATTATTAGCATCTGTTGTCTTTTTATCTTGCACATATCTATAATGTAGAAAATTAGATAAGAGAGTGAGTATTATTGCTACGTAACATGGGCTTTTTAACATGGTAGAGAATGTTGATATAAAAGGAGAATATCATGTAAAAAATTCCCATACCGTAGCCTTGATATATACTAGATTAAAGGAGTTGGTTATTATCAGAAAGAAAATTCTGGCTTGAAAAAATTGTTATTTAGAGGTAATTTAACTACTAAACTGGGATTAAAAATTATTTGTTTTGACAGTCTATTAAAAGAAATGAGGTAAAGAAGATGAATTATGAAAATATTAAGAAAAAATGTGAAGAAAGTAATTATCTTATCAGTATGGTTTCAGTGGAGGAAATAATCAGATTAGGCTATTCAATGGGACTAACAGAAAAAAGTAATGTTCTTGATTTATGTTGTGGATATGGCGAAGTATTAAAAATCTGGAATGAAGTTTTTGGTATCTATGGAACAGGTGTTGATATTTGTAATGATTTTATTATTAAAGGTCAAAAACGATTAGAAAAAGCTCAAATTACAAAAGTTAAGTTGATTGAAGATGATGTGACACAATATACCGACAATATAAAATATGATGTTGTTATTTTAAGTGAAACTTTTGATTCTATTGAGAATACTATTAATTTAGGTGAAAAGTTTTTAAAGTCTAATGGTATGTTGGTTTATTGTAAAACATATTCTAAAGTTTCTAATCCACCTCAAGAACTAGTAGAGTTTGAGGGGGAACTGCTTACTCTAGATGATCTTAATAGCAGATTTAACAAACTCGGCTACTATATAACGCATATGGCAAGTGATTCAGTTTCTGATTGGGAGAGATATATTACATCAGAGGCAAGAAAAAATATAAATAACATAAGGAACAATCCTAATGATATAAAGAGAAAAGAATGGGCAGACAAATGGTATAAAATGTATTTTAAGTACCGTCGTTTATATGAAGGTCAGGCATTGTTTGGAGTTGAAAAACTATAGATTGATTTATTTAGATTAGCTTTAAGTTGAGTAATTCAACATTATATAATAGAGCATATTATAATTTGTCAAATATAAAGTTATACCTAAACATATAAAAACTTAAATTATAGGGTTTAAATCATACCAAGGAATTATATACATCTCTATAAAAAATTGTATTATAAGAATTGGTATAAGGGAGGGAAGTTAATATTGAATTTAACAGAAATTAAAGAGTTGATTCCCAAATGCTGTACTGTTGATAAAATAGATATTAATAAATGTGATAAAAACGAAAAAAGATATTTAGAAGAATTTTTACCTTCTGTTAAATCAATTATTGTTTTAGGTCATCACATTAAAGATTCTCGTGAATGGATATGGACTCAAATGAAATCTGATAGAGAAAATTGCACATGTATAGCTGATTTACATACTAAAGATATTATTAAAAAAATCAAAAATTATATTGAATGGGAAGGATATAATTCTAAGATAATTCCTTATCCAGGTATTAGTGGGATAAGGTTTAAAAAGCTTGCTATGAAAACGACAATGGGAGAAATAGGAGATAATTTTTTATTTTTACATAATGAGTGGGGGCCTTGGATTCATTTAAGGGTTCTAATAACTGATATCAAAATTAAAAGTAGCCAGAAAACTTACATAAATGAAGTATGTATTCATTGTGGAAAATGTATTAAAGCTTGTCCAGTAAATGCTATAAATGAAAATAGTTTTAATAGTCAGAGATGTAAGGAAAGACAAGAAAAATCAAATATTTCTCATAGTTGTGAAATATGTGCTAGAATTTGTCCAATTGGAGAAACTCCTAAAAAAATCAAATCAGTTAAAGTTGATGAATGATAAGAATATAGTTTATGTATATTATTTGATTTATATAATAATTAAGTAATTATAGAGATATTAAACTTAAAAAGAGTTCTTTATAGTAATCTTTAAAAATTAATAACTAAAGCTACAATTTATGAAATTCTTAGTTATACTATTATTTTGCATAATTGATTTGGATGTTAATAAATAAAATTTAATAGGATAAGAAAGTTGAGCTACACGTCGCGAATCCCAGGGTTATAAGACATGGTAATAACGGGGTTACTCATTTGGGGCTAGGTTGTCTACCTTGAGATGTTGCACAATTGTAGAATATTATGTATTGTTTTTATATTATGTATTATTTCTTTTATTTAAGACTGGGGGTTATATTAATGGCAACATGGAATGAACTGTTTCTAAATGAAAAATTTATAGCATCTTTACCACAGCCAGAAGTATATAAGTTTATAAAAGTTCTTGAGGATACATTTCCTGATAAACCATTATCCATATGGGATTTTTGCTGTGGTGCTGGAAGGCATACTTTACTAATATCACAAATGGGACATAGTGCATATGGTAGTGATATTTCTGAAAATGGAATTAAATATACTCAAAAACGACTTGAAAGAAATGGATTAATAGCAACACTTAAGGTAGCAGACATGATTGATAACCCATATAAAGACTTGAATTTTCATGGTGCTATTTCTTGGGATGCTCTACACCATAATAGTATTAAGAACATTACTAATGCGGTAAACAATGTATATGAAAACCTTTTTGATGGAGGTATGTTTATGGTATCATTACTTTCTACAAAAGCAGGCAGAGCAGACCTTAGGGGAAAAGAAATAGAAGAAAATACTTTTGTTAGAGAAGATGGTCCAGAAAAAGGAGTACCACATCATTATTTTAATGAACAAGGAATAAGGGACCTATTTAAAAAATGGAAAATCATCAGTCTTGTAGATATCTCTGTCACTTACATAGAAGAAAATATCGATTATTCAATTAGTCCATTTCCATACACTAAGTGGAATGTTATTGTTCAAAAGTAGAATGTTTAAAGCTATAAGCATTAATATTATTTTACATTGATTAAGTCGTAACATCCCAGGAACGTTAGATATAATAGCATATTTAAGTTGATTTCTAAAAATCTAAATGATTAAAAAAAATATGGTATACATATATATAGCCAAGAA
The DNA here is from genome assembly GCA_009711785.1 of Bacillota bacterium. Taxonomy (GTDB): domain Bacteria; phylum Bacillota; class Clostridia; order Tissierellales; family MES13; genus MES13. Next base: position 36,018 of record VENA01000037.1, read on the forward strand.
AGAACTTCTTCTTGTCATTGTATCTCCTTAATGTTTAAAAAACACTTTCTATTATATGCATTTAAAAGATTTAAAGATTCTAATTGAAAAGATAAAAAGTTAATTAAATATGTATTGATGATAAGTGTTATAATTGCATAGTAAAATAAGGTAAAGTTTCTATACCACTAAGTTATATGATAGATAATACTGGAAAGGTTCATCTAATGACAAAGAATGATACAAGATATAGAGTTATTAATACTATAACTAAAAAATATAAAGTTGTTGAAATGTAAAAAAGATTACATATTGTTACACATCAGATAACATAGGTCTATCAATCCTATAAAAAGCGTGGGACGACTAAAAGGCGTCACATTTTAGTGCGTTAAGCGAAGTTTAACATTATTGGCAACGTAACAGTCCTTGTATGGAAAGGGCTAGTTAGCCATCATCGTTGAGTGTTGTGTTTTTACTGGTGACATTAGGAGGAACTATTATTAGTATAAAAATGATGCACCATGTATGTATTCAAACGGAAAGAATGTGAAGAATTACTTGAATTTCACACTAGATTTAGGATTTGAATTAAATACAGAAACTGTGGATTTTTATAAACGAGATTATAATACATGGTTAAGGTTATGATATACAAACTTCAAGATTAAAACTATTATAATGATACTATTAATTATGACGTATCTTTTACTGAGTATATATACTACTTCAACTATTGATCAACATAAATGGGAAGCAAAAAAAGTATATAGTAAATTAATAGAAGCTTGGCATTATGATCAAAATAAGGCTAGTGGTGATTATAAGTTCCATCACATAACATTTTCTAACTAACCTTTTCAATTACCCATTACTTAGGGATTAATCGCTTATAATTTATCAGATACTAGATATTTATTTTATTATTTAAGTTTTATTTTTGTACCATTTTATTTGTTCTTTTAACCATTCTATATTTTTTTCTTTATCTTTACTATAAGGAGATGCTTTTTCCCAGAGATATTCGAAATAGTTACTAAATGAATTAACTATAGTATCTTCAGTAATATACATCTTAATGTTAACTTTTTCTTGAGTATTAGCATAATTATTATAACCTAGTATTACTGAATGATGTTGCTTTACTTCCCAGGATACCTTTTTACTGTCCATAAAGTCATCATTAACAAAAGCAATAGAATAGTTATCATAGGTTTCTAAAAGATAAATTATATTATTTATATGATCAATAATGTCCTGTTTTTCAGGTTTTTGATATTTTATTTTAGATAAGTAATTTTCTTTTGAAATAAGATGGGTGATAGCTCTTTTAGATATTATATTATAATACTTATAATTTGCTATTTGCTCAAAAAAAGCTTTATATCTAAGTTTTATTCTTTTCAAGTGTGGTTTTATTATTGAATTGTCTTTTGAAAATTTCTTTAAATATTTTTCCCATATATCATAACTATAAGTAAAATGATTAAGACTACAACCATAACTATACATATTACTCAAACACTTATCTGTATTAACGGCTCTTTTATATATTTGTTCTTCACTTTCATATATTTCTAATAATTCTGATGCTGAATTAAGCAATAAATTAAAATGATTTATTAATGCATTTATGCCGGCTTTATCTTTAATAACAAATGCAGTATCTATATCACTCAATTCTTCTGTACCATAACAAATTATTGCACCTATATTTTCAACTATTATAAGCTCGTTAGCGGGAGAAACTAAGCCATATTTTTCTAGATATAATGGTATGTATTCTACCTTTTTTGAAACAAAGCTAATGATATCTTTTACAATATTAAAGGTTCTTGTTATATTTTGATTTAATCTACTTAGATAAGTAAGTTTATAGCCTTTATTTAACGTGTCTATTAAGCTTTTTTCAAAATCACTTGCTAATTCCTTACCACATCCTGAAGTAATATTTTTTTCGCTTTGAAAAGTCATCATTATACTTAATTGAGTATTATTCTTTTTTTCACTAGCTTTTCTAAATAATGATATTATACCTTTTAATATATTTTTTTTACCGTACAATATTTTGGGCATATTATTAAATTCTATTTCAAACTTTTTTGTATTCAAATCATTACTTGTTTGGCCTAAGCTTATATTACTTAATGATTTAATAACTTTATCAGTTTCAGTTATATCAATGCACTTTCTCTCAGATACATCTAAGGTTAAACTATATATTTGAGTTTCTTTTAGTGCATTTTCTAATGCTATATTGAGTAAATTAATAGAATTAATATTATTTATTTCATAGCCATTCTTTACTAATGAATTTATAAAAAGCTGAAATAATCCTTTGTTATGTTTATTATCTATACCATAAGTTAGTGCTTTAACGATATTAGAAATATGATTTGATTGTAATGCTGGGACTCTATCCCCCCTAACCCATTTTTGAACGTATGAAGGGTCAAGGTTTATCATTCTTGCAAACTTTGCAGCAGACCAAGATCTCAACTTAAGAAGCTGACTTAGGTATTCTCCAAAGGTAATCTTTTCTTTCATAATATCACCTCAATAAAATTTTACCATATAGTCAGCTTTACTATCAATTACAATATTAGAAAATAAGTTGGCATTAATGCCATATAATTTATACTATAATTTTAAAGACATAATATTTAGAATAAGATTTTAATATGAAAGAATGATCATATTATTTATTGTTTATTTAAAGCATCTTCAATAGCTTTATCGTAAGCATATTTAAGTTTATCATATGACCATGTAGCTCCAGTAATAACATCTATATCATCCATTCCTTGTTTGGCAATAACCTCAGAAACATATTGTTTTAAGCCTGCTAAATCCTTTCTGCATTGTTCTTTGTAAAGTATTTTACTAAAAACCTTTTCATACTCTTCATTAAAAACTTTCACTCCGTCAACTATACTAAACTTTATTTTTTCTATTACACCATTAGAAATAGTTAAAGTTAGTATTTCAAAATAATTCTCGTAATCTTTTTTAGTTTGTATTGTATATTCTCCATCCTTTATTGATTTGATTTTCTCAGACTTAGCCTGTATTTTATTTACATTTTTTATATCAGTACAAATAGTGTATTTTTCTAATGCCTTACTAATGGTTGCATCAAATGCTTTTATAAGTACATCATATGCCCATTCATCCTCTGACAGTGATTCTAATTGCTGATAGTTTTGAGTTTTAATTATTTGTTCTAAGTAAGTATTTAAAGCAATTACTCCATTTGCAATTTTTTGTTTTCTATTATCATCAGATAAAAGGCTAATATAATGATCATTAATCAACGAATTATTTTCATCATAAACTTTTACTTTTATTCTATAGATTTTTCCATTCATGATAGATATTTTAGTTTTAACTGTAAGATTTTCATTAGGTAATTTAATTTCAGATTCATAAGCTCCAGGTACAATTGACTTAATTACTTCATTTGATTCTATAATTTTACTGTAAGCTATACCTTTTTCAGCAGTATAGTTTTTCTGCTTTGTATCCTCATATATACTGGATGCATTAGTGTTTAGATTTTCTGTATTTAGCTTCATTGAAGTTGTTTTGTCACTTTCTTTTTTTTGACATCCTATAGCTATTACTGCTAATAAAGTGATTCCTAATAATAAAAAAAGTCTTTTTGTCATCTTAGATCCTCCTTTAACTTTTATAAGAGTATATCATAAAAATAACCTAAAAAAACGAGACAGGACAAAAATGGCCTCATAATTTGTGAAATGCTTTTATAAACTTTATTAATTCATTTTTTAAAAATATAATTAATAGTATTATTTAAAAAGTAGGTATAAGTATCTATTTCACAAGATAAAAATAATTCACATACATTGAAAAGAATATCCATCAGATAAAATATATGTAATAATTGGGCATCTCATATGACAATAAATGGATATAGTGGTATAATAAACAAGTGAGGAAATGAGATAATAAAATATCACCGACATTAAGTGTTGCTAAATAAAATAATTTATATGGTATTTAGAGTAAATAAGTTTAGAAAGGTGATTTTTTTATGAGAGTTATAATAGGGGTTCTAATGATTGTAATAACTGGGATGATTCTTGCTAGATTAGCAAGGTTTATAGGTTCGGAAATTCTTAAAATTTCGGAAATTTTTGATTTTTTCGAAAACTCTTTCAGAAAATAAGTAGGTAAATATTGTCTAGACATACTTCCAAAACTATGTCATTTGATAGTTGATATGTTCCCATTCAGTGTCTAAAAAATTAACATGTTTTAAATATCAGAAAAAAATATATAATTGTGAATTAAGTTTACTTACAGGGTAAAGAACTATCATACAAACTTTATCATAAATATGGAGTTAATTAATTGGATAGGTAAAAGGAGTAGAGGTTAATATTGTAAGATTTATATGCAAAGAGAAAGCAAGTGCATTGCTTAATATAGGCCTCTTGATATATTATACAAGCTCTGGACGCCGGTAGGTATAACAATGTTTAAGATATGGCAATATGAAAATATTTATCTGGGGTCTGATTTAAGCATATCAAAAAGTGACATTATAAATTTTCCAATTTCAATTATTGATGATAACTTTGTAGAATATAGAATTGCTGGATTTGTAGTAGGTGCAGAAAATTTATAAGTTGCAATCATGAAAAAAACAATTAAATATTTCTACATTTTATTTGCTTTATTCTGAAGGAAGTATGAAAAAAGGTATAAATGATTCTTTTTTGAATTTTTTACTGTGACAATTAAGGGGGGATGTTTTTACTTTCTTATAGCAATATGTTTGCACAAGGGCGCAGCTCTACCAACCAGTTCGAAAAGTTATAACGTATACTTGATGAAAATATACTATAAAACGTGTTTAGGATCAAAAGTTAAAGAGAAAGGAGGAAACAGGTGAATACAAAAAATAACAAACTATTAATTATCATAGGTTTCATTTTATTAATTATTTGTATAATATTGTTTTATAATAATAGAAATATGAGAAGTCAATTAGACCAAGAGGGAGCAGAAAATTTATTGTCGGTATTTAGGTTAGGAGGCAAAAGTGATAATTGGAAAATCAATGATGGAGTTTTGATTAATACATCTAACCATGTGTATCTTCGTATAGAATCAATTACTTATATAGGAGATAAATATTATTCGTTAGAGAATATGTCAATTAGGTTGCAGTTTAGAGATAAAAACACAGGTCAAAAGGAGAAGCATACAACTGGATATAGATATAATTCTGAAGAACTAAAGGATTTTAAGACAGGAAGAGTAGGTGTTTCATATCCTAGAGAAATGATGGAGTATAGCAAACATAATATTGTAGTAGAAATAAAATACGATGATGAGAATGGTAATCCAATATTAGAAGAAATTGAGGCTATGCCAGTGTGGAGTTTTGAGGAACAATAGAGTAATTATGTAATTAGATTATATAAGAGTCCAATATTATTATTAAATTAAGGAGGTAGCAAAACATTTTATCTAAAAAAGATCTAATAAATACAATATTTTATTTAATTTTATTATTCATAATATCTGTAATTTACTTAACCGGAATTCATGAGTTTTTTCCAGGACGAGGGAATATAAGTTATGCAGTTTTATTTGGAGTATGGATAGGATTCTATTTTAGAACTACTAAATATGCTTTGAATAAACTTTCAACGAAAAAAAATATTATTACAATTATACAAATATTATTAATAGTTATAATCCAAATTTTCTATTATATTTTTAATAAGTACTTAATTTCAGTTAATTGACAGATATCATGAAGAAAGAATAATAGCTAACTATTTATTTTTACAATTTGATATATTTATTTCCCAACGTTTAAAGATTAAAGTTAAAAAGCCATATAATAGGATGACTAAGGTATTGAAGAAAAGAAAAAAATATAATCGAATTAATATATGGACTCTGTGAAGTAGAAGGTATGACTCAAGGGGAAATATTAAAGTTGTTAGGTTAAGTATCTAGAATAAGAAAAGAGTTGTAGAAAAACTAAATATGTTTATATCGCTATTATATTATCGAATATTGAATGATGAAAGAAGTAATGAGAGCAATTTAGTGTGGAGTATAATATCTAAATTAAAAGGAGTTAGTTATTTATCTGAGTATAATCTAATGAATGATCCAGATGTATTAGAAGAGATGGAAAAAGATTGAGTAGGAAAGAACTTAATAGATAGGATATGCAATGAGTCAAAGATCTTCTAACATAGTATTTATAACAGTCCATAAAAAGCGTGTGGACCGTCGCAAAATACTAAGAACGCTTAACGATATTTTATGACAAAACTATAAGACATCGATAAGCGTTAAAGAGTTATATAACATGAGATATATTTGATTTTACTATTAGTTAGGTATTATGTATTTGGGGGTTTAAAGATGAAGAAAAAATTGATTTTAGGAACTATTCTAATAATTATTATAGTATTAGTATATGGATACTTTAACTTTTACTCTAAACCCATTGAAGGATTCGAAATAACAGTCAAAAATCTTACAGATAGAAGAATTGACGGATTATTTTTAACTTGTGCTGGAATTAAAAAGGATATTAAAGTTGAAACATTAAAACCAGATGAAAAGAAGGTTGTTTTAGTTCAGCCAAAAAATTATGGAGAAAATAGTATATCTTTATGCTACTTAGATAATGATGGAAAAGAGAAAAAACATATTGTAGTTGGATACTTTGAAGAATCATATGGAAATGGATATGCTGTAGTTAAAATAGACAATGTTTTAGAAAATGGAATATTAGATATTAGTTCTAAGTATAAGTTTTCATCAATTCTCTGGTCAAATAGGTAATATTTATAACATAGATAAGTATGGAATGGAACCATAGCTTGGTTGTGAAGATCTCACGTTATATAACCCAGCATTCTCATAACCCTACAAAAACATGTAGGGCGACCGAAAATGATAAGACCTTTAACTGAAATTTTAAAGTAAATACAAAGGAGCAAGCAAATGACATACATATGGGAAAATGTATCATGTTTAATAAATGGAAATGATAAACAGAAAAGAGCTTACAACACTTTGAAAAAAATTAAAGTATTTGATATTTTAAGAAAGTTTAATCCTATTTTAGTAGGTACAATCCCTATTAATATAGATATAGAAAATAGCGACTTAGATATAATATGTGAAGTACATGATTTTGGTGAGTTTAGAGTGATTTTAAGTAATCATTTCAAAGAGATGAAAGATTTTAAAATTAACTTTGATGAAAAAGAAGGAAATAAAAATCTTGTAGCAAACTTTGTATATGATGAGTTTATTATTGAAATATTTGGACAACCATTACCAACTGAAAAACAGAATGGATACAGGCATATGATAATAGAGGAAAGATTATTAAAGCTAGGTGGAGAAGGTTTCAGAAGAGAAATAATGAAGTTAAAAAAAGAGGGAATTAAAACTGAACCAGCATTCACTAGATGTTTAAATATAGAAGGAAATCCATACATTAAATTATTGGGATTAGAAAATTTTAGTGATGAAAAATTGTTAGAAATGATACATTGTAGTACAAAAGAGTAGTAATAATATAAGTTACATCAGTTAACATATGATATTAAAAGTTATGGTTGTATATAGCAAAGTAGAAAAGAGAGGGAAAGTTTGTGTGTAAATCATATATTACATAACAAAGCCTTCCTCGCCATATTACTAAAAGAATGTAGGATGACGGGAAGGCTTAGGGAGTTAGATGACATGTTAATCTAAAGTACTAGTAGATTGTTAATATATATAGGAGAGACAACAATGGATAATGTAAATTTTGAATATAAAATCATTGGTGATGGGAATACCACACTACTTATAGAGACAGGTATAGGAAATTCATTTTATGATTGGTATCCACTTATTGAAGAAATAAAGGATAATTTTACAGTTATTGTCTATCATAGGCTAGGATATGGTAAGAGTGGCTTTCCAACAAATTCGAGAACTACTAGAAATATAGCTTATGAATTAAATACACTACTTAAAGAAATTGAAGTTAAAGAAAAGTATATTATAATGGGGCATTCATTTGGTGGTATATGCGTTCAGCAATATGTAAAGATGTATCCTAATGAAATTAAGGCTGTAGTTTTATTAGATTCTACTTCATATAATTTACAACAAATAGATAATCTTGATACTCCAATAATAAATTCTAATTGCTCAATAGATAAGATGGTTAATATCTGTAAAGAACTATCCTTAAAGTCAAAACAAGAACTTAGAAATGAAAATGCTGAAATCATTTCAAATTACAATAAGTATGTGACAAATGAAGAATTAAAGGATGTTATTGAGTTCTTTGCAAACCCAAAGTTATATAAGATTGTATCTGAAGAATTTGCAAATTGGGTACATGATGGAGAAGATATAAAGAGCATACCTACATTTCCTAATGTACCACTGAGAGTAATCGCTAGAGATAAAGATATAGAAACTAGAAATTGGATAAAATATAAAATCCCTGAAAAAGAGGCGATTATGCACGAAGATAAGTGGCGTCAGTTGCAAGAAGAACTAGTATTACAATCTAGTAAGGGTAAATTAATAGTTGCTTCAAATAGTGATCATTTAATACATAGAAATAGGCCAGATATAGTAATTAACTGTTTAAAGTCATTGATTTAAAAAAGATGTGCTGGTTAATAGATGAGTTAACAATATAATGTGATAAGTTTTGTACATTCATTCTCTTTTTAGAGTGAGTGCAGAAAACAATGAATAGTTAGCTAAAAAAATACATAAGAGTAAAAGTATATATGTTCATATATAATCACTTTTGAGAGTATATACAAGAAAGCTAGACATCTAAAATAGCATATAGATATACAAGGGCAATATATAAAATGGTTTGTTCAATTTTGGTGCAATATATTGTGATATATATATTTAAAGATTTTGATAAATCATTATAATACTATATATAAGTCAAATGGTTTTCATACGTCGCTAACATAGCATTTTCAGACATTCTACAAAAACCATGTGGATCGTTGCAATACTATAGGAACGTTATCTGAAAAGCAAAAAGATATTATATAACAAGTAAATTGCTTACTGTATATACAGCTTTAAACATTGACAACAAAATAAGTTATTGTTATGATTATTTTATAATAATAAAAGATAAGGAAGTGTCTTAATGCAAGTTTGTTTATTAATCTAATTACTAAATTAAATATTCTATTCTTTTTTAAGTTTTTTTGGTTTTTAGGATTTGAAGTCCTAGGGATTGGTGTGTCTATTTTTAAGAGCATAGATTAAAACTTAAAAGGTATAATTTTAGATTAATAAACTCTAGTGTATAGAAAATATAGCTATATTTATATAGGACTATGTTTTTATACTATGGGGATTATTAGACCATAGTATTTTTAACTTGTATGATAAAGAATCCTTTATAACATTACTAAAAGTGACTGTATATCACAGTTGTTTTTTGAACTGGTTTTGTTATTCAAGGGATTTTATATCCAAAGGATTTAAGCTATGGGTTTGTTACTAACCCATGGCTTTTTTATATGTGTTCTCTGTAGTTTATGCTGAGATTAGAGGAATCTTATCTGTTCTGGCAATAATGGTTGATATAGTTGGGATATTGTGGCATTTGCTTACAAAGGAGGTGAGTAAATAGAGAAAACAAATGTCAATAAATAAAGCACTAGAATTTGAGTTAACATGTGAAATTGTAAAGAAATATAAATATCATAATAGGAGGATAAGAAATGGAATTTTCAAAATTTAGATTAGAAAACATTGAAGAAATAAAACAGTTATTTATCAAGACTTTTTCAGATTCTGAAGGTCAATCAGAAGGAATATTAATAGGGGATTTAACATTTGATCTTATGACTAAAACCGAAAGTCAAGATCTGCATGTTTTTATTGCTACTGAAAATGAAAAAATTATAGGAAGTATCATTTTTTCTAGGTTAAGGTTTGAAAAAAGTCAGATTAATGCTTTTTTATTATCACCGGTGGCTGTTCACACTGATTATCAAGGAAAAGGAATAGGGCAGAAATTGATTGATTTTGGTCATGATGATTTGAAAAAAAATGGAGTAGAACTGGTTTTTACTTATGGCGACATTAATTTTTATTCTAAAGTTGGTTACAATGTAATTTCAGAAAAAGTAGTGAAAGCTCCTTTAAAACTATCGTATCCAGAAGGCTGGCTAGCTCAATCATTGGTGAGTAATGAAATTCAGCCTATTTCAGGCAAATCGTACTGTGTAGAGTCAATTAATAAATCTGAATATTGGTAAACATGACCATTTGAATATGGATTAATTATTTTTATTAGTGATAATGTAACTTCACGTGATAGCAAATATGAGCTTCTATCTTGGGTTTCAAACAAATAGGTCTTTGGCCTACTTGTCATATTCAAGGGATGCTATAAGAAATGACGATATCGGTGTTATTCTTTGAAATTATTTTAAAGTGATACGTATATTATAAAAATAAAATGATAGTTTATCTATATAACATTTTATAGAAGGGATGGTAGTATGGAAAATTTAAGTATAAGACAAGCAAGAGATAATGATATAGAAGAAATAAAAGGTATTGTAAAGGCGGCTTTTGATAGACCAGGAAAGAATGAATATTTTAATGAGTGGGAATTTGTTGATAAGGTAAGGAATGATTCTGGATTTATTCCAGAATTATGTTTAATTGCAACAGTTGGTAAGGAAATAATAGGATATATTTTGTTATCAAAGGCTTTTATTGGTAAGAATGGTGGATTATCATTAGGGCCATTAGCAGTTAAGCCATCGTACCAGCGTAAAGGAATTGGCAAAAGACTTATAAATTATGGGATGAAAAAGGCTAAAGAAAAAAGGTTTGAATGGATTGTACTTACTGGTGGAGATTATTATACTCAATTTGGGTTTGAATCTGCCTCAAAGTATGGTGTTGTATTATCTGATAATCATCTTGAGAATCCTTATTTAAAAATTAAGTTTTTGAATAGCAACAGAGAAGTATTCGGTAAAATGAGATTTTGTGATTCTTTTTATGATGGAAATGGAGAGTTGTTATAAGAAAAAGAGGTGGAATGATGAATGAATTTGAAGTAATAAGTATAGATATGTTTCAGACTTTAGTTAATATTAATAGCAGAAGAAATTATATATGGAAGAGGATTCTTGGTGAAGACTATTCTTTAGATTTGGCAAAAAAATATGCTGGTTTAATTAATGAATTGGTTTATAAAAGATTTCATAAAGATGTAAATCAAGCAGGAATTTTTTTAAACTTAAAGTCTATTTTTAAGCAGTATTTTTTTGAAGTATTTTCAAAAATTAATTTAGATTTTAGTCAAGATAAGGCAGCCGAAATTTTTGCTAATGAACATAATTTAGCAAAACCCTATTCTGATACTAATGATTTTTTTGAACTTATTAATGGAGTTATTCCTATATGCTTAGTAAGTGATTCAGATTTAGATATGATTTCTTCCCATATAGATAATTTTAAGTTTGATAAAATTTTTATTTCTGAAAAAGTAAAGGCATATAAAAATCAATCTAATGGGAAAATTTTTAATAAGATTATAGATTATTACAATGTTAAACCTGAAAAAATACTTCATATAGGAGATGCTTCTTCTGATATAATTGGCGCAAATAGAGTTGGAATCAAAACCTGTTGGATAAATAGAAATGAATATAAGTGGGAACATGATATTAAACCTACATATATAATTAATTCATTAAGAGATATAGCAGATATATTAGGATTAGAAAAGAAAAGTTAAATTATATAAAAAAATAAGGACCGTCGGAAAATTTTAGGAACGTTAATGCGTAATTTACTTAAATAGAGAGAGTTATTATGATAAACCGACATGGGGAACATTATTAATAGAATTTAGTCAATTTTAAACTTTCTACTTTACATATTCAGACACTATGTCCTATTTCAATTGAATTTGTTAACCCATATTAATAAGTAAATTGAGAACTTATATTAATATTTATTAGTTTTTATAGTGGATAGCAACAATATTAATTAATTTTATATAATTTGTTTTCTACTTTGGTTAATATTTTAATGACTTCTCTAAGCTTACTTTTATCAAAGTTCAAAATTATTGTAAAATTTTTTTTATTTGCATTTGTAATTTTCCACTGTATGCTAGAAAATATATTATAAGCTTTGATCATATCTTTCTGAAGATCAAGTAATTCATTTTGACTCATTTTTGGCAATTTATTAATAGATACTTTGACTATATTTGCATATAACCTATCAAATTCAGAAAGGAAATAATTATATTCTGAAGTTAACATATTCGAAGTATTTGGAATTGAAGACTTAGAAGGATTAGAAAGGTTCATGAAAAGGGAAATATTTTGTTTATTAAGATTATTTAATGTATATTCGTCTATCTCTTTTAAGAAAAAGTTAAAGTTTCTCCAATCTTTAGTTATTCTGCTAAATTCATTTATTATAATACCTTTTTTTAGGTTAGAGTTATGTTTTGAATATGTAATAATAAAAAATAGATTTAATAATAATAAGAGACTTAATAATATTATTATTAAATTCTTTTTTTGTTTAAGATTTAAAAGCATTTTAATCTCTCCCTTTCTAAAAATTGCTTACAATAATACAGTTTGTTATGACAAGCGAAGTAATATAACAAAATACAAATTATATTAATTGGAAATTAATGACTGATTTCAGTTATATTATACCATAATCGCAAAGTATAAAATTTACTATGTTTTATGTTGGAGTGATGTAAAAAAAGAAAATAATAATTCATAGGAAAAAACATATAACATATGTATTTGTAAATTTAATGGGATATTACAACTTTTACAAAAACAAAATGAATGAAACAATTAATAACAAAATGGTTTAAAAAGGTTCGAAAGTTGTGTAACACCAATTGATTATACCACAAATGTACTTTAAAAGGAGTCTAACAAATATTCACTAGATTCCTTTTTTTCCTTTGGTTCCTCTTCTTTTATTATCAGAATTATTTTATAAAAAATATTATAAGAATTCATATTAAATTATATGTATTGGTGAAATAAAGTATCTTATCAAAACAGTTACACAATAAAAAAAGTATCAAACTATTTATTTTTGCAACTAATTTCTATGTAAATATCGCAGATAGCTATAGAAATTCTTGTTATAATAATGGCTTTTTTCATTTGTTACATACTGGTAGTTCTTTATGTTCATCAAAAAACATTTTAGAATTATTTACATTATTTTTTAGAGAATAATATCAAGCGCCTTTCATATTTTATTAAAATAATGTCTAAATCCGTCATAGACATAACTTCATATATATCCGTTGTTTATAAATTTTGCAAAAATGAAAAAAAGAACTGTCAAAAAACTTTAAATGTATGAAAGCAGATGTCCTATTTTAGAAGTAGGGCTTTTTATTTTGTAATTTTAGTTTTAAATAATAGTGATTAATTATTTTTAGTTAAAGCATATTAATTATTTAACAATATTCTTTATTTATTATTAAAAGCATACTTTTAATGATAAAAAACGACATTTTTCACAGGGTTAAAAAGATATAATTGTTAATAAGTAGTTATATAATTTACTATGACTTTTAAAATATTATGAACTAGCATATAAGTTATATTAGTAGTATAGTTTAAAAGCAAAGACAGCTATGAAGGAGTATCTGAAATTGAGTGTTGATAAGGGTTATTTTTTAAAATTTCAACTTCAGATACAATCCCATGCGTTATAGGACAGATGAAGAAAAGGTTACCACAGCTTGGTTTGAATTTATAAAAAAGAGTTTTAAACTTGTTAAAGTGCATATATATTGACGATATATGTTTCTTCAGGAGGGATTAGATGAAAATTTATAGGGTACTAATTTTTTTTATATTACTACTCTTTTTATCTAGTTGTACATCAAGTAAAGAGACATGTTCAACCTTTAATTATGAATCATTTGAAACGCAAATATTAGATTCCACAGCTTTTAGAACATATAAAGTTAATGTATATCATAACAATGGGTTTGTGACTAAAGTAAAATCTATAGAAAATTATATTTTAGTAGAAGGTAGTATTGATGATTTTAAATTTTCTTCAGAAGTAAACAAAATAACATTCAGTGATGAAAGATTTAATTATGATGGGTTTGAATATTCAGATGAGATAACAGATTCTTCATTTGAGTTTATAATGACATTTGATTATACTAAGTTAGATTTAAAAGAGATAACTGAGAATAAAAACGATTTAATTCCTTTTACTAATATAGTTAACTCAGATAATAAAATTCCATATGATAAGATTTATAAGGAACTTATCGATATAGGTTTCGAGTTGGAGGATAATTGAAATTTTTACTATAGTTGTTGATGTGGATAGATTTTCCCTACAACTTACTAGATTATATGAAATAGTTAAATATGAGTTTTAAAGGATTAATTATAACAATTATACATAATAAAAGAGTTAAAAGGATGCAGGACATCGTGATTTATCGACTGGTTAGGCCAAATATAGTAGGAGATTTTTAATTGTTTGCGGATAATCATAGCGGGAGGAGAAAGATGCTAAATAGAAAGAACAAGGCACTTATTTTAATAATATTAAGCGCTATTAACTGGTTACCAGTATTTTATATATTAGGAAGATATTTTATAAGCTCTACTTTATTAACATTTCTATTACTTTTTTATTTTGCCACTTTGATGATAGCAGTTATTTGTATTATCATTTGCGGAATTTATATTAAAAACAAAGTAATAAATAGTAAATTTGGAGTATTGATAATTATAATAAATATTCTATACTTAGCTTGGGGATCTGGCATATATAATGAGATATTTTGGATATTTTAGTTATTATGTACGCCTTTTGGGACGATAGAAAGATACCTGTTTCAAATCTATTGTAGTATCTTTTTTATGTATAAAGAATTCTATATTATAGTAGCATTACTATTCACTAACAGAATTGGTTTAAAGTTTTATACCCCTTTTTATCTTTATTTTGATATAGTTTCAAATATATCCATTGTTTATAAATTTTGTAGAATTGAAAAAAGAGCTGTCAAAAAACTTTAAATGTATGAAAACAGATGTCACACTTTAGAAGTAGGGCTTTTTATTATGTAATTAAATTATTTTTAAAGAATAGTGATTAATTGATTTTAGTTATAGCATAGTAAATTTATAACACAATTCTATTTTTTATTATTAAAAATATACCTTAAAAGATAAAAAACGACATATTTCACAGGGGTAAGAGGATATAATTGATAGTGGGTAATTATATAATTTATAGTTTAAAAACAAAAACATCTATAATAAAATATCACCGACATAAAGTGTCGCTAATCCATTAATATTATATGAAAAAGCGACTGTCGGAAATAAAGTAGTTATAGGAAATACAACTTCAAATTTATTCTAAGGAGAGGTTGAGTTGGAAGTAAAAGTAATAATTTTATTTTTTATATTATTTTTAATAGGATTATTTATTATTGGGTTATTTAAATTTAAATCAAATAAAAAAACAGCAATGATTTTGATTTACATACCTACGTTGATTTTTATAGTATCAATTGGATTATTTCTCATGCTTTCTCATCAAACAACAGTAGATTCAATACAATTAGAAGTAGAAGGTGAAAATGGTAAGTATACTTTAAAAGGTAAATGGCTAGAAAAATATGATTATTATTCATATGGAACAGACATATTAGTTTTTTATGCTCCTGACAATCAAAAAATTCCAGTGGTAGTAAAAGAGGATATGAAAAACCAAATACAGAAAGGGATTCTGAGTCATGCCAAAGACATGCTTAAAGGAAGCAAAAATTATATAATTGGACTTGAACCATAAATCTATGGAATAAAAATACAAGAACAATTTGAAGTGAACTTTACAGTACCAAAACACATAGATTCGAAAGATATTATAATTCAATATGTACACATTAAGTGGGAACCAATGGAACCAGAATTTTATTGGATTAAAACTTATAACGGAAGATATGAAGATACTCCTCACTTTAGTAGATAGAAAATCAAAAAAATATATATTAGAGGTAAGGCACTATTATATAAGTACTTCCTATAACACTGTAGTCTCGATATTTTACAAAAAACATGTAAAACATCGAGACTACGATAGACGTTAAATGAAATGCTGGATATTGAGTTGGATAGAATATATTTAAGATTTACGAAAATTAAATAATTTAAGGGGGAAAATGGTGACTAATTTCATTATATGGTTTTGTATGCTAGTGGTTGTGATAATAATTTCGACATTTGTTCATGAATTAGGGCATGGAATTTCCTGTTATTTATCAGGAATTAGGGTAAGTACTGGGTTTGATAAAGTCGGGGATCTAGGCAAGAAACCTTCAAATCTTGAATTTCGTAAGGAATACGATAATTCAGTAAAAATGGCTTGGGATTTAGGTGTACCAATAACATTATTGATTGCCATGATTTTTAGTAATTTACTAAGAGTAGGATTATCGACTCAGGCAGTTATTATAGTTGGGGCAGTAGGATACATTAACTCATTGATGCGACTAATTCCTTGTGGGAATGCGTTATGGGGATTGATAAAAAGAGGAAGATTAAATCTTGAAGATGAGGTTGGATTGGGGCAAACATGGGAAGAGAAATATGGAATCAAGGTTTTACGTTATATTCCACTTTCCATATCAATTATAGTATCTCTATATACACTAGATATAACTTTGGATTTATTGAACCAGAAAGCAAATTGGCTTTTTGATGAAGGCTGGGCATTCACTGCAATAACGGTATTTGCTTTTTTGTTAGGAATGAAGATTTGCGAATGGTTAGATGAAAAATTTCGTATAGATTGGGGAAGGTAAGTAATTTTTAGTCAAGCACATCATTTAACATGCTATTTGCAGACAGTTCACAAAAAGTATGTGGACCGTCGCAATTATAGCAAAGACGTTATCTAACATAATACATTTAAAATTAGGGGGAAGATTTTACTATGGTTAATGCAACTTTTTTTATGGGGATTCTAGGGGTTATTATTTTCATTACTATATTATCAACATTTCAAAAGTTATTAA
>VENA01000015.1 GCA_009711785.1 Bacillota bacterium
TTATTAAAAACATTTCATCATTATCTATTATCCTTTGTACTTTCAAATTTACTTTATTAAACATTTCTTTTATTTTATCCATTGTTGGAAGATTATCTTCTTTAACCTCTTCCCCTGCTTTTTTATGCAGATTGTTTATTGCATCCCTTGATTGAGAATGACATATAACTAACTTTCCTTTATCCTTTAATCCTTCACTTAAATGCTTTATTGTAACTTCTTTATCTATAAAATGGGGAAACACCGAATAGCAAATAATAGCATCATATTCTTTTTTAATCTCTAGGTTATTAACATCATTTTGAATATATTTAACATTTTTAAAACTAAATTTTTCCCTAGCTACATCTAACATCTTATCGGATAAATCTATTGCAGTAATTTTTCCTTGTTCTCCTATAACCTTATGAATATATGGAATCAATACTCCTGTTCCTGTTCCTACATCTAATACATTATCATTTTTATTTAAATTTATAATATTAAATATATAATCAAGCTTATCTGGATCATGGTTTACTATATGGTCCCATTTAAGGGCTCGTTCATCAAAAAATTCTTTTTGTCTCAAGACTATTTCCCCTTTCAATAAATTTATTTTTATTAAGTACATAAATAATTGTAGGTATAATTATAATTTGTATTAAAATCCCAGGGATTCCTGTTATAGTTGCTGCTTTAATATAAATAGTTGGACTTGGAAATTTTATTCCTACTGTTTTTATTAAAGAAAATACTACTAAAGCTGAAACTATTCTACCACAAACCATTGCTGATACTAAGGATATTATTTCATTTTGTTTTAATTTATTATATAAAAAACCTGATACTAATCCATAAGTTCCTAATTCAAATACCATTATTAAGGCCATAGGAAATAGTGGTGGCATACCAGTTAGTACTGAACTAATAAAGGGTGTTAATATGCCTACTAAAAGTCCAAAGTATGGACCTAGTATAAATCCTGATAATAAAACTGGTATGTGCATAGGTAAAAACATCTTACCAAAATTATTAACAAAATGAAAAACTATTGGGATTATTATTCCTAAAGCTATAAAAAAACCTGAATAAACTATTTGTTTTGTTTTACTCATTTTTACTCCTCCTCTAAATTAAAATATAAAAAAAGCCACAAAAACTACACCTAGGTAGCCTTCATGGCTTATTGTCTTCATGACTTTATTGATATTTTTTTAACAACTTATCTACATTGTAACCTATTTAATATCTAATGTCAATACATTCTATATATCTTTATATAATCCTTTCCAATTTGGTAATTCCCCTTTATTTTTAAGTACATATAAAATTATCTCACCTAAAACAGCTAAATCTTCAGCATCAAAATAATAAGGAGTATTTGCATCAAATAATATATTTGAACTTGGGGATAGTTCATCATCCCCTCTCCAAAATATTAAGGTTATATAAATTTGTTCTAAAAACTTAAACTTAAATCCAATATCACCTGTATTGACTTTTTTTGCATCCATTTTTTTAAGAGTACCTATTATCCCCTCTGCATTACTTTCAAAGAGCTTAGAGAGCTTTTTAATGGTTCTGTTGTAAAAATTACTATAATATACATGCCCTCCAGGTATCTCTTTATAAGTTAAATCCTTTCCCGAGGGTGGTATCCCTTTAGAATTAACTAAATACCTTAGTATTAAGGTTTTAAATGCAAATGACTTTACTAAAGAACCATCACTAAAATAAACCTCTCCTAAGGGCCATTTAACATAAAAATCTTTATTCATAAATTCAAAATGAATCTCATTACTACAGGTATTAAATTCTGTATTTGTGAACTTAGCCATATCCCTCGGATTTTTATCCTTAAATATATTTTTTATATATTCATAGGGAACTCTACCCTGTCTATCTTCTATCTTTTTATTCATATTATCACCTTAAGATACTTTATTTACCACTGTAGGAAATCTTTCAATGTTGGTATGGGGTAAAAAGCATGCTGCTACAAATTCATCCATATAACTAGGGTCTGCACTTAATTCCATATATGTCATTTGTTTAGCTACATCTTCCATTTTTCTTCGTGCATCTTCACTCATTATTGTAAGATAACATCCCATCAAAGAGGTATTACCTATATATGCAAATTTCTCATGATCCATATCAGGGAATAAACCTATCTCTATTGCTTTTTCTATAGATATACTACTACCTATCCCCCCTGCTATTAATACCTTATCTATCATATCTGTATCCATTCCTAAATTATTTAATAAAGTAGAAACACCTGAATATATTGCTCCTTTAGCCTTTATAAAATTATCTATATCTATATCAGTTATAGATATGTCTTCTTCTATATCCCATTCATCTTTAAAGGCTATTACATATTCTCCTATATCATGTTCATCAAATCTTATTCTATCTGTATTTACATCCTTTTTTATCTTACCTTTTCTATCAACTATTCCTGTTTTCATCATATCAGCTATTAAATCTATTATACCTGAACCGCATATACCTTTTGGTTTTTCGTCATTAATAGTCCCTATATCTAAATTTAGTGTATTCTCTTCTATACTAACACTATCTATAGCTCCACTTGAAGCTCTCATACCAGAACTTATCTCTCCTCCTTCAAATGCAGGACCAGAAGAACAAGCACAGGTTATAAAGAATTCCTTATTACCAAATACAATTTCTCCATTAGTACCAAGATCAATAAATAAAGTATTTTCATCCTTAGACCACATTCCAGAAGATAATACCCCTGATGTGATATCTCCTCCTACATAACTTGCAACTGAAGGAGCTATATAAAGAAATGTTTCTGGATTTACATTAATCTCTAATTCAGATGCCTTTATAAAAGGAGCTTTAACAAATGTAGGTATGTAAGGTTCTCTTCTTAGATAGTCTGGATATATGCCTAATAATAAATGACACATAGTTGTATTCCCTGCTGCTACAAAACTTATTACTTCATTTCTATCTACATCTGCTTCATTAAACATTTTCTCTAATAATGGATTTATTGTTTCATGTATAATAGCCTGTTTAAGTTTTTCTAATCCATTTTTCTTAGTAGAAAATACTATTCTATTTATAATATCTGCTCCGTATTTCATTTGTGAATTCCCAGATGATGCTTTTGCTAGTAACTTTCCTTCGTATAAGTCTACTAAACATGCTGCTACTGAAGTAGTTCCTATATCTAGGGCTACACCATAAAGTCTATCTGTTGTGTCCCCTTTTTCTATATTAATAATTGTAGTTTTATTTTCACCCCTTGGTATGTGAGTTATAGTTATATTAAAATCACTTTCCCTTAATATATGGGGAAGTCTTCTTAATATTGGTAGTCTACAAAATACCTTTGATAAACCTAATTCATTTCTCATATGTCTTTTTATCCTATCCCAATCTGAAATATTATCATCTAATGTAGGATTACTAATTTGTAAATAATCCTTCTTAACATATGTACCAAACTCCATGTTGTTATCTGTAACCTGTTTAACAGCTCTTTGAAATATTTTTTTATCCTCAGGGCCTGAAAGTGTCTCTATTTTCATACCGGCCATATTTGATGAGTGACTTAAAGTTTCAATAATTACATCTTCAACTACCTCTGTCTTACAGGCTAACACATACCCTGAATTTTCTTCCTTTTCATTTATATGTCTGCTTTTTTCAGTATTAACTTTTCCCTTTTCAACCTTCACTTTACATTTACCACACGTTCCGTTCCCACTACAGGGTGCATCAATAAATACATCTGCCTTTCTTGCTATTTCTAATAAATTATCTCCTTTTTTTGCTTCTATTTCTATATTCTCTGGTATAAATTTAACCTTTGGCAAATATAACACCTCCTAAAAAATTTGCTATCAACTAACACCTTACAGTTAACTTAAATTAACTATAACATGTCAATCGACAACTTTTATTAAAGAAAATGACTCTGTTAGCATGGTGCTTAAAGCACCATGCATAACACAGTCTTTATTAATCTAATTGAGCTTTATAATCTTTAGAATCAAGTAAACTTTCAAATTCTTCTTCATCTTCTATTTTAACTTTTATAATCCATGAATCATAGGGTGATTCACTTAAAAGGTCAGGATCATCTTCTACATCTTCATTTATCTCTACTAATTCTCCAGAAATAGGTGCTATTAAATCTGAAGCTACTTTAGAAGATTCTACAACCCCAAACTCTTCTCCTTTTTCTATATCATCATCTTCATCTGGCATTTCTACAAAAAGGATTTCTCCTAATTGTTCAACTGCATACTTAGTAATTCCTATTAATGCTTCATTTCCTTCTTTTTTAACCCAAGTATGTTCTTTATGATAATTTAATTCTTCAGGATACATTTAAAATCCTCCTTTTTACATTAATGGATCCATTTCTAATGCTGGATGTCCTTTTTCTTGTAGATATTCTAATACTCCTTCTGAATCAGTAGCAATAGTTTCATCACAAACCATATCAGTAAAGTTATCTATACCATAAAGTTTTTTAGCTGTTTCATCTAAACTTTCTCTAACATAGTCTTTTAATTCCTTAGGCATCCAAACTATTCTCTTAGGTCCACCTTCAGCTGACATAAACTTTCTTGATGAAATAAAGTATCTACCATGTCCCATAAAGCCTGGTGTTTGAACTCCACCACCTGTCATAGATGCTAACTCTCCAAATCTCATTCCTACAGGTGTTGTACCTTCATGTTCTCTACTTACAATAATTACACCATTAGCCTCTGGCATAATACCTGCTATACACTCAAAACATCCACATGAAGTCATAGGATCATCTAATAAACTATAAAGGGTAATTCTTTCAATGCTTCCACCTGAATTATCTTCAACGTGTTTATTAACAGATTCCCATTCTCCTTTAACATCATCTATTAATCCATCTATCTCAACTGGTTGACAAGGTCCTGTTGGATCTAATTCATGGGTAGCTTTAGCATCTAACCAACTTACTGCACCACAAAGACCTAATCTTTCTGGAGTTATTATACAAACATGGGCAGGGGCAAAGGATTGACATAATAAACACGAATAGAATTTCTCAACGTTATCATCATTTAATTCTTCTAATCTTGCATCCCTTGCCTCATATTTAGGCTGTGCTTGTTCATCTTTAAGTTCTCTTACTTTGTCTTCATCTGTATAAATTTTAATTTGACACTTATCAACTACAGAATCAAATTCATCTATCATTCTTGCATATAATACTTCACCTATATGCTTCATTCTAAAGCCTTTTTCAAAGGCATCTTTACCTATTCTTATCCAAGAAGTATCCCTTTGACCTACATGCATTACTCCCTCAGTATAGTTCATAAAGTAGTGAATTCTTCTTTCTAATACAGGTTCAAAATCATCTTCCATATTTCTTCCTGCAACTTCAACTACTACTGCTAATGGAAGTCTCTTAGGATCTCCCTCTACTTCATCTATATCTGGTCCTATTACTTCTATTTTATGGTCTTCAATTTCTGAAGGCTCTTTACTTGTTACAAGCTCCCAAGCTTCAGTTTTATTACCACCAAATTCTATATACATATCATCTTTTCTAATTCTTTCACCTTCAAATGCTGCTGCAAAGGATACTGGAATTTGAATTTCTGTTACTTTAATTTTTATATTTCTAGCTTCTAGAGACGTCTTAACTACCTTTTCATAATCTTTTTGTGTAAGTAATAATGTTGGTACTTCTGTTACATCTTGATCAGTAATAACAGGGAATCCTAAAGCTATTGCTCCTGCTCCTGCTGATACTACTAATTCACTTAATGGACCAAATGCATTAACAAATGCCGGAACTCTTTCTTTTGTATATTCCATATGCTTATCAAAAGCACCTGCTTCAACATTACCAAATATTAAACCTGCTCTAATAGCAACAGATACTACATGTATAACACTTGTTACATCATAGCCTACAGGTATAACTCTAAAATCAAGTCCTACCTTTACATCTGTTTCTTTAATTTGGTCTACAACATTACCAACTAAGAAAGTAAGTAAGCCCTTAGATTGATAATCCTTAACTATATTAGCAGCTGTCTCTGGATCTGGACAATCTCCTAAAACAACAGCTATACCTGGTATATCTCCTGTAACTAAAGGTACTCCTAAAGAACGAATAACATGATCTGGTACAAATCCAGTACATCCTTCAGGGTATGGATTATCCTCAACAGCATATTTAGTTGCTTCAATTATTTCTGAAGCTACAGCCGTAGCTAATCCTCCATTTAAAGCTTTCTCTAATTCTAATTCTTCAACTATTAAACTTTCTACAACGTCTAAAGCACCCTTAAGATCAGCTAAAGTTTCAATTTTATTTCCTGTAGCAGCATAGATTATTGGTAAGCTATATGCTGTATCAGGAAATTCTACCTTATGGTCTTCACCTTTTTTTTCTATAGCTCCTTCAACTGCTCCTTTAGCAGCCTCTAATGCTTGATTAGACCCTGTAAATATTGTTTTAAATAAATTTTGCATTATATAACCCCCTTATTTAGTTATACACTAAATATTAATATATCAAAGTATTCGTCTCAACGAGACGAATACTTATTATTATAATTCTAAATATGAATCAGCATAAAGAATGTTATTTTTGATAACATCACAAGTCTTAATAGTCTCCATTAACCTTTTTTCACATGGATTAATAATCGCTGATGAAAGCCCGCATTGCATAGCCATTGCAGCATAAGCTGAATCCATTATTGGTCTTATATCGTTAGGAGCACCATTTGATATATTACTTAATCCTCCTGTTGTTTTAAGACCCATATCAGTAAGCTGTTTTATAGCTTCTAATACTTCTTTCTGCTTATCTTGCATTCCTTTAACAACTAAAAATAATGGGTCAAATAATATATCTTCAGGATCCATACCATATTCCATTGCTTTTTCAAGCATTTCAGTTGCATAAGCCATTCTTTCATCATTATCTTTAGGTATTCCATCCTTAGAACATAAAGCAATTATTTTAGCATTATTTTCTGCTGCTAATTTAAACATATCCATTCTTCCACCTGCATCGGCAGAGTTTATTATTGCTTTACCATTTTCATCGTTATAAACTTTAAGCCCAGCTTCAATAGCTTTTCTATTAGCTGTATCTAAAGCTAAAGGGAAATTATCAAATTCATCTTGAATTAATTTTACTGCCCAAGTCATTACTTCTTCCCCATCTTTTTCAGCAGGTCCTATATTAACATCTAAATAAGTAGCTCCTGCATCTATTTGTTCCTTTGCTCTTTTTAATATAGGTTCTGGATTTCTTTCTTCTAAAGCTTTTCTTATAGTTGGTGAAATACAGTGAATTCTTTCACCAATTACCATAAATTTATCCATTTCACTACCTCCTTAAATTTTTATTTATGCGTATGCTTCTTCTTGTAGATCCTTTAAGAATTTTGGAAGATGCATTGCTTCATCAGGTCCTACTACTACTTCCCAATCTGGCAAGCTATCTTCTATATCTCCTTTTAGAACCGCTACTTTACCAGGGATTACTAGTTTTCTAGAATTAGTCTTTTCTTCTATACCACTTTCTTTAATAAAGTTTCCAATACTTGAACCTCCGAATTTACCTGCAGCCCAAGAAGTAAGTACTGAATATCCTCCTGCATCTGGTATAGCCATCCAGCAAGGTACTTTAGATCTTTCAATTTCACCAGAAACAATAAAGTAAGTTAATGCAAAGTCAACAGTAACAAGAACTGGTGAATTTTCATCTGCTCCATTTATTGGATAAATATCTGGTTCTACAGTCATTGGTCTTTGAGGATCTGTATATACATTTTGTCTTAATGCAAATAAAGGTAATCCCTTTGCATAGTCTATATCATCTAATACTACTATTGATCCATATCTAACTGTAAATAGTGATGATAAAGCTACTTCCATAAATTTGTTATCCTTAGATAACTCATCAGCAAATATTACTGAAGGATAACCAAATTTCCTATCTTCCTCTTTAAGGGCTGTTCTTCTTATTTGAACAACATTTTTAAATGTTTCTTTAATTGATTCTCCCTGTGCTCCTAATATTAGTTCTTTATATCCTAGTCCCTGTACTTTTTCTACTAAACTATATAACTCTTCTAATCCCTTAGCTTTAAGTCCTAATGGTAATTTATCGTCTTTAACTAAGTTAACCATCTCTTCATAATTTTCTTCATTAGCACCATAAACTATAGGATTTTCATCTTTAACTAATTCTAATGCTTCTTTTAAAACATCAGTATCTTCACATACTAGCATGAATACAACGTCTAACTCATTTTTTATTTTCTTAATAATATCTAAGTAATCATCCTTATTAGAAACATACTCAACACAAGCTATCTCGATTTTCATATCCTCGCCGATTCTTTCATACTGCACACTCTTGATATTTTCAATTTTTTCATTTATTTCTTCATCTTTCATTTCATCTGTAAATCTAACTGCAAATCTGTTTCTATTTACAAATGTTTTTTCATGACGGAAAAGTACTGTCTCTCCACCTAGTTCGTATTCATTGTCACCTTTTCCTATTTTTATAGTTTTCATTAAAGGTGCTGTTGCTTCTTCTAATTTAGCCAATGACTCATCGCTCATATGTGGACATTTTCCTATTTCTACTGCCCCCTGAGCTACTTTCATTGAAAATGCTAAACATGTTGGGAATCCACAATCTTTACAATTTTTCTTTGGAGTAAGCTTAAATATATCTAATCCTTTTAATGCCATTTAAAATCCTCCTAACATAAGTTATCTAATTTTTATTTAAATTTATTCTAAAGCGTCAACAAGTTCTTTTAATGTTTCTAGTGATTTAGGGTGACGAAGTACTACTGCATCAGAACCAACTGATAAAATACTTGCTGCAGTTGAAACTTCCATTGAAATACCTCTATCTTCTCTATTACCCCATTCTGCTACTTCCTCTTCCGGTGCCATAGACTCTTTAACAGTCCAAGTTTCAAAGGATACCGGTGTAATTATTGGCATAGTTAGAGTCTTATCATTTTGATTAAATAATGCAAGTCTAATTCTATCTATAGTTGATACTAAATATTCAAAACCATATCCAGCAGCTGCATTACCAACATTCATCACGATATCTCCATAATCAACACCTAGTTGTCCTAATAATACATTTAATTGTTTTGCTAGGTTAATATCAACTGAAGATTCAGCTCCTACTTTATGACTGTAAGCCATACTTGCTGCAGCTCCTACACCTTTATAGTTTTCTTCTGTAGCTGATAAAAATAAACAATTATAACCATCTACAGCTTCTGCTACCTTTTCAAATACTTCTTTATCTTTTTCATGGTTATTTGTACCTGCTATTACTAAAGGTTTATTAATAGCTTCTGCTACACTTTTACAAACTTTAGCACACTCCTCAGGTGACTTATCTAACCCATTTGGATCTGCTCCTTCTAATCTTAAGCAGATAAAATCTGGATTAAATTCATCTTCTACATATTTAGCCCATTTAGCAGGGTCTTCAGCCACATCTTTATATGTTTCTTTCAATGGCTTAACCCATTCTTCTGGATAAATATCTAAAATTTCCATACCCAGTTTTGCTTTACTACCTGTTTCTCCATCAAAGTCATAAAATGGTAAAGTGGCTTCTCCTCCTATGGTTATAGCATTGTCACCACTACCAAGTTGTACTTCTTCAACTTTACCTTTTGCTTTTTGAACAGACATCTTAAATGCCATTTAAATCGCCCCTTTCATTAAAAATCTATTCTATTAAATATTTCCTTTAAAGCTTTTTTAGATTTAGAGTCTTCAGGTAAATTTACTAACGCTTCACCCTTTGCATCAAATTCGTAAATTTTTTCATCCATTGGTACTATTCCTAATAGATTTAATCCTTGACTCTCAATTTCTTCTTTTAATCCATCTGCAATTTCACCATTTGGAGCTCTATTAACTATTAAATAAATATTATCCACGTCTAGTTCTAGTTCTTTAACTAATTTTTTAATTCTTCCTACTGCTTGTATCCCTCTTCTTGAACAATCACTTACTAGAAAAAGTGTATTTATTTTTTTAACAACTTTCCTACTAAGATGTTCCATACCAGCTTCATTATCTATTACTAGGTATTTATAATTATCAGATATTTGATTTATCTGCTCTTTTAAAATGCCATTAACATAGCAATAACAACCTTCGCCTTCTGATCTACCCATAACTAAAAGGTCATATCCATTTCCTTCAGTTAATCCTGTATTTAATCTATACTTTAAATACTGAGCTTTTGTCATTCCTCCAGGAAACTTATTTCCAGCTTTCTCTCTTTTATTAACCTCTTCTTTGATTTGACCTATAGTAAAGTCTACTTCTTCACCTAAAACCTCATTTAAGTTTGCATTTGCATCTGCATCAATTGCTATAATTGGCTTCTTATTTTCATTAACTAAATAATTCGTTAAAAGTCCTGTCAATGTTGTTTTTCCTGTTCCACCTTTTCCTGCTACAGCTATTGTGTAACTCATAACTATCCCTCCTAGTTTTTATAATATTACATCTAATTGACAGGACTTTTTATAAACTTATCCTGTCAATTAGACAGAATGTACACACTGATTATGAACATCATGTAAAGCTTCCATTAAACCTTCAGAAAGTGTAGGGTGTGGATGTATAATATCCCCTAGCTGCTCTGCTGTTAGCCCTAAATCAACAGCTAATGTTAGCTCTGCTAAAAGATCAGTAGCATGGGGACCTATAATTGAAGCACCGATTAATATATCACTTTCATCAACTATTACTTTTACAAATCCATCAAACTTTCCTATAGCCTGTGCTTTTCCTAATCCTCTAAACTGAAATTTACCAACCTTAAAATCTATACCTTTATTCTTTGCTTCCTTTTCAGTTAGTCCTACGCCTGCTACTTCAGGATCTGTATAAATACATCTCGGTACAGCAGTATAATTAATTTCTTTATTTCTCCCTAATGCATTTTCAGAAGCTATAGTTCCCTCTTTTGATGCTACATGGGCTAAGAAAGGACTATCTACTATATCTCCTATTGCATATATTCCATCAACATTAGTCTCCATATTTTTATTAACTTCAACTTTTCCTTTATTTAACTTAATACCTAAATCTTCAATACCTAGATTTTCTAAATATGGTTTTCTTCCCACAGAAATTAGCATCTTTTCTGCTTCTAATGTTTTTCCACCTTCTAAATATGCTATTACTTTATCGCCTTTTATTTCACATTTTTCTATTTTTTTACCCTTCTTCACTTTTATTTTATCTTTTTTGAAAGATCTTGACAAATTTTTAGCAATATCTTTGTCTTCATTAGGTAAAATATGTTTAGCCATCTCAACTATTGTAACTTTTGTACCAATCCTTTTAAAGAATTGTCCAAACTCACATCCTATAACTCCGCCACCTACAATAATCATAGATTCTGGTTTTTCATCTAATGATAAAGCTTCATCGCTGGTAATGATTTTTTCTTTATCATAAGGAAACATGCCTGGAACTATAGGTTCTGAACCTGTAGCAAGTATTATTTTATCAGCCTTAAGTATTTCCTTTGAACCGTCTTCCTTTTTTACTTCTACTTTATTTTTATCTATTAATTTCCCAAAACCCTCTATTAGGTTTACTCCCTTTTTATCAAATAAAAACTTAATTCCATCTATCATTTGAGAAACAATTTTTTCTTTTCTATCCATCATTTTATTAAAGTCAACTTCTATATCCCCTAATACATTGACTCCGTAATCCTCAGCATTTTTAACAGATTCTAAGTTTTCTGATGAAGCAAGTAATGCCTTAGTTGGTATACAACCAACATTTAAACACGTTCCTCCTACTTTTCTTTTTTCTACAAGAGTAACATTAGCTCCAAGCATAGCTGCTTTTATAGCAGATACGTATCCTCCAGGACCTCCGCCTATAACAACAACTTTCATTTAGCTCACTCCTTCTGCTGTTAAAAGTTCTGCTTCTTCTAATATCTTAGGGATATTTTCTTCAGCACCAATAGCCATTATATGTACCCCATCACATAAATTTTCTTCTCTTAATTCCTTAATACATTCAGCTGCTATTTTTATACCTTCTTCAATTTTGTCATCTGCATTTTTCATTCTTTCTATTATTTCATCAGGAACATTTATCCCAGGTACATTTTTACTCATAAACTTAGCCATACCTGCTGATTTTAAAGGTATTATCCCTGCTAATACCTTCGCATCTATATGCTTTGATTTTTCTTTAAATTCTTTCATTGTTTCTATATCATATATCGCTTGAGTTTGAAAATATCTAGCTCCTGCTTGAACCTTTTTTTCCATCTTAAGAATTTGTAAATCCATTGGATCATACTCAGGTGTAACGCAAGCTCCCATGAAAAATTCTGGAGTACCTTTTAAATCATTACCAGACATATCTTTACCGCTATTTAATGTTGTTATTGTTTGTAAAATACCAACACTATCTAAATCATAAACCGCTCTTGATTCTGGATGGTCACCTACAACAGAATGATCACCTGTTAATGCTAAAACATTTTCTATCTGAAATATTCCTGCTGATAATAATTCTCCTTGGATAGCTATTCTATTTCTATCTCTTCCTGTTATTTGTAAGACAGGCTCTAACCCTTCTTCTTTTAAAATCTTACATGTAGCTAGGGAACTAACTCTCATTACAGATGATTGAAAATCTGTTACATTAACACCGTGAACTTTCCCCTTTATTTTCCTAGCACAGTCTAAAAGATGGGAAAAATCCGTCCCCTTTGGAGGAGCCATTTCTGCAGTTATCGCAAACTCTTCCCTCTCTAAAGTCTTTTTTAACAAACTCATAATTGTTCCTCCCTTGTTATTATATTATCGTTATTTTTTTAACGCAAGTTTAATTTACTAGGATGTAACTCTTTTCTAAAGTTCCTAGGAGGCTTTATCTCTTTTATATTGTCTAATTTGTCTTCTTCCTTTAATTTCTCATATATTTTAATCCATGCACAATCATTATCTGAATCAACTTCACATTTTTTATCCTTAGCTCCACCACATGGACCATTAATTAAGCCCTTAGGACATTTAGTTATGGGACAAATTCCACCGCTCCAGCCTAATTGGCATTCACCACAGGCTTTACAAGCTTCTTCATACTTTCCTACTCTTTCAATTTCACCTATAAACATTGTATTAGTTCCAGGAAAAACTGGCACTTTAGCTACTTTTGCAACTGTTTGCACTCCATCCCCGCAGGCTAGTGATAAAATAGCGTCAGCTTCTTTTATTTCTTTTTTTAACTTCTTTAAATCTTTTCTTGTTTTAAGATAGTTACACGAAGGGTCTAATACTTTAGTTGCTAAAACCTCTTTCCCTTCATTTTCAAGTAACTTTTTCATTTCAATTATTTCATCTTCTCCTCCGGTCTTACAAGTTGTAGCACAAAGGGAACAGCCGGTGATAATAATTTTTTTAGAATCTTTTAAAAACCCTACTACTTCTTCAACAGGTTTTTTCTCTGAAATAATCATCTAATATCCTCCTTTATAAAAGATTAATTTTTTATAAGTTTTTCTGTAATTTACAAGCCTTTACTACATGCTTTGCTAATATAGAAGTTGTCACTGAACCAACGCCCCTAGGTACTGGTGTGATTTTAGATGCTTTATCCTTAACATTATCAAAATCAACATCACCACACATATTACCATCTTCATCTACATTGATTCCAACATCTATAACAACGGCTCCATCTTTTATAAAGTTTTCTTTAACTAACTTCGGTACACCTACACCTACAACTACTATATCACCTTGTCTGGCTGATTTTGCAGTGTCTTTAGTATCTATATGACATATAGTTGGAGTAGCACACTCATTTAATAATAATAATGCAGCAGGTTTACCAACAACATTCGATGCCCCAATAATAGTAGCATCCTTACCCTTAATATCTATATCATAATGTTTTAAAATTTCCATTACAGCTAAAGGAGTACATGGTGGAAATCCAGACTTATCTCCTTCATATAATTTTCCTTCATTTACTGGATTAAAACAATCCACATCCTTTTCTGGTGCTATTTCGTATTTAATAACTGATTCATCTAAATGTTTAGGTAATGGTCTAAATACTAAAATACCATCTATACTATCGTCTTTATTTAATTTATGTAATTGTTTTATAAAATCATCCTGTGATATGTTTTCTGGAAGTTCAAATACTTCTGCATCTATTCCTACTTTTTCACTTCTTTTTAAAGCTCCTCTTTCATATGCTAAATCAGCTGAGTTAGCTCCTACTCTTACTATAGCTAATTTTGGATTAACACCCTTTGATCTCATATTTTCCACTTCATTAATTAAATTTTTTGTTATCTTATCAGCAACTGGTTTACCCTTAATAACTTCACCCATACTTAATCCTCCTTATTTTTTTAGTCTATCTTCAACTTTTTTATAAACATCATCTGCAATTTTTGTTCCTTCACTTACTAATTTCTCAGTTTTATCTTTAACTTCATTAACATATTTTTCATCTTTAATCATACCTATGTTGATGTAAACATTTAATTGTCCACTTATTAAAGCAGATCTTAAACATTGAATTCCAACACCTACATCGCTAATAGCAAGTTTTGAACCTTTATCAACTAACTGTTCATGTAGCTTAATAGCCTCATAACTTGTTTCAACTATTTTTATTGGTACTTCACAAGCTTTTTTTAATGAAGCCTGCATAACTTTTTCCTTTTCTTTTTTTTCTTCTTCAGTATTAGAAGGCATTCCATACGCCTTAGAAAGTGGCAAGAAATTCTCAGCATCCTCATCTATCATATCTAATAATCTTTGTTGCAAAGCTTTTGTTTTATTAAGAATTTCTTTTACATCTTCCTCGTATTCTTTATATTTCTTTTTTCCTACGGTTAAATTACAAACCATGCCAGCTAAAGCTGTTCCTATTCCTCCCACTAAAGCTGCTGCTCCGCCTCCACCGGGCACAGCAGCTTTAGAGGAAAGAACATCTGTAAAATCAACGCAAGTCTTATTAGCTAATTTCATGTCCTTTCCTCCTATTATTTATTTAGAACAATCCTGATATAGTACCATTTTCATCTACATCTATTTTTTCTGCAGCAGGTTTTTTTGGAAGTCCTGGCATCTTCATTATTTCTCCTGTAAGTGCCACTATAAATCCAGCTCCTGCTGAAACTTTAGCTTGACTTACTGTAATATTAAATCCTTTAGGTCTACCTAATTTTGTTTGGTCATCACTTAATGAATATTGAGTTTTAGCCATACATACTGGCATATTAGAATAACCTAATTTTTCAAGTTGTTCAATTTCTTTTAATGCTTTACCTGTAAAGTTAACATCATCTGCACCATATACCTTTTGTGCTATATTTTTTATCTTTTCTTTTATTGGTAATTCATCTTCATAAGCGAATTTAAGTTCAGATTTTTCATTTTCAGTTAACTTAAGTACTTCTTCAGCTAACTCTTTTCCACCTTCTCCGCCTTTTTCCCAAACTTCAGATAATGCAACGTTAACTCCTAATTCTTCACATTTTTCTCTAATCATTTGTAATTCTTTATCTGTATCAAATGGGAATTTATTTATTGCAACCACTGCCGGTAAATTGAATACCTTAGTAATATTTTCTATATGTTTAATTAAATTTGGAAGTCCCTTTTCTAAGGCTTCTAAATTTTCTTCATTTAATTTGTCCTTTTTAACTCCACCATTATATTTAAGTGCTCTTACTGTAGCAACTATTATAACTGCATCTGGATTTAAATCAGCCATTCTACATTTAATATCTAAGAACTTTTCAGCCCCTAAATCAGCACCAAAACCAGCTTCAGTTACTACATAATCTGCAAAGTGCATTGCCATTTTAGTAGCAATTACTGAGTTACAACCATGGGCAATATTAGCAAAAGGTCCTCCATGTACAAAAGCAGGTGTTCCTTCTAGAGTTTGTACTAAATTTGGTTTTAAAGCATCTTTAAGTAATGCTGCCATAGCTCCATGGGCATTTAAGTCCTTACAAGTTACAGGCTTATCGTCTTTAGTAAATCCTATAACTATTTTACCTAATCTTTCTTTAAGGTCTTTAATATCATCTGCTAAACAAAATGCTGCCATTACCTCTGATGCTACTGTAATATCAAAACCATCTTCCCTAGGTACTCCGTTACCTTTTCCTCCTAAACCATCGGTAACATTTCTAAGCTGTCTATCATTCATATCTACAGCTCTTCTCCAGTTTACTTTTCTAACATCAATTCCTAAATCATTACCATGATGCATATGATTATCAATCATTGCTGCAAGTAAGTTATTTGCTGCTCCTATTGCATGTATATCGCCAGTAAAGTGAAGATTAATATCTTCCATTGGTACAACTTGAGCATATCCTCCTCCAGCTGCACCTCCTTTGATACCAAATACTGGTCCTAAAGATGGCTCCCTTAATGCCACTAAAGTATTTTTGTTTAATCTTGTTAATGCATCTGCAACACCTATAGTAGTTGTTGTTTTTCCTTCTCCAGCTGGTGTAGGATTAATTGCTGTAGTTAATATAAGTTTAGATTTTTTGCCATTACCTTTTTTTAGTAAATTGTAATCAACCTTAGCCTTATATTTACCATAAAGGTCAAGATCCTCCTCTGTTAGATCAAGTTTTTCTGCAATTTCTCTAATGTCCTTAACTTCTGCTTCTTGAGCAATTTCAATATCAGATTTAAAACCCATATAAATCCCCTTTCTATATTTTAGTTTTTATTATATCAATCTCCTCAATAGCATCCTTACTATTGTATGGAGAATTTCCAGCCCTATCTGAATCCATAATACTTTCACTAAAATGTATAAATCCTAAACAATTTTCCTTACCAACCTTATCTTTTATGTAGTCTTCATCTTTTTTGTTTCTAATTTTATTTCCTACTACATATACGTTATCTATATTTATATCCTTACCTAGTTTTTTAACCTTTTCAAAGGTTTGTAAACTTCTAGCTCCTGGTTCTACAACCACAATAAATGCATCTACTCCTTCAGCAGTTCCTCTTCCTAAATGCTCTATCCCAGCTTCCATATCCATAATAACTACATCATTATTATTTAAAATAAGATGGGAAGTTAATCTTTTTAAAATAACATGCTCAGGACAAACACATCCACTGCCTCCAGTATCTACAGTTCCCATTGTAAGAAGCTTAACATTATTATACTCAGTACAATATCTTTCCGGTATATCATCCACTTTAGGGTTCATTTTAAACATCTTTCCAAATGACCCTGGAGTTGATCCTGTACGTTTTGCAACTAAATCCTTCATTTCAGATATTGGTATAATTTTTTCCATAACCTCTTTAGGAAAGCCTAAAGCTAATGCAAGATTGGCATCAGGGTCAGCATCAACTGCTAACACCCTGAAACCTTCATCTGCATATAATCTACTTAATATTGCGGAGAAAGTTGTTTTTCCAACTCCTCCTTTTCCTGTAATAGCGATTTTCATATAATCACCTTACCTTTATATACCTAATTCATTTCTTTTTTCTTCTATTTTATCTATCATTTGTTTTGCAGCTTTAATAGGGTCTTCTTCTATAAAGAATTTAGCTCCTACCATATCTTCCATTTTATTAGTTAATATATCAACAACTTCAGGTCCTCCTGTTACTGGCGGTGTTACTCCTAACCAAGTGTTTATACCAGAAGATACAACATAAGTACCAATAGATATTGCCTTTTCTGACATCCACTCTGGAGCTGAACCTGTAACTGGCAATTTATTCATATCAACACCTGTGTATTCTGAAACTTCCTTTACAAGGGTTAATATACGACTTATATCAACACAAGATCCCATATGAATTACTGGTGGTATATCTACTAACTCACAAACCGTTTTAAGTCCAAGCCCTGCAAGTTCTTTAGCATCCTTACTCATAAGACCTGCTTTAGCAGCTGCTTGTGCGGCACATCCTGTAGTAACAACGATTACATCATTAGCTATAAGTTCTTTCATTAATTCTATATGTCCATAATCATGCTTCACTTTTGGATTGTTACATCCTACAACTCCTACTGCACCTCTTAAAACACCTGATAATATACAATCACCTAATGGCTTAAACTTACTTTTACTTTCTATATATGAATTTGATACTCTAGTTAATTGATCTCCTATTGATTCAACAGAATAACCAACTGTTGCGTGGGATTTACCCTTAGGTATAAAAATCTTTTCATTGTCTCTATTTTTAAAGTTTTCTATAGCTTCTCTCACTATAGTCTTAGCTGATTCATAAGCCTTTTCTTCATCAAATTCCATATGATCTGCACCTGTTATTCTAGCTTTAGGTGAAGTTGTTATAAACTTAGTATGATAACAATCAGATAATGAAGATAATGATGGCATAATACACTGAACATCAACAATAACTGCTTCAACTGCTCCTGTTAATACTGCTAGTTCTTGCTGATGGAAGTTACCAGCTATCTTAATTCCATGACGCATTGTTACTTCATTTGCTGTACAACACATTCCAGCTAAGTTTATTCCATCTGCCCCTACCTCTTCAGCTAGCTTTTTTAATTCAGGATCTTCACTAGCTAAAACTATCATTTCAGATAAAGTAGGTTCATGTCCATGTAAAACTATATTAACCTTACCTTCTTCTAATACTCCTAAGTTAGCTTCTGTTTCCCTCGGTATAGGAGTTCCGAATAAAACATCACTTAATTCGGTACCTATCATAGATCCTCCCCAACCATCGGAAAGAGAAGTTCTCATTGACATATTAATTAAACTTTCAGCATCCGCTGTACATCCCATATGTGTTGAATGCATTATTGTTGCGATTTCTCTATCTATAGCTCTAGGTTTTATATCATTTTCTTCCCATGTTTTATTTCTCTCTTCAGGTGCCCTATCTAAAAACTTTAGTTTTCCAAATGGTTTTCCAAACTCATTTAAAGAAATTTCTGCTACTTCATGGGCTATATCGTAAATATCTCTATCTTCTGTTTTTACATCCCATTCTTTAGCGATTCTTATTAACTTTTCTTCATCCCTTACTTTATAATTTCCATCTTTACTTGCCATATAAAGTGTATGGGCAATATCTCTACCATGATCAGAGTGAGCCGCTGCTCCGCCGGCTACCATTCTTGCGAAGTTTCTTGCTACTATAACATCAGCTGTTGCTCCACAAATTCCCTTTTGTGCCCCTCTTCCTGCAACTGGACTTATTCTACAAGGTCCCATTGCACAAATCTTACAGCATACTCCCTTTTCTCCAAAGCCACAAGGCTTTTTCATTAATTTTTGCCTATCCCAGGTTGTCTCTACTTCTTCATCTTTAGCTTTCTTAAAAAGTTCCT
The DNA here is from genome assembly GCA_009711785.1 of Bacillota bacterium. Taxonomy (GTDB): domain Bacteria; phylum Bacillota; class Clostridia; order Tissierellales; family MES13; genus MES13. The sequence goes on from VENA01000015.1 coordinate 19,417, forward strand.
GTGTGTCAATGTCAATAGTAATATCTTTTTCATTCATTTTTGTCCCTCCCAAAGGTTTATTTAAATTTTAACGTTATTTTTTTAACAATGAGTCTTTATAAAAATAACACCATCTATAGGTGATATTATATTCAAGCAAAATTCTATACTCTCCATCACCTATATAGTACCATAATTTTTTTCATTATTCAACATATTTTGCTATGATTATCATTAGCTAGTATAGTATTTATATGCTTAATTTATTAGATTCTCTTATATTAATTGTTATTATATTTGATCTAGTTATATTCGTATGATTTTAAAAAGTTTAATTTTATTAGTCTAGGGAATAGTTTGTTATTTTTTATACATTATATTTACATTATACACCTCTTAACTAATATATGCAATAAAACCCCCAATAAAATTTAACTTTTTTTGTTAAATTTATTGGGGGTTTATCTCTACATATTCTTTTTTGCTTCCATTAGCATTTCATTTGCCTTATCTATATATTCACTTGCTTTTTTTATATACTCACTTACTTCTTCTTTTCCTAATTCACTAGACTTTTCTACCCATTCATCAAACTTTTCTTGATGAGATTTATTATGATTTACCCAATGTACTAACAAAACTTTTAAGGTTTCTAAATCCTTTTTATTAGAGTCCATTTAAACCCTCCTATAAATTAAATTCTTCTTTTATTAAATCTACAGCATCTTTTATTAGTAATACCATAGGCTTTTGTTCAAGTCCAACTAGTTTAAAATTTTCTGGCATTATTGGAATAAGTATTTTTAATGCTTCTGAATCTGTTATTGCTGCAGCAATATCCTTTGTTATTTCTCCCATCATGGAATTTGGTATAGCAACTGAAGCCGGTGCTATAATAACATTTGCTTTTTTAGCTGATACAATTATAGCATTTTCTCCTGTTGCCCCTTTATTAGCTTTGCTTTTTAACATATTTGATGTAGCTTGTGCATTTGTTCCTAAAGCATATATCTCAAAGTATGAAGGAAGTTCGTCTCTAAGTCTTTCAACTATTTGAGATCCTATTCCTCCTCCCATTCCATCAATGACTGATATTATCATAATTATCCTCCAACTTATTATTGTTTACCCTTAATTAATATTTTATGTTCTATAAGTTTTATTTCTTCTACTTCACCATCTACAATTTTCTGATCTCCTAATAGTCCTGTTAAATATACTTTTCCATTCTCAGGTTTCATATGAACAACATTATCCATTATCTTTTTTTCTCCTTCTTTAGTTAAAAGATAAGCATTAGATTCGCACATTTTTTTCCCTCCTAGTTTTTATTTACAAAAAAGATTCCCAAAAACCCATTCATTGGGCCTTTAGAAATCTTCATGATTTCAAATTTATATTTATATTTGTATTTGTTAAAATTATATCATCATATTTTTTAACTGTCAATAAAACTTATTTTCATCTGTGTTTGTTTACAAAATATTACTTTAATTATATCATAATTAGTATAGTAATTTTATTAATCATTGAAAGGAGTTAAAAATTTGTATTTAGAAGATATTTTCATAACTTATATGCAATCATGTATAGCAGATAATAATAAGATAAGGTTTAAAGCTGACTTAACAAATGACATAGCTGAAATTTTCCCTTATCTAAATGGGAAACTTAAAGATGCTATATTCAATAAAAAAATACCCGCTATCACTATAAGAAAGGAATTTAGAATAATCACCCTTTATAACAACCACATGGCTGTTCAAAAGGCGTTAAATGAGACTGATGCTCATGAGATTATAGATTATATAAAAGACTTAATAAATAAAACGTATAATGAAAAAGAAAATATTGAACCACTTTATAAGATGCGATCAAAACCTACTGCTATAGAAATCTATAATTACCTTCCTAAAACTAATTGTAAAAAATGTGGGGAAGCTACATGTCTAGCCTTTGCCACTAAATTACTTATAGGTCAACAAGATATTAAGAAATGTAAACCTTTATATAGTGATAAATACAAAGATAATTTAAATGTTATTGAAAAACATTTAGAAATGATGGGATTTAAATAAAGCGGTGTAATCACCGCTTTATTTCTTTTTATATGGTATTGTAATTATATCTTTTTGTATAACTTGGTCCCAGAATCTTAGATGAGAATAATTACCAAATAAGTTTAACTCCCCATCTTTCAATTTACCTTTAACTGTTTCTAATTTAACTATAGCTAGTTCATCTTTTATTGACGGTATAACTTTAAAAACATTCATTAAATCTGTAAATTCTTTAGTTTCCTCTGTAATGTTTAATTCTTCTTTTATTTTTTTATTGCAAATAGAACACTTTGCTTCATAACCTAACTTAACTAATTCTTCAGTATTTTCTTTTACTTCCATTTCCTTAATAGGTACTTGATTTGTACATGAACATCTAGCAAATAACATCATTGGATATTCAAATTCTAATTTTTCCATGCTATACCCCCTAGTTTTTAGTGAAATACTATGTTATAAATATAACATTTTTTCAGACAATTTGCAATAATATGTCTTTAGGGAATATATTTTCATTAGTTTCTAAATATTACTGATTCTTTATTAAACATCCTTACAGTGATAAATATTGATATACTAACATAAAGTATCGTCCAAAGTAGTACAATAAATATATGTAATGGATTTATTACTGAAACTAAAACTTCTTTTATAATTGATATTATATTTATTATTGGGATATTAAAATAAACTTCTGGTATAGCCCTACCATCTAAATACATAGTTAGATAAGCAGGAATAAGTAATATTATTGTTAGAGGAGTTAGATAAGTTTGAGCTTCTTTAAAATTTCTAGCATAAAAACTAATAGCAAGTTCTATCCCACTGAAGGTTAAAGACAATCCTACACAAAATATAGCTATAATTCCTATACTAGATGGGGGTAAGCTAACTCCACTGCCTAGAAAATCAGGATTAAGTTTAGATGCTATTAAAAATCCTAATAATGATGCTAAAGTTCCCATAATTCCCGCAATTACTATGGTAAAATATTTACCTAATAAAATAGAAACCCTACTAGCTTTTGTAGTTAAAAGCGCCTCTAAAGTCTTTCTTTCTTTTTCTCCAGCTCCAAGATCAGTAGCTGCTGGTATTCCACCAATAGCTGACCATATAGTTAAAAGCATAGGTAACATCATAGAAAACATCATTAAAGCAAATCCATTATCTTTAATAGTAACTGATTTAGTATTAATGTTAACTACATTTAGAATGTTAGGTTTTATATTCAAAGCTTTTAATCTCTCCTCTAATATCTTATTAGAGTATTCATCAATTATTCTTTCTAGCCTTGGTTTAGCCATCGCCGACTTTTGACTTGACTCATCATAGATAATATCAAGATTTACTGTTTTGTTTTCATTTATCGTTTCATCAAAATTTGTATCTATTTTTATAATTGCTTTTATTTTTAAATCCTTTAATGCCTTTTCTGGATTAGTATAAGATTTGATTTCTATGTTTTTATGTTTTTTTAAATAAGTAAATATGCTAGTATTTTCATTCCCAATAATAGCTACTTCTATTGGTCTTTTTTCTTCTTCTAACATATCAGAAGCTCCACTTCCTAGAGCTAATACTAATATAGGAAAAATCAAAATAGGAATTATAATACTAGAAAAAATGGTTTTCTTATCTCTGAATGTATCCTTTAATTCCTTTCTAAGTACTATTAACATATATCTAATGTTCATTTTTATCACCTATTATTTCTATGAAAATCTCTTCTAAATCCAAATCATTATATTTATTTCTTAAATCAGAAAGACTGGTTACTTCAGCCATCTTACCCTTATGGATTATTCCCACTGTATCGCAAAGTTTATCTACTTCCTTCATAGAGTGACTAGAGAAAACAATGGTTTTTCCACTTTTTCTTAATTTTTCTATAAACTTATGTACCATTCTTACAGATGTTACATCTAAACCTGAAGTTGGTTCATCAAAAAACATTATTTTAGGATCATGTACAATACTCCTTGCTATTGCTACCTTTTGCTTCATTCCCTTTGAAAATTTACCTACTTTTCTATTTATATATTCATTCATATCCAAATCTTTTAATAAATTATTAATACTATATTTAATTTCTCTTTTATCCATTCCATTTAAAAGACCAAAATACTCTATATTCTCATAAGCTGTAAGTCTATCATATAAGCCTGTTGTTCCACCAAATAAAATACCAATTTTACTTCTAACTTTTTCTGGCTCATCTAAAAGATTGGATCCATCTATTAAAACTTTACCACTTGTTGGTTTTAGCATAGTAGCTAACATTCTCAAAGTTGTAGTCTTACCTGCTCCATTTTCACCTAATAAACCAAATACTTCTCCCCTGTTAACTTTAAAGGATATATTATCCACTGCTTTTACCTCTTTGAAATTTTTAGTTAAATTAAATAACTCTATCAACATATCACCACTTTTCTATTTTTTTACTAAAATACAAACTGCCTGTGAAGATATCCCTTTTTCTTCCCCTTCAAAACCTAACTTTTCAGTTGTAGTTGCCTTAATATTAATTTTATCCTTTGTAACCTTTAAAATAGATGCTATATTTTCTCTCATCTCATCTATATAAGGAGCTAATTTCGGTTTTTGTGCGACTATAACACAATCCATATTCCCTATAGTATATTCATTTTTTATCATCATTTCATAAACTTTATTTAGTAATTTCATGCTTGATATGTCTTTAAATTTATTATCTGTATCTGGAAAGTGTTTCCCTATATCTCCAAATCCCATAGCCCCTATAATACTATCCATTATTGCATGTATTAATACATCTGCATCTGAATGCCCTAATAATCCCTTATCATGTTTAATAGTAACTCCACCTAAAATTAATTTTCTTTTTTCAATAAGTTTATGTACATCATACCCTATGCCAATCTTCAAAGTAAAACCTCCTTATTTTTTTAGTATAGCCTTAGCAAATTCCATATCCTCTGGTGTAGTTAATTTAATATTATTATAATCTCCTAAAACTATTTTAACTTCATATCCTAACCTTTCTAAAAGCATACTATCATCAGTTATATTTTCTTTGTTTATATCACTATTATATGCTTTTAAAATTAAATCATATTCAAAACATTGGGGAGTTTGTACTGCCCATAATTTACTACGATCTGGAGTATTTATAATTGATTTATCTTCATTGACTTCTTTTATTGTATCCTTTACTGGAACACCTAAAATACAAGCCTTAAATTCATTTACACTAACTATACATTTCTCAATATTTTTGCCTGTTATAAATGGTCTAGCCCCATCATGTATTAGAAGGATATCTGTATTTTTATCTACACTTTTTAATCCATTATATACAGAATCAAATCTTTCTTTACCTCCTTTTATTACTTTTGAAACCTTGTTAAAATTATACTTCTTAACTATATTTTCTTTACAGTATTTAATTTCATTTTCCCTAGTAACAATTATTATTTCATCAATAAGTTTACATTTATTAAATTTATCTATTGTATGGGCTAATACCGGTTTTCCTTGTAAAAGTAGATATTGTTTATTCTTTTTACTTTTCATTCTTTTACCCATACCTGCTGCTGGTATTACTACTGAAACTCTTTTATCTTTATACATTTAATCCCACCTTAATCTAATAATTAATTATACTTATTATTATACATAAAAAAAACCGACTAGAATAGCCGGTTTTTTATCTAAACTGCTTTATCAATCATATATTTGGGTTTAGCAAATATCATTCTTCCTGCAGCTGTTTGTAAAACACTAGTAACCATAACACCTAATGTTTCTCCGATATGTTTTCTTCCTCCATCTACAACTATCATGGTTCCATCATCTAAATAAGCTACACCTTGACCATGTTCCTTACCATCTTTGATTACTTGAACAACCATTTCTTCACCTGGTAGAACTACTGGTTTCACTGCATTTGCTAATTCATTGATATTTAAAACATCTACTCCATGAAATTCTGCAACTTTATTTAAGTTAAAGTCATTAGTTACAACCTTACCCTTTAAAACTTGACCTAGTTTCAATAACTTACTATCTACTTCTTCAATTTCTGGAAAATCTTTTTCATAAATTATAACTTCAATATCGATTTCTTTTTGAATTTTATTTAGAATATCTAAACCTCTTCTTCCTCTATTTCTTTTTAAGCCATCTGAAGAATCGGCAATGTGTCTTAACTCCTCTAATACAAACTCTGGAATCACTAATGGCCCTTCTATAAAACCTGTCTTACATATATCTGCTATTCTTCCATCAATAATAACACTAGTGTCTAACACCTTAGGTTTAGATTTTGAAGTTGATGGATCAACTGCTTTTTCTTTATCTGCATTTTTCTTAAATACATTAAATAAACTAAAGAAATCTTCTCTTTTCTTTGTAGGAACTATAGTTCCTAAATATCCAAACAATAAGTATGACAATATTGCTAATACTTCCCCTACATAAGGAATACTAATTAGTGGAAGACTAATTAAATATGCAATCACAAGTCCAAATATTAAACCTACAGTACCTAATACAATATCTGAAGCAGGTACATTTTGTAATTGATCCTCTACTTTAGTCATTATTTTCCTTCCAACTTTGATTATCTTAGGAGCAATAATAAATAGTATAATTCCGCCAATCAAACTAACTACTGCATAAAAATATAATGGTATATTATCTGTAAATAAAGATTTAAATACACCTGTATCCTTAGTAAATGTTACAAATCCATACCCTAATAATAAACCTAGAACGGTTAATATCCCTCTAGAAATTTTATTAACCATAAATTCACCTCCTATTATAGAGTCTTTCCAAAATAATTAATTATATAACTTATTTACCTATTTTTTTAGTATTTATTCATATTTTTATAAAAAAAATCAAACCATGGTTTTTAAAGTTAAATTAAAAACCATAGGTTGATAAAAACAAGCGCCTCACAGCGACGCTACTGTATTATATCTTCAATTAATTTATCAGCTTCTTCTTCGTCTATTTCCTTAGCTAGAACCATTTCACTTACTAACATTTGTTTTGCATTATTAAGCATTTTTCTTTCTCCTGTTGATAAACCTTTTTCTCTGTCTCTCATAATAAGGTTTCTTACTACACTAGCTATTTCAAAAATGTCTCCACTCTTAATTTTATCCATATTAGCTCTATATCTTCTGTTCCAATTTTGAGGCATCTTAGTCTTATCATCACCCAAAACAGCTAATACTTGTTCTACTTCCTCATCATTAATAATTTCTCTGATACCTATATCTTCAATATTATCTATAGGAACCATAACTTGCATCTCGCCCATAGGCATTTTCATTACATAATACTTTCTCTTTTTACCTAATATTTCTTTTTCTTCAATCCCTTCTATTATCCCGGCTCCGTGCATTGGATAAACTATTTTATCTCCTATATTAAACATAGCAAAACCCTCCCAATATACACAAACTTATAAACTTAGTATACTACAGATATACTAAATTGTCAAATTATATAATTTTACCACAGCTCCCATTAAGTTGTCAACTACTTTTAAGAGTTTTTTTAACCTTATATATGTCTATCTAATAGTGATTGTTCTTGAAATCTTCTTAGGCCCTCTTTTATTGTCCTAGCCCTTATTTCACCAATACCTTCTACTGCATCTAATTGTGTTATAGTAGCCTTTAATATGTCTTGAAAAGATTTAAAATTTGCTATAACATTTTCAAGTACACTGTGGGGTAACCTTGGTATCTTACTTAAAATTCTATATCCTTTAGGTGATACAGTATAATCAAGTGAATTTATTCCATCTTTATATCCTAGTATTTTAGCTATATTAGATAGTTCTAAAAGGTCTTCAGAGGATAAATCCCTTATATCTTGTAATATATTTTCTAAATCTTCATCCTCTTCCATAACACAATAATCTTTAATTATATTTAGTCCATCTTCTTCTACATTACTTGTTAACTCTTCTGTCTGCATACTTATTAATCTACCTTCATTTCCTAATTCTAAAATATATTTTTCAATCTCAAAGACAATTCGCATTACCATTTCCGTTCGTTGTAAGACTTTAGTCACATCAAAAACCGTTACTAAATCTTCCATTTCTAAAGCACTTAAATTATCCATAGCCTGATTTAATACTATCTTATATTTATCTAAAGTCTGTATTGCTTGATTTGCCTTTGTTAGTATTTCACTTACATCCTTTAATACATATTTAGAATATCCTTTATAAAGAGTTATTATATTTCTTCTTTGAGATATTGAAATAACTAACTCTCCAGTTTGTTTAGCTACCCTATCAGCTGTTCTATGTCTTATTCCTGTTTCCTTAGAAGCTATGAAAGAGTCAGGTACTAATTGTGTGTTTGCATAAAGAATCTTTTTAGCATCATAATTTAATATAATAGCCCCATCCATCTTAGCTAATTCATAAAGATAAGCTGGTGAAAATTCACTATTTATATTAAATCCGCCATCCACTATATCTAAAATTTCTTTACTATCTCCAACTACAATTAAAGCCCCTGTTTTAGCCCTCACTATATTTTCTAACCCTTCTCTTAAAGGTGTCCCTGGAGAAAGCATTTTTACTGATTCATAAATATCTTCATTATTTGCATTTTCAAATGTCATACCTTCTATCCTCCTAAAACACAATCTATAGCTTTTTGTATATTACTTACTCCTTTAACATCAATATCTAATTTCTTAGTATCAATACCCTTTAAATTTGATTCTGGTACTACTGCAGTTTTAAACCCTAATTTAGCTGCTTCTTGTAACCTTTTTTCTATCATGCTAATCGTTCTTAATTCTCCAGTTAATCCTACCTCTCCCATTACCACTGTCTCAGCATCAAGTTCTTTGTCTCTAAAACTTGATGTAATTGCGCAAATAATTCCTAAATCCACAGCTGGTTCTTTTATTTGAAGGCCTCCTGTTATATTAATATATGCATCCATGTTTTGTGTTTGAAGCCCTAACTTTTTTTCTAATACTGCCATCATTAATACTACCCTATTATAATCTATACCTGTTGTAACTCTTCTAGGCATACCAAAGGCTGTAGGGCTTACTAGGGCTTGGATTTCTATCAGCATAGGTCTAGTTCCTTCTATACCAGGCACTACAACTGTACCCGAGGCATTTAAAGGCCTTCCTGATAGAAGCATCTCTGAGGCATTTTCAACCTCCACAAGTCCTATATCTCTCATTTCAAATATTCCAATTTCATTAGTTGAACCAAATCTATTTTTTACTGCTCTTAAAATCCTATATGTATGATGTCTTTCACCTTCAAAATATAAAACTGTATCCACCATATGTTCTAAAACCCTAGGTCCTGCTATCGAACCTTGCTTAGTTACATGTCCAACTATAAAGGTAGCCATCTCTCTATGTTTAGCAGTCTTCATTAATTTTGAAGTTATTTCTCTAACTTGACTAACGCTTCCAGGTGCTGAAGTAAGTTCTGGATTGTGAACTGTTTGAATAGAATCTATTACTAATATATCTGGAGATAACTCTTCAATAGAATTTTCTATTATATCTATATTTGTTTCTGCAAGTATGTATACATTTTCGCTATTTATTTTAAGTCTATCTGAACGTATTTTTATTTGTTTAGCTGATTCTTCACCGGATACATATAAAACTTTTAACCCTGTAGTTGCTATGTTATTTGCAACTTGAATAAGTAATGTGGATTTTCCTATTCCAGGATCTCCACCTACTAAAATTAAAGACCCCTTAACTAAACCTCCACCTAAAACTCTATTTAACTCATTTACAGCCGTTGAAACCCTTTCTTCTTCCTCTATTTTTACATCCACAAGTTTCTTTGATTTATCTGATGAGTAATTTCTTTTTATCTTAAGTTTTTCTTTGTTCTTTTCATATACTTCTTCTACTAAGGTATTCCACTCATTACATCCTGGACATTTTCCCATCCATTTTGGAGTTACATATCCACATTCTTGGCATACATATTTACTCTTAAGCTTTGCCACTTAATAACCTCCTAAAATATTCCTATTATAATTATTTACATGTTTCTTCAATAATATAAGCTCATTTTCATTTATTCTTTAAATTATATCAAAATATAATATATTTTTCTAAGTTTTTCTATAATAAATCTGTACTATTTTTAAATATTCTTGTTTCAATTAATATTTTTTAAACTTAAATCCTAATAAATCTATTTCTTCATTTTTATTTAAACGTTTATCATAATTTTTTCTTAATTGAATTAAATTCAAATGATCAAACCCTAGTTCTTTATAAAACTTTATAGCTTTTGTATTTCTTGGTATAACATCTAAAAACATAGCAGTAATATTTTTTTCTTTCATTAACTTATCTAATTCTTTAATTGCCTTTTTCCCTATGCCTTTTTTTCTATATTCCTCAGCTATAAAAATATCCTCAAGCCAAGCTGCATTTTGACCTCCAAATTTAACATAAAAAAAGCCTACTATTCTTTTATCATAAAATATATTATAAACTTCTCCTTCATATATCCATTCTTTTAATGTTTTCTTTGATTCATTATCATTTGTCCAGAATTCCTTTGGTGCATTTGTTAGTTTTCTATGAAAATTCATAAGTTCAGTTATCATACCTACTGTATTTTGAAAATACTCATCGCTTATCTTTTTTATAATAACCATAAAATTCCTCCTTCCTTAAAATATTATATACTAGCTAATATAAATGTAAAAGGTAGTAGAGAATATTCTCTACTACCTTTTACTCTTTTTTATTCTTTATCAAAAGTTAATTTATCTTCCTTGAAATTAACAACTATGTTTTGATTTTTAGCTATTGATCCCTTCAATATTTCCTCTGATAATGGATCTTCTATAAGTTTTCTTATAGACCTTTCTAAAGGTCTTGCTCCATATACTGGATCGTATCCTTTATCTGCTATATATTCTTTTGCATCATTATTTACTTTGATATTAATATTTAGTTTTTTAAGTTTATCTTCTAAATCCTTTACCATTAATTCTACTATATCTTTAATATTATCTTCACTTAAAGAATGAAATACTATAACCTCGTCTATTCTGTTTATAAATTCAGGTCTAAAGGATTTTTTCAACTCATCCATAATATTATCTTTCATTTCTTCATACTCTCTTTTTTCTTCATCTTCTACAGCTGCAAAACCTAAGGTCTTTTGCTTTTTAATTCTACTTGCTCCAACATTAGATGTCATTATCACGATAGTATTTTTAAAATCAACAATTCTTCCCTTAGAATCTGTTAATCTTCCATCGTCTAATAATTGTAATAATATATTAAAAACTTCAGGATGTGCTTTTTCAATCTCGTCAAATAATATAACTGAATACGGTTTTCTTCTTACCTTTTCAGTTAGTTGACCTCCTTCATCATGTCCTACATATCCAGGAGGAGAACCAACTAATCTTGAAACTGAATGTTTTTCCATATATTCAGACATATCTACTCTTATCATTGCATCTTCATCACCAAACATTGCTTCAGCTAATGCTTTAGATAGTTCTGTCTTTCCAACACCAGTAGGACCTAGGAATATAAACGAACCTATTGGTTTATTTGGATCTTTCAATCCTACCCTAGCCCTTCTAACTGCATTAGACACTGCTTTAACTGCTTGATTTTGACCTATTACTCTATCATGTAATATTTTTTCTAGCTTTAATAGTCTTTCTGATTCTTCCATAGTCATTTTTTTAACTGGTATTCCAGTCCAATTAGATACAACATAAGCTATTTCTTCATACCCAACAACTGTAGATTTAGAATTCTTTTTGTTATTCCATTCATTTTTCTTATTTTCTAACTCATCTTTTAATTTCTTTTCTTTATCCCTTAATTGAGCTGCTTTTTCATAATTTTGCGTACTAATCGATTCTTCCTTTTCTTGGGATAATTCCTCAAGCTTTTGCTCTATTTCATTAAGCTCTGGAGGAGCAGTTATTGATTGTAACCTTACTTTAGAAGCAGCTTCATCAATTAAATCTATTGCTTTATCAGGTAAAAATCTATCAGTAATATATCTGTGGGATAATTCTGCTGCTCCCTTTAATGCCTCATCTTCTATCTTAACTCTGTGATGTGCTTCATATCTATCTCTTAAACCCTTAAGTATCTTAATTGTATCCTCCACATTTGGTTCTTCAACAGTAATAGGTTGGAATCTTCTCTCTAATGCAGAATCTTTTTCTATATGCTTTCTATACTCATCTAGAGTAGTTGCACCAATAGCTTGGAGCTCTCCCCTAGCCAATGCTGGTTTTAAGATATTAGAAGCATCTATAGCGCCTTCTGCTGCTCCTGCCCCTATAATAGTATGCATCTCGTCTATAAACAATATAACATTGCCATTTTTTCTTAATTCTTCCATTACTTTTTTAAGTCTATTTTCAAATTCTCCCCTATATTTAGCACCTGCTACCATAGATGCCAAATCTAACGTAACAACTCTTTTATTCTTTAGTATTTCAGGGACTTTACCTTCAGAAATTTCCTGGGCTAGACCTTCAGCAATGGCTGTTTTCCCCACACCAGGTTCTCCTATAAGGCAAGGATTATTTTTAGTTCTTCTACTTAATACCTGTATAACCCTTTCAATTTCCTTACTTCTTCCTATTACAGGGTCTAGTTTACCTTCACTTGCATAGTTAGTAAGATCCCTTCCATATTTGTCTAAAGTAGGAGTTTTCTCTCCCTTTTTTTTCTCATATTTATTATTGCTTTTTTTATTATTGCCTAACATCTTTAAGACCTCTTGTTTAGTTTTCCCTAGATCTATTCCTAAACTTTTTAAAGTAATTGCAGCTACACCTTCTCCTTCTTTAACTAATCCTAATAAAAGATGTTCTGTTCCTACATAATTATGTCCTAAATTTCTTGCCTCTATAAAACTTAGCTCAAATACTTTCTTAGTTCTAGGTGTAAATCCTAATAGTTCTTCCTTTGTATTTCCATAGCCTATTTTTTCTATGATTTGCTTTTTTAGATTATCTAAATCTATACCTAAATTCTCTAATGCCTTTGCAGCTACACCTTCTCCTTCTTTAACTAATCCTAATAGAAGATGTTCTGTTCCTACATAATTATGTTTCATTGATTTTGCTTCCTCTTGGGCTAATATAATTACCTTTTGAGCTCTCTCTGTAAATCTTCCAAACATAGCCATGATAGCCACCTCCTAATTTATTAAAGCTTCTCTTATGATATCTGCCCTTTTTATATCTCTATCCTTAGGCGTTAATTCTTTATTTAATTTCTTTTGTATGCTTGATGGTTGTATATTAATCATTAAATTGTTTATTGTATTAATATCTAATTTATTTATAATGTCCATAGCTATACCTAATCTTACATTTGATAATAATTTCATTGCTTCTTTAGATGTTAATATTCTAGCATTTTTCAAAACACCTAAAGATCTAAATACCTTATCTTCAATCTCAAGTTTTTTACTATTCAATAAACCCTTTCTAGACATTCTTTCCTTAGCTATAATTTGTAATACAATATTTTTTAACTTTTTAATTATTTCTTCCTCTGATTTTCCTAAAGTTGTCTGATTTGATATTTGAAACAAATTACCTAAAGCATCGGTACCTTCACCATATAAACCTCTAACTGTAAGCCCTACTTGATTTACAGCTTGTAATACTCTATTAACCTGACCTGTCATAACCAGTGCAGGTAAATGTAGCATAACTGAAGCCCTTAAACCTGTTCCAACATTAGTAGGGCAGGATGTTAAATAACCTAATTTTTCATCAAAGGCAAACTTTAAATTATTCTCTAACATATCATCCTCTTTATTGCATAAATCAAAACCCTTTTCTAAATCTAGACCAGGTAATAAAACCTGCATCCTAATATGGTCTTCTTCATTTATCATTATCGTTGATTTATAATCATTTCTAAGTAAAAATGCACTTTTATCTGGAGTTTCAAGTAAACTTAGACTTATTAAATGTTCTTCAACTAGTACCTTTTTATCTATTTCATTTAAATCTTTTAAACTATAAAATGAAAAATCACCCATATCATTATCATAAACAGCCTCTTTTACTTTTTTAATAACTTCCATAGATTGTTCTGAATCCATGATACTAGGAAATTTTATATTTTCTAAATTTCTAGCAAGTCTAACTCTACTACTAATAACAACATCCTTATCAGTAGCATCACCCTTTAGCCATTTAATCATAAATTCACCGCCTTTATTTTACTTCAGATTCTAATTCTTTGATTTTGTCTCTCAATTCAGCTGCCTTTTCAAATTCTTCCTTTTTAACTGCCATATCTAATTTTTTCTTTAAGTTTTCTATTTCTTTTTTTATTCTAATTTCTCCCCCTGCCCTTTTAGGGACTTTACCTGTATGTTTTTCATGTCCATGTATCTGTTTAAATAAAGGTCCTAATCTATTATTAAATTGTTTATAACATTCACTACATCCAAATCTTCCACTTTGTTTAAATTCTGAATACGACATATCACAATTCTCGCATTTCTCTATAGTATTGTAATTAACTTTCATAGGTTCATCCTGAACATTATCTAATAATCCTGATAAGAAATGATGTATTGAAAAAGGAGATTCAAAATCAAAATCCTTATTCTTCTTTGCACATTCCTCACATAAATGCACTTCATTTTTTTGTCCATTTACTATCTTTGTTAAATGGACTGTCGCAGAATTTTTTCCACATTCGTCACAAATCATATTATTACCTCCTATTCTCTTAATAAAACTAATACCATATCCTTTAAAATATTGGCTCTTATTTTGTTTTTATATGGAGTTATAATATTTAAAGCTCTATCACTTAGAGCAGTTTTCATAAGATTTTTTTCTCTTTCATTAATTAGTTTTTCTTCATAAAAATTATCAATTATACTATATGCTTTAGATTTTGTTATAGAATCTCCTATTGTTTCCATTATTGTATTTTCTAAATAACTATCATTATTAATATTGACCTTTATTATTTTTATATACCCTCCTCCACCTCTTTTACTCTCTATATAATATCCTTTTTCATTACTAAAACGTGTAGATAATACATAATTTATCTGAGATGGTGAACAATTAAAGTATTGAGCTAATTCATTTCTTTGTATTTCAATAATGTCATTCTCTGCATCCTTTATTAAAGTTTTTATAAAGTCTTCAATAATATCACTCACTCTAGCCAAGAACTATCACCTCTTTAGACTTTGACTTTCTTTGACCTTTAAATATATTATAATTTCATCCATATTATTTTTCAATCTTTATATTTTTTGTTATATTCTAGTTTTATACATTATATATTTGTTATTTGAATTTATTTTAAGTTACCTTTAAATTTCTTTTATTTTCATGTTTAAAGAGGCAAAATTTTATTGCCTCTTTTTAAACTAAAGTTTCCTATGGGCTATAATTGAATAACTTTTACCTTCATGATCTCCTTTTACTAAATGATCAAACCCATTTTTATTAAAAAAATCTATAACATTTCTTGCCCTGGTGGTTGTAGAATAAGGAAATATCACATTAATTACATCTCCATCATCTACATTATTTAATACATCCTGTAATCGCTTCATATCGGAGGTTCTATTTGTTTCATTAAAATGAAAATATAAATTACTCACCTAGATTCCTCCTCTCTAACTATTTACAAGATACATTTTTATTTTTCCTAATACACTATTATTTTATTTAAAACTATCAAAGTATTATTTTACATTTTTAGCAAAATAAAAACCTACTTAAACTCAAGTAGGCTTTTATTTTTATATTATTTTTCTGATTTTGCTTTTTCTATAATCGTTTCACTTAAATGTTCAGGAACTTGATCGTATCTTACAAATTCCATTGTAAAACTTCCCCTTGCTTGAGTCATTGATTTTAAATCTATTGCATATTTAAATAACTCTGATTGAGGTGCTTCAGCTATTACTAACTGCTCTCTATCTTTTAGTGGTTCCATTCCTAAAATTCTTCCTCTTCTTTTGTTCATATCTCCCATTATATCGCCCATATAATCTTCAGGTATTGTTATTTCTACTTTCATTATTGGTTCTAAAAGTACAGGCTTTGCTTGCTCTAAACCTTTTTTATAAGCTATTGAAGCAGCAATTTTAAATGCCATCTCATTAGAATCTACAGGATGATAAGATCCATCATAAAGTGTTGCTTTTAAATTTACTACTGGATATCCAGCTAATACCCCTTTATCTATACACTCTTTCAATCCTTTTTCAACAGCTGGAATATATTGTTTAGGTACTGAACCTCCGTAAATCTCTTCATTAAATTCAAATTCATCTGTTGATGGTTCAAACCTTATATAAACATCTCCATATTGACCTGCTCCACCCGATTGTTTCTTATGCTTACCCTGTACATCTGACTTACCCTTAATAGTTTCTCTATATGCCACCATAGGATCTGATAAATCCACATGAACATCAAATACATTTTCTAATTTACTAACTACAGCATCTAATTGAGTCTTTCCTTGTCCTCCAATCAGTAATTGTTTTGTTTCATTATTTCTTTCAATAACAAATGTTGGATCTTCCTCTGTAAGTTTATGTAGAGAAGAACCAATCTTTTCTTCATCTGCCTTCTTTCTAGGTTTTACAGCCATATATAAACAAGGCTTTGGAAATGGTATCGGTCTATATTTAATTGGATTATCTAAACTACAAAGTGTATCCCCAGTAAATGTATTATCAAGTTTAGCAACAGCTCCTACATCCCCTGCACCAACCCTTTGTACTTCTATTTGCTCTTTTCCTCTCATCATAAATAAATGTCCAATTCTTTCTTTAGTATCACGATTAGGATTTAATACTTCATCATCTTTCTTAATTTCACCTGATCGAACTTTAAATAAAGAAATCTTACCAACATATGGGTCAACGATTGTTTTAAATACTACAGCTGAAAATGGATCGTTAGGATCAATAGTTCTTTCTATAGGTTCTTCTGTATCAGGTTTAATTCCGTGGGGTTTTTTCATATCAGTAGGACTAGGCAAATAATCCCACATCATATCAAGTAAAGTGTGAATACCAACATTATTTGTAGCAGACCCACACAATACAGGTATAAGTTTACCTTCAATAACTCCCTGCCTTAAACCTTTATGTATTTCTTCTTCTGTAAATTCTTCACCTTCAAAATACTTTTCTAATAATTCATCATCACTTTCAGCAACTGATTCTATTAACATTTCCCTTAAGGGCTCTATTTTATGATTCATATCCTCTGGTACTTTTGTATCTTTACAGGTGTTTCCATCATATTCTCTTCCTACCATATCTACAATATTTACAAAACCTCTGAAATCATTCTCCTCACCTAAGGGGGTTTGGAAAGGTGCTATTGCCTTACCAAATTTTTCTCTTAGTTGATTAATTATTTTATCAAAATTAACATTTTCTTTATCCATTTTATTTACAAATATAAATGTGGGTACATCTCTCTTTCTAGTGAATTTCCATGCTTTTTCTGTTCCTACTTCTACACCTGATGTAGCATCGACTACTATTACTGCTCCTCTTGCAACTCTTAATGCACTATGCACTTCACCGATAAAATCAAAATAACCGGGAGTATCGAAAATATTATATTTATGCTTCTTCCATTCTATAGGTATTATTGAGGTATTTATTGATACTTGTCTTTCTTTTTCAAGATTATCATAATCTGAGACTGTAGTTCCTTCTTCCACTGAACCTTTTCTCTTTGTAACTCCAGCTACATTTAACATAGATTCTGTTAAAGAGGTCTTCCCACTTCCACCATGTCCTAGAAAAGCAATATTTCTTATTTTATCAGCACTGTAGTTTTTCATAAATTTAATCCCCCCAAATAAGCATTTAATTTTCAGACTATTATTAATATTCTACATTTTTTATAGAAATCCTTTTTCTATAAAACTTTTTTTGTAATGATTTGTAAAAAAACACTAATAATATTAATTGTAGCCAGTTATTATATATTTTATGTATAACTACTAAACTTATAACAAAAATTAAATGCTATGTTAATGCTATATATAATATTAAAAGTATGTTATAATAAATCTAAAGAATTTTAATGATTAAAATTTTTTAGAAATTATAAAATTTTTAATGAAATTTTCAAGGGGAGTTGATTAACTTGTCAATCAATTTTAGAAAAGAATTAGATGAATTATCGGCTTATAAGCCAGGGAAACCTATTGAAGATGTAAAAAAAGAATACGGACTAGATAAAGTTATTAAACTTGCATCAAATGAAAATCCTTTAGGAACTTCTCCTAAAGTTACTGAAGCTTTAAAATCTGAGATTGAAAATCTAGCCATTTATCCTGATGGTAATGCGACTTTATTAAAAGAAACTATTGCCAAAAGCTTAAATATTAAACCTACACAGGTTCTACCAAGTAGTGGTTCAGATGAAATGGTAGATATGATATCAAAAACATTTTTAGATAAAGATGACGAAGTTATTATGGCTGATATTACTTTCCCAAGATACATATCTACAGCTAAAATGATGGGAGCTAAACCTGTAGTTGTACCTTTAAAAGATTGGACTTACGATTTAGATGGGATGAAGGAAGCTTTAACCGATAAAACTAAATTAATCTGGTTATGTAATCCTAATAACCCTACAGGTACCATGTTTACAGAAGAGAAACTTTTAAACTTTTTAAAAGAAATACCAAAGGATGTTGTAGTTGTATATGATGAAGCTTACAGAGAGTATGTAACTAGAGAAGACTATCCTCATGATAGTATGAAATTACTTAAAGATTATCCAAATATAATAATTATGAGAACTTTTTCTAAAATGTATGGACTTGCTGCTTTAAGAGTTGGATATACAATGGCAAGTGAAGAAATTATAGAAAACATAAATAAAATTAGAGGACCCTTTAATGTAAACCGTTTAGCACAAATTGCAGCTATTTCTGCATTAAAAGACTCTGAATTTGTTAATAAGTGCTATGAAGTTAATAAAGAAGGAAAGGAATACCTTTATAAAGAATTTGATAATATGAAGTTAGAATATGCACCTTCTGAAACTAATCATATATTTGTAAATGTAGATAAAGACGCTCAAGAAGTTTTTGTTGAGCTTCAAAAAAGAGGGATGATTATTAGACCTATTACAGGTACATGGATAAGAGTTTCAATAGGTACAATGAATCAAAATAAATTATTTATTAAACTATTAAAAGAAGTATTAGATTAAATAAAGCGGCCAAATTGGCCGCTTTTATATTTATTTACTTTTATATCTCATATTTTTTTGTAGTATTCTTTTTCTAATTCTTAAGCTTTTAGGAGTTACTTCTAATAATTCATCATCTTCTATAAATTCAAGACACTCTTCTAAACTCATTTCGATAGGGGGTACTAATCTTAAAGCTTCTTCTGATCCAGATTTTCTAATGCTTGTAAGTTGTTTCTTTTTACATACATTAACATCTATCTCCATTCCATTAGAACTTTGTCCTACTACCATTCCCTCATAAACTTCAACACCAGCTGGTATGAAAAGTGATCCTCTATCTTGAATATTATATAATCCATAGGTTACAGAAGTTCCATCCTTTGTTGCTATTAATGAACCTAAACTTCTCTTTGGAATCTCACCTTTATAAGGTTCATAACCATCGTATACAGAGTTTAATATTCCATGACCTTTAGTATCAGTCATTAACTCTGAACGATACCCTATAAGTCCACGGGCAGGAATTGAAAATTCTAATCTAGTATATCCTCCCTTAGATTGGGTCATATTTATCATTTTACCTTTCCTTGAACCTAACTTTTCAATAACTGCTCCCATAAATTCTTCAGGTACATCTATAGTTACTAATTCCATAGGTTCTTGTTTTTTACCATCAATTTTTTTATAAAGTACTTGTGGTTTTGATACTTGAAATTCATATCCTTCCCTTCTCATTGTTTCAATTAATATAGAAAGATGTAATTCCCCTCTACCTAATACTTTAAATGCATCTGCTGATTCAGTTTCTTCAACTTTTAAACTTAAATCAGTATGAAGTTCTTTAAATAACCTTTCTCTAAGTTGTCTAGATGTTACAAAATCTCCTTCCCTTCCTGCAAAGGGACTATCATTAACAGAGAATATCATAGATAAAGTTGGTTCTGATATTTTAACAAAGGGTAACGCTTCAGGATTGTTTATATCACATATTGTATCGCCTATATTTATTCCTTCTACTCCTGTTAAAGCTATAATACTTCCAACCTTTGCCTTATTAACTTCTTTTCTTTTTAATCCTTCAAACTCAAATAATTTACTTATTTTAACCTTTTGATTTTTATCACTTTGTTCATTTACTAATATTACATCTTGATTTATATTTATTGTACCTCTCTCTATTTTACCTACTCCTATTCTACCTACATAATCATTATAATCTATAGTAGATATTAATATTTGCAAGTCTCCCTCTGGATCTCCTACTGGAGCAGGGGTATACTCTAAAACTGTATCTAATAAAGGTTTCATATTAACTCCCTCTTTTTCACTATCTAAAGAAGAAGTCCCATTTTTCGCTGAAGCATAAATAAATGGACAATCTAATTGGTCTTCATTAGCATCAAGTTCAATAAATAAATCTAATACCTCATCTATTACATCGTCTGGTCTAGCCTTTGGTCTATCTATCTTATTGATACAAACTATTACAGGTAAATCTAATTCTAGTGCTTTTTTAAGAACAAATTTTGTTTGTGGCATTGGTCCTTCAAAAGCATCCACTACTAATACTACAGCATTTACCATCTTTAATATTCTTTCTACTTCTCCCCCAAAATCTGCGTGTCCAGGAGTGTCTACTATGTTTATTTTTATATCATTATGATATATTGCAGTATTTTTAGAAAGTATTGTTATTCCTCTTTCTTTTTCTAAATCACTTGAATCCATAACTCTTTCTTCTACTGATTGATTCTTTCTAAATGTTCCACTTTGTTTAAGTAGCTCATCTACTAAAGTTGTCTTTCCATGGTCAACATGGGCTATAATAGCCACATTTCTAATATCTTTTATCTTCTGATTCATATTTATCCTTCTTTCCTTTGAAGTTTTCAAACTAATTAATTATATCACATACTCATATAAACTACAATAAAATAAACTTTCAACTTGAAAGTTTATTATTTAGCTTATCCAATTTTCATACTAATATTTTTATTAATAAATTTCATGATACCTTTATAGTATTTTTTCCCATCATCATACCCAGTATTATAAATTTCTTTAAGTTTATTTACATCTCTTTCAGTTCTTTTTATATTTATAGGTTCTTTAGGTCTTATTACAAATACCTTTCCCTGCTGTTCTAACTTTTCTATATAATCTATAACTTTATTATATTCTTTATATCTTTTTTTTATAGCATCAACTAAGTTAGGATAATCTTTATAAATCTTCTCTGCGACTTTAATAAATTTAAAGGGCTGTTTTCTATAACTTTTATCCCTTGTAAGTATTATAATATTTCTAGTATTACCATCTTTAATCGATTTTTTTATAGGTATTGAATCTGTTATTCCACCATCAAGTAATAATCTTTGATTTATATTAACCATCGAATTAATAAATGGTAAACTACTTGAAGCTTTTACAGCAGTTAAAATATCTTTGCATTTACTTTTATAATAATAAACTGATTTTCCTGTTTCACAATCTGTACAAGGTATAACTAATTCTTCATCCGATGAAAAAAATGTTTCATAATCAAAGGGAATATGTTTATTAAAAATATCATTAAATAAGAAATCTAAATCAAATACATTTTCCCTTCTAATTATATTTGCAAAATTTATATATCTTTTATCATTTGCAAAATTTATGTTTATATCTTTACTTCTTCCCTTTTGTCTTGATATATATGATAATGCATTACAAGCCCCTGCTGAGACACCTATTATATATGGGAAGTATAAATTTTTTTCAATAAAATAATCTAGCACTCCAGAAGTATATAAACCTCTCATTGCTCCACCTTCTAAAACTAAACCTGTATTATCCATAATAATCACTCCAAATTGTTAGGTACCCTTTCATTTCCATAAATTGTCTAATGTACATTATAACAACTATTTAAGGTTTAGTAAATAGAGAAGAGATACTCTTTTTATTTTAATTAAATATAAAAAGATCCTACTAAAAAGTAGAATCTATTAAATTTAGTCTTCTAATTCTGTTATTTTACCTTCTTTAAATAAATATGTGCGTAATTCCTTATCCCAACCTTCCATATTTCTTCTTAGCCATTCTAAAGTCATACAGGCATGTTCAATTTCCTCATCCCTATTATGAGCCATTATATCCTTAAGCTCTTCATTTTCCGATGAAAATACTCTTTGATTATACCAATCAACTGCTTCGATTTCCTCTTTTAAACTATTTAACGCTCTAACAATATTTTTTGACTTTTCATCTAAAGTGTTAACTGATTCATGATAATCTCCCATTTTAATCCTCCTTTATTTATTAGCTCCTATTATCTATTTACCCAAATTTATTGAAATAAAAAAACAACCCTAATCAAAAATTAAGGTTGTTTTTACATAAAAAACTTTTTCGATACTTCCTCTAAAAATATAGATAGATGTTTCTCTGTTTCCTTTCTAGCTAACTCTGAATCTCTATTTTTTATAGCATAAGCTATTTTTTTAAGTGATCTATTATACCACTTAGGATCTTCTATTTTATAATGTATATATCTAATAAATCTTCCTGTAATAACATTTAACTCTTCAAGATATTCAATTAACATAGGATTTTTTGAAGCTTCTCTTATAGTTTTTCTAAAAAGATAATCATCTTCAATAT
This sequence comes from Bacillota bacterium, assembly GCA_009711785.1. GTDB lineage: Bacteria > Bacillota > Clostridia > Tissierellales > MES13 > MES13. Next base: position 42,338 of record VENA01000015.1, read on the forward strand.
AATCTTTGTAATTTTTTATAGTATCGTAAGTATCTATTCTTTCTGAAATTTTTACTATTTTTTCTATTTCTTTATCAGTTGCTCTTAAAGATGCTAACTCTGAAGCTAGCATTTCTAAATATTTTTTAGTTTCATATGCATATTTTATATTCTTAATATCTATTTGTGAAACATATGTCCCTACCCTTGGAACCATTTTGACTAATCCCTTTTCAGATAGTTTTAATAAAGCTTCCCTTATGGGTGTTCTACTTACATTAAACTCATTAATCAATTCCTTTTCTTTTATTAATTCTCCTGGTTCATATTTTAACTTAACTATCCTATTTTCTATCTCTTTATATATTTCTGTGTTCCCCTTTTTCATAAGATCTCCTTACAACCAATTTTTTCTTATTTTCTCCCATTTTTTATCTCTATTTTTTATTATTACATTAATATCCTCTTCTTTCAAGTGCTTAAATCTTCCTTGGTTTAATAAATAATCTTTAACAGAAATAAACTTTTTAGGATTTTTATTTAATTTAAACTCACCATTTTCATATTCTGCTAAATACCATAAGCCACAATCCACTGCCTTTTTAGCTAAATCTATAGATGTATTAGTAGGGCTGCCCCAACCTGTTGGACAACTAGCATAAACATGAATATAAGACGTTCCCTTAATTTTTTTTGCTTTTTTTAACTTATTTAAAAAGTCATTTGGATATCCTATACTGCAGGTTGCTGCATAATCAATATCATGGGCAGCAACAATCTCAAACATATTTTTCTTTTGTCTGATAGAACCAGGTAGATTTTCCCCAGCTGGTGAGGTTGTAGTTTTAGTACCATAGGGTGTAAGTCCACTCTTTTGAATTCCAGTGTTCATATATGCTTCATTATCATAGCATATATATATAATATTATCTCCCCTATCTATAGCTCCTGAAAGAGCTTGAAATCCTATATCAGCTGTTCCACCATCTCCTGCTATTCCAACTGCATGGAAATCTTTAATACCTAATGCCTTTGCTCCTGCCGCTACTCCGGATATCATAGCTCCAGTTGCAGGGAAAGGTGCAATCATTGCATTTGTTGAAAAAGCCATTTGAGGATAAATAAATCCTACTGCTGACATACATCCTGCAGGTAAAACTGAAAATGTTCTTTTTCCAAGAACCTTTAATGCTAGTCGAACGGCTACACTTCCTCCACAACCAGCACAGGCTTTATGTCCATAAAAGTATTCATCCTCTGTTATATTCTTAGCATTAATCTTTTCATTACTCATCTATTTCACATCCCATCCCAATAAATTGTACAGTTTTTTCTTTGTCTTCATTTGTTGTTAATAAAGATTTAAAAATTTCTTTAATATCTTCCTTAGATATATCTCTACCGCCCATGCCACCAATAAAATTTATTGCCTTAGGTGAATTATTCATCTTAGAAAGCGCTGAATTAATGTGGGTAAAAACTGTTCCTTCATATCCATGGGAGATATTTTTATCTATAACACCTATTTTATCTACGTTTTTGGAAAGTTCAATGATTTTTTCCTCAGGGAAAGGTCTCATATATCTTAATTTCACTAAACCTACCTTTATTCCTTCACTTCTCATATTATCTACTACCACTCTAGCAGTTCCTGTTACACTTCCTACTGTAACTAATAAAACTGAAGCATCATCACATTTATATTCCTCTATAAGCCCACCATAATATCTTCCGAATTTATCACCATAATCTTTATCTACCTTTTCTATAACTTCCTTTGAATTTATCATTGCCATATGCTGTTGGTATTTAAATTCTAAATTATCTAAAGGAGTTGAACTAAAACAAAGACTCTTTGGATTTTCTAAATCCATTTTATTTTCAGTTTCATATTTAGGTAAAAATTCATCTACCTCTTCTTGATTAGGAAGATTTAAAAGTTCATAGGTATGAGTTAATATAAATCCATCTAAGTTGACCATAAAAGGAGTTAATACATTTCCATCTTCAGCAATCTTATATGCTTGTATTGTCATATCTAACGCTTCTTGAGCATCCTCAACATAAACTTGTATCCAACCTGAATTTAACTGTGACATTGAATCACTTTGGTCTCCATATATACTCCAAGGTACAGCTAAGGCTCTATTTGCATTCATCATTACTATTGGAAATCTTGCACCACTTGCATAATGTAATCCTTCACTCATGTGTAGTAAGCCTTGAGAACTTGTAGCTGTAAAAGCCCTTGCTCCTACTGAGCTTACACCCATAGCTGCTGACATAGCTGAATGTTCAGATTCAACATGCATAAACTCAGCTTCTAAACTTCCATCTTCCACAAATTCAGAAAGTCTTTCTACAACAATAGTTTGAGGAGTTATCGGATAAGCTGAAATCACATTAGGTCTAGCAAGTCTTGCTCCTAATGCTACAGCTTCATCTCCAGATACAAAACATTTATTATTACTCATATTTATTTATCCTCCTTTATCATTTTTATTGCATCTAATTTACATTCGTATTCACATATACCGCAACCTTTACAAAAATCATAATCTATATCTACTTTTCCTTCTGATTTAAAAATAACACCATCAGGACATACTAAATAACACCTTAGACAATTAACACACTTTTCTTTATTAACTACTGGTTTATATGTTCTCCAGCCTGCGTTTTTTTCAACTAATTTTCCACCTTCAGTTGTAGGGCCTGTAGGATAGTCATTAATATGTTTTGGTCTTTTATATTCAACTAATTTTGGTTTCTCCATCTATTTCACTCCCTTTACAGTTTCATAGGCTTTTTTAAGTACTTCTATGTTTTTATTAACTATAGATTTTTTCATTTCAGATTCTATACCTTTTACAGCAGATTCTAATTTAACAACATCTGAAACTGCTATTAAAGCTCCTAGCATAGCTGTATTTGTAATAGGTCTTTTAAGAATATCTAAAGCAATACTTGTAGCATCTATCGCTACAACATTAAAGCCTTTTAAAATATCATATCTCCCAGGATTTTTAGAATTTATTATGATAGTACCATTTTCTTTCAAACCTTTGACAACGTTTTCATTGATTAGAGTCTCATCTAATAATACTACATAATCACAAGTTTTAACTTCACTTCTATCATTAATCTTTTTTTCATGTATTTTAGTAAAGCCTAGTACTGGTGCTCCTCTTCTTTCTGGACCAAAGGAAGGAAAAGATAAAGCATATTTATCTTCATACAATGCTGCTGATGCTCCTAATAATCTTGCCACTGTAAAACTTCCTTGTCCTCCTCTACCATGCCATCTTATTTCAATCATCTGACATCCTCCTTATAATTAATATACTACTGATATATCAGCGTTATATTAATTATATATTAAAACTCTCCCCATTTCAAACTTTTTTTAATATTTCAACATTTTTAGCAAATAAAAAAGATTGACAAATTGTCAATCTTTTTTATTGCACCCACATATATTTGAAATTTTTATATCCATTGTAAAACTACATTCATCATCCATCCTATTATATATCTCCCTAATAAGATTAAATATAATATTTTTATTCCCTGTAATTGTAGTGGATAATTTGCCTATTTCATAATCTACATCAAAGGATTTGATTATAGATAAAACTTTTTTTACATCTTCTATATAATTTTCGCTTTTTATAGGAATAAATGCTATTTCACAGGATGTTACTTTTTCCAAAGGGCACATATAAATCCGCCCCTCTCTTTAGTTGATAATTCCTTTTCTTTTTTAAAATTAAACTCCTCTTCTTTAGCAGTAGGTGGAATAAATAAACATTCTCCAGTTCTTGTTACAGATCCCTTTTTATATTTAACTAAATTATCTAAGGTTTTAAAATCTGCATATTTAAATACACTTGTATTTCTTATTCCATCACTTAAATAAAATTCTCCCCATTTACTATCCTTATTAATTGTTCCTACTAAAATTTGTCCACCATTTTTAACAACTCTAAACATTTCATCCAAAGCTTTTTTTGTATCCTTAATAAACTCAAAAGCTGCCATAGAAAAAACAGCATCAAATTTTTCATTAAAGTCTAAATTATAAACATCCATTTTTTTAAATTCAATATTAAGTCCTTCATCTAAAGCTTTCTTTTTAGCTTTTTTTAGCATATCTTCAGATACATCTATTCCTATAACTTTACAACCCATTTTAGCAAGTTTAATACTAAAATTTCCAGTTCCACAACCTATATCTAGTACTGTCATACCTTTTTTTATATTAAACATACTTAGTGCTAATTTTGTTTCTACTTTATCTACAAAATCACCCTTAATAGTATTATACCAATTATCATACTCTTTTGCTTCCTTATCAAAGTAAGCCATATAATCACTTCCTTAAAGTATACTCAAAATATGTCTTTTTATATTATTAAACTCATCTGAAGTTATGATATCTTTATTTCTTGGTTTAGGTAAATCAATATATACTTTCTCTTTTACCTTTGCAGGTCTATCTGATAAAATGTATATCCTATCAGATAAAAAGATGGCTTCTTCTATATCATGGGTTATAAATAAAACTGATGCTTTAAGCTTTTCTAATACACCCAAAAGCCAATACTGCATTTTCGACTTTGTTATAGCATCTAATCCTCCAAAGGGTTCATCTAATAAAATAATATCCTTAGAAAACATATAAGTTCTCATTAAAGCAGCTCTTTGTCGCATTCCTCCTGAAAGCTGAAAGGGATATTTATATTCAAATCCCTTAAGTCCAAAAATATCAAAATAATCCTTTACTAACTCTCTTGCTTCTTTTTTATCCTTCCCCTTAATATAATAAGGAAGTGCAACATTATCTATTATTTTTTTCCAAGGTAGCAATAAATCCTTTTGATACATATAGCTAACCCTTCCAGTTACTTTGGTATAATCCTTACCTTCTATAATAACCTTTCCTTTATCTGGCTTAATTAATCCAGCTATTATATTAAATAAAGTACTTTTTCCACTACCACTAGGTCCAAGGATTGATACAAACTCGTTTTGATTTAAATCAATTGAAATATCATCTATTACTAAAATATCCTGATAGTATTTTGTTATATTTTCTGCTTTTAATTTATTGCGGCAAGAATTCATTAGTAAAAGCCTCATCTACATTAAGTTTTTTATCTATAAGCTTTTTATCATACATCCATTTACTGTAATTTTCCCAAATCTCAGTCTTCATTTTACCCCATGTATCAGTACCTCTTTTATATTCCTTAGCTAAATATTTTTGACTTTCAATTGCTAATTTTTCATCTATTTCTGGAGAGGCTTTTAATAGATACTTAACGGCATCCTCTGGGTTTTTAATTGCATATTCATATCCCTTTGTAGTAGCATTTAAAAATTCTTTAGCAACTTCTGGATTATTATTTAAAAATTCATTATTAGAAATTATAACAGGAGTATAAAAATCTAAATTTTCATTATAATCTTGAAGCTTTATAAAGTTTATAGGAAAATCTCTAAGTTCTGCTTGAATCCCATCCCAACCATAGTAAATCCAAGTGAAATCAACATCTTTTTTTACACTTGTAAAAAAGTCTGCTGCTCCTATATCAACCATTTCTACTTTAGAAAAATCAGCATTTTCCTTACTCATAAGGGCCTTAATCATAGCTTCTTCAGCTGGAGATCCCCATCCACCGTATTTTTTTCCTTCAAAATCCTTTGGTGTTTTTATACCCTTACTTACTGGAGATGCAAATCCCGATGTATTATGTTGTATAACAGCAGCTATAGTTTTTATTGGCAAAGGATTTTCAGCTGTTAAAGCATAAGTTACTTGTTCTTGATAACTTATACCAAATTCTCCTTGTCCTGCTGCTATTAAGTCTGCACTTCCGCCTTCAGATGGTTGAATAATTTCAACATCTAATCCTTCTTCTTCATAATATCCCAAATCCTTAGCTACATATAACCCTGTATGATTAGTATTTGGTACCCAATCTAATAAAACTGTTATTTTTTTTAATTCTTTTTTTTCAGGTTTTTCACTACATCCTATTAAACTTAAACTTAAAAATAAAACTAACAATAATGATATAATTTTTTTCACTTTACATACCTCCTAAATTCTAAGATTCCCTTGTCCAAGGCATAAATAAATACTGCATTAAAGAAATTATTTTAAAAAGAGTCATACTTAAAATTACTATTACAATAATTACAGCAAATACTTTATCTAACTTAAAAGCATGTTTAGCCCTTAACATATATAAGCCTAGACCTTCTTTGCCACCTAGCCATTCTCCGATAACTGCCCCCATTATACTGTATGTAGCAGCTATTCTCAGTCCTGAGAAAAAACTAACTATTGAAGATGGGAATTTTACTATTTTAAATATCTGAAATTTACTTCCTCCCATGGATTTAATAAGGTTTAACATATCTTTATCAACTGATTCTAATCCATCTAATAAACTAATTACTATAGGAAAAAAACAAACTAAGACTACAACAATTATTTTAGGTAATTTCCCTAAACCAAACCACATCATAAATAATGGAGCTAAAGCTATAATCGGAACTGTTTGAGATATTATAAGCAGTGGATAAATCGCTTTTTTTATTATTTTTATACTATCCATTAAAACTGCTAGTATTATAGACAAAATTATAGCTATTGAAAATCCTAATATAGCTTCTTGTAAAGTAGCTACTACATGTATTTTAATCTCTGGTAATATTTTTATCAAAGTTAAAATAATATTTTTAGGTGAAGGAAGAATATATCTTTCTATTAGCCCTATATCTACTACAAACTGCCAAAGAACTAAAAGTATAAGTAAAAATATTGATGGTATTATTTTAGTATCTTTATTTATCAGCTCTTTTATTTTTTCTGTACTTATAAACTTTCTCATTCATAGTCACACCTTCTGGTTTATAATCAATTTTAACCACCGATAATACCCTGTTTGCTCCTTCCTCTACGCATATAGTTTGTGCTTTTTTTACAACATTTAATAATTCGTCTATATTTCCTTCCATAGTTGTTTCCATTGGGCCTACTTCATATTTAACACCGGTAGAGTTAATATATTCAATTACTTTATCTACAACATCATAAATCCTTTCTTCTTTTACTTTTGGAATTATTTGAAGACTAACATTTACAATAGGCATATACATCCTCCTTTCAAAAAAATAAACCCTTCATCCTAAACTAGATGAAGGGTTTAATACCAAAAAAACATTAAAATCGATATTCTCCCTTCGCTGGCATTACCCAGTTCAGGTTATATGGGTCGAAACATACTAGCTTCCTCTCAGCTGATAAAACAGCTCCCCAGATTTTCATTATTAAATTCATATTCATTTTAATATAATGATTCTTACTTGTCAACTAATTTATTTTTCCCCGGTACTTCCAACTCCTCCTACTCTAGTGTTTTCTGAGTTTCCATTATCAGCAACTAAAAATGGTATGAATATTCCTTGAGCTATCCTTTCATTTTCTTCAATAGTTACTTCTTTATCTGATACATTATGTAGTGCAATACCAATATTACCATCATTAGATTCGTTAGAATAATAATCTGCATCTATTATTCCTGTTCCATTAGAAAGTACTATTCCCCTTTTGATTCCTATAGAACTTCTAACATATATCTTCAATACTTCATTTTTTCCCATATATGCTTTAATATCAGTCCAAATTATTTTTTTCTCTCCAGGTTTTAAAGTAAAACTTTCAGGAGTATAAAAATCATAACCTGCCGCTGCTTTACTACCTCTTTTAGGAATATTAATATCTTTTTTAGTATGCTTTCTATGTTTTTTATCTACAACTTCAAATCCTCTAATTTTCATTTTAATTACTCCTTTCGTTTATTTCATATATTATATAAGAAAAAACTATAGGTAAAACCTATAGTTTTTTTATCTATTCATTTTTTAAAGAGTCTTCTTTTAAAAAAGCACTTTCAGTATATCTATTAGATGCACTCCAGAAAATCCATTCTTCTAATCCAGCATCATAAGTAGCCTGAATTTGTGCTCTTATCTGTTTAGGACCATAAGGTGTATAATGACTTCCATAATCCCTTTTAAGCCAAGGAGCCGAAAAATCTTGAAGCCATGGTCTTATTATTGCTCTTTTTTCTTTATCTACAGATTCTAATCTATTAATAGCCCTTTCCATTGCTTCATTTACTATTGCATATGGTTTTGAATCAGGATATCTAACGCCGTAAGATCCTAATGCATAATGGGATGGATATACCATAGGACAAAGAATATCTACACTTTCTCCTAAAGTCTCTAAATTCTGTCCTATACCTGAATCTTTTTTTACATTAATAATATCTCCAAAAACGTCAGCTGAAACGTAAGCACCCTTTTTTTCTATTCTTTTTCTTGCGTACTTTAAAAAGGAAGATATTGCTTGTGCTTTAGTCTTTTCTTGTCCAATTTCACCATAATCTATTATACTTCTATTACCATCAGTAGGAAACCTTACATAATCAAACTGAATCTCTTTAAATCCTAATAAAGCTGCTTCTTCGGCAAGTTCTATAGGATATTCCCAAGCTTCTTTATTATAAGGATTTAACCAAGCATTTCCTTTATTATCTCTCCATACATTTCCATTCTGTGTTTTTATGGTTAAATCAGGTCTACTTTTACCTGCTACTTTATCTTTAAAAGTAACTATTCTAGCTATAGGATATACTCCATTATCTAACAATTTTTTCATTTTTTCTTTAAATACTTCTCTATTAGATATCTTCACTATTTTATTAGCACCTATTGAATTAGCTAATTTAGAATCTGACTTATAAGTTAATACACCTAAATCATCCTTAACATCTATAACCATTGTATTTACTTCAGTTTCTTTTACTAGATTTAATAACTTATTAAATCTAGCATTATAACCTAATGAATTCCCTGTTAAAAATATTCCCTTTACTTTTATCTTATCTTTGTGTATACTCCAATCGGTATTAGGTTGATCTAAACTATCATTTATTTGTATTTCATTATTTATTTCAGATTCTGCTATTACATTCTCTTTAGAAAAAATTTCACTCTTTATACTTATCACTGTAAATAAAGCTACTACTAAAAATACTACTAAAACTGTTTTTAATTTACCCATTTTTTTCACCCCTACTTGTCCAATTTATTATCAAACATATTCTTTACATAAATTTAGGAGTCTTAAGACTCCTAAGATAATATCTGTAATATGTCTTTTAAAGTCTCTTGTGCATATTCACCTTTTCTGTATTTTCTTTTAGCTACAATTATATTAGGCTGATTACCATTTGCTACTATATCTTTAATTTTTTTTGGATATTCAATAAATACACCTAGTTTTTCAAACTTCTCATTATAAAAAATAAAGGTAGGTATTTTTACATTTTCTCCATAGGAATGTTCTATAAAAAAGGCCTCATTCCCGTCTTTTTCTACAATAGAAAGTTGTATATTATCATTCAATTGTTTCATTTTCTGTATTACTGGTACATTAATCATACAGTCTGGACACCATATTTCAGCACAAACTAAAACATTTATCTTCTTATCTATTTCTTTTATCTGCTTTATCAATTTATCTTCAAATTCAATACTATTAAGTATTTCTAGTGTTTTATCTTTATAAGTATCTCCATCGTTATCAACAAATTTGTCAAAAGAAATTCCACTATTATACAAATCGATAACTTCCATATATATCCCCCTTAAAATAGAAAAAAATAGCTTTTCTATATACATATTCTTTTTAACATCAATTTAGTCGTACTATAAATTATAATATATAAAGGTATCATTTACAACATGTATTAAGTACCAAATAGATTATATATCTTCAATACATTACATATTCTTCTATAATCCTTTATTAGTATATCTTTATTACTTTCAAATGAAAATATATCAATTTTATAAATAATTATTTTAAAATTTTAGTATTTTCTACTAAGATTAAGATATTAAAATGACACCTCATTAAAGGTGCCATTTTAAACAAAAAAATAAACCAGCGACGACCTACTCTCCCAGGACGTTGCCGTCCAAGTACCATCAGCGCTGAAGGGCTTAACTTCTGTGTTCGGTATGGGAACAGGTGTGACCCCTTCGCTATAATCACTGGATTAATGGTGCTCAATATATAGTTTTATACTGTACCTTCAAAACTACACAGAATATATCAATTTTTGGTCAAGTCCTCGACCTATTAGTATCACTAAGCTGAAGACATTGCTGCCCTTACACCTGTGACCTATCAACCAGATAGTCTATCTGGGGTCTTACTCTTACGATGGGAAATCTTATCTTAAGGTATGTTTCGCGCTTAGATGCCTTCAGCGCTTATCACTTCCAGACGTAG
>VENA01000006.1 GCA_009711785.1 Bacillota bacterium
AAAACAATGGGCTATTTTGCTTATTTTTATGCAAAAAAATCAAATCTGTTGATAAAGATATTACTCCTATTTTACTTATCCACAATAAACTTTTCATCTACTTTCAAAAAAATGGGGAAACTCTAAAATAATATTAACTATTGACTTATAATCTTATAAGTGGTATTATTAATCTGATTAGTTAATTTAACCTGCCTATTAACCTATCTTTAGAAAATTCCCTGATATAAAAAAATATAAATTGGAAAAGATAGTAAAAGAGAGATGTTTTTGGAGGTGTAGTTTTGAAAAGGGAAGACCTTAAAAAGAAAAAGATTCAAGAACTTAAGACCATGGCTAAAAGGATAGGTCTTAAGGGATATAGTAAATACAGAAAAGATAAACTTATCGAACTTATATTAAATAGTCCTAACTTAGAAAAAATAGCAAAATTAGAAGAAAAGGAAAAACACAAAAAGAACTTACCCGAAAGATTATCAGACGAGATAGATAAAAGTAAAGAGATAAACACGGCAGAGGGAATATTAGAATTACATACTGATGGATACGGATTTTTAAGATGTAGAAATTACTTATCAAGCGATGAAGATATATATATATCACCTTCTCAAATAAGACGATTTAATCTTAAAACTGGAGATAAAGTATACGGTATAACAAGACCACCTAAGCAAGGTGAAAAGTATAAAGCCCTTCTTTATGTTAAAAAGATCAATAGTGAAGATCCAGAGTCTTCTAATAGAAGACCTGATTTCGATAGATTAACTCCAATTTATCCAAATAAAAGAATAACTATGGAAACTTCTCCAAGGGAATTATCCACAAGGATTATAGATTTAATAGCTCCTATTGGTAGAGGTCAAAGGGGTATGATTGTGGCGCCGCCTAAGGCTGGTAAAACTATTTTACTTAAAAAAATAGCAAATAGTATAGCTGAAAATTATCCTGATATTGAAATAATAGTTTTACTTATAGATGAAAGACCAGAGGAAGTTACAGATATGAGACGTTCTGTAAAGGGAGATGTTGTATATTCTACATTTGATGAACTTCCTAAGCATCATACAAAGGTTGCTGAAATGGTTTTAGAAAGGGCAAAGAGATTAGTTGAGCATAATAAGGATGTTGTAATATTACTTGATAGTATAACAAGACTTGCAAGGGCTTATAATCTTATAATACCTCCAACAGGAAGAACTCTTTCAGGAGGATTAGACCCAGGAGCACTTCATAAACCTAAAAGATTTTTTGGAGCAGCTAGAAATATAGAGAATGGAGGAAGTTTAACTATCCTTGCCACTGCTTTAATAGATACTGGAAGTAGAATGGATGATGTAATATTTGAAGAATTTAAAGGTACTGGTAATATGGAAGTACACCTTGATAGAAAGCTTTCTGAAAAGAGAATATTCCCAGCTATAGATATTAATAAGTCAGGTACAAGAAGAGAAGATCTTCTTTTAGATACTAAGGAAATAGAAACTATTTGGAATATTAGAAAAGCCCTTAGTAATTCACCAACGATAGAAGTGGCAGAAAAAGTCCTTGAAAGACTTATGGGAACTAAAACAAATACAGAATTTGTTGAAATGATGAGAAATAAATTATAGTTTCCTTGCAAAGAATATATGTTATATGCTATAATGTATTAGTTGAAAAGTAGATGATAAGATATACTTAAGATTGTTAGGAAAGAGGTGATTTTGATGAAAAAAGGAATTCATCCAGAATATAAAGAAGTTACAGTGAGATGTGCATGCGGAAACACATTCAAAACAGGATCAGTAAAAGACGAATTAAAGGTTGAAATATGTTCGGAATGTCATCCTTTCTATACAGGTAAGCAAAAGCGTACTGAGAAAGGTGGACGTATCGACAAGTTCAAGAAAAAATACGGTATGGAGTAAACAACATATAGGACTAAAGGCTGGAAGCTTAACGCTTCTAGCCTTAATTTTTATATAGGTATACGGAGGTTTTTTTATGGCAAAATTGTATTTTAGATATGGGGCTATGAATTGTGGAAAATCAACAGGTCTTTTGCAAGTTTCCCATAATTATGAAGAAAGAGGTATGAAAGTAATAATTATAAAGCCTGTAATTGATACTAAGGGTGGCAAAAGTGTAGTTTCTAGACTTGGCATAGAAAGAGATGCTGATTTATGTATAGATAGAAGTAAAAATATATATCTAGAAATTAAAGATTGGCTAAATACAAAGGAAGATATAGATTGTATTTTAGTAGATGAAGTACAATTTCTAAAGGAAAAACAAATAGATGAATTATTTGAAATTGCTATAAAATTAAACATACCTGTAATTTGTTATGGGTTAAGAACAGATTTTCAAATGAAAGGTTTTGAAGGAAGTAAAAGATTATTATTAATTGCCCATAGTATAGAAGAGTTAAAAACTATATGTTCCTGTGGAAAAAAAGGAATTTTAAATGCTAGAAAAATAAATGGTGAATTTGTCTTTGAAGGTGAACAAGTAGCTATAGACCAAGAAGATAATGTTGAATATGAGTCTTTATGTGGGAATTGTTATTTTGAAGAAAAGAAAAAATATAAAAAAAGAAAAGCTAAGGTTGATAGTTAAAACTATCAACCTTTATTATTTAGAATAAGAGTCTATGTTTATCCATATAGTAGTTCCTTTATTTACTTCACTTTCTATACCATAGTTAAATTTATGGGCATCTAATATTGATTTTACTATACTCATACCAAGGCCTGTTCCACTAAGATCTCTCTTTCTAGATTTTTCTACCTTGTAGAATCTATCCCATATATAGGGGAGTTTGTCCTTAGGTATGCCTTTTCCATTATCTATTATTTTAACTTTAGTTATATTTTTAATAGTATTTATTTTTATAGTAACAGTACCATCTTTAAAGGAATGATTTATAGAATTATTTATAAGATTATAAAAAACTTGATATATCTTACTTTCATCACCGGTTACAATTGTATTTTCATCATCAATTAAAAGTTTTATATCTATATTTTTTTTCTTAGCAAAATAATTAAGCTTTTCTAAAACGTCTTTAGTTAACTCATAAATATAGAAATCATTATATTTAAGATCTAAAAAACCAGCCTCCATTTTAGATAAATATAAAATATCCTCAACCATACCATTAAGTCTTTTACTCTCATCTGTTATGATATCAAGATATTCTTTTCTTTCATTTTCCTCTAAGTCCATATCTTTAATAAGTTCACTATAGGCCCTTATTAAACTTATTGGTGTTTTAAGTTCATGACTCATATTTGCTATGAATTCTTTTCTTAAGCGTTCAGTTTGACCTAATTTTTTAGCCATATTGTTTATGGTTTTAGCTAAAGTACCGATTTCATCCTTTGTATTTATATCAACATTAGCTGAAAAATCACCCTTTGCTATTTTTTCTGAAGCTTTTGTGATTTTTACTAGGGGGTTTGAAAAATACCTAGCAAAGGCTAATGCAAGTAAGGTGGCTATAATTATTGATATTAAGGATATAACAGTTAACTGTTTTTTTAATATATTAGTAGCTTCTTCTATAGGAGCTAAGGGAGAAGTTATTAAAACATACCCATAATACTCATTATCATCTATTATTGGAATTTTAGTGATTATAAAAGATGAATCAGGATGGGGAAATCTTCTAGGAAGTATCTTAATTTCTTTTTTTATTTTTTTATCAAATCTAAATTCAGGTTTCCTATCCTTTATCTTTAAAAACGGATTACTATTATATAATAAATTTTCCTTATTATCATATATAAGTATTACTGCATCAAAGGAGGATATATAGGAATCAATTTCACTTTTCATATCCTCTGTAATATTTTTTTCATCTAAAAATTCATCTTTAATTTTTTCCCCTGCATGGAGTAACGATGCTTTTCTTTCCTTAATATAAAATTTTTCTAATCCAACAATTTGAAAAAGCCATAAAAGGGAAATTATTATAAGTACTAAAGCTGTTATACCAAGCCATAATTTACTTAATATTTTCTTCATTTTAATCTCCTACCTTAAACTTATAGCCTGTACCCCAGATTGTTTTAATATAATTTTTATAACCCTTAAGTTTTTCCCTTAGTTGTTTAATGTGGGTATCTACTGTTCTAGAATCACCTAAAAAATCATACCCCCAGATTTTATTTAGTAGTTGTTCCCTTGTAAATACTATATTAATATTTTTTATTAGAAGTAAAAAAAGATCATATTCCTTAGGGGTTAAATAAACTTCTTCATTGTTTATAAAAAGTTGTCTAGACTGAGGGTTAAGTAAAATATCTTCTACCTTTATTGATTCGTTAGAAGTTTTATAAGTTCTTTTTAAAACTGCTTTAACCCTTGCTAACATTTCCTTTGGACTAAAGGGTTTTGTAATATAATCATCCACTCCAAGTTCAAAACCAAATAATTTATCGTATTCTTCCCCCCGGGCTGTAAACATTATAATAGGTACTTCTGAAGTTTCCCTTATCTTCCTACAAACAGTCCAACCATCTATTTTAGGCATCATTATATCTAAAAGTATTAAAGAAAAATCATCTAAGTGAAATTTATCTAATGCTTCTTCACCGTCTTTAGCTTCTTTAACTATAAAGCCTTCCTTTTTTAGATATATTTTTATTAAATTTCTCATTTTTGTTTCATCATCAACAACAAGTATTTTCATATTCTTCAAGAGTGATCCCTCCTAAGATTTCTAATCTTATAATAACATATATTTTCTAATATTTTCTTAAGTAAAAGAAATTTTTACTTAGATTACACATAAATATCACAAATACATCACAAATTCCATTTAGTATGTAATTATTCCCATTATTAATAATCTACATAGATTTATAAAAAGATTTAAGTTATATCACAAATGCATCAAATTTAGTTTATAAAATCTTTAATAGAATAAAAAAGAAGGAGAGATATTATGAAGGGTAAGTTTAAATATCTAGTTTTAGCTTTAATTTGTATTTCTATAGTTTTTGGTACTTATTATTTTGGTTTTTCTTCTAGGGATGTAAAGGCTGAAAATAAAGAAAATTTTTTAACTACTAAAGTAAAAAAAGGGGATATTAAAGTAACAGCCAGTGCTTCAGGAAATGTGGAAGCTAGTAAAAGAAAGGAAGTTAAATCCCTTGATAATGGTATAGTTGATACTATCCATGTTAAGGAAGGGGATTTAGTAAAGGAAGGAGATCTTTTATTAACCTTTGAAAATGATTCAGAAAATTCTAGTATAGAAAGCACTAAACTAGATTTAAAAAGGGAAGAAAATCAACTTGAAAGTTTAAAGGAAAATTTAGATGATTTAAAGATTTATGCATCTCAGTCAGGATATATAGGTAAAGTTAATGCGAAAGTAGAAGATGAGCTTTCAAATGGCTTTTTACTTACAACTATAACTAATAAATCAGCATGTGAAATATCTGGTTATTTCCATGAAAAATCATTAGAAAAGATTAGTTTAAATGATAAAGCAGAGGTAGAGTTACCATCTTTTTTTAATACATTAGAAGGTAGGGTTACTAATATAGATAAATCACCAATAGCTAAAGAAAGTGGAGCAGTTTTATATGAAGTGTTAGTTGAAGTTGATAATCCCGGTGGCTTATCAGAAGATACTAAGGGATGGGTTAATATAAAAACAGATAATGGAAAAATAACTTCAGTGGAGGAAACTAATTTTAAATTAGAAAAAGAAGAAAATATTAATCTAAAAATAAAGGGAACCCTTAAAACTTTAAATGTAGATAAGGGTGATTATGTAAAGGAAGGGACCCTTATAGCAGAGGTTGAAAATTCAGATATTAAAAAGGATATTGAAAATCAAATGCTGAGTATAGAAAAAAAAGAAATTCAATTAGCTAATCAATTAGAAGAATTAGATGAAACAGCAGTTTATGCTCCTATAAGTGGAACTATAACCAATGTGTTTGTTACTGAAGGAGAAAGAATAGGTTCTAATATGACTTTAGCTACTGTTTCTGATTTAAGTAATTTAGAAGTTAAAATACCAATAGATGAATTAGATATAATAAATGTAAAAGAAAATCAAAAGGCTTTAGTCACAGCTGAAGCCATAAAGGATACAGTATTTAATGCTAAAGTTTCTAAAATAGCCCTAGAAGGAGATATAAATAATGGAGTTACTACCTTTGATGTAACACTTTCATTAAATGAAATTAAAGGATTAAAACCTACTATGACTGTAGATGGTGAAATAAATATTAATTCTAAAAAAGATACACTACTATTACCTATAGAAGCTATTCAAGAAAGACAAGGTAACAAATTTGTTTTAGTAAAAAATGAAGGAAATGAAAATCCTTCATTAAAACAAATTGAGATAGGCTTAGTTTCAGAATCCTTTGTAGAGATAACTAAGGGTTTAAATGAAGGAGATGTAGTTTACTATATGGGAGTATCTAATGATACATCTAGTCAAGATAAAAAAATGAATATGATGGGAATAGGAGGCCCTCCTAATAGAGCTCCTGGCGGAGGTGGAAAAAATAGAAAATGATTAATCTAAAGGATATAACTAAAATATATAAAACAGGGAAAATTGAGTTTAAAGCTTTAAAGGGTGTTTCATTAAATGTAGATAAGGGAGATTTTTTATCTATTATAGGACCTAGTGGTTCAGGAAAGTCTACATTTATGAATATAATAGGATGTTTAGATGTTCCGACAGACGGTGAGTATTATTTTGAGGATACAGATATAAGTAAATATTCTAAAAATGCTTTAGCAGAAATAAGAAATAAAAAAATTGGGTTTATATTTCAAAAGTTTAATTTATTAACTAAATTAAGTGCTTTTGAAAATGTGGAATTACCCCTTATATATAGAGGTGTAGATACAAAGAAAAGACACAAAAAAGTTAAAAAAGCTTTAGAAAATGTAGGTTTATATAAACATAAAGACCATAAACCTACTGAACTTTCTGGAGGTCAACAACAAAGGGTTGCAATAGCTAGGGCATTAGTAGCTAAGCCTCCTTTAATACTTGCAGATGAACCTACAGGTAACTTAGATAGTAAATCAGAAGAAGAAGTAATGGATATAATTAAAAACCTTCATAGAAAGGGTAGTACTATAGTGTTAATAACCCATGACTTAGAGGTTGCTAAAAATGCAGATAGAATGATATCTATTAAAGATGGAATGATTTATGATGAGAGGATGAAATAAATGGATGTTAAAATGGTATTAAAACTTGCATTTAAAGGTATTATAGCCAATAAAATGAGAACTTTTCTAACCATGTTAGGAATAATAATTGGTGTTTCTGCAGTAATTATTTTAGTAGCTTTAGCACAGGGGACTACTCAAAGTGTAACAGAAAGTATAGAGAGTATGGGAACAAATCTAATTACTGTTACTATAACAGGTAGAGGTACTGATACTACCCTTTCTTATGATGAAGTAATGAAATTTAGTGAAAAGGAGGGAGTTTCAGGGATTTCTCCGGTGGTAAGTGGTAATGTTACTGCTAAATATGGAAATAACTCTACAAGTGTTAGTCTAGAAGGTGTAGATAGTAATTATGAAACTGTTAGAAACCATAGCGTACAAACAGGTAGGTTTATAAAAAATCTAGATGTTG
Source organism: Bacillota bacterium (assembly GCA_009711785.1). Taxonomy (GTDB): domain Bacteria; phylum Bacillota; class Clostridia; order Tissierellales; family MES13; genus MES13. The sequence continues at coordinate 7,613 of VENA01000006.1, forward strand.
AGTATAGAAATAAAATTGTTATTTTAGGTACAGAAGTAGTTGATGAAATTTTTAATGGAATTAATCCAGTAGGGAAAGATTTACAGATTAATGGAACAAAATTTAAAGTTGTAGGTGTACTTGAAAAAAAGGGTAGCTCAATGGGTGGTAGTAATGATGAAAAAATACTAACTCCAATATCCACAGCCCAAAGGTTTTTAAAATCAACAGGTGTTAAAAATTTTTATATACAAGCTAAGTCTTCAGATGAAGTAGAAATAGTTGAAAATCAAACTGAAATTTCTTTACTTAAAAAGTTTGAAAACGATGATGATTCCTACAGGATATTTAATCAATCGGAAATGCTATCTACTATGGATGATGTAACTAAGAATATGACACTTATGTTAGGTGGTATAGCTGCTATTTCACTTTTAGTAGGTGGAATTGGTATTATGAATATTATGCTTGTATCGGTTACTGAAAGAACTAAGGAAATAGGAATAAGAAAAGCAATAGGAGCAAAAAGAAAGGATATACTTAATCAGTTTTTATTAGAGTCAGCAGTTATAAGCGGTCTAGGTGGTATAGTAGGGATATTAACTGGAATAGGAGGTAGTAGTTTATTAACAGTGTTAGTAGGTTTAAATACAAGTATTTCTATTACTATTTTAATAATATCCTTTGGATTTTCTTTAGTAGTAGGTGTGTTCTTTGGAATGTATCCTGCTAATAAAGCCTCGAAATTAGAACCGGTTGATGCATTGAGATTTGAATAATACTCAGGGTAGATTTTTAATCTATCCTTTTTTTTATTTATATTATACACCAATATTGACTTTGTAACATATATTATAGTAGCCAGAGATATAGGCTAATTATACGTTTAAAAGGAGGATTTAATATGGCTGAAGGTCAAGGTTTATTTGGTGGTTTATTTGGAGGATGCGGTGATGGAAGTGAACTGTTATTCTTCTTCTTATTGTTAGTAGTGCTATTCTGTTTTTGTGGCGGAGGCTTTGGTAAATGCTAAGTAACCTAGCTACAAAAATAATCTAATAAGGGGGGTATATCTATGAGTGGTTGCTATGATGGTGGAAGCGAATTGTTATTCTTCTTCTTGTTATTAGTAGTATTATTCTGCTATTGCTATTAATTAACTATAGATTAAAATAGCTAAGTGATTTTTTTCACTTAGCTATTTTAAAATTTGTAACATAATTTAAGTAACTTAATATAATGTTAGTAGCCTAGTTATAGGCAAATATTATTTAAAAAGGAGGCAATCTAAATGGCTGATGGTCAAGGTGGAGTATTAGGTGGCTTATTTGACGGAGGTAGTGAGTTACTTTTCTTTTTCTTGTTATTAGTAGTATTATTCTGTAATTGCTATGGTGGTAGATGCTAATAGCCCATTATACTAGTGTTTAACTGCCTAGCATAATAATGGGGGGTATATAATATGGTAGATGGAACTTGTTATGATGGAGGTAGTGAATTACTATTCTTCTTCTTACTATTAATAGTTTTATTCTGCTCTTACTGCTATTAATAGAAAATTTAAAACTTCTAAGCCTATATAGGTTTAGAAGTTTTCTCTATGTAAAATAATATATTTTGTACGATATATTATTAAGAGGTGATTTAGATGAAAATTATAATTGATCCTGGTCATGGAGGAAAAGACCATGGTGGAGGAAGTAATAATCATTGGTTAGAAAAGGATATGAATTTAAAATTATCTTTATATCAATATAAAAGGCTTAAAAAATTAGGATTAGATGTAGAGCTAACTAGGGATAAAGATAATTATTTAGATAAGTATGAAAGGGTAGAAAAAGTTAAAGAATCTAAGGCGGATTTATGTATTTCTAATCATATAAATAATATAGAAAACCCAGATGTAAATGGTGTAGAAATAATACATTCTATATATAATAATGGGGTTTTAGCAAAGCATATTATGAATGAGTTAGTTAATGTGGGAGCAAATAAAAGAAGGATATTTACAAAGAGATACCCTAATGACAATACAAAGGATTATTATTATATGAATAGATTAACAGGGAATGTAACTACATTAATCATAGAATATGGTTTTGCAAGTAATAAAGAGGATACTAAAAAAATATTTCAATATTGGGAGGAATATGCTGAAGCTGTTATTAGGTCTTTATGTAATTATTACAACATAAACTATAATAGGGGGTGTTGTAATGGTAAATGTAATAGGAGACTTCGTTAGAGCTTACTTAATAGATATAATTATAGTTTTAGTATTTATTATCACTTTGATTTACCTTTATAAAAAAGGAAAAAAAGATACAGTGAAAAAAATAATTTTAGCCTTAGTTGTACAGGCTGAAAAAAATTTAGGTTCAAAAACAGGTAAGCTAAAATATGCCTTTGTGGTAGAAAGGGTGTACGATGTTTTGCCCTTTGTAGTTAGAATCTTAATACCTAGAAAAGAACTTGATAATATGATTGAAGAAGCAGTAAATTATTTAAAGGAATATCTAACCGGTGAAAGGGATTTATTAGGATATGAAGAGGAATTAAAAATAAAAAAGTTTAATGGATTTGAATAAAGCTTTCCTATTTAGGAAAGCTTTATTCTATGTCTTTATTTGACTGTTTTTCACTTAAATTTAAAAGTTTATTTTGTAAATAAACCCAAACTGTGAAAAATATAATGAATTGTATAAAGGTTATAATTAAATCTAAGGAATTATTTAAACTTTTATCAGTTATTATAAATTGGATAAAAGAAAATGCAATGGAGCTTGTAATACCGCTTATAAGTGAAATATTTATAATATAAAGACAAGTATAAATAGATGCGTTAGGTGATTTAAAAGGATTTAAAAAATTCTTTAGTTTTGGTAAAAAAAGTGTAGGCAAACATTTTATTAAAATTAATAACAAAGTATCAAATAGTTTAATAGATAGTAAATTTAAGTTATTAAAGAATCTATGAATTCTTCTAATTTAGTAAAGACTGAGGAATTTTTAAAAAAAGTTTTAAATTTCCTTCAAAGAAACTAAAATATTATATATAAATAAAAGTATATTTAATATAAAACCTCCATATTAAATGGAGGTTTTATAACTACTACTAGTTGTCGTTATATTAAAGTTTAACTGTATAATTGTTTGGCTTAATTATTTTTAAAGCATTGAATCTTAGAATTTAGTATTTTATATTTGAATTTTTCAAATATCTTTCTTTAGATTGGATGAGGAATTTAAAACAGTCATCTTTTTTTCCGTCTATGCTTTTGATTAGTTTTTGACTATATTTTAAATCATTTAAGGTTAATATTTTATAGTCTTGTAATCCATAGGATCCATCTTTTAAGTGAGCATAATGCAAATCTCCATTATCTTCCCTTATCCAGTCATTCTTTGTATCTCTTATAGCTTTTTTAATTTTATTTCCTAAATCTAAGTATTTTATTTTCTCTGTTCTTAAATATAACTCGTAAAGGAAGTTCATCTCTGTAATAAGATGATTTAATGAAACATGATTAGGGATAGGTGATAAATTTTTATTGCTATAATCCCAAATTAAATAACCTCCGTTTTTAGTTACGTATTTATGTTTTTCGGCATATTCAAGTAAAAAATCGCCATATTTCACAGCTTTATGTAGAAATCTTTTATCCTTAAATTTATCAAATCCCTTTAATAAAAAAAGAGCTGCATCTGTATTGAATCTAGTATCGTAAAAAGGTCCATCTATACTATAGTCTTTATAAAGCCATTTAGACCTAGGAGTACTATACCATATTCCTTTTTTATTTTGTGTATCCGAAGCAGTGACTAATGATATTTTCGAAAAATCTTCAAAAAATCTTTGCCCTTTATCTTCTATAAACTTATTACCAACATGACAGGCTGGGTTTAGCCAATAACTATTTTCAGAGGTTGGATAATAACTTTTGGGAGTTTTATAATATAAGCCATCTTTTCCCCATTTCCTAACTCTATTTAGATCCATTCTTTTAAGAATCTTTGTTACTTCTTTATTTTCCCAGTCTATTAAAGGGTGTTCAGATATTATTCCCCATTGTTCAATAATGGCATTATCAATATTTGGTAAACTTACTACTATTCCTTTATCAATAATTTTTAAAGGTTTAGAGAGTTTATAATCTTCTTTTCTAACTTTTTTATCCTGGGTGTAATAAACACTAGCATAAGATAAAAAACATGATTTTTTTTCATCATTTAAAATCAAAGAACTTTTAGGAAGGTTAAAAGCTTTTGTATATTTCCCATTCACCCACTTTGAATTATTGTAATTTATCTTACCTTCATATGATAAATAATGATAATTTGGTTCATTTAGCTTTATTGGCAAAATTATTTCTAAGTTATCTTTATGATTTATTAAAGGCTTATACTCTATTATGTAGTAAATATCAAAGTTATTCATCACATGTTTGTTCAAGCTTAACATCCCGATAGATATATCATTTCTTTTGATTTTATATATTTCTGTTAATTTAGTAGTGGTTTTTGTCTGTTTTTTTACTATATTTATTGTTTCTAAATCGATGTCTGAAGTTGTAAACTCTAAAAAAGTTTCATTTCTATCTGAGTCATTAACATTTTGGATAATGCAAATACATAATAATATTGATATTAATGTTAATAACAAAATATACTTTTTTGGGACTATCACTTTATTTTCATCTCCTTTTCATTAAAATACATTTAGTTATTATGAAACACTTTGTTACTTTCTTTATAATAATTGAAATATATGTTTATACTACCGTGATATTAATTTAGTTTCATTACTTGATATATTATCACAGTAAAAACATACCATAAAGCATAACGGACAAACTTTGAATAATTAATTAAAAATTTCCATGTATCTAATAAATAAAAAGGAATTTAAGAACTATGGAAGAATATAATCTAGTAGTTGAAGTTATTTAAGAACATTTTAAAGAAGAAAAGATGAAATGTTATAAAAATGAAAGGAGTTTAGTATGGAACTTAAAAGATTTAATAAAAATGAAATAAATAAATGTGTTGAATTATTTATTAATGTGTTTAGTAAAGAGCCTTGGAATGATAAGTGGCCATCTACTGAAAAAGCTAAAGAATATTTAAATGATATAATTAATACACCTGGGTTTAGGGGTTATGTAGCATATAAAGATGGAGAAATAATTGGGTTGTGTTTTGGTCATGTAAAAAAATGGTGGTCAGGGGATGAATATTTTATAAATGAAATGTGTATAGATACTAAACTACAGAAAACTGGAATTGGAAGTAAACTTATGGATTTTACAAAGAGTAATTTGTTAAAAGAAAAAGTAAAAACCATAACATTAATTACTGAAAGAAATACCATTGCAGAAAGATACTATATTAAAAATGGGTTTAAAGAGGTTAAAGAAAATACTTTTATGTTTAATAGTTTATAGGTCATTTTTCATATAAAAAGGAGGGTTTCATGTATTTATTACAGGGATTTTTATTAGGACTAGCATATGTTGCTCCTATAGGAATGCAAAACTTATATGTTATAAATACTGCTATTAAAGGAGACAAGATAAAGACATATAAAGTAGCATTAATAACTATTTTTTTTGATATTTTATTGGCACTTTCTTGTTTTTTAGGTGTAGGATATATAATTAAAAATATTCCTATTTTAAAGGCTATTATACTTTTGTTAGGATCATTTATTATTATATACATAGGTATTAATTTGATTAAATCTTCTAGCGAATTAAATAAAGAAGTTAATATAAACGAGTCATTAATAAAAATTATAGGGATTTGTTTTTCTGTAACTTGGTTAAATCCCCAGGCTTTAATTGATGGTGCACTTTTATTAGGGGGATATAGAGCATCGATCCCTGAAAGTATGTCGAAAATTTTTATAATAGGATTTTGTAGTGCATCCTTTTTATGGTTTTTAACTTTGTCTACTATTACTTTAAAATTAAGGACTAAATTAAATGAAAATATATTGAAGGGGATAAATATTTCATGTGGTATTATTTTAATACTATTCGGTATTAAATTAGCATATTCTTTTATAAAATTAATAACTTAAAGTATGTATTTAGAAACTAATATAGAAATATATGATATAATAGATTCATTAAAGACTAGGAAGTGAGTGATATATTTGTCACAGAATAAAGATATAAATAAAAAGCATATAACAAATATAGGTGGTCAGGCTTTAATAGAAGGGGTTATGATGAAAGGTCCTGATAATATAGCCATAGCTGTAAGAAAGCCCGATGGAGAAATTGAAATAAAAAAAGATAAATATAAGTCAGTAACTAAGAAAAATAAGCTTTTAAATCTACCCTTAATAAGGGGAAGTATAGCACTATTTGAGGCTATGATTTTAGGAACTAAATCTTTAATGTATTCAGCAGAATTTTATGAAGAAGAAAATAAAGAACCCGATAAATTAGAAAAGTTTTTAAAAAGGGTATTTAAAGATAAAGCAGATGATGTAGCCATATATATTTCTGTTTTTATATCTATAATTTTTGCAGTATTTTTATTTATGTTAGGACCATCATTTATAACTAATGCTCTTAAAAATCATATTGAAACACCTTTTTTACTAAATATAGTTGAAGGTATAATTAGACTATCAATATTTTTAATATATATATTAGTTGTATCTAAAATTAACGATATAAAAAGGGTATTTATGTATCATGGGGCTGAGCATAAAAGTATACATTGTTATGAAAATAATGAAGAGTTGACCGTTGAGAATGCAAAAAAATATACAACATTACATCCAAGATGTGGAACAAGTTTTTTATTTATGGTGATGATAGTTAGTATATTAGTATTTTCACTATTTGGGTGGCCTAATTTATTATTAAGGGTGATATCTAGGATAGTTTTACTACCTTTAATAGCAGGTATATCCTATGAGATAAATAAAAAAATTGGTAAAAGTAATTCAAGACTTTCTTATATATTATCCTACCCAGGATTAATGCTTCAAAGGATTACTACTAATGAACCCGATGACTTACAACTTGAAGTAGCAATAGCTTCTTTAAAAGAGGTTATCCCTGAGGATAAAGAAAAGGATAAGTGGTAAAAAGTGATTATAAACTTAAGTACTTTCATAATATGAAGGTGCTTTTTTTATTGTAAAAATAGACATTTTGAGACACTTATTATTTAGAAGCTTGAAGGAAGAAATATTATTTAAAGTAAAAATTTTGTGATTATGTAGATATTACATTATATGTATGTTAAAATTATTTGGAAGCTAATATACTAATTTTACTATTAAACCAATTTTTAGAAAAGGAAGAGGGGAAACTATGTTATTTAACTCTTTTAAGTTTTTGATGTTTTTTCCTATAGTTGTAGGATTATATTTTATGATTCCATATCGTTTTAGATGGGTATGGCTTTTAGGAGCTAGCTATTATTTTTATATGAGCTGGAAACCTGAATATATAATTTTGATATTAATATCAACAATAATAGATTATTATGCATCACACAAGATGGGAAGTATAAAAGAAAAAGAAAAAAGAAAGAAATATTTAATTTTAAGTTTATTTACGAATTTGGGGTTATTGTTTTTATTTAAGTATTATAACTTTTTTCAGAGTTCTTTAGGGTATTTATGTAAAAACTTTCAATTAAACGTAGAATTACCTACGTTCAAATTACTTTTACCTGTAGGAATATCTTTCTATACATTTCAAACATTAAGTTACACAATAGATGTTTATAAAGGTAAAATAGAACCTGAAAGACATTTTGGTATTTTTGCATTATATGTTTCATTTTTTCCACAATTGGTAGCAGGGCCAATAGAACGCTCTAAACATTTATTACCCCAGTTTTATAAAAAACATAAATTTGATTTAGAGAGAATATCAGATGGATTAGTACAAATGGCATGGGGTTTTTTTAAGAAGATAGTTATAGCTGATAGACTAGCTATTTTAGTAGACAATGTTTATAATAATGTGTATGAGTTTCAAGGCATACAGCTAATTATAGCAACAATTTTTTTTGGATTCCAAATTTATTGTGATTTCTCTGGATATTCAGACATTGCGATAGGACTAGCCAGGATAATGGGTTTTGATTTAATGAAAAACTTCAACAAACCATATTTTGCAAAATCTATCCCTGAATTTTGGAGAAGATGGCATATATCTTTATCTACTTGGTTTAAAGATTATTTATACATTCCTTTAGGAGGAAACAGAGTAAACAAATGGCGATGGACTTTTAATTTGTTTATAACTTTTATAATAAGCGGTTTGTGGCATGGAGCAAATTGGACCTTTGTCATATGGGGAGGGTTACATGGATTATATCAGATAATATCAATAAATACTAAAAATGTTAGAAATTATATGGTTAAGTTTCTTAACTTTGATAAAATTCCTTTAATATATAATTTTTATAGAAGGTTAGTTACTTTTTCACTTATCAATTTCGCTTGGATATTTTTTAGAGCAAATAACTTTAATGACGCTAAATATGTTGTTAATAACTTATTTGTGGGACTTAATAATATATTTAATTTACAATGGATGAAGGATTCAATAAGTAGTTTAGGTTTTAGTAAATTTCAACTAGTTATAGCTGTAGCATTAATAGGCTTTATGGAAACTATACATATATTACAAGGTAATAAAAGTATTACAGATATGATTTCTAGCAAACCTATAATCGTTAGATGGGCAATATATTATACTATCATATTTGGAATTATTATTTTAGGAGTGTACGGATATGAAGAAAAGAGTCAATTTATCTATTTCCAATTTTAATAAAAAAAAGAAAAATATTTTAAAAGTCATTATTTTTATTCTTTTGTTTTTTATTATAAATAATTTAATAGGTCATGAATTAGCTACGACAATAAATGATACTAATAGATATTCAGAAATTAAGTGGGAAGAGTTTTATGAACAAAGTAACAATAATATAGATTTGGTTTTTTTAGGCTCATCCCATGCGTATAGAAGTTTTGATCCTGAATTATTCGATAAAGAACTTAAGATTAACTCATTCAATATGGGAAGCCCATTACAAAAACCTGTTGAGAGCTACTATGTATTGAAAGAAGTACTTAAATATCAAAAACCGAAAATGATTATCTTTGATGTTTATTGGGGGATGTTTAATAAAGAAACTTATTTTAAAACAAAAACTTGGAATTATGATTTAATGAAACCTTCATTCAATAAACTTAATTATTTATTACATGTATTTGAACCTAAGCAATACTTTTATGCTTTGTTTCCATCAGTAAGATACCATGATAAGTTAAGTCAATATATTAAGAAAAAATTATTTGCTAGTACCGCAGCTTCTTCAAAAACGGGTGAATATATTGAAAAATATAAAGGAAAGGGATTTGTAATAAATAAACAACAGACATCAAAGAAAGAGTTAGAAGAACTATTTAAGGGAGCTAAAAAACAGAATTTAGAATTTATTTGGGATGAAAGACAAATGAATTATTTCATTGAGTTAATAAAGTTATGTAAAAATGAAAATGTACCACTATTACTAGTAACGGCACCTATGGCCCCTACTTATTTGAAAGAAATAAATGAACATAGATATAATTATAATGAAATTCATAATAAAGTTTCTAATATAGCCAAAGAATATAATCTAAAATACATAGATTTTAATAAAATTAATATGGAAAAAGATTTTTTAAAAGACAAAGATTTTTCTGATAGTAATCATTTAAACTATAAAGGAGCACATAAATTAAATATATATTTTCTTGAGTTGATTAAACAATCATATGAAGATGTATATTAATTGTTATAGTAGAATAAAGAATTTGTGATCACATATGGTGACAACAAAATAAGGAGTCTTATGTATAGTATTAATACTATACAAATACGCTAAAATCAAATAATTATATAACTGTAGTTATAAAAACCCTAGTTGTTATAATTAATATGTAAAAGAACAAAGATATATCATTTGATGATTTTACCTTTATGAAAGGAAAAGTTAAATAGATTAATCCTTAGCAGATGCTAGGGTTTTTTGCTTTTTTATAAACATATGAAAAAAGAGAGCTGTGTATATATGATAAACACTTCATACACAAATGACCGTTAAAGAAGGGAGAAAAGTATAACTATAAAATTAATAATGAATCTTTTAAAAAATGATAATAGAGAAATAAAAGTTTTTGGGTTAGATAATATAAAACATGAAAAAGAAATTAAGCAGAGGATAGGGTTTATATATAATATAGATCTCTATAATCACTTAACTATATATTATTCGATATTTACGAAGTATTGTGGTTAATTTTTATAAATATTTATATCTATGTTAAGATTTTGTATGTATTTAGTATATAAGTATATGGATATGATATAATTGTCACAGTATTAAAATATTATGACTATCACTAGCTACAAATTTACTAAAGGTAAGTTTTAATCACCATTTATTTTAAATATAGTAGAGGGTAAAATAAGACTTTTACTTTCAGTATTTCTAATATATTTAGTAAGTAAACTTAAGGATATAAAAAGGATTTTATGTACTATAGAGCAGAATATAAAATTTTTTTATAAAAATAATGAAGAGTTAATATTTAATAATGTTAGAAAATATAAAAACACACAGCCTATATGTGGAACGAGTTTCAATTCAAGGTAACGATAGTTGATACATTGGTATTTTCTATGTTTGGGTGGCCAAAGCCACTATTACGTGTTATATCAAGAGTAGTTTGCTTTTAATAATAGCAGGTAAAAGAAGCTATATGTGATATTAAGGAGAGAGATAAGTGATAACAATAAATGGATTATTAAATAGAGGATTTAATGAACTTAAGGAGGGGGATTTTTCTAATCCCCTTCTTGATGTTCAACTGCTACTATGTTTTATATTAAATGTGGATAAGGTATATATCTATACACATAGGGATGAGTTAGTTAATAAGGAAAATGTGGATAAGTTTAATAAACTCTTAAATTTAAGAAAAGAAGGATACCCTCTTCAGTATATATTAAAAAAACAAGAATTTATGGGACTTGACTTTTTTGTTGATGAAGGAGTATTAGTACCAAGGCCAGATACTGAAAATTTAGTTGAAAGAGTAATAGATATATCAAAGGATTTAAAGGGTAAAATAAATATAATAGATATAGGTACAGGTAGTGGAGCCATATCACTAAGCTTAGCTAAATTTATAAAGGAGTCTTTTGTATATTCAATTGATATAAACAAAAGGGCGATTGAAGTTGCTAGGAAAAATGCTTTAAACTTTGATTTAGAAAATGTTAAATTTTTAAATGGAGATTTATTTAATCCCTTAGATGATAAGTTAAAGGGAAATATTGATATTATAGTATCTAACCCACCATATATTCCTACTTCAGATATAAAAACTTTACAAAGAGAGGTTTCTAAATATGAACCTAAAGAGGCTTTAGATGGAGGCTTAGATGGACTTAACTTTTATAAAGAGATAACTAAAGAAGCTAATAAATGGTTAAAAAAGAATGGAGTTTTAGCCTATGAAATAGGATATAATCAAGGTAGGGAAGTAATGAATATATTAAAGAGTGAAGGTTTTATTAAAGTTAAATGTTTTAAAGATTTATCTAAAAATGATAGGGTGGTAATAGGGTTTAAGGCTTAGGGGGCTAATATGTTTTATTTTAAATTATTTATTATATTCTTTAAAATAGGGGCATTTACAATAGGTGGAGGCCATGCTATGATTCCCCTTATACAAAATGAGGTTGTAGATAAAAATAAGTGGTTAAGTAATGATGAATTTTTAGATGCAATAGCCATAGCCCAAGCATCCCCAGGGGCAGTTGCAATAAATACATCTATATTTATAGGATATAAGTTAAATGGAGTATTAGGAGCTTTTATTTGTACTTTAGGGGTTTCACTTCCATCATTTATAATAATACTTATTGTTTCTATATTTTTATTTAAATACAGAAAAAATGAAGTGGTAGCAAAGGTATTTTTAGGTATTAAACCAGCAGTTGTCTCATTAATATTATCAGCTGTATATAAACTTATAAAGGCAGCTAAGTTTAAAAGAGAAGATTTAATTATACCCATACTTTCGTTATTAGCTATTACTTTTTTAGATATAAGTCCTATAATAATAATTATTATAGGAGCCTTAGGAGGAATTATATATTTTAGGGTAAATGAATATAAAAGACTTAAAAGAAGGGGCTGATTAATATCTTACTTGTAAAGCTTTTTCTTACATTTTTTAAAATAGGGATGTTTAGTTTCGGGGGAGGATATGCAATGCTTCCCTTTATACAAGAAGAGATAATAAAAAGACATGGGTGGTTAAATATTAATGAATTTGTTGATATGCTAGCTATATCACAAATAACACCAGGGCCTATAGCAATAAATAGCGCAACATTTCTAGGGTATAAAATAGCAGGGATTAAAGGAGCTTTTATATCTACTTTAGCTGTAATAACCCCTTCTTTTATAATAATTTTAACAATAGCCCATTTTATAGATAGATTTAATGATTCAAAATATACAGATTGGATATTTAAAGGAATAAGACCTGTAGTTATTGGCCTTATAGCTTCAGCAGCTGTTATGGTAGCAAAGGATACATTTGTAGATATAAAAAGTGTTATAATAGCTATAGGTATATTTTATTTAATAGTATTTAAAAGAATGAGTCCTATAGTTTCTATAATTATAGCAGGCTTATCAGGGGTGATTTTATATTGAGTTTTAAAAAGAGAATACTCTTAACAATGGGATAGCTTTTATATAGATTGTAAGTGTGATATAATATATATTTGTTCAATTCTATTTGACGAGGTGAAAATAAATGTTAGAAAAGTTAGACTTTTTAGAAGATAGGTATAAAGATTTAAATCAGAAGATGAGTGATCCAGAGGTTATTAGTAATTCAAGTAAATTACAGGAATTAGCCAAGGAACATGCAGAAATAGAACCAATAGTGGTTAAATATAGAGAATATAAAGAAACTTTAGAACAACTTAAAGAAAATAAGGAAATGCTTAAAGAAAAGCTAGAAGATGATTTTAGAGAAATGGTAAAAGAAGAAGTAAATGAACTTACTAAAAAGGAAGAAAAGTTAGCAGAAAAACTTAAATTTATGTTAATACCAAAAGATCCTAATGATGACAAAAACGTTATCGTTGAGGTCCGTGCAGGTGCCGGTGGAGATGAAGCTGGTATATTTGTAGGTAATTTATTTAGAATGTATTCAAGATATGGAGAGAGAAATGGTTGGAAAATAGATATAATGAATACTAGCTCCCAGGGAGTTGGTGGATTTAAGGAAGTTATATTTATGATTAAAGGTAATGGAGCCTATAGTAAACTTAAATACGAAAGTGGAGTTCATAGAGTTCAGAGAATACCAGAAACTGAATCAGGGGGAAGAATTCACACTTCAACAGCTACAGTTGCTGTATTGCCTGAGGTTGATGATGTTGAGATAGAAATTGATCCTAATGAAGTTCGTGTTGATGTATATCGTTCATCTGGTAATGGAGGTCAAAGTGTTAATACAACAGATTCAGCAGTTAGACTTACCCATGAACCAACGGGGATAGTAGTTGCTATGCAGGATGAAAAATCCCAACATAAAAACAAAGATAAAGCATGGAAGGTATTAAAAGCAAGACTTTATGAAAAATTCCAAGCTGAACAAAATAAAGAAATAGCAGAAGCTAGAAAAAGTCAGGTAGGAACAGGGGATAGAAGTGAGAGAATTAGAACTTATAATTATCCTCAAGGAAGAATAACTGACCATAGAATTAATAAAACAATGTATAAGTTAGATAATTTCTTAGATGGAGACATCGATGAAATGGTAGATGCTTTAATTACAAGTGACCAAGCAGAGAAGCTTAAACAAGTAGAATAACTTATAATAAATGGAGTGGGAGATGATCTAATTGGGAGAAGGTTTCAATTTCCTGGTGGACTTAGCTATTATTCTTTTTATTGCTAACCTTGGGGGTTATGTTAGCAGAAAATTTAAACAACCTGCTGTTTTAGGTCAAATAATAGCTGGTTTATTAATAGGTCCATCAGTTTTTGGTCTGGTTCAAGAAACAGAATTTATTAACCATATGGCCGAGATAGGTGTAATACTTCTAATGTTTATAGCTGGCCTTGAAACTGATTTAGCGGATTTAAAGGCTTCTAGTAAGTCTTCAACATCTATAGCTTTAGGTGGGGTTATAGGTCCATTAATTTTAGGAATGGGAGCAATTTTACTTATAAGCCCTGAAGCTGATATAGTTGAAGCCCTTTTTGTAGGTGTTATATTAACAGCTACAAGTGTTAGTATAACTGTACAGGCTTTAAAGGAATTAGGACAACTTAGAACTAAGCAGGGTGTTGGAATATTAGGAGCAGCTATTATTGATGATGTTGTTGGTATTATACTTTTAACTTTGGTAGTTGGTATGGTAACTCCTTCTGAAAGTAGTAACATATTTTTAGTACTAGGAAAGATAGCAGCATTTTTTATATTATCAATAGTAATAGGTGTAATATTTTCTAAAGTACTTACAAAATATAAGGATTTTGTTAGTAGGGAAAATAGAGTATTACCATATGCTTTAATATTTTGTTTCCTTTTAGCCTTTGTAGCTGAAGAGTTAGGTGTTGCAGCAATAATTGGAGCATACTTTACAGGAGTTGTATTTTCTACAACCCCCCATAGAAATAGGGTTTCCCACGAAATACAGAGAATTGCCTATTCTTTATTTGTTCCAATATTTTTTATAAATATAGGTTTAAGTGTAGAGATACATCATATAGGAAGTTCACTTTTATTAAGTTTAGTTATAATATTAGCAGCTGTATTAGGTAAAGTACTTGGATGTGGTATTGGTGCTAAGATATCAAAATTTAATAATAGAGAGGCTTTACAGATAAGTATAGGTATGATACCAAGAGCGGAAGTAGCGTTAATCGTTGCAAATTTGGGACTTAAACTAAAACTTATAGGAGAAAATATATTTACAGCCATAATATTACTTGTTTTAGTATCTACAATAATAACGCCAATATTATTACAACTTGCATATAATGAAGAAGAAGTAAAAGAAGCTTGTTAATATAAAGGTCAATCGAGGGATTGACCTTTATAATTTGCTAACTATTATTATTCCTAAAATAAATCCAAATATAACACCAAGGGTTGAAGACTTACCATTATGTATTCTTTTAGCACTGGGGATAAGTTCTCCACAGGTTATATAAAGCATAGTACCTGCTGCAAAGGATAAACAAATAGCTATAAAAAAATTAGATATACTGCCAAGTAACGCACCAAAAAAAGCACCTATACCTGTTGGAAGACCACAAAGTAGGGTTAATAGTAACACCTTAGGTTTTGAATATCCACTTAATCTAAGGGGAGTTGCCATGGCAATTCCTTCGGGTATGTTATGTAGAGCAATAACAAAGGCTACTTTCATCCCCATTTCACTGGTTAGCATAAACCCAGAACCAACAGCAAGCCCTTCTGGGAGATTATGTATTGCAATTCCAATCCCCATTAAAATTCCTGCCTTTAACATACTCTTTTCTTTAATATTACAGGCTTTAAAATGTTCCTTAGGTAAAAGATCTTCTATAAATATAACTAAAATTATACCTAAAATAATTCCTACTATTTCAGTAAATATACCTCCTATATGCTGAGCTTCTGGAAGTAAGTCAAAGGTAACTATAGAAAGCATAATACCGGCAGTTGAACCTAGTAAAAAACTTAAGAATCTTTTATTAGGCTTTATTAATGTTAATGATAAAATGCCTCCTAGACCAGTTCCTAAAACTCCAACTAAAACCCCTATTAATGTATTCATTAATAATTCATACATAAATAACACTCCTTAAGTTTATCTACATTATTCTATTCATAAATTAAAATTAAAATTACTTTATTTTTTGTCTGTTTTCCTTTGATTTTATCATTTTTTTTATTTTAATGTCTAGAAACATACAAGGTTTACCCAGTTAAAAAAATATTATATAATATATAGTTAAGAATTGTAGATAATATTAAAGAAACTACTAAGAAAGTAAGGGATAATATGAAAACATTAATTCTAAAGATTAATAAAAATAAACCAGAAAAAGAAAAAATAGATAAAGCAGCTAAAGTATTAAAAAATGGAGGTACTGTAGCATTTCCTACAGAAACAGTTTATGGATTAGGGGCTAATGCCCTTGATAAAACTTCTATAGCTAAGATATTTAAAGCAAAGGGAAGACCCCAGGATAATCCATTAATAGTACATATAGCAGATACAAATAAATTATATGATTTAGTAGATGATATACCAAAGAAAGCTAAAGTTTTAATGGATAAATTTTGGCCAGGACCTTTAACTATAATATTTAATAGAAATGAAAATGTTCCAGATGAAGTTACAGCAGGTCTTGATACTGTAGCTATTAGAAATCCAGATAATTTAATAGCTAAGGCTTTACTAAAATCAGCTGATTTACCCATAGCTGCGCCTAGCGCTAATACTTCAGGAAAGCCTAGTCCTACAGATTCTAAACATGTTTTAGAGGATTTAGATGGAAAGGTTGATATTATAATAGATGGAGGATTAACAGGTGTTGGTGTTGAATCTACTGTTTTAGATATATCAGGAGACATACCTACTATATTAAGACCTGGAGGTATAACTAAAGAAGATTTATTAACAGTTTTTGATGAGGTTAAGTATGATCCAGCTTTGAAAAATAAAGATTTTAAACCAAAATCCCCAGGACAAAAGTATAGACATTATTCTCCTAAAGGAGAAGTTAAAATAGTTAAGGGGGATATAGGAAAAGTAATAAAAAAGATAAATTCACTTACTAAGGAGTATGAAAGTAAAAATATAAAGGTAGGGATAATGGCTACATTGGAAACATCGGATAAATATCAGTGTGAAAATGTAGTTTCAGTTGGAAGTAGAAAGGATTTTAAGACTATTGCAGCAAATCTTTTTAAAACCCTTAGATATTTTGATGAAATAGGGGTAGATATAATATTAGCAGAAGCTATTGATGAATTAGGCATAGGAAGTGCAGTTATGAATAGGTTAACTAAGGCTTCTGGTGGAAATATAATAATAACTTAAGGAGGAAATATTTTGAAACACATTCTATTTGTATGTACTGGAAATACTTGTAGAAGTAGCATGGCAGAAGCTCTTTTTAGGGATATGCTAGAAGTGAGGGAAGAATTTAATGAAATAAGGGTTGAATCAGCAGGAATATTTGCAACTGATAATAGACCAGCTTCTAAACAGGCTATTAAAGCACTAGAAGAAGAAAGTATTGATCTAACTAATCATAGGTCACAACAATTAACAGCAGATCAAATATTAAAGGCGGACTTGATACTTACAATGACAGATAACCATAAAGAGGCTATCCTTAGAATGGCTCCTGATGCAAAGGGAAAAACCTTTACTTTAAAAGAATTTGCTTTTAATGAAATTAAAGATATCCATGATCCCTTTGGTCAATCTATTGAAGGGTATAGAAGTAGCAAGGCTGAAATAAAAAAAGCCTTAGAAAAAGTAATAGGAAAAATAGAAAATATATAGTTTTAGAGTAGCTTAAAGCTGCTCTTTTATTTAAAAATTTTTTCTAGTAAAATAAAATATTTATGATAAACTATTAAAGGAAGAAATATAAGGAGGTTATTTATGAAGATAGCAATAGGCAGTGACCACGGCGGATTAGAACTAAAGGAAAATATTAGAAAGCATCTTAAAGAAGAAGGAATTGATTTTCTAGATTTAGGAACAGATTCAGATGAGTCTGTGGATTATCCTGAATTTGGATATAAGGTTAGTAAGGCAGTTAAAGATGGTGAGTGTGACCTTGGTATAGTTTGTTGCGGAACAGGAATTGGTATATCAATATCAGCAAACAAAGTTAAGGGTGTAAGATGTGCATTATGTAGTGATTGTTATTCAGCTAGAATGGCTAGAGAGCATAATAATGCTAATGTATTAGCCCTAGGAGGAAGAGTTGTAGGAAAGGATTTAGCTATTGAAATAGTAGATACTTTCCTTAATGGAAAATTCCAAGGTGGAAGACATGAAAGAAGAGTAAATAAAATAACTGACATAGAAAAGGATAATATGGTATAATACAAAATGGTGTAAAAAAAGAAAGGAGCGGGTACTAATGAGTAAAGTATATGAAATGAATCATCCACTTATTAAGCATAAGCTAACGTTTATAAGAAAGAAAGATACTGGTGCTAAAGAGTTTAGAGAATTAGTTAAAGAGGTTTCAATGTTAATGGCATATGAGGTAACAAGAAATCTTTCATTAGAAAATATTGAAATTGAAACACCTATAACTAAAACTAAATCAGAGGTAATATCAGGTAAGAAACTAGGTATTGTACCTATATTAAGAGCTGGTCTTGGTATGGTTGAAGGGATGCTTAACTTACTTCCTGCAGCCAAGGTTGGACATGTCGGACTTTATAGAGATCCTGAAACTTTAAAGCCTGTAGAATATTACTGTAAACTTCCAAAAGACGTTGAAGAAAGAGAACTTATAGTACTAGATCCAATGCTTGCAACGGGAGGTTCTGGAGTAGCAGGAATACAGTTTGTAAAGGATAGAGGAGCAACTAATATTAAATTTATGTGTTTAATAGCTTCTCCTGAGGGAATTGAGCTTATACAAAAAGAGCATCCAGATGTGGATATATATGTAGGTGCTATAGATGAAAAGTTAAATGATCATGCCTATATAGTTCCAGGATTAGGAGATGCAGGAGATAGATTATTCGGAACTAAATAATGCAAAGGCCTTAGGCCTTTGCTTATTTTTTTTCCTTTTTACCAAGGATTTCTACTCTTTTTATAAACTTTTCATAAAAGACATCTATTCTACTAATCAGTCTTCATTTAATATTTCTTTAGATTCTATTTAATATCAAAGAATCTTTCTTATTTTTATTTAAGGAATTATTTTACTTTAGTATGGTATATTTTTTAATTTTAACTTATATATTTCACTTGACAGAATTAAAAGCATAGTATAATATTAACATTGTTAATATTATTAACGTTGTTAATATATAAAAAGGGGTGGCTTTTAGTGAAAACTTTAATAGCTTATACTACAAAGCATGGTAGTACTAAAAAATGTGGAAAATTACTTAATGAAAGACTAAAGACTAAAGGAAAATTAATTGACATAAAAAAAGATAAAGCTAAGATAAAAGAGTATGATGTTATCTTATTAGGTTTTTCAATTTATGCAGGAAGGGCTCAGAAAGAGATGATAAACTTTATTAACTCAAATGAAAAGGTACTTAAAAATAAAGAAATAGGTTTATTTATTTGCTGTAGTGATGAAGAAAAGTCAATAGAATTTATGAAAGAAAATTTACCGAATTGGATATATGAAAAGGCCTTTATTAAAAAGTATTTAGGTCATGAAATACATTTTAATAAAATGAACTTCCTTGAAAGAAACATCTATAAGGTAGTAGCTAAAAGTAAGGAGAGTTATTCTGATATAAAGGATGAAAATATAAAAGTCTTAGCTAATGAGGTTAATAAGTTAGCTGGTTTAAATGAATAAAAAGGAAATTCAAAGGAAACGCACTAAAAAATATTTTATAGATGCAGCAAAGGAGATAATTGAAAAAAAGGGAGTTAAGAATGTAACTGCAAGGGAAGTAGGAGAAAAAGCAGGTTATTCCTATGCAACTATATATAATTATTTTGATGATTTAAATGATCTTTTTTTCTGTTGTATAGATGATTATATGGAAAGCTGTTATGAGTACATTTTAAGTAATTTAGAAAGTAAAGACCCTGTTAAGAGAATAACTGAAATGGGTAGTTTATATTTTAATTACTTTACAGATAATCCTAATCAATTTAATCTTATTTTTACAGAAGAGTTAGGTAAACCTAAAGAAAAATTAGATAAAGGAAAGTATATTCCATCTGTTGGTTTTATGTTAAATGATGCACTAAATTTGTGTAGTAATAAGGGGATTATAAAAAAAGAAAACATACAAATAATAACAGACTTAATGGTAAATTTCATACATGGTAAACTACTTTTTTATATAAAAAGAGAAGCAGAAGATCTAGATATATTAAAAAAGAATATAGAAAGTGAAATTTTATTTCTAATAAAGAAAGGTGAGAATTAGAGTGAAGAAAATACTATTAATACTTTTTCTTATCATATTAGTTGGTGTTTCAGTTGTTTTTGGATATACTTATATGAAAGTTAATGAAGCTGAAAAAGCAGCAAGTGATATAGAAATTATGAATATAGACATTAAAAATATAAAGAATGGAACATATATAGGTGAATATAAAATGTCTAGTTTAGTAAGTGCTAAAGTAGAGGTTACTATTAAAGATAATAAAATAAAGGATATTAAATTATTAGAACATAATAATGGTAAGGGTAAAGAAGCAGAAAAAATACCTTCTAAAGTTATAAAAAAACAAAGTTTAGAAGTTGATACAATATCAGGAGCAACAATAAGTAGTAAGGTAATACTTAAATCCATAGAAAATGCATTAAGTTCTGATAGAATATAACTAAAGAGGCTTATGGAAAATACAGTATAATGGATATAGGATAAATAGTTAGTATGACTATTTATTCTATATCTTTTTTTAAATGATACCTTAATAATATATTAAAATGAAACGAAATATATAATGGGAAAGATTCTTAAGTAAAATTTTACCATTATTTATGGATTCTTTATGGATACTATGATAAACTGTTTATGATAAGCAAAAAGGAGTGAGAGCATTGAGACCTAGTTGGGATGAATACTTTATGGAAATAGTAAATGTTGTAAAAAATAGATCTACCTGTCTTAGAAGACATGTAGGAGCTTTGATTGTTAAGGATAAAAGAATACTATCAACTGGATATAATGGTGCACCAAAGGGATTAAAGCATTGTGAAGAGATAGGTTGTATGAGAAAAAAGCTTAATGTACCTTCAGGTGAAAGGCATGAATTATGTAGAGCATTACATGCAGAACAAAACGCAATAGTACAAGCTGCTAATTCAGGAGTTAGTATAAAGGATGCTACTATATATGTTACAAACCAGCCCTGTGTTTTATGTGCAAAGATGATAATTAACGCTGGAATTAAAAGGGTTGTTTTTGGAGGAAAATACCCAGATGAGTTGGCAGTAAGCTTATTTAGGGATGCAGACATAGAATTGATTGAATTTGATAAGTTTAGGGAATAATATGTAACAAAATTATAAATTGACTTGATAAAACTGTTAAAGTAAAATTATTATAAGGGATTTTTGTTTAAAGAAGGAGCGATTTAATGTATAAATATTATATACCGTTTTTTGCGGCACTTTTAATAGCCTATTTTTCAGTACCCTTTGCAAAAAAAATAGCCCATAAGCTAGGAGCGATAGATATTCCTAAGGATAAAAGAAGGGTTCATAAAAAGCCTATACCATTATTAGGTGGTTTAGCAATATATTTTTCAACTGTTATATCCTTTATAATATTCTCTTTTTCTGGGCAGTTAACCATGGATAAAAGTCTAATATCAATAATAATAGCAGCAACCATAATAGTTGTAACAGGAGTTATAGATGATACGAAGGATATATCAGCAAAATTAAAATTACTTATGCAGATAATCGCAGCCTTTGTACTTATATGGGGGGATATAAAAATAACATTTGTTAGTAATCCCTTTGTAGAAGGTTATGCAACTATAGATTTAAAATTATTATCGATACCAGTAACTATATTTTGGATAGTAGGAATAACTAATACCCTTAATTTAATAGATGGTTTAGATGGTCTAGCAGCTGGAGTTGGTGGAATAGCATCATTGTCATTATTATTTGTAGCATCTACATTTATAGGTGTAGACCCTATTTATGGAGTAGTTATGATTATGGCATCAATCCTTGCCGGAGCAGCCTTTGGATTTTTACCCCATAACTTTAATCCAGCAAAAATATTTATGGGGGATACAGGAGCATTATTTTTAGGATTTATGTTATCTGTTATATCTATAAGGGGTGTTATGAAAAGTTTTACAGCTGTATCCTTAGTACTTCCTATAGTTATTTTAGGACTTCCAATATGTGATACTGCATTTGCAATAATTAGAAGAGCTATAAATAAAAGACCAATAATGGAAGCTGATAAAGGACATTTACACCATAGATTATTAGAGCGAGGTTTAACACAAAAACAAACAGTACTTATACTTTATTTTATAAGTATATCCCTTGGAGGATTAGCAGTATTAATGACTGGGATGGATGTATCCCAAAGTATACTTACTTTAGGTATTACTATGGCTATTGTACTTTTAATAGCAACACAAATAGGTGTTATAGATATGAAAAAGAGAAAAGGAATAAATGATAGCGAAAGAAATTGACAAATAATAACATATAAAATAAAATTAAGACAAAGTATAAAAAGGGCAAATTGCCCTTTTTTAATGTAAATTTAGAAGGGAATGATAATATGAAAAAAATAAAGGTTTTAACTGTTTTTGGTACAAGGCCAGAGGCTGTAAAAATGGCACCGGTTGTAAAGGCTCTTAATAAGAATGAATACATAGACCATGAAGTATGTGTAACAGCTCAGCATAGGGAAATGTTAGATCAAGTCCTTCATATATATGATATAAAGCCTGATCATGATCTTGATATATTCGAGCATGGACAGAGTTTAACTAAAGTTACAACAAGGGCTTTAGAAGGGTTAGAAGGAATTATTAAAAAAGTAAAACCCGATGTATTGTTAGTACAGGGAGATACAACAACAGTATTTGCAGGAGCATTAGCAGGTTTTTATCATAAGGTAAAAATAGGCCATGTAGAAGCAGGACTTAGAAGTCATGATCTTTATTCTCCATACCCTGAGGAAGCTAATAGAAAGTTAACTGGAGTTATTACAAATTATCATTTCGCACCAACTGAGAAAAACAAACAAAATCTTTTAGATGAGGGTTATGATGATGAAAAAATATATATAACAGGTAACACAGTTATAGATGCGTTACTTGAAGTTGTTAAAGATGATTATAAGTTTGAAGATGAACTTCTTAATGATATAGACTATGAAAATAAAAAGGTAATACTTCTTACATCCCATAGAAGGGAAAACTTAGGAAAACCTATGGAAAATATATTTACTGCAATAAAAGAAGTGGTAAATAAAAATGAAGATGTTGAAGTTGTATTTCCAGTTCATCTAAATCCTAAGGTAAGAGAAATAGCAAACAGTATATTAGATGATACTAAAAGAGTACATTTAATAGAGCCAGTTGATTATTTAACTATGGCTAATTTACAAAACAAATGTCATTTAGTAGTAACTGATTCAGGCGGAATTCAAGAGGAAGCACCATCTTTAGGTAAACCTGTATTAGTTGTAAGAAAAGAAACAGAAAGACCTGAGGGTATTTCAGCTGGAACTGCAAAGCTTTTAGGTGTTGATAAAGAAAAGATATTTAAAGAGGTTGATTTATTAATAAATAATGAAGATGAGTATAAAAAAATGGCAAATGCAGTTAATCCTTATGGTGATGGTAAGGCATCTGAAAAAATAGCAGATATTATAGTTAATAGTTTTAAGTAAGAATGTAAAATATATAAATAGATCTAAGTCAAAATCTAAGCGATATGGTTAAAAGTAAAACAGTTTGTTATGTTGTTTAAATAAAAAAGTTAGAAATATGAATTAGTTTTCATATTTCTAACTTTTTTAGGTTTTATTAGTCTTTTTTATAGTCCTATTTTGATGATTTAAGAACTTGTAATTTGATTTTTTGATTCTCAACTTTATCTGATAATTTGTTTAATCTTTTATTAATTTCATCTAATCCTTCAATGCTTTGTTTATATCCATCATAAAGGGCTTTATGATTTTCATCTATCTTATTTTCTAGTCTTATCATATCCTGTTTACAAGCATAATAGGTTTAAGATCTTTTAATTCGTCTTTGGTAGCCATAGTAGATTTCATTTCCTGCATTTCAATATACATTAAATACTTCCTACTTTTAATATAAATTGATTATATAAAGATTAAATTATTATTTCCTTTTTTTACTAAGATATAAGTGTATATGAATTGATTATAGCATTATAATTAGATGATAGCAATTAATCTAAATCCATTGAGCTTGTAATTTTTGTATATTTAGCTTTTAAAGAAACTATGTTAATCTTAAGTAAATCGTCTATAAATGTTGAAATTTGTCGAAAACTTCTTATATAATGGGGATACAACTATTATATAAAGGATGGTGTTAAATGAAAAGAAAGATTAATTTTAAAAGTGTAAAAACAAGACTAACTCTAGCAATATTATTACTTATGGTAATACCCCTTATAACAATTACATATTATGTGAACACAACGTTTAAAACTCAGTTAATTAAAGATCATACAGTTTCAACAACCAAAGAAATTATTCAAGTTGATAATGCAATTAATATGTTTTTTGAAACTGTAAAAGAAAACTGTGAAATGCTAGCTTACAGTAAAACAGTAAAAAATTTAGATACTACTATAACCACTTATATGGATAAAAAAGGAGGAAATATGACCCCTTCTATAAACGGAGGTATAGAAGAGGATATATATAATAAATATTTAAGTTTTGCTAAGACTCATCCTAAATCTGCATATGTATATATGGCAACAAAGGATGGGGGATACATACAGTGGCCTGAGGGTACTATAATGGATAATTATGATCCAAGAAAGAGACCTTTTTATAAAAAGGCTATGGAAAATAAAAATAAAACAGTAAGAACTAGCCCTTATTACTTTGAAGCTGATGATAAGTCGATAATAAGTACAATTACAACTATAAAAAATGATCATGGTGAAATAGTAGGAGTCCAAGGATTAGATGTTAGTCTTAAAGGACTTACAGATATAGTAAAAAACATAAAAATAGGTGAAAATGGTTACGTGATCATGACAGATAGTGATGGAACAATACTTGCCCACCCTAAAAACTCTAAAATGAATTTTAAAAATATAGAAAAATTAAATATAGATAAACTAAAAGATATTGAAAAAATAGATACTGACAATTTTGAATTTAGTAAAGATAATGTTTCATATTTTGCTAATGTATATACATCTAAAGAAACAGGATGGAAGTTTATAGCTATAGTTAAAAAGATGGAACTATTAAAAAGTGCACAAAGGATTAGTAAAGTACTAATAATGATTGCATTAGCATTTATTTTAGGTTCTATAATACTTGCATATCTTTATGCAAAACGGTTTACAAAACCACTTTATGAAATAACTAGACATATGAAGCATATAGAATCTGGAGACTTTACTAAGGATATTTCTAAGGATTTATTAAATAGGGAAGATGAGTTTGGTATTTTATCAAAGGCATTTGAAAAAATGCAAAGGGATTTAAGTAACTTAGTTAAAGAGGTAAAAAATTCAGCAAAATATGTATCTGATTCTTCTAAAGTTTTACTTAATATGAGTGAAGAAACAAGTAGTTCTATAGAGGATGTGGCCGTTGCTATAGATGAGGTTGCAAAAAGTACTGATGAGGAAGCTAAGGATATAGAAGAGGGAGCTTTGAAAGTTAATAAACTTGCAGATACTATAGAATCAGTTTCAAAGGGAAATATAGTTATGGAAGAAAGAACAGAGGATATGAAAGCATTAAGTTTAAATGGATTAGATATTATGAATTCCC
This sequence comes from Bacillota bacterium, assembly GCA_009711785.1. GTDB lineage: Bacteria > Bacillota > Clostridia > Tissierellales > MES13 > MES13. The sequence continues at coordinate 33,369 of VENA01000006.1, forward strand.
TTGTTGAAAAATCAGAACAGGTAAATAAATCAGTTGAAAATGTAAATGATATTATACTTAAGATGGATACTATGTCAGAAGAGATAAATGAAATAATAGGAGCTATTAAAGATATAGCTGAACAAACTAATTTACTTGCACTAAATGCAGCTATTGAAGCAGCTAGAGCAGGAGAGGAAGGTAAAGGTTTTGCGGTTGTTGCAGATGAAGTTAGAAAACTAGCAGAACAATCAGGAAAATCAACTGAAAATATTAAAACATTAATAGAAAAAATACAACAACAATCTAAAATAGCAGTTAATGGTATAAAAAATACAAAAGAAATTACAGAAAGTCAAGATAAATCAGTTAATGAAACGGAGAATATATTTAAAGATATATCAAGTTCTATAGAAAAAATATCCACAAAGGTAAAAGAAGTGAAGGTAAGTAATAAAAATATGACAGAAAGAAAGGATGAAATATTAGATATTATAACTAGTTTATCAGCAGTCGCACAACAAACAGCAGCTAGCGCTGAAGAAATTGCAGCAGCTAGTGAAGAACAATCTGCTACTACTGAGGAACAATCAGCATCAGCTAAAAAATTAAATGAACTTTCTAATAAACTTGAAAATGCAGCAGAGAAATTTAAAATTTAAACTATAAAGACTTTCCTTTTGGAAAGTCTTTATTCTATAAAATAAAGGAAAGTACTACTATACATAGAATAATATTCTAAGATAAACTTTATTTATAATATCTTTTGTGTTAGAATTGTTTTATACAAAACTAAATTAAAAGTGGAGGTGCACATAATGGATAAATTTATTAAGTTAGACGAAGCTGTTGACCAAATTAAGGATGGTATGACAGTAATGATAGGAGGATTCCTAGGTTGTGGAAGTCCACATAATATAATCGATAAGTTAGTTGATAAAGGAGTAAAGGATCTAACAATAATAGCAAATGATACTTCTTTTGTCGATTATGGCTTAGGAAAACTTGTTGCAAATAAACAAGTAAAAAAAGTTATAGCTTCCCATGTAGGTACTAACAAAGAAACAGGAAGACAAATGAATGAAAAGGAAACAGAAGTAATTTTAGTTCCTCAAGGAACTTTAGCTGAACAAATTAGAGCTGCTGGTGCAGGTCTAGGAGGTATATTAACACCTACTGGAGTTGGAACTATAGTAGAAGAAGGTAAAGAAAAGATAGAAATTGAAGGAAAGGAATATCTTTTAGAGTTACCTTTAAGTGCTGATATAGCATTAATAAAAGGATCAAAGGTAGACAATCTTGGAAACGTTTATTATGAAAAGTCTACAAGAAACTTTAACACTATAATGGCAACAGCTGCAGAAACTGTAATAGTGGAAGCAGAAGAAATAGTAGATGAAATAAATCCTAATGATGTAATGACACCTAATATATTTGTTGACTATATTGTTGGGGGTGAAAAATAATGGATAAAAAGCAAATTAAAGAAGTTATAGCAAAAAGAGTAGCAAAGGAATTTACAGATGGAGATGTTGTAAATTTAGGTATCGGATTACCTACTAAGGTAGCAAATTATATATCAGATGATATAAAAGTTATATTACAATCTGAAAACGGTTTTGTAGGGTTAGGGCAAGCACCTGAAAAGGGGAAGGAAGATAAGGATTTAACAAATGCAGGAGGACAGCCTGTAACTATAAAAAAAGGCGGAGCATTCTTTGATAGTGCAGACTCCTTTGCAATAATCAGAGGAGGACATGTAGATGCTACTGTTTTAGGAGCTCTTCAGGTTGATGAAAGTGGTAATTTAGCAAACTGGATGATACCTGGAAAGATGGTTCCTGGAATGGGTGGAGCAATGGATTTAGTTGTTGGAGCTAAAAAAGTTATAATAGCAATGGTACATACTCAAAAGGGTAAACCAAAGATATTAAAAGAATGTCAATTACCTTTAACTGCTAAAAACCAAGTAAATATGATAATAACTGAAATGGGAGTTATAAAGGTAACTGATAAAGGATTAGTTTTAACTGAACTTGGGCCAGAGGCAACTGTTGAAGATGTTAAAGCTAGTACAGAGGCTGAATTAATAATAGCTGATGATCTTAAGAAAATGGAAATATAAAACTAAATAGCAGCTTTTAATTGCTGCTATTTATATTTTTATTTGTTAAAATTTAAACTTTAACAAATATATATTCTAAATATTAAAACAAGGATAAGAAATTAGAATAAAAAGGAAAAAATGTATTTTATTAGTTTGACATCAAACTTTTTAGTTTAAGTCATTCTATTAAATAATAAAAAAACTAAAGGAGGAGAACAAATGTTAAAGAAACTTTCTAAAGGTTGTGTAAACCTAGTACAAAAGTATTTACCAGACCCATTTTTATTTGCGGTATTATTGACATTTATAGTATTTGTTTTAGGTATGGTATTTACAGGACAGGGTCCTGGAGCAATGGTAAATCATTGGGGAGCTGGATTTTGGAATCTGTTAGCTTTCTCTATGCAGATGGTTTTAGTATTAGTAACAGGACATGCCCTTGCTAATGCGCCAATTATTAAAAAGGGTTTAAGAAACTTAGCAAGACTTGCCCATACACCACTTCAAGCTATATTTGCTGTAACTTTCCTTTCAATAATAGCTTGTTGGATTAACTGGGGATTTGGATTAGTAATAGGAGCTTTATATGCAAGACAATTAGCTAAACAGGTAAAAGATGTTGATTACAGATTATTAATAGGTGCAGCTTATTCAGGCTTTTTAGTATGGCACTCAGGTATATCAGGTTCTGTACCACTTAAGCTTGCTACAAGTGGTCCTGACTTAGCAAAGGCTACTAATGGAGCTGTAACAGAAGTTATTTCTACAAGTAGTACTATATTTGCACCATTTAACTTAATTATTGTTACTGTTATATTAATAACTATGCCATTAATAAACAGAGCAATGCATCCTAGTAAAGAGGAAACTATTTCTATAGATCCTGAATTACTAGAAGAGGAAGAAACTGTAGAAAAAGTTGAAAATCCAACTGCAGCAGATAAAATTGAAGAAAGTAAAGTAATATCTATGTTACTAGGTGTTTTCGGATTAATATTTGCAGGATTTTACTTTAGTAAAAATGGATTCTCACTTAACTTAAATATAGTTAACTTTATGTTTATGTTTGTAGGTATTATACTTCATGGAACACCTAAAAATTATATACACGCTGTTAAAGAAGCGACTAAGGGTGCTTCAGGTATTATCTTACAGTTCCCATTCTATGCTGGAATCATGGGAATGATGGTTGGAGTTAATGCTGAAACAGGAATAAGTTTAGCAGGTGTTATATCTAAAGGATTTGTAAGTATATCAACAGAAACTACTTTCCCATTATTTACATTCTTAAGTGCCGGTATTGTTAACTTCTTTGTACCTTCCGGTGGAGGACAATGGGCAGTTCAGGCACCAATTATGATGCCAGCAGGTGCAGACTTAGGAGTATCAGCTGCAAAAACTGGTATGGCTATAGCTTGGGGAGATGCTTGGACTAATATGATTCAACCATTCTGGGCATTACCAGCACTAGGTATAGCAGGATTAGGAGCAAGAGATATTATGGGATTCTGTATAGTAGATTTAATATATACAGGTATTGTAATAGCAGCAGGATTAATGTTTTTATAAATATTTTAAACCAGGAGAATTTCTCCTGGTTTTTTTCTACCATATATTATCGCCAGATTCATCATATAAACGATATACTATTTTTTTAATTTCGGTTGAGTATTTCTTAGAAACTTTAATAGCTTCAATTATAATTTTTCTCTTACTAACATCATATTCATATTTTAAGTCCTTATCATCATTATTTGGATGGGGTATTACTATTTCTAAACCCTTAATTTTAAGGGATTTATTTTTCCTAGCAAAAATAATATATTCATTCTCACTAGTCTCTACTCTAAATAATTTAGTATCGTCATTTTGATCAAGGTTTGAAAAATTATGGGAATAGAGATTTTTTTCTACCTTAGTAAAGGTTGAATGTCCAAATCTATGGGTTGTATTATCAAAAAATATAACCACCTTTCTATTATCTATGTCTAATACTTTATAAATAGTTAAATTTATATCTAAATACTTTTCTAATGTATTTTTAAGATCTTTATTACTTTCAATTTCAAATAATTCACCTTTATTAGACATATCACCATTTTTTATTTTAGTAAATGTATTATTAATATCTATAATATTAAAAATTTCTACAATGGCAGTTGTAGTTAATAAAACTAAAGTTAAGGCTATTAATATAAGAAATATTTTAAAAAACTTCCACAAGAGAGTCATTCCTTTACTGTAAAATTATGTATTTGACACATTTCATTTTACCATATTTTCATTCTTTATAGCAAGTTAAATAGATTATAAATCTTTTGATTTGGACATACTCGAAATATATGTTTAATAGGAGAGGGAGATATGGTAAAAAAATACTCAAGTGAAATTGAAATTGAAAAAAGAGAAGACTTAGAAAGTTTTTTAGAAAATGTAGTTTATATCGATATTGAAACTTCAGGTCTTGACCCAAAATCATCTGAGATATTAGAACTTGGTGCCATAAAGGTTAAAGATAGTGAAATTTTAACATTTCATAGCTATATAAAAAATAATAGACTCATACCTAGGAATACTTTTGATATTTGTAGCGGCTTAACTATGAAAGATTTAGAATATGCCCCTAATATTAAAGAAGTATCTAAAGAATTTATTAAATTTATAGAGGATTTTCCTTTAATATGTCATAATAAAGATTTTGAGAAAAAATTTTTAGATACATATTTTTTAGATGAAATAACAAATAAACCTATAAAAAATGATTACTTATGTTCTATGGAACTTATAGCTATTTTAGAACCAGGATTAAATGAATTTAATCTAAATTATCTTAAGGGTGAGTTATGTGGTGATAGTAATAAAGAACTCCATAGAGGATTAGAGGACTCAATAGATACTTTAAAAGTTGTAAATAATACACTTTTAAGGCTATGGAGTTCAAAGAGATATGAATTTATTATATCTTTTTTAAAAGATAATAGCTGGGAGTGGCTTAAATTTATAAAAAGACCTAAACAAAAGCTTAAATTTTCTTATAAGGAAGGTAATAATTTATATAAAGATTCAGGTGGCTTTGATATAACAAAATATAAAGATACTTATGTAGATATATTAAAGAATAAAAAGCTTTGGGATAAATATTTTGATTTAAATTACGAAGTAAGAAAAGAACAATTTGATTATGCAAAGGTAATAGAAAAGACTTTTAAAGAGGAAGAAATACTTCTAGCAGAGGCACCTACAGGTTTAGGTAAGTCCTTTTCTTATTTAGTTATAAGTATTCTTTATTCATATTTTAATAAAAAGCATATATTTATATCAACAGCTACTAAGGGATTACAAAAGCAATTACTTAAAGAAATACCTAAGTTATTAAGTTATATGGGGATAAATGTGGATAATTTTATCTGTGACGATATCAAAGGTGTGGATAATTATATATGTTTAAAAAGAGCTTATAAGTATATAGAAAATAAAAAAATAAATGGAACCCTTGAAGAAAAAAAGGCCTGTTTATATATTAGTAATTTAATTTACTCAGATGAAAATATAGATATAGATAATTTAAATTATTGGGTAGTTAAAAATTTTGAAAAGATGAAGGATACATTAGAAAACATTAAATGTATTGATAAATATAGTTGTAGTTTATGTAAATATGATAATTGTTTATTAAAAAGAAAGATTTCTAATTTAAAAAAATCAAATCTTACAATAATAAATCATCATTTATTTAGTAACTGGCCATATTCAGATGTTGAAATTAAAAATATAATATTTGATGAAGCCCATAATTTAAAGGATATTTACCTTAGTTCAATGACAAAAGAATTTGGGTATTTTTCATTAAAAACATTTCTAAATGGACTTTATAACGTAAAAACAAAACAGGGATATCTTTTAGCTTTATATAAAAAATATAATACCCAGTGTATAGGATATAAGGAAAAAATAATAAAAAGTATTAAAAAAATTAATACTTTACTTGAAAATAAAAATAAAATTATTAATATATTTATTAATTTAACAAAGGATATAGAAACTGAATATGACTACCAGTTATCCATACCAAGGGATATATCAAATGAATGGATGGAATTTAATGAATATATAACTAAGCTTTCTATATTAGTAAAGGAATTAAAAGAACTTTTAGAAGATATTATTGAAAAAATTGAAGATGTATACTCTGAAGAAAGTTTAAGGGTAAGTCCAATATATAATTTTTTTAATAAAAGGATAAGTGAACTAACTATTTTTACAATGATTACAAATAATTATTTTTCAATGTATGATAAGGATAATTGCTATCATCTTGAAATAGATAAAGACTTTAATTCTTGGAAGATTGTAAAAAAGCCCTTTGATATAAAGAATAAATTTAAAGATGATTTAAAAGATATAAAATCATGTATTATGACTTCTGCAACCCTTAGTGTAAAGGGTATAAAAAAAGGGGAGTTTACTTACTTTAAAGAGCTATTAGGTCTTGACTTTTTAAATGATGATAGAAAAATAAATATATTAAAAATTTCTCATATATTTGATTATAAAAATAAATCAGTACTTGCAATTCCAACTGACGTATCTTCATTTAATTATAAGTTTAATGAAAATAAATATTTCATAAAAGATGTATCTAAATATATAGAAGATATTTCTATAAGTTTAATTGGAAAGACCCTTGTATTATTTCCAAGTTTAAAAAGAAGGGATTTAGTATATGAAAAAATACTTCCAACACTTAATAAAAAAAATATAAGTCTTTTAACTTCTTCTAAAGATATAGAAAGATTGAAAGATTCTAATAATACTTCTGTATTATTAGGCTCAAGGGGATTATATGAAGGTGTGGATATTAAAGGAGAAGGACTTAAATGTGTAATAATAGAAAAGGTTCCTAATAATTATACAAACACTCCAGATAAAATAGAGAAAAGAAAGGATTTTGCAAGGAAAAATATAAAAGAATTTAAATACTTAAGTCTTTCAGCAAATATGTTAAATGATGATAAATTAAATTTAGCACATAACGAAGATATACTAAAAGGATGTGTTGAAAAATGTATAAATACATTAGAATATGATAAAGAAATAACTTATAAAATAATTAGAAAATATCTAAAGGAAAATGAATTTAGTATTAATGATAGAAGTATAAAAGTTTTTATAGACTATTTAAATAAAATAGTTGGAATAAAATATTATATGGAATATGAATTACCGGAAACAATAATTAGACTTAAACAAATGGTTGGAAGACTTATTAGAAGTAATAATGACTATGGTTATGTTTTTATATTAAGTGGTTTAAATAATAATAAAACAAGTACTAACTTAATAAAAAGAAACTTTCATTATATGAATATAGAAATAGGTTCTAAAGATCTATTACTTAAGTCTATGAAAGAAAATATGTTAAGGTGGGAATCAGAAGGCATTTTAAGTTATACTTAAGAGTGAGATTTTTAAGGTATTAACTTAAATGCCTTAATTTTTTTATTAAGGATTCTCTTAAAAGCTAAATGAGATATGATACCTGTTAATATATAAGCTATAGATATTGAAGTAAATACTCCTATTAACCCTAAGGGTTTTGATAATATAAAAGCTAAAGGTATACAGAAAATAAACATTTCTAATATACTTAAACTTGAAGCGTGAATTGGTTTATTTAATGCATTTAAACTCGCAGTTGTGATTAAATATATCCCTTGTAATGTATAAGTGAAGGGAACTATTTTTATATAAAGTGTTATATTTTCAATAACTATAGGATCGTCATTAAAGGCTTTAGCTATGGGTCTTGAAAAGATAATAAGAAGTATAGAAATAATTATTCCATTAATAATAGAAAATATTTCTCCTTGTTTAAAACCTTCCTTAACTCTTTTAGGTAATTTAGCACCCCAGTTTTGGCCTATAAAGGGAGCAATAACAGAGGATAGAGCATTTATTGTAGCTATTGCAAAAAATTCTATTTTTGAAGCCACTCCATAGGCTGCAACCGAAGCAGTACCAAAGGGAGATATTATACTTGTAATAATCCCCACACCTAAAGGTATTATCATTTTAGTCCCTGCATTAGGAAGTCCTACAAATAAAATTTGCTTCCATGAGTTAAGGGTTTCTTTTATTTTAGGTTTTTTAAATAATATAAGTTTTTCTCTATGTATTAATATGTATAGTGAAACCGTAAATGTTACCATTCTTCCTATCAATGTAGCCAAAGCAGCTCCTGTTATACCAAGCTTTGGAAAGGGACCTAATCCGAAAATGAATAAAGGATCTAAGCTTATATTAATTAAAGCTCCAATAACCATTACCATCCCTGGTATTTTACTATCTCCAGTTGCTCTTATTATGTTATTTCCAACCATTGGAATGACTACAAATATCATTCCTAAATACCAAATTCTCATATATTCTTTTATATAGGGAAGTGTGTTTTCCTTTGCTCCTAATAAGCTAAATATAGGTTCAATAGTTAACTCACCAACTGTTACACATAATATAACAACTATAAGACCTAAAAAAAGACTATCTGTTGCTAATCTTTTAACTAATCTATCATCGCCTCCACCTATAGCCCTAGATAATACTGAACTTGTTCCCATACCTATACCTTGGGCTAAACTACTTATAATTAATACTACAGGAAATGTATAAGAAAGGGCAGCAAGTTGATTTTTACCTAATTGTCCAACAAAATAAGTATCTGCTAAATTATAAATGACCATACTAAATATTCCAAATATCATAGGGATTGTAAGTTTTATTAAAACAGTTTTTACATCTCCCTTTGTTAATATCTTTTTATCACTTAATTTTTTCATATATACACCTCTATTTATCTATATGGGATTTATTATTATTCATAACTACATCTAAAAGTCTAAATAATTCATTGATTTCTTTAGTTTTTAAACCCTTTTTTGATATTTTTGTTATTTCTTTTAATGTTTTTTCTATTTCAGGCATTAATTTTTTTCCTTTATCATCCATAAAAAGCCTAAAAATACGTTTATCATCCTTATCTTTTTTTCTTTTAATAAAATTTAATTCTATAAGTTTTTTTATAGCTCTTGCAGTTGTGGCTTTATCGATATCTAACATTTTACTTAAGTCCTTTTGAGATAAACCTTCATGTCTGTTTATAACTAGTAAAAACATATATTGACCACTACCAATATTATATTTTTTAAGTTTTTTATTAATGATTATTTGTTGTTGTCTATAGATGATTGATATATATTTACCTATTGATTTATGATTCAAAATAATCCCTCCTATTTAGTTGCAATAACAACTAAATATATATTAACATAATATAGTTGTCATTGCAACTAATAATAAAAATAGTACTATAGACCCTTTTTATACATAAATTATTAATTAGAACATATATTTTAATATACCAAGTTTTCTTAACTTATAAATAATGGACAAGGGGTGCATGTTAATGGTTGATTATAATTTTCCTAATACATTTGATATACATTTGTTTCACGAAGGTACAAGCTATGAAAGTTATAAATTTTTAGGAGCCCATTTAATGAATAAAAAAGGTGTTAAAGGAGTTAATTTTACCCTCTGGGCACCTGATGCTTTAAGTGTGAGTGTTTTAGGGGATTTTAATAAATGGAAGTTAGATGAATACAAATGTAAAAAAATTCCTAACTCAGGACTTTTTAATATTTTCATACCTAATATTAAAGAAGGAGATATATATAAGTATCAGATAAAAACAAAGGATGGTAAGGATATTTTAAAATCTGACCCCTATGGATTTTCTCAAGAACTAAGACCTAATACAGCTTCAATAGTAACGGATATAAATAAATATAACTTTAATGATGAAAGTTGGATGGAAAAAAGAAAAAAATTTAATATAGATAATCCTATAAATATATATGAAGTTCATATAGGATCGTGGAAAGAAAAGGGTAAAAATTTTCTTAAGTTTAGTGATGTAGCCTGTGAACTTATAGATTATGTTAAAGAAATGGGATATACCCATATAGAACTTTTACCCCTAACAGAACATCCCTATGATGGTTCTTGGGGGTATCAATCAACGGGTTATTTTTGTCCTACAAGTAGGTATGGAAAACCTGAGGAATTTAAATATTTTATAGATAAGTGTCATCAAAATGATTTAGGAGTTATCCTTGATTGGGTTCCTGGGCACTTTTGTAAAGATATTCATGGATTATATAACTTTGATGGTAGTAATCTCTATGAATATGACAATCCTTTAAAGGCTGAAAATTATGAGTGGGGTACAGCTAATTTTGATCATGGAAAAAAGGAGGTAAAATCTTTTTTAATATCTAGTGCAGCATATTGGTTTAATATATTTCATATAGATGGACTAAGGGTAGATGCAGTAAGCCATATGCTATATCTTGATTATTTAAAAGAGGATAATGAGTGGGTAGCTAATAAATTTGGTGGAAATAAAAATCTTGATTCAATAAATTTTTTAAGAAATTTAAATGAAACTATTAAAAGGGTTTTTCCAGATGTATTAATGATTGCAGAGGAATCCACAGCCTATCCCTTAGTGACAACTCCTAAGGAAATTGGAGGTTTAGGTTTTGATTTTAAATGGAATATGGGATGGATGAATGACATATTAAAATATATGAGTTTAAGTCCTAATAAAAGAAAAGAAAATGAAAATTTAATTACTTTTTCCTTTACCTATGCATTTAATGAAAATTTTATCTTACCACTATCCCATGATGAAGTAGTCCATGGGAAGAAATCTTTAATAGAAAAGATGCCTGGAAGCTATGATGAGAAGTTTTCTAATTTAAGATTACTTTTTTCTTATATGATAGCCCATCCAGGGAAGAAATTATTATTTATGGGAGGTGAGTTTGCACAATTTATAGAGTGGGATTATAAAAAAGGTTTAGATTGGCTTTTACTTCAATATAAGTCCCATTATAGGTTTTCAAATATGGTAAAGGTTTTAAATAATTTATACCTAAGGGAAAGTTCTTTATACAAGCTAGATAATAGTCTTAAAGGTTTTAAATGGATAGATCATAATAAAAGTGTTTTTATTTTTATAAGGAAGGATTTAAAGGAAAACTTTTTAATATTAGTTTTTAATTTTGGGTATGAGGAGTTTAAAAATTATAAAATAGGGGTGCCTGAATATGGATTATATAGAGAGATTTTTAATAGCGATGATAAAGCTTTTGGTGGGACAGGGTATGTTAACAATCATTTAATTAAATCAGATAAAAAAAGTTGGCATGATATGCCCTATTTAATAAATATAAAGATACCTTCACTAAGCTCATGTTTTATAAAACTAGATAAGGGGGATAGTCATGATAAAAAGAAAAAAGGAAATGATAGCGATGCTTCTTGCCGGAGGGCAAGGATCTAGACTTAAAAGCTTAACTAAAAGGTTAGCAAAACCTGCAGTACCCTTTGGTGGGAAATATAGAATTATTGATTTTGCCCTAAGTAATTGTTCAAACTCAGATATATATACAGTGGGAGTACTTACCCAGTATCATCCCCTTCTTTTAAATAATCATATAGGTATAGGAAGTCCATGGGATTTAGATAGAAGGGATGGAGGAGTAAGTATATTACCACCCTTTGTTAGAGAAGAAGGTGGAAGATGGTATAAAGGCACTGCAAATGCAATATATGAAAATATAGAGTTTATTGAAAATTATAACCCAGAATATTTACTTGTACTTTCAGGGGACCACATATATAAAATGGATTATCAAGAACTTTTAGAATACCACAAAGAAAAGGGTGCAGATGTAACAATCTCAGTTATAGAGGTTCCTTGGGAAGAGACTAACAGATTTGGGATTATGAATACTAATGATGATTTTAGCATATACGAGTTTGATGAAAAACCTAAAAATGCTAAAAATAATTTAGCATCGATGGGAATATATATATTTGATTGGAAAAAACTTAAAAGCTATCTAATAGAAGATGAAAAGGATAAAAGTTCAAGTAACGATTTTGGTAAAAACATAATACCTAAAATGCTTAATGATAATTTAAAATTATATGCCTATTCCTTTAAAGGATACTGGAAGGATGTAGGTACTATTAATAGTTTATGGGAAGCTAATATGGATTTAATTAGGGACAATCCCCTAGATTTATATAGTAAAGAATGGAAAATATATTCTAAAAATCCAATAAGCCCACCCCATTATATATCAAAAGAGGGAAAAGTTAAAAATTCATTATTAAATGAAGGATGTATAATCCATGGAGATGTTAAAAATTCTGTTCTTTCTCCTGGGGTTTATATAGGAGAAAATTCAAAGGTTATAGATTCAGTTATTATGCCTAATGTAAAAATCAAAGATCATTCAATTATAAAAAGGGCAATTATAACCAGTGATGTATCCATAGATTCAGGAAGTATTATAGGTAAAGAAAATAGTGAAATAACTGTTATAAGTGAGTAGGGGGGTGTATTATGAAACGTTTTATGGGGATTATTAATCTTGGTGAAAATGAATCTAAAATTAAGGAGATTACTTATAATAGACCCATAGCTTCTGTTCCTATCGGAGGGAGATATAGGGTAATAGATTTTATTTTATCTAATATGGTAAATGCAGGCATACAAAATGTTGCAATATTTACTCAAGGTAAAAATAGATCATTAATGGGTCATTTAGGTTCTGCTAAACCCTGGGATTTAAATAGAAAGTATGAGGGTTTATTTGTTATAAATCCGGTTTTAGAACCTGAAGATACTATTATAAGAAAGGGAGATATAGAAAGTTTTAAAAATAATATAGATTATATTCAAGGAAGTAAACAAGAATATGTTTTATTAACTAAAAGTTACATGTTATATAACATAGATTTTAAAAAGGCTTTTAATTATCATATAGATTCCTCTTCTGATATAACTCTAATATATAAAAGGGTTGATAATAAAGATAATAGATTTATTGGATGTGATAATTTAACTATCGATGAATTTAATAATTTAAAAAGTATTGGATATAACATGGGGAATGATGAATTTAGTAATATTTCATTAGAAACTTATATCCTTAGAAAGGATTTACTTATAGATATTATAAAGGATAGCGTTTCAAAGGGAGATAGTAAATATTTAAAACAAGCCATATATAATAGAATGGATAAATTAAAGATTGATACATTTTCCTTTAATGGATATTTAGCCTGTATAAATTCGATTGAAAATTATTATAACACTAGTATGGATTTACTAGATGAAAAAAAGTATAAAGATCTATTCTATGAAAATGGGTTAATATATACAAAAATAAAAGATGAGCCATCAACTAAGTATACTTCAACTTCTAATATATCAAATTCCATTGTGGCTAATGGTTGCGTTATAGAAGGTAGGGTAGAAAATAGTATTATTGCAAGGGGAGTAACGGTAAAAAAGGGAGCTGTTATAAAAAATAGTATATTAATGCAAAAGAGTTTAGTAAATGAGAATGCTTATCTTGAAAATATAATTTTAGATAAAAAGGTAGTTGTATCAGAGGGGAAAATTTTAAGTGGAAATCATAATAAACCCTTTGTTATAAAGAAAAATACTTTTCTTTAAGGAGGAGAATATGAAGGTATTATTCGCGAGTTCTGAAGTTTATCCCTTTGTTAAAACAGGGGGACTTGCCGATGTTTCTTATAGTTTACCAAAGGAGCTTAAACGTAATGGAGTTGATATAAGGGTAATATTACCTAAATATAAGGATATACCAATAAAATATAAAAGTGATATTAAATATTTAATGGAGTTTAATGTTAAAGTTGGTTGGAGAAATAAAAAGTGTGTTATAGAGTATTTAGAGTTAGAAAATGTAACATATTATTTTGTAAATAATGATTATTATTTTAATAGAACAGGACTTTATGGTTTTTATGATGATGGAGAAAGATTTTCATTCTTTGATAAAGCGATATTAGAATTTATAAGCTTAGGTAGTTTTAATCCAGATATAATACAATGTAATGATTGGCATACAGGGATGATACCTGTTTTATTAAAGGAACATTTTAAAAATTTAAATATAAAAACAATATTTACTATACACAATTTAAAATATCAGGGAATATATCCTTCAAATATTTTAACAGAACTTTTAAATTTAGATGATGATTATTATAATGTTGATAAATTAGAGTTTTATGGAGGAATAAGTTTTATGAAGGGGGGAATAAACTTTTCAGATATAGTTACAACAGTCAGTAAAACATATTCAAAAGAAATTCAACATAGTGAGTTTGGCGAAAATCTTCATGGTATTTTAAGTGAAAAAAAAGATAAGTTATATGGAATAGTAAATGGTATAGATTATGATATATACAATCCAAAGGAAGATAAGGATATATTTATTAATTATGATATATTTACTTTAGATAAAAAGAAGAAAAATAAAATTAAACTACAAGAGACTTTAAATTTAGATAGAGACTATGAAAAACCTGTTATAGGAATGGTAACTAGACTTGCCCATATGAAGGGATTAGATTTAATTTTAGAGGTTTTAGATGATATATTAAAACTAGATATACAATTAGTTATTTTAGGTACTGGGGATAGTTATTATGAATCAATACTTAGGGATTATTCTAATAGATATTTAGATAAATTAAGTGTTAATTTAGTATTTGATAATTCTTTAGCAAAGAAAATATATGCAGGAAGTGATTTATTTTTAATGCCTTCTTTATTTGAACCCTGTGGTCTTGGGCAGATGATAGCCTTAAGATATGGAACTTTACCTATAGTTAGAGAAACTGGTGGGCTTAAGGATACTGTAAAGGCATATAATGAATTTACAAAGGAAGGTAATGGATTTAGTTTTAAACAGTCAAATCCTTTAGATATGTTATATACAATAAAAAGGGCAATTAAATTTTATCATAATAAGGATATATATAATGAAATAGTAAAAAATGCTATGAATGGAAATTATAGTTGGAAAAATTCCTCGAAAGAGTATAAAAAGTTATATAAAAAATTAATTGAAAATAAAATATAAAATATTTAAAACACGGCTGATATCTGTATATTGGCTGTGTTTTTTGGCAATTATATTCTAGTAAGCATCTTGAAAGTAAACGTAAATTGTTATAAAATTAACTAGTGGTTAAAAGAATGACACATTTATTAATTATTACATAATAATACTTTGTTTTAAGGATTAATATTTTGGGTAAATGTATAGAGGTCGGTAAAAATCCTGTGTTTTATATCATAAATTATCAAAAATATGTAATAAATGTAATGGCAGGAAATAAAAACTTTGATAAAATTTAAAAAATCCAAAAAAATATTTGAGATTAGTAATTACTTTAGTATATAATAATAATTAGGGTAAATCAATAGACTTTTTTCAACAATTTATAACATTTTTTTAACAAGTACTTATATTGGGGTGGTAATCACAATGGGCTTAAAGGATAAAACAAAAATTGCAGAGGGCCTAGCGATGATATCCCAGGTAGGCATATCAATGATTCTACCTATATTTGCGGGGGTATATTTCGGAAACCTCTTAGACGAAAAATTAGGAACAAATGCTATATTTTTAATAATTTTAACAATAGTAGGTGTAGTAGTAGCTTTTATGAATTTATTTAAATTATCAACAAGAGGGAATAAGAGGAAGTGATTTTTTGGGAGCCACCGATTCCATATGTAAAAACATCACAAAGAAAGTAATAATAATAGATGCAGTACTTATAGTATTGTTTTTCATACTGACTAAAAATCCAATGCATTGGGTTTATGGTCTTTTATTTAGTAGTTTTTTTAACGTATTAAAATTCAGAATACTTGCTCTAAATATAGAAAAAGCAGTTAATATGAGCCCAAGAAAGGCTCAAGTATATGTAGGAGCAAATTACTTTTTAAGATATATATTAACAGCTGTAATAGTAGTTATAGCTTTTAAAACAGAATATTTTAATCCCATAGCAGTAATTATTGGATTATTACTAATAAAGATGGTTATATTAGTAGATAATATATTTGTACACAGTAAAGGTAAGAGTAAAAATTAAGGTTGTAATTTGCTTTACAACAAGTTAGTTAAAGCAATTCAAATATAAAAATTAATTAAGAAAACGAGGAAAGGGGGTTAAATATGGGCTTTAGAGCCGATTTTGTATTTACAATACCCGATTCGTTTCCCATTATAGGAGGAGTCCCAGTATCCAGTACAGTAACAACTACTTGGATCATAATGGCGTTTCTTGTTATATTCTCAATACTTGCAACAAGAAACTTTAAGAGACTGCCCTATGGAGTTCAAAATGCAGTTGAAGCCATAGTTGATGGTGTTAATGGCCTAGTTAAAGACACCATGGGAAAAGACAAAATGGGATTTGCACCCTATATGGGTACATTAATGCTTTATCTTTTAGTTGCAAATCTATGTGGTTTGCTAGGATTTAGGCCTCCTACAGCCGACTTGAATACAAC
>VENA01000065.1 GCA_009711785.1 Bacillota bacterium
TTGATATTCCATATATAAACATAAATGTAACCATGAGGATAATCATCTAGGATTATTGCTTATAATCCGAGAGGAATTCTAAGAATAAGTGAGAAAAACGAAGAAAATAAAAGTATATAGAGGGAGGTAATAATATGAAAGCAAAAGATATTATGACTAGAAATGTGATAACAGTAAGGGCTGATGATACAATAGAAAACGTTACCAACTTACTTTTAGAACATGATATTAGTGGAGTACCAGTTGTAGATGATGAAAAGAAGGTAATAGGCATAGTCTCAGAAACTGATTTAATATATAAAGATAAGAATATAGATATACCTGCTTATTTTCCTTTTTTAGGAGGATATATACTATTAGAAAGTATGAAAAAATTTGAAAAACAACTAAAGAAAATGGCAGGATACAAAGTTAAAGATATAATGAGTGAAAAAGTTATAACAATTAATGAAAGTAAAGAAATAAGAGAAGTCGTTAATACTATGTTAAATAATAATATTAATAGAATACCTGTAGTAAACGATGATGAAAAAGTAGTAGGAATAATTGCAAGATCTGATGTATTAAGAAACATTTAAAGGGGAGAATTTAATGAAATATTTAGTTGGTTTAATGATATTAATTGTATTTATTACTTGTGCATGTGAAAAGCCAACTAATGAGGAAGTTTTTTATGATATGCAAAAGAGTTTTAATAATTTAGAAAATTATAGCTGTATTGCAGATATAATGATAAAGGGAAATAAAAGTTCTAAACGCTATAAAGCTATACATAAATTTAAAGCTCCTAATAAATATAGTATTAAGTATTTAACTCCTGGTGAAAGTGAAGGAAATATGATAATCTATAATGGTGAAGTTGCCCTGTTAAAACATCCATTAATAGGTAAGTCAAGTATAATTAAGGATTATGATGTAAAGAAAAATGAAAATTTATTTGTAGGATATTTTTTAAAAAATTTCATAACTACAGAGGATAGCTCCTTAGAGTCTGAGGTTATAGAAAATAAAGAATACTTAGTACTTACAACTAGTATACCAGGGAATAATAAATATAGAATTAAAGAAAAACTTTGGATTGATAAAGAAACTTTCAAACCATATAAGATGGTTATCTTAGATAAAGATAATAATATAACAACTGAAATACTTTATACTAAATTTGATGATAAGGTTGATTTTAATGAAAATTATTTCAATATAAAAACTAATCTAAATTAACCAAATATTTAGAAAACTAAAGATTAAGGAGGAGTTTTATGGAAACTAAAATCACAAGGCCAGTTTGGGCTGAAATAAACCTTGATAATTTAGCAAATAATATTAAGGAAGTTAAACGTATAACTAAGGAGGGTACATTAGTAACCGCAGTTGTTAAAGCTGATGGTTATGGTCATGGGGCTTTAATGTGTGCTAAGACATTTTTAGATAATGGAGCAGATAGACTAGCTGTAGCAACATTATCTGAAGCGATACAATTAAGAGAAAAAGGTATAGATGAGCATTTACTTATATTAGGATATACACCCACAGAACAAGCAAAAGAAGTGGTTGATTATGATATTACTCAAACAATATATAAATATGAACAAGGAAAAAAATTATCAGACGAAGCAATTAAACAAAATAAAGATGTAAAGGTACATATTAAAATAGATTCAGGTATGAGTAGATTAGGATTTTTTCCTAATGAAAAAACTATAGATGAAATAATTAAGATTTCAAAATTACCTAATTTAGAAATCGAAGGAATATTTACACACTTTGCTAGAGCAGATGAAAAGAATAAAAAAGCAACAAATAAGCAATATGAAAGATTTACTTGGGTAATAGAAAAATTAAATGAAAAGGAAGTAAACATACCTTTAAAACATGTATCTAATAGTGCTACAATAATTGACATTAATGATTATAACTTAGATATGGTTAGAGCTGGTATTATGATTTATGGATTAAAACCATCTGATGAAGTAATGTATTCAAAGGTAAATTTAAAACCAGCTATGACTTTAAAAGCAAAGATAGCCCATATAAAAGAAGTTCCAGAGAATACAGGTATAAGT
Source organism: Bacillota bacterium (assembly GCA_009711785.1). Classification (GTDB taxonomy): domain Bacteria; phylum Bacillota; class Clostridia; order Tissierellales; family MES13; genus MES13. The sequence continues at coordinate 2,064 of VENA01000065.1, forward strand.
TATGGTCATAAATATATAACAGATACTTTAACAAAGGTAGGCACATTACCTATAGGATATGCAGATGGTTATACAAGATTATTATCTAATAAAGCTAAAGTTGGAGTAAATGGACAACAAGCACCAATCCTTGGTAATATATGTATGGATCAATGTATGATTGATTTGACTAATGTTAAAGATGTTAAAGTTGGAGATGAAGTTATATTATTTGGAGAAGGAAAAAATAATAGTCCCCATACTGACGATATAGCTAATATTTTAGGGACCATAAATTATGAAATAGTTTGTATGGTAAGTAAAAGAGTTCCAAGGGTTTATGTAAAAGAAGGTAAGATAGTCCATATAAAAGACCATATATTGGAAAGTTAATTTTATTTAAAAATTTACTTTTTCAACAATCATTGACACTTTAAGAAAAAATAATATATAATCAAGTATATACTAGGATATATATGAATATACTATAATATGGTAGCTTTTATCATTTTATAGTAAAGAAATCTGGAGGTGCTTTGATGGCCGAAACAAAAAGAATTATGATAAGTTTGCCTGATAATTTACTAGAAGAAATAGATGGAATAGTGTATATGGAAAAGAAAAATAGAAGTGAATTTATAAGGGAGGCCATGAAACTATACATTAGGGAAAGAAGAAAAGTCCAGATAAGAGAAAAATTAAAATCAGGATACAAAGAGATGGCTGCTATAAACTCTACTTTAGCTGAAATGGGACTAGAAAAGGATAATAATGAGTTGTGCGAATACGAAGCGAAATTGACAGGATGTGAATAAAAGTGAAAGTTAAGAGAGGAGACATATTTTATGCGGATTTAAGTCCCGTTATAGGCTCAGAACAAGGCGGTGTAAGACCTGTTTTAGTTATACAAAATGATGTTGGAAATAAATATAGTCCAACTATAATAATTGCAGCTATTACATCGCAAATTAATAAAGCTAAATTACCTACACATATAGAGATAAAAGCTACTGAGTTTGGTTTACCTAAGGATTCTGTTGTCTTATTAGAACAGATTAGAACAATAGATAAAAAACGGTTAAGAGAAAAGGTAGGACATTTTGATGAGGATATGATGAAAAGGGTTGATGAATGTTTAAAAATTAGTATGGGACTAATAGATTTTTAAGAGCATAGATTCTATGCTCTTTTTTTTATTGTTTTTTGTTAATGAAGGGGAAATATTAATATATTAATAAAAGGGAATAAGTACTAGAATTTCAAGAAAAATGTATGGTAAAAGATATATTAGGATAATATCAATAATGTAAATTTTTAAATTAAACATAGAAAGGTCAGATTAAATGTCTAATCTAAAAAAAATTGTAATTATATTTTTTGTTTTCTTAATAATTATAACTACTTTAAAATTTAAAAGTTCAAAGGATAATTTTATAAGTGTTGATAATTTTAGTTTAGAAACTCTAGAAAAAAATGAGTATAAATTTAAAATGGCTAAGGAAATTAATAAAAAATGGAAAGTTAAAAATAAGGATTTAATACTAGGTTTATTAGAACTAGATAAATATGTTTTAGAAAATGAGGATATCTATTATGTTATACATTACGAACCTATAAAAGATTTTAAAGAAAATTTAAAGATAAATTTATCTTTAAAATTAGATGATTTTAATTATCACTACATAGATTATAAAGATAAAATTAATTATAAAGATCCACTATGGATACATGAAGAAAAAGAAAATCATATGCCTAAAGCATCTGTGTTTATAGATAGTAAAGAAAAATCTTGTTTTTTATCATATACAAATGTATTTAATATTAAAAAAAAGGGGGTTAGGGAGGAAGATATAGATTTATCAACTAGTATAGAAATGAATAAAGGAAAAATAATATTAAGTTTACCTAATAAAAATAACACGATAGTAGAGCAATGGGGAATAATATCTAAAGAAAATTTAGTTAATTGGGATAATAAAGAAATAACAGACTTATTAAAAAGAATGGATTTAAATAGAGTTAGGAAATGGGGATATGATGGTTTATATTATAAGGTGCCAAAAAGTTATTATCCAAGTAATTCTAAAAGCTTTTGGAGAAATCCAGCCTTTCATGTGGGTAATAAATTTTTAGATTATAATGAGAGATTTTTAAAGGACTTTTCAATTATATCTTTATATACTGCATTAAATACACAGAATAGAGAGGGTATATGGTTTTCAAGTCCAAGATCAAAGTGGCTATATGATGATTATAATATTGATGGCCCATTTTACGATACAAGGTTTAATACAGACGCTGCACTTTTTTTAATAAGAGGTTTTAGAAAATTTAATGATAATTTACTTTTAAAGGGAGCTATTAATTATGGAGATTTTTTCATTGAATATGCAAAGACACATAATTTTAAGACTAAAAGTAAAGGTTATTTAGTTTGGGATTATGCTAATAAGGATTTTACTAAAATACCTAATCATGTTTCATTAAATCATCTTGTAAATGAAATGAATTTTTTATATGAATTATTTATTGATAGTGATGAGAAAAAGTATTTAAATATTGCTTTAAAGTTAAAATTAGCAATTAAAGATACGGCTAAAGATTGGATTAAGGAAAATGGGGATTTACACTATGCATATTTAGTTAATGGAGGTTATGGACTTAAGGATTATAAGCTATTAACACTTAAAGATTTACAATATAGTCAAAAACTATTTAAAAAAGTAGATGGTAAAGTTGATAATACATTTAATTTGTTAATAGAAAATAAAGAAAAATATTTAAAAGAAAAAAAGATTATAAATTAATGTAATGAAAACTTAATAAAATAATATATAATAACTTTTAAAACCCTAATATAGTAACAGTTTTGCTTGATTTTGGTAACTTTAATATTTATTGATATTTAGGTATCACTGTGGTAAACTTTTATATGTAATTGTCCCTTTTATAGGGGATTTTAATTTAAGATTAATATTAATATAGGGACGGGGATAATATGAAAAAAACGATATGTATATCAGGGCTTGGTTACATTGGTCTTCCAACAGCGGCAATGTTTGCAACCCATGGACATAAAATTATAGGAGTAGATACAAATACAACGGTTGTTAGTGCCCTAAATCAAGGTAAAATTACGATAGAAGAGCCATATTTAGATATTATGGTACAAGCAGCTGTAACTAGTGGTAATTTAAAAGCTAAAACAGCACCGGCTGAAGCAGATGTTTTTATAATAGCCGTACCAACGCCTATAGAGAAAAATAAAACAGCAGATATGTCATGTGTTATATCAGCTGCTGAGGCTATAGTTCCTTATTTAAAGAAAGGAAATGTTGTTATACTTGAATCAACTTCACCTCCAGGAACTGTTGAAGAGCTATTAATACCTATTTTAGAAAAGTCAGGTTTAAAAATAGGAGAAGAGCTATATGTAGCCTATTCACCAGAAAGAGTTTTACCGGGGAAAATATTAACTGAATTAGTTGAAAATAATAGAATTATAGGTGGAGTTAATGAAAAATCTTGTAAAGTAGTAAGAGAACTTTATCGTACCTTTGTAAGGGGAGAGATATACCTTACAACTCCAACAACGGCTGAAATGACAAAACTTATGGAAAATACGTTTAGAGATGTTAATATAGCTTTGGCAAATGAACTTGCTAAGCTTTCAGAAAGTATGGGTATAAACGCTTGGGATGTTATTAAATTTGCTAATAAACATCCAAGGGTTAATATACATCAACCAGGACCAGGAGTGGGAGGACACTGTTTAGCTGTTGATCCTTGGTTTATAGTAGAGAAACAACCTGATTTAGCTAATATTATAAAACTAAGTAGAAATACAAATGATAGTATGCCAAATCATGTTGTTAAAAGAATAAATGAAATATTAAAAGATATAAAGGGAAAGAAAAAGATAACTATATTAGGTATAACATATAAGCCAAATATAGATGATATGAGAGAAAGTCCGATATTAGAGATGATAGATATATTAGAAAAAGATGAAGATGTTGAAATTACAGTACATGACCCCTTTGTTCATAATTGCAAATACTTAGAAAAAGAATTATATAAATCTATCAGAGATAGCCATTTAGTTGTTTTAGGTGTTAATCATGATGCATTTATGAAAGTAGATTTTAGTAAAATTAAGGATATTATGAAAGATGGAAATATATTAGATACTAAGGATTTTTGGAATGAAAAAGAAGTAGAAAAAGAAGGTTTGAACTATTATTTATTAGGTAAAAAATAAAAAGGATGAAATATATGAAAAAAGCATTAATAATAGCTTATCAGTTTCCACCAATGGGTGGCTCAGGAGTACAAAGAACTACTAAATTTGTTAAGTATATGAGAAAGTTTAACTATGAACCTGTGGTATTTACAAGAAAAGTAGAAAATATGCAACTGAAGGATGAAACTCTTTTAAAAGAAATTCCTAAAGATGTGAAAATTATAAGAACTAAGGCTTATGATTTAACTGAATTACCTAAAGGATTTAATTTATTAGGTAAAGTAATAGCAAGAAAAGTTTTAATTCCTGATGGAGAAAGAATTTGGCAGGTATTTAGTAAAGAAGAGGCAGTAAGGATTATAAAAAAGGAGAATATAGATATTTTTTATACAACCTCTTATCCTTATAGTGATCATCTCTTAGGATTATACTTAAAAGATAAGTTTCCTAATATACCTTGGGTAGCTGATTTTAGAGATGAATGGACTAACAATCCATACCTTTTAGATAATCCTCATTACAAAATAAGAATGAATATAGAAAAAGATATGGAAAAGAAAATAATGAAAAATGCAGATTATTTAATAACAAATACACCTATTATGAAGGATAATTTTATAAAATCATATCCCTTTACTAAGGACAAGTTTCATGTAATACCTAATGGATTTGATGAGTTAGATTTTAATGAATTAGACGAAGAAAGAAAAGATAATAAAAAATATACAATAACATATACTGGTTCTTTTTATGGAAGAAGAAAACCTGATGTGTTTTTTAAAGCCTGTAAAGAATTAATTGATGAAGGAAAGATTGATAAAGATAAAGTACAAATAAAGCTTATTGGTAATTATATTGTCAAAAAACTTAATGAAATGATTGAGGAAAATAATTTAGAGAATATCGTTGATATATTACCTTATATGAAACATAAAAAAAGTATTCAAAAGCTTTTAGATTCTGATGCATTACTTTTAATAGTTGGTCCAGGACCTGGGGCAGAAGCCTTTTATACAGGTAAGATATTTGAATATATGAGAACTAAAAGAACAATACTTGCATTAGTCCCAGAAAATGGAGTAGCAGCTGATGTTGTAAGGGAAACTAAGACAGGATATGTTGCGGATAGTAGGGATTTAATAAAAATAAAGAAGATTCTTTTAAAAAGTTATAATGAATGGGTTAATAAAACTAATAAATTACACCCTAAAGAAGAAAAGATAAATGAATTTGATAGATTAAGATTAACTGAGAAATTAGTAGATATATTTAATAAAGGAATCTAAAAAGAATATAAGGAAGGCAGATAAAATGAAGGTATTACACTTAATTACAGGTGGTGATACAGGCGGAGCTAAAACCCATGTATTAACCCTGTTAAAAGAACTTAATAAAAACATAGATGCCAGACTTCTTTGTATTATGGAAGGTATATTTACAAAGGAAGCTAGAGAAATGGGTATAGATGTTACAATTATTCCCCAGAGGAAAAGATATAATATATTTGTAATTAAAGATATGGTTAATATTATAAAAAAGGAAAATTATGATATTATACATTGTCACGGAGCAAGGGCAAATTTTTTAGGTATATTTTTAAAATATAGATTAGATATACCTATAGTTACTACTATTCACAGTGACTATAGGTTAGACTTTGCTGATAATAAATATAAACATCTTTTTTATACCCCGATTAATTCAATAGCTTTAAGGTTTATTTCCTACTATATTGCAGTAACTAAAAACTTTAAAAATATGTTAATTGATAGAGGATTTAAAGCTAGAGATATTTTTGAAGTATATAACGGAATATACTTTAATAAAAACATAAAAACAAAAGATAAAGAAAGTTTTTTTAAAAAACATGGAATAAAATATAATGAAGATATAACTTATATAGGAGATGTATCAAGACTTCATCCTGTTAAGGGCATAGATGTTTTCTTAAAGGGAGCAAAAGAAATTTCTAAGAAATATTCTAATGTGAAGTTTTTAGTAGCCGGAGAAGGAACTGAGAGAAAACAGTATGAAGAATATATAAAAAAAGAAAATCTTAGTGACGTGGTTTTTTTATTAGGACATGTTGATGATATTTTTTCATTTTATAAAGCTATAGATATAAATGTATTATCATCTTATAGTGAAAGTTTTCCCTATGCATTATTAGAAGGAGCAAGACAAAAAAAGCCCACTATAAGTTCTAAAGTTGGTGGTATACCTGAGATGATAATCCATGGAGAGTGCGGATATTTATTTGAAGCAGGAGATCATAAAAAGTTGGTCAAATATATAGAAACTCTTATTGAAGATGAAGATTTAAGAATTAAATTAGGAAACAATTTCTATAAAAGAGCTAAGGAAAAGTTTTCTGTTGAAGCTATGTCACAAAAGCATTTAGATATATACGAGATTATCAAAGAGGAGAGATCTTAAAATGATTGATAAAAAAGGAAAGTTATTTGGTATTATTAATATTATAGATTTAGCTGTTTTACTGTTAATAGTATTAATAGTAGGAGCAGTGGGTTTCAGATTATTAGGTACTGAAAAAAGTGGAGTAGGAATTGGTAATAAAACAGAATACAAAGAAGTATATGTACATGTAAAAGCAAGGCTAAAGGACGAAGAATTAGCAAAAGAGTTTAAAAAAGGTGATAAGCTAGTTGCAAAAAATACTTATAATAGTGGTGTTATTGAATCTGTAAGTTATAAAGATGGTGAGTATACAGTAGAAAGTAAAGATGGGAATTTAAACTTAACAACACACCCTATATGGAAGGATATAGATATAGTTGTAAAACAAAAGGTAGATGTAAGTGGTCCTACTATAAGTCTTGGAGGACAGGAAATAAGAGTAGGTGGAGACTTTTGGGTAAAAACACAGACTGCTCAAGTACAGGCAAAAATTTTAGCTATAGATATTAAATAAAGGAGGATACTTATGTACTGTAAAAATGAATTGTTTAAAAACAGTATAATATATAAACTATTCCTCTTTGTAATGAAGTTTTATAATAATAGTAAAACTTCTAAACTTATAACTAACATAGAAACGTGGAGTAGAAATAGTTTTATTTATAAAACATTTAATAATTATGCTATGAAAAATTCTAAGGCTAAGTATTCATGTCTTTATAAAACTTTAAGTTTTATTGGAAAAAAATTTGATAAAATAGTGGGGACTATTCATAATTTCTTTAAAAATATAATAGTAAATAGTTATGTATATTCAGTTATAGTAGATTATAAAAAGGAAAAAGAAAATCCATTTCTTTTAATTGGTTTTTTAATAATTTCCTTTAATATTGGATATCTTATAACGTCATTAATTTCAAATACGTTAACAGCAAATAAAAAAATATTTATTTCAATTAGTAATATTATTGGTATACTTAGTATCTTTAAAGGTAAGTATTTAATTGAATTATCTAAAGAAAGTGTAGTATATAGGATATATAAATATATAATAGATTAAGTTGGTGGTTTTATGAAAAGGGCAGTATATGCTTTTGTTTTAGGTTTTGGCTTAATACTTGGAGTGTTAGGAGAAACTAATGGACTTTTTTTTCCATTAATGCTTATAGGTATTATTAGTGCAGGACTTATTTTATTAAATGATTATGAAAAGGGAACCTATATTATAGGTTCATATGCAATATTAGATTTTTTCATTAGAGAAATTGTAAAAAGTGCAACTTTAGGAAGTTTATGGGATGAGTTATTATTTGTATTTTTAGTTTTACTATGGATATATAAATGGTTTGTCCATAGAAGGGATAAAAGATATAAATGGACACCTTTAGAAGCACCTTTAATTATATTCTTTGGATTTAGTATTTTTCATTTGATCGTCAATTCGCCTGATGTGGTTATTTCAATAGAAGGTTTTAGGGCCGTTATACAATATATGCTTTGGTACTTTTTAGTTGTTCAATTACTTAAGACTAAAAAGGGTGCAAAGAGATTATATTTAATTATACTTTTTACAGGAATTATATTAGGATTCCATGGAGTATATCAATATATCATTGGAGTTGAGATGCCATCAAATTGGGTAGATAGTGTGGAAAAAGGGATAAGAACTAGAGTGTTTTCTATAATAGGAAGTCCTAATATATTAGGAAGTATAATGACTCTTACTATACCTATGGGATTGTCTTTAGTTTATGCTGAAAGAAAGTATTTAAAGAAAATATTTTTCGCTATTTCAACTATTGCAATGACAGGTTGTTTGGTATTTACTTTCTCTAGAGGAGCTTGGATAGGATTTATTGTAGCTATGGTAATATTTGTTTTATTAAAGGATAAAAGACTAATAATACCAGGCATAGTTTTTATTATTATAATAATCATATTTGTACCATCGGTTACTGATAGAATGGCTTATATGATGAGTGAACATTATATTTCTAGAAGTTTAGAAGGTGGAAGATTAATAAGGTGGCTAACAGGTATAGAAATGTTAAAAGAAAGTCCACTTTTAGGTGTTGGATTAGGACATTTCGGTGGTGCAGTTGCAATGAATAATAATATTCCAGGAACCTTTTATATGGACAATTTTTATTTAAAGACAGCCGTTGAAATGGGAATACTAGGATTACTTGCTTATTTTTATTTAATGTATCAAGTGGTAATATGGAGTTATAGAACTTTAATTATTCTTGAGGATAAGTATTTAAAAAATATTATTATAGGAGCTTTGTCAGGTATGACTGGGGTTTTAGCCCATAATTTTGTTGAAAATGTATTTGAAGTTCCTATGATGGTAACTTATTTTTGGATATTAGCAGGAATTATAATGTTTTTAAGACACAGAAAAATACATGAAGATATATCTTGTTAGTTAACCTGGGGACATATATCGACAATATTTCCCCGGTAATAAAGTATAGTCCATAAACTGGAGGGAAAATACATGCGGATAAAAAATAAAAAATGGTTAGTTTTATTAGTATTAATTGGTTTAACTGTAATTGGAGGAAAGACATTTGCTGATCCAGGAGCTGAAGAGGATCCTTTAGTTACTTTAAGTTACGTTGAAAAAAGAATAGAACAAGTGAAATATTATATCGATCAGAAAATAGGAGACGTTTTAACAGCAACAGATGAAAATTCAAATGAAATAAAGGAAATTAATAATCAATTAGAAGAGATTAATAATAATGAAAATAATACCTCTAAAGGTAGTTCGCTTACAGTTATTCAATTAAAAGAAGGACAAAAGCTTATTTGCAATAAAGGAACTGAGATAATTGTAAGAAGTGGGAAGGTAAGTGCCATTACAAGTGAGTTAGGGGGACTGTCGGATATAACTTCAGCTAAGGATTTAAAGATGAATGAGAATGTAGAAAAAAATCATCTGATTATTATACCCCGTGATGATGGGAGAGGTGTTTTAGCTATTAAAAATTCATATATAATGGTTACAGGAGGTTATGAAATCAAGTAACCTAATGTAAAAAGGAGATATATAAATGGGATTTAAAACTAACATATTAAAAAGTACAAACAAATTATTTCCCTTGCCTACCCATCCATTTAATTTGCAAAATGAAGGAAAAAAAACCTATGCAAGATGGCAGTATGAAAAGGGAGAAGATACAATAAAGTTTTTCTTAGATAGTGTTAATATTAAGGAAATGTTTTATAACAAAGAGGTACTTGATATTGGATGTGGTGCAGCAGGTAAAACTCTTTATTATGCTTCTAATAATGCAAAGAAAGTCTATGGAGTGGACGTAGTAGATGGATATAAAAAAGAAGCTAATAAATTAGCTGAAGATTTAGGGCTAGAAGAAAGGTTTGAATTTTTATTAGAAGATGCAAAGGAAATGTCCTTTGATGATAATAGCTTTGATGTTATTATAATAAATGATGCTATGGAGCATGTGGATTTTCCTAAAGAAGTTTTAGATGAGTGTTATAGAGTATTAAAACCTGAAGGTAAAATATTTTTAAATTTCCCTCCATATTATCATCCCTTTGGAGCTCATTTAAGTGATGTGATTGGTATACCATGGGTTCATTTATTTTTTAATGATGATACCTTGATAAAGGGATATAAGGATTTAGTTAAAAATTTACCTGATGGTGATAAAAGAATTAAATTTAGAATAAGTAAAGATAATAAGGGAAATGAATATTTCTCTTATATAAATAAAATGACAATAAAAAGGTTTAATAATATATTACCTAAAACAGATTTTAAAATAAGGTATTATAAAGAAGTGCCACTTAGAAACTTTTTTAAACCATTAACTTTAATACCAGGTATAAAAGAAGCCTTTGTAAAGATGGTAGTTGTGATTTTAGAAAAATAATAGGAAAATATTTAAAGGAGTTAAATCCATGGAAGATAAAAATAAAGTTATTTTATCTGGATATTATGGCTTTGATAATAGCGGTGATGATGCAATATTAAAAGCTGTTATTTCAGATTTAAAAGTTGAAGATGAAAATCTTGATATTACTGTATTTTCTAAAAATCCAGATAAAACAAAGAAAAACTATGGGGTAAAATCAATAGATAGATTTAATATAATATCTATTATAAAAGAAATTTATAATACTGATATTTTTATAAGTGGTGGAGGAAGTCTTCTTCAGGATGTAACGAGTACAAAATCCATAATTTATTATTTAGCTTTAATTTATATATCAAAAATATTAAATAAACCAGTTATAGTTTATGCAAATGGAATAGGGCCTATAAATAGAAAATTCAACAGATTCCTTACAAAGAAAATGTTAAATAAGGTAGATAAAATTTCTTTAAGAGATGTTAACTCTAAAAAAACTGTTGAAGACTTAGGAGTAAAGAATAAAAATATTACAGTAACTGCAGATCCTGTTTATACTTTAAAACCTGCTGATAAAAAAAGGGTAAAAGAAATTTTAAATTATGAAAATATACCTACAGATAAACCATTAATAGGAGTAGCCATTAGAGACTGGAATAATTCAGATAAATTATTAAAGGTAATACCAGAGGCTATAGATTATATATCAAATAATTATAATGCTAATGTTATATTAATACCTATGCATTACCCAGAAGACTTAAGAATAAGTAAAAAAGCAATTGATTTAACAAAGACAGATTGTTTTTTAATTTCAGAAAAATATAGTGTTGAAGAACTTATGGGAGTTATAAACAATTTAGAGATGATTATAGCTATGAGATTACACTCATTAATATATGCCGCGACTCAAGCTGTTCCTATGGTTGGAATAGTATATGATCCAAAGGTTGATGGATTTATGGATACAATAGGTTTAGAAAGTAAGATAAACATAGATGAATTAGAAAAAGTTGAGCTTTTTACTAAAATAGAAAATGTATGGAATAATAAAACTAATATAAATAAACATCTTTTAGAAAGTAGAGAAAAATTCAGAAAAAAAGCCCATGAGAATGTAAAAATGGTTCTAGATTTATTAAAAAGCAGGTGATGTGATGAAAAAAAAAGTAAGTATAATGGATGTAGATATTGATAAAATAACTTTAAGAGAGGCAAATAAAAAAGTAGAAGATTTTTTAATAAAAGAAAAGCCAAGTGTTATATATACACCTAATACAGAAATTATAATGGCTGCTGATAAAGATCCCTTTCTTAAAGATATTTTAAATGATGGGGACTTAACAATAGCAGATGGAATAGGACTTGTTTACGCTTCAAGAATTAAAAATAAGGATTTACCAGAAAGGGTTACAGGTTATGACCTTTCAATGAATATTTTAAAAATTGCAAATGAATTTGGTTATAGTATTTTCCTACTTGGAGGGAAAGAAGGAATTGCTAAAACCGCTAAAAAAAGAATTAAAGAAAAATATCCAAATATTAAGGTAGTAGGTGTACAAAATGGTTATTTTAAAGGTACACATATCGGATTTAATGACCATAAAGAAGAAAGAAAAATTATAAGTGATATTAATAAGTCAAAGGCAGATATATTATTTGTTGGCTTAGGAGCACCTAAACAGGAATTTTGGATACATGAAAATAAAACTAAACTTAATAATAAAGTGATTATAGGAAATGGAGGAACAATAGACCATTTAGCAGGAATAGTAAAAAGAGCTCCTAAAATATATCAAAATTTAGGTATAGAGTGGCTTTATAGACTTATAAAAGAGCCTAATAGAATAAAAAGACAAAAAGTACTTCCTTTATTTGTACTTAAAGTTTTGTTTTCTAAGAATATAATTAGATGATAAAGGGGGATAACAATGAAATTACTTGGAAGGAATTGGTATAATTATGTAATTGAATATTTAATGATAGCCTTAGGCACACTAACATTAGCTTTGGCATTGAATATATTTTTAGAACCTAATACTGTCGCTCCTGGTGGAGTAACAGGTTTGGCTATAGTTATTAAAAAGGTGACAGATGGACTTTTTAAGGTTTATTTAACTAACCTTTTGATTAACATACCATTATTTATTATTGGTGTATTAGTTATTGGAAAATCCTTTGGATTTAAAACGTTATATGGAACATTGGCTTTATCTTTTTTTATTAGATTTTTGCCACACACCAGCGCCACAGATAATTTGCTTTTAGCATCCATATTTGGTGGAGTGCTATCAGGTATAGGTCTTGGGCTGGTTTTTAAATTTGGAGGAACAACTGGTGGAACAGATTTAGCAGGTTCTATACTAAATAAATTTTTCCCAGGATTCTCCACAGCAAACTTAATGATGTTTATAGATTTATTTGTTGTTGCCAGTGCAGGAATTGTAGATCAAAAATTAGAAACATCACTATATTCCATAATAGCTTTATATATTACTGTAAAGGTAATAGACCAATTCCTAGAAGGAATGGGATATGCAAAGGCATTTTATATAATTTCTACCCGGCCTGATGATATAGGAGATGCTATACTTAAAAATTTAAACAGAGGAGTTACAGTTTTAAAGGGTAGAGGTATGTATACTGGCAATGATAGAGATGTATTATTATGTGTAGTTAATAGAGCACAAATAACAAAATTAAAAAAACTTGTTCACCAAATTGATAATCAAGCATTTGTTATGGTAACTGATGCTAATGAAGTATTAGGTGAGGGTTTTAAAAAGATAGAAAGTTAAGGAGGTTTAACAATGGATGAATTAAAAAAGATATCAAACACTTTAAGAAAAGACATAGTTAAAATGCTTAATGAAGCTTCATCTGGACATCCTGGAGGTTCATTATCAGCATGTGAGATAGTTACTACACTATTTTTTGATGAAATGAATATTGATCCTAAAAACCCTAATATGGAAAATAGGGATAGGTTTGTTTTATCAAAGGGTCATGCTGCACCAGTTTTATATGCAGCTTTAGCTGAGAAAGGATATTTTCAAAAAGAAGAGTTAATGAAATTAAGAAAGACAGGTGCAATGCTTCAAGGACACCCTGATATGAAAGGAACACCTGGTGTTGATATGTCTACTGGTTCTTTAGGACAGGGATTATCTTCAGCAAATGGAATGGCTTTATCATTTAAATTAGATAAAAAAGATTCTAGAGTTTATGTATTATTAGGTGATGGAGAATTACAAGAAGGAATGGTTTGGGAGGCAGCTATGTTTTCTGCACATAACAAATTAGACAATTTAACTGCCTTTATCGATCACAATGGACTTCAAATTGATGGTGAAAATAAAGAAGTTATGAATGTAGAACCCCTTAATAAAAAATTTGAAGCCTTTGGATGGAATGTAATAAAAATAGATGGCCATGATTTTAAAGAGATTAAAAATGCAATAAAAGAAAGTAAAAAAACAAAGGATAAACCTACTGTTGTAATAGCAAAGACAGTTAAAGGAAAAGGAGTTTCATATATGGAAGATAAAGCAGGATGGCATGGAAAAGCTCCTAGTGATGAAGAAACTGAAAAAGCACTTAAAGAACTTGGGGGTGAATTATAATGACAATGAAGGCTACAAGGGATGCATATGGTGAGGCATTAAAGGAATTAGCTAAAGAAAATGAAAATGTGGTAGTTTTTGATGCTGATTTATCAAAATCAACTAGGACAGCTAAATTTAAAGAGGTTTGTCCAGAAAGATTTATAAATGTTGGTATAGCAGAACAAAATTTAATAGGAACTGCTGCTGGTTTATCTACAACAGGGAAAATACCCTTTGCAAGTACATTTGCTATGTTTGCCAGTGGAAGAGCCTTTGAAATAATCAGAAATTCAGTAGCATATCCAAAGTTAAATGTAAAAATAGCTGCAACACATGCTGGAATAACTGTTGGAGAAGATGGCGCTTCCCATCAATCTGTAGAAGATATAAGTTTAATGAGAAGTATACCTAATATGACAGTTTTAAATCCTGCTGATTTCTTTGAAGCTAAAAAGGCAGTATTTAAAGCAGCTGAATATAAAGGTCCTGTATATATTAGACTAGGTAGAGGTAAGGTGCCTAGAATATATAATGAAGATTATAATTTCGAAATAGGTAAAGGAGACCTTTTAAAGGAAGGTAAAGATGTAACTATTATAGCTACAGGAATGATGGTTTCAAAAGCCTTAGAAGCTAGAGAAAAGTTACTTAAAGAAGGTATAGAAGCAAGGGTTATTAATATACATACAATAAAACCCATAGATAAAGATATAATAATTAAAGCAGCAAAGGAAACTAAAGCGATAGTAACAGCTGAAGAACACAGTATAATAGGAGGACTTGGAAGTGCTGTAACAGAAGTAGTTTCAGAAAATGCTCCTATAAAGGTTAAAAGAGTTGGAATTAAAGATGTATTTGGAGAATCAGGAAAAGCTGATGAACTTATCGAGAAATATGGTTTAACAGCAGATAATTTAACTAAAGAAGTTAAAGAAGTATTAAAATAGAAATAAGGTGGAATTTCCACCTTATTTTTTTTATGTATTTTTTTAATATATTCCTTTTCTAATCATATTATTAAAAGATTAAGAATAATATTTATAAATTAGACTTTGAGGGGGTATTTGGTGAAAAGGGTTTGGATACTTGTGCTAATAGTAATAATAATATTGGGAATAATTTTTATACCTAGGATTTTCTTTAACAAGGGAGATGATAACTTGAGCTTTAAAATATTAGAAGAAAATCAAATCCCAGAGGATATTGTCAACATGTTACCTAAATACCAGGATAAAGAAAGGGCATTAAGCTGCGAAGTAGATGAAGAGATTTATGTAATAGTTACAAGGGGAGAAAAAAGGACTGCAGGTTATGATGTAACAATAGAAAAAATTGAGAAAGTAAAAACTGATGACGAAGTAGAATTTATAGTCTATGCTAAATACAAAGATCCTAAGCCTGAAGAAATAGTTCCACAGGTAATTACTTATCCAACAGTAGTAGCAAAGTTAGAGGTTGATTCATTACCTGATAAAATCAAACTACAAACAGAGTATATGGAATAAATAAAATTTTTTTAGTTAATCACTGGCATAAGCTGGTGATTTTACTTTTATTTTCAACTATTAGAATTTTTAAAGGAGATATACTATTTTTATAGAATATATTACTTAACTTTAGTTTGAAAAAGTATATATGTAAATATCTGGAGGTGACAATTATGGAAAGTAAGTATAAAGTTGATATAAATCTTTTAAAGAAAAAATGTAATACAGATTCTTTTAGTTTTAAAACGACAAAAGAAATAACTGAATCTAATGATATAATAGGGCAAAAAAGAGCAATGAAAGCTATCAAGTTTGGACTTTCAATAAAGAGAAAAGGTTATAATATATTTGTATCTGGTATTTCAGGAACTGGAAGAAATACTTATTCTTATTCCATAGCTAGTGAATTTTCTAAAAAAATGGAAACACCTGATGATTGGTGTTATGTATATAATTTCATTAAGCCTGTTAATCCTAGAGCTATACCATTAGAAATGGGAAGAGGGAAAATCCTTAGAAATGAAATAGAAAATCTTATAGAAAAATTGAAAATAGATGTTCCTAAAGTTTTTAGTTCTAAAGAATATGAAGATAGAAAAAAAGTAATTTATGAACAATTTGAAAAAAAGACAGAAGAAATTATAGATAAACTAAATGACATAGCAAAGGATTATGATTTTGAGTTTACAAAAACAGAAAAGGGACTAATAACTTATCCTTTAATAGATGGTAGACCTATGAAAGAGGAAGAATTAGAGGATTTATCTGAAGAGGAATTAGTTAAATTAAAAGAAAAATCAAACAAACTTAATTCTGAAGCCTATGAAGTAATAAAGGAATTTAAAAATTTAGAAATACTTTTAAGAAATAGAATAAAGCAACTTAATGAGAAAGTAGCCTTTGATTTAGTTGATTTTCATTTAAATAGCGTTTTGGAGGTTTTTAAAGATAATAAACATGTGGAAAGTTATTTAAATGAGATGGAAGATGATATTATAAAAAATATAGAAGAGTTTATGGATATTAATAGTGAAGACAAAAAAAAGGATACGAAAAAGAATTTCTTTAAAAGATACGAAGTAAATCTATTTATTGATAACAATGGAAAAAAAGGTGCTCCTGTTATTAGGGAAATAAACCCAAATTATTATAATCTTTTAGGTAAAATAGAATATATTAATGAACATGGAGCATTAAAAACTGATCATACTATGATAAAACCAGGAGCTCTACATGAAGCTAATGGTGGATTTTTAATAATTCAAGCAAAGGATATTTTATCAAAATCCTATGCCTGGGAAGGGTTAAAAAGAACCCTTGTAGGGGAAGAAATAAAAATAGAAAATATTACTAAAGGAAGTGTATTAGCCCAGACAATAAAGCCAGAAGCTATACCAATAAATTTAAAGGTTATTATTGTAGGTGATTATCATACTTATCAATTATTGTATAATTATGATGAGGATTTTAAAAAACTATTTAGAATCAGAGCAGATTTTGATATAGAAATGAAAAGGCATGATGATAATATTGAAAAGATAGCATCTTTTGTGGCAAGTCATTGTAAAGGTGAAAAACTAAAACCATTTCACAAAACAGCTATATCAGAAATAGTTGAATATAGTTCAAGGCTCGCTGAAAGTCAATTAAAGCTTACTTCTAGATTTAATGAAATAGTTGAAATAATGTATGAAGCAGATGCATTTGCAAGTGTTAAAGGTGATGAAATAGTTAAAAGGGAACATATAATAGAAGCTATAGAAGAAAAGATATATAGAAACAATAAATACGAAGAAAAATTACATGAATTATTTAAAGATGGAACATTATTAATGGAAACATCAGGATTTAAGATAGGTCAGATTAATGGTCTTGCAGTAATGGATTCAGGGCAGTATTCCTTTGGTAGGCCTAATAAAATAACAGTATCAACCTTTGTTGGTAAAGATGGTATAGTCAATTTAGAAAGAGAAGTTGAACAAAGTGGAAATATACATGATAAAGGAGTATTAATACTAAGTGGATATTTAGGTGAAAAATATGCTACTGAAAAACCATTATCACTTTCTGCAAGTATAACTTTTGAGCAATCCTATGATATGATTGATGGAGATAGTGCTTCTAGTACAGAATTATATGCTTTATTATCTAGTTTATCAGAAAAACCTATAAATCAAGCTATAGCTGTTACTGGTTCTGTAAATCAGAAGGGAATGATTCAGCCTATAGGTGGTGCAAATGAAAAAATTGAAGGTTTTTATAAAGTATGTAAATTAAAAGGATTCAAAGGTGGGGAAGGAGTAATTATCCCTAAACAAAATATAAAAAATTTAATGTTAAAGGATGAAATAATTAAAGCTTGTAAAGAAGGTATATTTAATATTTATGCTGTTGAGAGTATAGATGAAGGTATAGAAATATTAACAGGCATAAAAGCAGGTAAACCAGATGAGAATGGATATTATAAAAAGAATACAATAAATTATTTAGTAAAGAAAAAGCTTGATAAATTTGCAGCTTTAAATAGAGATTATAATTAGAGTAAAGGTGGCTTAGCCACCTTTTTTATTTGTGAAAAATATAAAAAAACAAAGACTAAATATTGTGTAATATGTCAATAGAAATAATAAAGAAAATAATATACACTTATTATAAGAGAAAAATAATTAAGGGGGTTAGTTAACGAATGGCAGATTTAACTTTTAAAGGCGTTGAGAAAATATATCCAGGTAATGTTAAAGCAGTTGATGATTTTAATTTAAAAATTAAGGATAAGGAATTTGTAGTTTTAGTAGGACCATCAGGCTGTGGTAAATCTACAACACTTAGAATGGTAGCAGGATTAGAAGAAATAAGTGATGGAGAACTTTATATAGGTGATAAGCTTGTAAATGATATCCCACCTAAAAATAGAGACATAGCAATGGTTTTTCAAAATTATGCACTATATCCCCATATGTCAGTATATGATAATATGGCATTTGGTCTAAAATTAAGAAAACAGCCAAAGAAAGAAATAGATAAAAAGGTAAAAGAAGCTGCAAAAATATTAGGAATAAGTGATTTATTAAATAGAAAGCCAAAAGCATTATCCGGAGGACAAAGACAAAGAGTTGCCTTAGGTAGAGCGATAGTAAGAGAACCTAAAGTGTTTTTAATGGATGAGCCATTATCAAATCTAGATGCTAAACTTAGAGTGCAAACAAGAACAGAGATATCTAAGCTACATAAAAAGCTTCAGACAACATTTATTTACGTAACCCATGATCAAACTGAGGCGATGACTATGGGGGATAGAATAGTAATAATGAAAGATGGAATTATACAACAAGCAGCTACGCCTCAACAAGTATATGAATCACCGGCAAATGTTTTTGTTGGAGGTTTTATAGGAAGTCCACAAATGAATTTTATGAATATGAGGCTAGAAGGAGATTCAGTTAAGGAGTGTCATTTAAAGTCTAATAATATAGAAATAAAAGTACCAGAAGGAAAAGCTAAAATATTAAAAGAAAAGGGATATTTAGGTAAAGACATTATTATGGGAATACGTCCTGAAAATATGCATGATGAAACTGCTTTTATTGAGTCTTCTCAAGATAGCGTTGTTAAAGCAGAGGTTGAAGTAACTGAAATGATGGGTTCTGAAACATATCTTTATGTTGATATTGAAGGAAATAAAATGATAGCTAGGGTTGATGGAAGAAGTGAAGCTAAGCATGGAGATGTAATTAAGTTAGCTATAGATAAAAATAGAATGCATTTATTTGATAAAGAAACTGAAAAAGCAATTCTTTATTAATTAAATCATATTTTACAATAAAAGATAGAATATTAAAGGATTTTAAAGAAAAAGGACGAAGAAACATATATACATGTGTTTCTTCGACTTTTTTTTGTAACAAAAAATATTATAATATAATTAGGTGATGTTATGTCAACGGAAAAAATGTTAAAACAGTTTATAGATGAAGTAAAAGAAATTATAAATACTGATATTTATATAGAGAATTCTAAGGAAAAAAACTACTTAAAGGATAATATATCATTAATTGATATTCCCTTAGGTGATTTAACTTATACAGTAAAAATACCAAAGGAAAGTAATTTAAGTTTTAAAGAAAGGAAATTAATAAAGTTTATTTTTAAAAAACATCTTAAAAGTAAGTGTTATGTAAAACCAGATATAAAGAATATAATATCAAATTTACTTAATGAAAATATGAGTAATTTTGAAATTAATGAATCAATTAAAAATATTGGTTTTAATTTAGATGAAGGTGTATCTGTTTTTAGTGTAAAATTGTTTAAAGAAGATAATGTTAAAGAGATTATAGCTTTAATTGAAAACATAGATAAAGAGAAGATAATAATTTCAAGACAGGATAAAGATTTATTAGTAGTTTTATATCAAGATGATAATGTAGAAGAAATGAATTTAGCTAGGATAATAGTGGATACAATTGAGACTGAAATGTTTCAGAAAATAAAAATTGGAATTGGAAGTAAAGAAAATATTTTAGATATAAAAAAAGCATATAAAGAGAGTTTAACATCACTTAAACTTGGAATTGAATATGAAATAGCCAAAAGTATTTATAATTATAAAGATTTAATAACCTATCGAATATTATCAACTATACCTAAGGAAAAATTAATAAATATATACAATAATTTGGTTAAAAAGAGCTTTGATAATTTAGATAATGGTGAGATTAAAACCGCTATGAAGTTTATAGAAAATGACTTAAATTTAAGTCTAGCAGCTAGAAAACTTTATATACACAGAAATACACTAATTTATAGAATAGAAAAAATAGAAAAAATAACAGGATTTGATTTAAGAAAGTTTAAAGATGCCTTAGAATTTAACTTATTATTAATTATATATAAGTATCTAAATGAAAAACATCTTGGATAAATTTGTTTTATATTCCTTAAATTTAGAACTTATTTCCTAGAAATTTAATTCATTCGACAAAGGATTTTACCTTTATATGTCGAAATACTTATCATGGGCATTTAAGCAATCAGACAGGAGTGATAAAGTGATAATTTTTAAAAATATCATTAAAGAATATAATAATGGCGTAAAAGCTTTAAATAATATAAATCTTCATATTGGTAAAGGCGAATTCGTATTTGTTGTTGGCTCTTCTGGAGCTGGAAAATCTACTTTAATAAAGTTATTGTTAAAAGAAGTAGAACCTACAAGTGGTAAATTGTTTTTTAATAAAAAAGATATAACAAAAGTTAAAAATAGAAAAGTACCAATAATAAGAAGGAAAATAGGTGTTGTTTTTCAGGATTTTAGATTATTACCTAATAAAACAGTTTATGAAAACGTAGCTTTTGCAAAGGAAATTATAGGAGCTTCAGCAAAGGAAATAAGAAGACAAGTCCCGATAGTTCTTAGTATGGTTGGACTTAGTAAAAAAGCTAGTAGTTATCCTAATCAATTATCAGGAGGGGAAAAACAAAGAGTTTCTATTGCTAGGGCTATAGTAAATAATCCAACAGTATTAATTGCAGATGAGCCTACTGGAAATCTCGATCCTGATACTGCAGGAGATATTATGGATTTAATAATGCAAATAAATAGAAGGGGAACAACAGTAATAATGGCTACACACGCTAAGGATATAGTTGACTCAATGCAAAGAAGAGTTATAGCTTTATCAAAGGGCAAAGTAGTAAGAGATGACCAAAGGGGTGTGTATGACCATGAAGTTTAGAATATTAAAGTCTATGATTAAGCAAGGTTTTGTAGGCATGTGGCGTAATCGTATGATGAGTCTTGCATCTATTGGGTCTGTAACTTCAGCATTGATGATTTTAGGAATGGTTTTAATACTAATATTAAATATAAATAATGTTACTAATATGACAAAGGAACAATTTGATGAGATTCATATATATTTGAAAGAAGATATTACAGATGAACAGATAGATACAATAGAAAATGAAATACAAAATTATGAAGGGGTTTTATCAGTAGTTTTTCAATCAAAGGAACAAGCCCTTGAAATTATGAAAAAACGTTGGGGAGAAGAAAGTGATTTATTAAATGGATTAGAAGAAAATCCATTTCCAAGATCATATATTATACAATTAGAAGATATTAAGTATGCAGATAATGTAGTAAGTAATTTAGAGGGTCTATCAGGTATCGATAAAATAAAGTATTTTAAAGATATAGTAAAAAGAATTATAAGTGTTTCTAATGTGATAAAAAATGGTAGTTTAATAGTTATAGGTATATTGATGCTTATATCAATATTTATAATTTCAAATACTATAAAAATAACTGTAGCAGCAAGAAAAAAAGAAATAAATATTATGAAATATGTTGGGGCAACTAATGGATATATAAGAGGACCTTTTATAATAGAAGGCATACTGTTAGGAACCATAGGTTCAGCCCTAGCAGTAATATTAGTTGATGTAGCATATCAATACATCTATAAGATTTTAAATAACAGATTATATGTATTTGTTACTTCTTATATGGTTCCAAGTGATGATATATTTATTGATGTTGTTATAATATTTATGACTATAGGTATAGGAATTGGAATATTAGGTAGCATTATATCATTAAGAAGATTCTTAAGAGTGTAAGGGGGATTTAGATTGGTTAAAGGTTTTAAATTTAATAAATTTCATATACTAATTTGTTTAATTTTGATACTAAATTCCATAGTTGTTTATGCAGATGGAAATGATGTTAATGATTTGCAACAAGAACTTAATGAAAATAAAGATAAGATGGAAGAATTAAATAATGATATAAAAAATAATAAGAAAAAAGCTAACAAAGTAGAAAAAACCATAGAACAATATGATCAAAAGATTGAAAGTATAGATTCTCAGTTAAGGAGTTATGAAGCTAAAATAAATAATTTATTAGATAATATAGAAATAACTAAAGCTAAATTAACCCAAGCTAAGGAAAGTATAAACGAAAAAAATGACACTCTTAATTCTAGACTTAGAGTAATGTATATAAACGGACCAATAGGTTATGCAGAAGTTTTACTAGGTGCTGAGGATTTAGGAGATTTTCTAACAAGGCTAGATATGGTAAAGAGTTTAGTAGATCATGATGTAGAACTTTTAAAATATATGAATGATCAAAGAGAAAAGATTGAAACAAATAAAAAGGAATTAGAAAACAAAAAAATAATACTTGCATCAACTAAGGAAAAAATAGAAGAGAAGAAAAATAATTTAGAGGTTGTAACAAGGCAAAAAGAAAGGGAAATGACAAGATTAAAGCAAAATACTAAGGAATTAGAAAGACAATACGATAAATTATATAAAGAAGCTAATGCCCTTGAAGATAAAATTAAAAGAATGGAAAGTGCAGGTAAATATACAGGAGGCAGAATGGCGTGGCCTGTGCCTGCTTATAGAAAAGTAACTTCTCCCTATGGCTATAGGATACATCCTGTGTTTAAGACTAAGAAATTTCATACAGGTATTGATTTAAGAGCATATTATGGAACTACTATAGTTGCAGCTAATGGAGGCGTTGTAAAGATATCAGGTTGGTTAGGTGGCTATGGTAAAGTAGTGCTTATTGACCATGGTGGTGGCATATCAACATTATATGCCCATAACTCAAGATTATTAGTTAAGGAAGGCCAAAGGGTTACCCGTGGACAAGCTATATCAAAGGCTGGAAGTACAGGATATTCAACAGCATCCCATTTACACTTTGAAGTTAGAGATAAAGGTAAATATGAAAATCCATTACCATGGATTACAAAACAATAAAATCAAGGTTAATACCTTGATTTTTTTTTGTTAAAATTGAAAAGAATACTATCAGGTGGTATAATATTTACATAACTTTAATAAAAATAAATTACTAGAAACTATTCGAGGTGAGTTAATGATATCAAGAAAAAAAGCACTTATTGGAGCTATAATCTTAGTATTAATAACAGGAGCACTAACATTTACTGTAAGTAACATTATTCAAATTCAGGTGGATGATAAGGTAATAGTAGATAGGCAAAAGCTAGAGCTTTGGAAAAATTCATATGAAGAACATTCAAAGGTATATGCATTAGAAGATTATATAAAAGAAAACTTTTTAAATGAAATTACAGATAAAGAACTTTTAGATGGTCAGTTAAAGGGTATGTTTGATTCCTTAGAAGATCCTTATTCAATGTATATGACTAAAAATGAGTTTGATTCTTTTATGGATCATACTAAAGGTACTTATGGAGGCATAGGTATAATAGTTACTCCTGGAGATGATAATTTAATTACTATTGTATCACCAATTGAGGATACACCAGGAGAAAGATCTGGTATGAAAACAGGGGATAAAATAGTAAAAGTAAATGGTAAAGAAGTAACTGCTAATGAAATGGATGATGCAATAAAGATAATGAAAGGTAAACCCGGAACAGATGTTACAATTACAATTAAAAGAGAAATTAACGAAGAAACTAAATTTATTACAATGGATATAACTAGAGAAGAAATACGATTAATAAGTGTTAGATCAAATATGCTAGATAATAAAATAGGATATATAAGAATAATTCAATTTGATGAGCCAGTTTATGAAGATTTTAAAAAGCATTTAACTAAATTACAAGATAAAGGCATGAAAGGACTTATAATTGATTTAAGAAATAATCCTGGAGGATTATTAGATAAATGCGCAGAAATAACAGATAAACTTATAGGTAAATCAAATATAGTATATACAGAAACTAAAAAAGGTGAAAGGGAGTATTTAAAATCAGATGCAGATAAATTAGATATACCTTTAGTTATATTAGTTAATGGAGGAAGTGCTAGTGCTTCTGAAATATTATCAGGAGCAGTAAAAGATACAAATTCAGGTACATTAATAGGTACAAAAACCTTTGGAAAGGGTATAGTACAAAGGATTAAAAAGCTATCAGATGGCTCAGGATTTAAAATAACTGTTTCTAAGTACTTTACTCCTAGTGGAAAAAGTATACATGGAGTTGGAATTGAACCTGATATAGAGGTTAAACTTCCAGAAGATATTGAACAAATAGGAGTAGATAATATTAAAGAAGATATACAATTAAAAAGAGCAATAGATGTTATAAAGAATAAATTAAAATAACTAAAAGCAGCTTTAAGCTGCCTTTAGTTATTTTTATTATCTAATAAATATATTTTGTT
The DNA here is from genome assembly GCA_009711785.1 of Bacillota bacterium. Taxonomy (GTDB): domain Bacteria; phylum Bacillota; class Clostridia; order Tissierellales; family MES13; genus MES13. The sequence goes on from VENA01000065.1 coordinate 26,860, forward strand.
GTTTGTTTTTTCAATTGTTGGTGTTGTGTTAATAAAAATATTTCCATTAACATAAAATATTTTTTCATCTATTGTAGTTGTTACTAAGTTTTTTTCATCTTCATCATATATATATAGATCATAATTATTTTCTTCATTTTTACAGATATAAAAAAGCCTATCATTAAATATATGATAATTTATTTCTTTGGACTTTTCAATAACAGATTCTTTTTCTATTTTTAAATCATATGAACATAGAAAGTTATTATTGTTTTTCTTTTTTAGGTATATAATAGTTTCATTATCTAGATAATTTGCATCAGTTCCCTTTTCTATAAGTTTAATATTATTTTGATTAATTAAATATATATTTGTATTATGTTTATCAGGATCAAATTTATTAAGTAATATATCATTATCTATAATATCAAAATTTGAAAAATTCTCATATTTTGTTAGGATTATTTTGTTTTTATCATTTAAATTGTATTGAAAAATCTTATAGTTTTCTTTCGTATTATTATCAAAGTAAAGTTTATTATTAACCCATTTGATATTTAATGTATGATAAAAATCTAATGGAGTAATTTTTTCTGTTGTGTTTTTTAATATATCTATTAAAAATATATCGGTTTTATCATTGCTATTTTCTATAAGAGCAATCTTATTATTATTTAATTTGGCTTTAAATATTGAATGGTGAGTAGTATAGACCTTTGAACTTTCCTTTGTTTTAATATTATATAACCACATACTCTCTTTTTTATTATCGTTTATCTTATAGAGTAGTAAATTTTTATTAGTATCTAAAATTATTCCATTATCAATAAATGTAGCTATATTTTCTTTTTTATGGGTGGTGATTTCTCCTTTTAAAGCATCTACTTTAGCGTTTATATAAACTAAGGGATTTTCATTATTTTTTTCAAATACATTTTCTAATGTAACGTTCCAAAAGTAGTTATTATTTTCTTTATATAATTTAACTTTTGGTTTTGTGTTAGAAGTTACTTCAAAGTGGGAATATATATTATTAAGTACATGTGTTTTATTAAAGGGAAGTTCCACTGGTTTGTAATTAGTTGCTATTATATTAAAGCTTTTATTTTCTAAAAAATCAGTATTTACTTCATTTAATGTTACAGTAATTTTAGGTATGACTAAAGGTTCATTAGTATTATTAGTAAGTTTTCTAGTGTAGATATTAATTTCTCCTCTGTGGAATGTAATTTTGTCTATACTTACATTTAAGCAGTCTAGGATACCTAGATTTATTAGTAATGTATTTGTTTCTTTATCTAGTATTTCAATCCGTGGTTTTAAGGATTCATAACCTCTTGATAGAACTGTTTTATTAATAGAAAACTTTATTTTTTCTTCTTGAATAAGTGGAATTGAAGTATCCTTTTTATTTGAACTATTTAAAGTGTTACATCCTGATAATATAATTAATATTAATCCTAGGGCAATAAAATTTTTCATGCAATACCTCCTTGAAAAGGTAATTTATATCTATTATTATATAATTCAACACTTGCTTTCAATATCCTTTTTTTATATATATTGGTAAATAACATATAATAAAGATATTGACATTTTTTAGATATAAACATATAATTAAAACGAACAAACGTTCCTGAATTTAACTATTAAAATTAGAGGTGATTAGATGGGTAAGTTTCAAGTAGTTTCTGAATATAAACCTACTGGAGACCAACCAAAGGCGATAAATGCATTAACTGAAGGAATAAATAATGATTTGAAACACCAAACACTTCTTGGGGTTACAGGCTCTGGAAAAACTTTTACTATGGCAAATATTATAGAGAGAGTACAAAAGCCAACAATAGTAATTGCCCATAATAAAACTTTAGCTGCTCAGTTAGCCAGTGAATTTAGGGAATATTTCCCTAATAATGCAGTTGAATATTTTGTAAGTTACTATGATTATTATCAACCAGAAGCCTATGTACCTGGAAGTGACACATATATAGAAAAAGATGCATCAATTAATGATGAGATAGATAAACTTAGACACTCTGCAACAGCTTCACTATTTGAACGGGAAGATGTAATAATAGTATCGAGTGTTTCATGTATATATGGATTAGGAGATCCTATTGATTATGAAAATCTTGTTTTATCTTTAAGACCTGGAATGATTAAAGATAGAGACGATGTAATAAAAAAATTAGTAGATATTCAATATGAAAGAAATGATATTAATTTTATAAGAGGAACATTTAGAGTAAGAGGGGACATAGTAGAAATATTTCCTGCTTCATCGTCAGAAAATGCAATAAGAGTAGAGTTTTTTGGTGATGAAATTGATAGGATTACAGAAGTAAACTCTTTAACTGGAGAAATAATTGGTACAAGGAATCATATATCAATATTTCCAGCATCCCACTTTGCTACTTCTCAAGATAAAATTGAAAATGCAATAGGAGATATTAAGAAGGAATTAGCAGAAAGACTAAAAACCTTAAGGGCAGAAGATAAGTTATTAGAAGCTCAAAGACTTCAACAAAGAACTATGTATGATATAGAGATGCTAAAGGAAATGGGGTATTGTCAGGGTATAGAGAATTACTCAAGACATTTAAGTCAAAGAAAAGCTGGGAGTAAACCCTATACTTTATTAGATTATTTTCCTGATGATTATTTAATGATAGTTGATGAATCCCATGTAACTATTCCTCAAGTTAGGGGGATGTATGCTGGAGATAGGTCTAGAAAGCAAACATTGGTTGATCATGGTTTTAGATTGCCATCGGCTATGGATAATAGACCATTAACATTTGATGAATTTGAAAATCAGATAAACCAAATATTATATGTTAGTGCTACTCCGGGTCCTTATGAAGAAGAGCATAGTAAAAATACTGTAGAACAAATAATAAGACCAACGGGTTTATTAGATCCAAAGGTTGAAGTTAGACCAACAAAACATCAAATTGATAATCTAGTTAAAGAGATTAAAACAAGGGCAAAAAATAATGAAAGAGTTTTAGTTACAACATTAACTAAGAAAATGTCAGAGGATTTAACTGATTATTTTAAAGAGATTGGTATTAATGTTACCTATTTACACTCTGATATAAAAACTATTGAAAGAATGGAGATAATTAGAGATTTAAGATTAGGAAAGCATGATGTTTTAATAGGTATTAATCTTTTAAGGGAAGGACTTGATTTACCTGAAGTTTCATTAGTTGTAATACTTGATGCAGATAAAGAAGGTTTTCTACGTTCAGAAACCTCGATGATACAAACCATAGGAAGAGCAGCTAGAAACTCTAAAGGGAAAGTTATTATGTATGCTGATAAAATTACAAAGTCTATGGATAAAGCTATAAGTGAAACTAATAGAAGAAGATATATTCAAATGGAATATAATAAAGAAAATAATATAACCCCAACTACTATTAAAAAGTCAATAAGGGATGTTATAGAAGCAACTAAGTCCCTAGATGAAGATTATGATTTAGATGAAGATAAGTTAACTAAAGAAGATATTAATGAAGCAATAGTTAGTTTAGAAACAGAAATGATGGAAGCGGCTGAACAACTTCAATTTGAAAGAGCTGCTGAACTTAGGGATAAAATAGAAAATTTAAAGGAAAAATTAGAAGAAGAATAAAGAAACTTTGGAAAGAGGGATCTTATGAAAAATAATAAAATTGTAGTAAAGGGAGCTAAGGAACATAATTTAAAAAATGTAGACATTGAATTACCTAGAAATAATTTTATAGTATTAACAGGTATAAGCGGTTCAGGAAAATCTTCTTTAGCTTTTGATACGATATATGCAGAGGGACAAAGAAGATATGTTGAGAGCTTAAGTGCATATGCTAGACAATTTTTAGGTCAAATGGAAAAACCAAATGTTGAGTATATAGAAGGATTATCTCCAGCTATATCTATAGATCAAAAGACTACTAATAGAAACCCAAGATCTACTGTAGGGACTGTAACTGAGATATATGATTATCTTAGATTATTATTTGCAAGAATCGGTACTCCCCATTGTCCTAATTGTGGTAAAGAAATAACATCACAGACAGTTGATCAAATGGTAGATCAAATTTTACAATTAGAAAATAGAACTAGAATTCAAATATTATCCCCCATAGTTAGAGGGAGAAAAGGACAGCATAAAAAGATATTAAAAGAAATAAGAAAGGAAGGTTATGTTAGGGTAAGAGTAGATGGTGAAATATTAGATATAAACGATGAAATAGAACTTAAAAAAAATATTAAACATCATATAGATGTAGTTGTAGATAGAATTATAATAAAAAAAGGAATAAAGAAAAGATTAACAGATTCTTTAGAAACAGCTATAGAACTTTCTGAAGGTTTAGTATTAATCGATGTAATAGATGGTGATGAAATGTTATTTAGCCAAAATTTTGCCTGTATAGATTGTGGAATAGCTATAGAGGAATTAGCACCTAGAATGTTTTCATTTAATAGTCCCTATGGCATGTGTCCTACTTGTAATGGTTTAGGTAATCATAAAAAAATAGATCCTGAATTAGTAATACCTAATCCAAAATTATCAGTAAGTCAAGGTGGACTTGCCCCTTATAGTAATACATCGGAGGATACTTATTATTATAAAATGTTTGAAACAATAGCAAAGGACAATAATTTTGATTTAAATAAACCTTTAAATAAAGCACCTAAAAAATTTTTAAATGAAATATTATATGGTACTGATAGAGAAATAACTTTCAAATTTAAAAGTAGATTCAGTGGAAGAAGGGAATATAGAGCACCCTTTGAAGGTATAGTAAATAATTTAGAAAGAAGATATAGAGAAACTAATTCAGAGTATATGAGAGGTAAAATAGAAAGATTTATGAGTGTTATACCATGTCCTGAATGTCATGGAGAGAGATTAAAGCCAGAAAGTTTAGCAGTTACTATTGAAGATAAGAATATAGCAGAGGTAACTGAATTTTCAATAGCAGATGGATTTCAGTTTTTCAATAATCTTAACTTGTCAGAAAGACAAAAGTTTATAGGGCATCAGATTCTTAAAGAAATAAGAGAAAGGCTTAAATTTTTAAAGGATGTAGGTTTAGAGTATTTAACACTTTCAAGAAGTGCAGGCACTTTATCAGGAGGCGAATCTCAAAGAATTAGATTAGCAACACAAATAGGTTCAAGTCTAGTAGGTGTATTATATGTATTAGATGAACCTAGTATAGGTCTTCATCAAAGAGATAATGAAAGGTTACTTAAAACCTTAAGGGATTTGACTGATTTAGGAAATACCTTACTTGTAGTTGAACATGATGAAGAAACTATGTATAAAGCAGATCATATAGTTGATATAGGTCCAGGGGCTGGTGTTCATGGAGGAGAAATTGTAGCCCAGGGAACAGTAGAAGAAATAAAAGAAAATGAGAACTCTTTAACAGGACAATATCTAAGTGGTAAAAAGAGTATAGAAATACCTAAAAAGAGGAGAAAATCCAATGGTAAAACACTTAAAGTAATAGAAGGTGCAGAAAATAACTTAAATCATATAGATGTTGAGTTTCCTTTAGGGATTTTCACTTGTGTTACAGGAGTATCAGGTTCAGGTAAGAGTACTTTAGTAAATGAAATTTTATATAAAGGTTTAGCTCAAGAACTTAATAGAGGTAAAAGAAAACCTGGTAAACATAAAAAGATAAACGGTATAGAAAATATTGATAAAGTTGTTGATATTGACCAATCTCCAATAGGAAGAACCCCTAGGAGTAATCCTGCCACATATACAGGAGTGTTTGATTATATAAGGGAATTATTTTCAATGACCAAAGAAGCTAAGACAAGGGGTTATAAAAAGGGAAGGTTTAGTTTTAATGTAAAGGGTGGAAGATGCGAAGCTTGTAAAGGCGATGGAATTATAAAAATAGCAATGCACTTTTTACCAGATGTATACGTGCCTTGTGAAGTATGCAAAGGAAAGAGATATAATAGAGAAACTTTAGAAGTAAAATATAAGGGGAAAACTATATCTGATGTTTTAAATATGACTGTAGAAGAATCATTAGAATTCTTTGATACTATTCCTAAAATAAAGAGAAAATTAAAAACAATGAATGATGTAGGATTAGGATATATTAAATTAGGCCAACCTTCAACACAATTATCAGGAGGAGAAGCACAAAGGATAAAACTTGCAACTGAGTTAAGTAAAAGAAGCACAGGAAAGACTTTATATATTTTAGATGAACCTACAACAGGGCTTCATATAGCAGATATTCATAAACTTATAAAGGTATTAAATAGATTAGTAGAAAATGGAAATACAGTAATAGTAATAGAACATAACTTAGATGTAATCAAAATGGCTGATCATATAGTTGATTTAGGACCAGAAGGTGGAGATAATGGAGGAAAAATTGTTGCAGAAGGAACACCTGAAAAAATATCAAAAATCGATGGTTCTTATACTGGTAAATTTTTAAAACCAATATTAAAATAATACAAAAGCTAGCAGTGAAATCTGTTAGCTTTTATTTTGTTACAAAACTGTAACAAAATATTGTTAAAAAATAAATGTAATATATTACTTACATAGGTTAATATATGTAAAAATATCTAACTATATTTACATATGCATACAACAATTGTAATTTAACATATTAAATTATGGAAGTTGATGAAACATAAGGAACATATGGTTGTTCTAAACATTACAATTTTGTCAAAAGTATGTTAGAATCATAAAGAGCCTACCTGAGATTCCTATCAAGTTTTTTAAATTTATAATAATTTTAAGTTTATTAGGAATTATATTATTAGGTATAATAAATTGCCTAATGATAAGTCATGCCCTAAAGCTTGTACACATTAAAGTATTAAAGAAAATTTAAACGAAACACCCAAATAATGGAGGAGGAAAACAATGATAAGTGACAATATTGGTATTGTTATTACTTTTGCTTTGTATTTAATTTTTATGTTAGCAATAGGTTTATATTTTTACAAAAGAACTAAGGATTTATCAGATTATGTTTTAGGAGGTAGAGGTTTAAATAGTTGGGTAACAGCATTAAGTTCTCAAGCCTCTGATATGAGTGGATGGTTATTACTGGGATTACCAGGTTTTGCATATCTATCCGGTATGGAAGCAATATGGATTGCTATAGGATTAGGAATAGGAACTTACTTAAATTGGAAGATAATAGCTAAAAGATTACGTACTTATACAGAAATTGCAGGAGATTCTATTACTTTATCAATGTATTTTGAAAATAGATTTAGAGATAAGTCAAAGGTATTAAGAACAGTATCTGCTGTAGTAATATTAATTTTCTTCTTAATATACACATCTTCAGGTTTTGTGGCTGGGGGAAAATTATTTAACACAGTATTTGGAATGCCTTATTTAACGGCTTTAACAATAGGGGCAATTGTTATAATTTCCTATACTTTCTTAGGAGGTTTTATGGCTGTAAGTTGGACTGATTTTTTCCAAGGTGGGATTATGTTTTTTGCTATAATACTAGTACCAACTGCAGCGGTAATTAAATTAGGAGGTACAGGTGTAGCTTTAAGTGAGATTAAGGCTGTAAATCCAGAACTTTTAAAACCATTAACCTCTAATAAGGGAGCACTTTTAGGGTTTATACCTATTTTATCATCTTTAGCTTGGGGATTAGGCTATTTTGGACAGCCACATATATTAGCTAGATTTATGGCTATAACATCTGCTGATAAAATAAAAAAATCAAGGAAAATAGCAATGGTATGGGTATCTATAAGTTTAGTAATGTCTGTTATTATAGGTATTGTAGGTAGAATTTATTTAACAGAAAATCTACAAGGGCCAGATTCTGAGACAGTATTTATGTTAATGGTTGATAAAATTTTCCCAACAGCCATAGCAGGAATATTATTAGCTGCAATACTTGCTGCTATAATGAGTACAGCTGATTCTCAGTTACTTGTAATCGCATCGGCATTTACTGAAGACTTTTATAAAGCCCTTATAAGAAAAAATGCTAAGGATAAAGAATTAGTGTGGGTAAGTAGAGCTACTGTTATAGTTGTAGCTATAATAGCATATATATTAGCACTAGATCCTAATAACTCTGTATTAGATCTTGTTGCATACGCATGGGCAGGATTTGGAGCAGCCTTTGGACCAGTTGTAATATTAAGTTTATTCTGGAAACGAATGACTAAAAATGGTGCTATAGCTGGTATGGTGTTAGGAGGAGTTACAGTAATAGTTTGGAAACAATTACAAGGTGGAATATTTAATCTATATGAAATAGTTCCAGGGTTCATTTTATCAGTTCTAGGTATATTAATATTTAGTTTGATTGATAAAGAACCATCTAAAGAAATTATTGAAGAATTTAATAAAGTAGGAAAAGAATAATAAGAAAGCACTCTATAGATATCTATAGGGTGCTTTTTATTATATCTTTTGCTATGTCTGGATAATTAGTAATTATCCCATTGACTTTGTTTCTAAGAAATTTCATTTTGTTTTTATCATTGACAGTGAAGGTATTTATTTTGATATTTTTATTAATAGATTCTTTCATAAGATTAGAATCCACGTTATTATATGATGGATGTATAGAGAAAGCTTCTAACTTTAAAGCATAGTCAAAGGGGTCTACTAGATTAGAAAAATAAAGTATACCTGTTTTTATATTAGAATCGATTTTTTTAACTTTTAAAAGACTATAATGATTAAATGATGATATAATACAATTTTTAATATTATATTTTTTGATTGTATCTATAACTTTTTTTTCAATATCCTCATAAAATATAATATTATTTTTTAGCTCTATATTAAGAAATATATTCTTATCTTTAATAAGGTCTAAAACTTCCTCTAAAGTAGGGATAGTTACATTTTTAAATTTTTTATCAAACCAGCTTCCTGCATCTAGTTTTTTTAACTCCTTTAGATTGAGATCCTTAATATATCCTTTCCCGTTTGTTGTCCTATTTACTTTTTCATCATGACATACTACTAATTTTTTATCTTTAGTTAAATGAACATCTAATTCTATGCCATCAGATTTCAAAATTAAAGCCTTTTTAAAAGATTCAATAGTATTCTCAGGTGCATATCCAGAAGCTCCTCTATGGGCAATTATTTTAGTCTTCATAATAATTCCTCCTTAATAATAGTAATTCTTTTAATTTTATAAGTATCCTTCAAAAAAAATTTAAAAAATTACACTTCAACACTTTACTTTTATAAAGCAATGAAGTATAATGAAATTAAATTGATTACTTTAGGAGGTCATATATATGTCAAAAAAGTTTTTAATCGTTTTAGTTTTAATTTTAGCAATTTCAACAACAATAATCGGTTGTGGTAATGAAGTTAAAGAGGATACATCCCTTAAGGATATTAAAGATAAAGGTCATTTTGTAGTGGGACTTGATGATAGTTTTCCACCTATGGGATTTAGAAATACTGAAGGTGATATAGTTGGATTTGATATAGATCTTGCTAAGGCAGCGGCTGAAAAAATGGGCGTTGAGGTTAAATTTAAACCTGTGGAATGGGATGGAGTAATACTTAGTTTAAAAAATAAAGATATTGATGTAATATGGAATGGCTTAACTATAACAGAAGAGAGACAAGAAAAAATAAGCTTTACAAAACCTTATATAGCAAACAAACAAGCTATTGTTGTAAATGGTAAAAGTGAAACTAAAAGTAAAAAAGATTTAGAAGATAAAATTGTAGGTTTACAGTTAGGAAGTAGTAGTGAAGAGGCTTTAAGTAATAATAGTGAATTTAAGGATTCCCTTAAAGAAGTAAGAAAGTATTCAAATAATGTTGAAGCTTTACTTGATTTAAAAGCTGAAAGAATAGATGCAGTTGTTATGGATGAGATAGTTGCAAGATATTATATAACTGATAAAAAGGAAGATTATAAAGTATTAGATGAATATTTAGCTAAAGAAAATTATGGTGTTGGAGTTAGAAAAGAAGATAAAAAGTTTCTTAAAGAACTTGAAAAAGCTTTAGATGAAATGAAGGAAGACGGTACAGCTAAAGAAATTTCAAATAAATGGTTCAGTGAAGATATTATAACTAGATAGGAGAATATTAATGGAGTATATTTTAAACACAACAAAATTTATATTACAAGGGACACTAACAACTATAAAACTATACACAATAACAGCTATACTTTGTATTCCATTAGGTATTTTATTAGCTTTATTGAAATCTTCAAAAAGTAGTATATTGAAAAATCTAGTAGGAATTTATACCTGGATTTTTAGAGGTACTCCTTTGTTATTACAACTTTTCTTTGTTTATTTTGCATTGCCTGTAATAGGAATAAGGTTTAGTCAGTTTACAGCTGCAGCTTTAACATTTGTAATTAATTATGCTGCATATTTAACAGAAATATTTAGAGCTGGAATTGAATCTATAGATAAAGGACAATTTGAAGCTAGTAAAGCTTTAGGTATGAGTTATAAGCAGACAATGACTAGAATAATTATCCCTCAGGCTATAAGAAGGGTAATTCCTCCATGCTCGAATGAAGCAATAAACTTAGTAAAGGATACAGCATTAGTTGCTGCAATAGGTATGGGAGATCTTTTAAGGTCAGCTAAGATAGTAATGACTAGAGACTTTACTATTATTCCTTTTATGATTGCAATAGCATTATATTTATTAATGAGTTCTTTAATAGTGACGTTTTTCAGAAAATTAGAAGAAAAATACTCCATAGGGACCTAAAGGGGGATTAGATGATAAAAATAAATAATGTATATAAAAAATTTGGTGAATTAGAAGTATTAGAAAATGTAACAATAGATATAAAAAAAGGTGAAATAGTTTCTGTAATAGGTCCTTCAGGTTCAGGAAAGAGTACACTTTTAAGATGTATTAATAAACTTGAAGATATAAATTTAGGAAATATCTGTGTAGATGGGAAGAAGATTGATAAAAGTATTAGTAAAAAAGTAGGGATGGTTTTTCAAGGATTTAATCTTTTCCCACATAAGACAGTTTTAGAAAATGTTATAGAAGCTCCAATTATAGTTAAGAAGTTAAAAAGGAAAAAAGCTATAGCTATAGCAGATAAGTTATTAAAGAAAGTAGGACTAACTGATAAAAAAGATGTATATCCTTCAAAATTATCCGGGGGACAAAAACAACGTGTAGCAATAGCAAGGGCTTTAGCAATGGAACCAGAGGTTTTGTTATTTGACGAGCCAACATCAGCTTTAGACCCTGAACTTATAGGAGAAGTTTTAAATGTAATTAAGGAACTAGCAAATGAAGACATAACCATGGTGATAGTAACTCACCAAATGCAGTTTGCTAAAGAGATCTCTGATAGAATAGTTTTTATGGACGAAGGTAAAATTATTGAAAAAGGAGATCCAAAAAAGTTATTTAATAATCCAAATGAAAAGAGACTTAGAAGGTTTCTTAAAAGGGTTATTTAAAGTTAATAGGTTAATAATTAAAACCTGACGTTAGGCTACGTCAGGTTTACTATTTATAAGTTTTGCAAAATAAACTGTAGAAACATTATTTCCACGATCATTATCTGATTTATGAATAAGAGAGTATCCATTGTTTTCTAGTAATCTTAATTGAGGAACATTTGTTGACCAAGTTCTTCTAACTATATAGGGTAGTACTAAATAAGATGGTAGTTTTTCCTCAATAAAATTATTAAAAGTTGAAGCAATTCTTAGACCACGATAATCTGGATGAACACATGCAATCTTAATGTAATTACAGGGTGTAAATTTAGTAATTAATTTATCAAAATAATTATGAAAAAAGATTGAAAAACCAATAAGTTTTTCTTCTGAGAAAGCTAAAAGAAACTTAGCCTCTTTAATAAATAAGCCTTCAAAATATTTTTTTGGCCCATCTAAGCTATTTTCCCTAGTTGATAGAGCCGGGAAAAAATCTTTATCACATAAACAAATCAACTCCCACATTTTACTTTTATAAGCTAAAATGTCTTTGTTATTTTCAATAAATAAAATTTTTATCATGTCCACCTCATTATACATTAAAATATGATTAGATGATTTTAAAATTCTTTGGTTGTATTTACACATCCCTCCCTAATGTGAAATCTAAGAATATAAGAAGATTATATATTATTATAAAATAAATAACAATATAAAAAATAAATATTTTTTGTTTAATAACGATAAGTTAATTACTGCTTTTACGAGTGTTTTCAGAACTCTTTAACCAATAGTTAATCCCCTTTCCTTTAAATGGCTCATCACTGTATCTTGGAGTTACATGTAAGTGTGCATGAAAGACTGATTGTCCTCCAACTTCGCCTACATTCCAACCTACATTATAACCATCTGGTTTAAATTCTTTATCGAGTATTTTCTTTGCGTTTTGAAGCAAGTCATATGTTGCTTGCCATTCTTCTTTACTTAGTTCAAATACTGTTTCTTTGTGTTTTTTTGGTATTATTATACCTTTACCCTTAAGATTATGATTATGAAATTGCATATAAATACAGTGTTTATTTTCTAATACTACTTTTGCCATTGAATCACCTTTAAAATTACAAAATGGACATTTTCCCATGAATCTTTCCCCCTATTATAAGTCATTATTTAAAAATTATATCACCTATTATACCTATAGATTTTAGCTTTATATTTAATTTCTATGTCTATTACCACATTCCTTTATTAAAGCTTTATAATACATATGAAATATGAAGTTTAGATTTAATAATCACTTTAAAATATAAAATTACATATAGAGGTAAGAAAAAAATCAGAAGAAAAGAAGAAGGAATAAATGATATTTAATGATGCAATGGTATTCGTGTTAGGGGAGGATATAAAAGCCTTTAGATGGATTAAATCAAGCTACTATTAAGGTTAATAAAGGACATATTGATGATATAAATAAATTACTTAAGAAAAAAATATCCTAAATAATAAAAACTATACATTAGATTATTAGAGTCTTCTATTTTATTTTGTTTTATTATTTTTTCATAGGGTATCTTTAGTATATAGAAAATGAAGAAGGGAGATATTAAATATGACAAAAAAAAGAAAAGGAATAATAACAATGCAAGGAAATCCTATGACTTTAGTAGGATCTGAAATAAAAGTAGGAGATAAAGCTCCAGACTTTACAGTTTTAACAAACGACTTAAAACCATATTCATTAAAGGATGCAAAAAGAAAGGTGAAAGTAATAAGTGTAGTTCCTTCTATAGATACAGGGGTTTGTGAATTTCAAACTACTTTCTTTAATAAAGAAGCAACTTCATTAGGCGATGTTGAGATATTAACTATAAGTGTTGATTTACCATTTGCTTTAAAGAGATTTTGTGGAGCTAAGGATATAGATAAAGTAATAACCTTATCTGATCATAAAGATTTATCCTTTGGTTTAAATTATGGTTTTGTTATTGAAGAATTAAGATTATTAAGCCGTGGTATTATTATTTTAGATGAAGAAAATAAAGTTAGATACGTAGAGTATGTAAAAGAAGTTACTAAACATCCTGACTATGATAAAGCAATGGAAGAAATAAAAAAAATATTATAAAATAAAAGCTATCGATAGGGACATATACCCTTTGATAGCTTTTTTATTGCATAAATACTTATATTTATTATTTTAAATCCTTCTTAGAGATAGATTGACTTACCATAATCATTAACATAAGGCCACCTAAAAAAATTGTAAAATATTAATATAAATTGCTTGTAAGTATTTTACAATAATTTGCAATATATTAAAAATAAATAATATATAATTTGTAAGTATAAAATACTATTATTTGGAAAAAATTCATAATATATAGTAGACTAGGGGGTAAATTATGTTAAAGAAAAAAATATTAATTATAGTATTACTATTATTTATATTAAGTTCTAACGTTTGGGCAGAGGATTTTTATAAGGATATAAAAGTTCATTTTAATAATATAAAAATTTTAATAGATGGTAATGAAATCAAAATGGAGGAAAAACCCTTTATATATAATAATAGAGTATATGTTCCAGTTAGGTTTGTATCTGAAAGTCTAAATAAAAAAGTTAAATGGGATGCTGATAATAAAGTAGTTTTAATAAATGGCTATAAAGGTTTAGAAGAATGTGATCCTAGGGCAGGAGAAAATTTTGTTTATGGTATTATAACAGATATAAACTATGACGAAAGGATTATAGCAATAGATCAGCAATTAGGACCTGACAGCAAAGTAATAAATGAACCATTGAAGGTAAGAAAAGATGTAAATATCTTATTAAAATGGAATGATAAATATATGAATTTAGATTTTAAGGACTTAAAAGTTGGATATGATTTTGGTTTAATTTTAGATAAGGAAAATTTAGTAAGGGGAATAATAATAGAAATATAGTAAAACACAGCTTTCGCTGTGTTTTTTTCTTTTAAAATGAAGTTATTTTTAGCTATCTAAATCTCTTCATGGGTATTTTTTGTTGTTGAAATAAACCTTTAAGTTGATTTTTGTTTTCATTATTTACTTTTGCAATTATTTTTCCTTGATCATGTATTAGATATAATTCAACTCTATCTGGGAATATAAAATATTCTTTAATATCATTATAACTATAATATCCTGAGTCGTTATAAATTCTTTTCCCATACATAATAGGAGCACCTATTCTTATATCTGTACCTAATATTACAATTCCTTTTCTTAGAAAATGTACTTGCATTGTGCTATCTGAATATCTTATAAGTAGTTCAATTAATGTTATTGATATAATAAACATAACTAATCTAGTTAATGAAAAACTATTAAAAGATTGTGTTCTTAAAACAGGTAAAAAATAAATTATAAGTATAAAAACATGGATCCATAACTTCTCAGTAATGGAGTATTTACTTGTTTTAAGTGATAGAAATTCTTTATTATCTTCTATGATTTTACTATTTTTAAAATGTCTTAAAAGATTTTGCATAAACATAAAAAATAAAAAGGATAAAGTATAAATACTTAAAGAAATTATCTCATATACTAAGTTATTTAAATTAAATAAAAGTGGGGATAAAAAATTAGATATTATTGATAAAAATAGTATAGTTGCAAAGAAAGATATAATAAAATTTATTGTTTTTTTAGTTCCAGACATTCCTATTCCTCCTATGTGGTTAATTTTTCAAGATAATAATATTATATACAAATTTTAAATGAACTTCAATTGTGGTATTATTATATTAAATACTCTTAATTATTTTTAAACTGTAAAAGGGTGATTAAATGATATTTAATATAGATGAGGAACTTAAAAAACTTCCTGATAAACCAGGGGTTTATATTATGAAAAATGATAAGGGAGAAATTATTTACGTAGGAAAGGCAATATCCCTTAAAAAAAGGGTAAGGCAATATTTTCAGTCTTCAAGAAATAAAGGTTCTAAAGTTAATGCAATGGTTAGTAATATAAAAGAATTTGAATATATTATTACAGATAATGAAGTAGAAGCTTTAATACTTGAGGCTAATTTAATAAAAAAACATAAACCAAGATATAATGTTTTATTAAGAGATGATAAACAGTACCCTTATATAAAGATTACTGTAAATGAAAAATATCCTAAAGTTATAAAGGTAAGAAAGATAAAAAAGGATGGTGCAAAGTATTTTGGGCCATATTCTAGTAATGGGGCTGTAAATGATACAATAGATATAATTAGAAATCTTTATCCCATAAGGACATGTAAAAAAGATTTTTCTAGTTATGGGTATAATGATAGACCTTGTTTAAATCATCATATAAATAAATGTTTAGCACCATGTCAAGGTAATGTTGATTATGATAAATATATGGAAATGATAGAAGAAATAAAAATGTTTCTTAATGGTAAGGAAGAAAAGTTAATAGATATAATAGAGGAAAAAATGAATAAGGCTTCTAAAAATATGGATTTTGAATCAGCTGCTAAGTATAGAGACCAGTTAATGTCATTAAAACATATATTACAAAAGCAAAAGGTAGTCTCTACATCTATGAATGACCAAGATATTATAGCTTTAGCAAGGGGTATAGATGAAGCTTGTGTACAAGTATTTTTTGTAAGGGCAGGAAAAGTAATAGGTAGGGAACATTATATATTAACAGATGTAGAAAATAAAGATAGAAGTGAAATATTAAGCTCATTTACAAAACAATTTTATATTGGTTCAGCATATGTACCTAAAGAGATACTTATAGAAGAAGATTTTGATGATAGAGAAATTATAAGTAAATGGCTTTCTGAAAAAAGAGGTTCAAAGGTATATATTAAAGTTCCTAAACGGGGAGAAAAAAATCACTTAATGGAAATGGTAAGAACAAATGCTATAAATACATTAAAACAATATAGTGATAGAATTAAAAGGAAAATGAAAAATAGCACAGAAACGATTAAAGAATTAAAAGAATTACTAAGTTTAGAATACATCCCAAAGAGGATTGAAGCCTTTGATATTTCAAATATACAAGGTGTAGAATCGGTTGGATCTATGGTTGTTTTTGAAAATGGTATAAAAAAATCAAGTGATTATAGAAGGTTTAAGATAAAGGGTGGATATGGGCCTAATGATTATGCGAGTATGGAAGAAATTATATACAGACGCTTTAATAGAGGATTAAAGGAAAAAGAATTAATTAAAGAAAATAAAGTAGGCATAGAAAGCTTTTCTATTTTTCCAGATTTAATTATGATGGATGGAGGAAAAGGTCAGGTAAATATAGCTAAAAAAGTAATAAATGATTTTAATCTTAATATTCCCGTATGTGGATTAGTTAAAGATGATTTTCACAGAACAAGGGGTATAATATATGATAATAATGAAATAAAAATATCTAAAAATAGTAAAATATTTAAATTAATAACTAGAATCCAGGATGAAGCCCATAGATTTGCTATTAACTATCATAGAAGTTTAAGGGGTAAAAAAGTCTTTAAATCTGTATTAGATGATATAAAGGGTATAGGAAAGGTAAGGAAAAAAGCTTTATTAAAACATTTTGGCTCGGTAGATAAAATTAAAAAAGCAAATTTAGATGAATTGAAAAATGTAGATGGAATGAATATAAAAGCTGCAAATGCAGTTTATAATTTTTTTAGACAAAATTAAATGGAGGTGTGTATATGACCGATAAAAGACTTCATTTATCTTCAACAGATAAAAAAATAAGTGGTGTATGTGGAGGATTAGCAGAGTATTTTGAAATTGATTCAACAGTCATAAGACTTATATGGGCACTACTGACAGTATTTAGCTTTGCAGTGGGTGGTGTTGTTGCATATATAGTAGCAGCTGTTATTATTCCGGAATATTAATATTAAGTTTTATGTTTATCGGGATGTTATAAGTCCCATAGGGTGAAGTAAATAATAATTAGGAGGTTATTATGAATTCGGTTACTATAGAAAAATTAATAAAGGATCTAAAATTAGAAATAATATATAAGCCAGAAAAAACAGATATTAAAATAATAAAGAGTGATTTAAATAGACCAGGGTTACAATTATCAGGATATTTTGACCATTTCGCCCATGAAAGATTACAAATAGTAGGAAATGTAGAGTGGCAATATATAAAAACATTAGATGAGGAAACAAAGAAGAAAAGATTATGTAAATTATTTAGCTATCCTATCCCTGCTTTAATAGTAACTAGGGATTTAGAAATATATCCTGAAATGATAGAAAGTGCTAAAAAGTATCAAAGAACTATAGTTAGAACTAAGTTACCTACTACCAAATTTATAATGAAGCTTTTTAATTATTTAGATGATGTATTAGCTCCAAGTATAACTATGCATGGAGTATTAGTAGACGTTTATGGTATAGGTATTTTAATTACAGGAAAAAGTGGCGTAGGAAAAAGTGAAACAGCCCTAGAATTAATCAAAAGAGGTCATAGATTAGTAGCAGATGATGCAGTAGAGATAAAAAGAGAAGAAGAAAATGTCGTTAAAGGTAGAGCTCCTGAACTTATTAGACATTTCCTTGAAATAAGAGGAATAGGTATACTAGATATTAAAAGACTTTATGGAGTTGGGTCTATTAGAAATTCAAAGACTATACAGTTTGTAGTAGAGTTAGAATATTGGGATGATAAAAAGGAATATGATAGAGTTGGATTAGATGAGGAATATACAGAAATATTAGATACTAAATTACCTAAAATAACAGTACCTGTGAAACCAGGTAGAAATCTTGCAATGATACTTGAAGTTGCAGCTAAAAACCATAGGCAGAAAAGTATGGGTTATAATGCTGCAGCTGAACTTGAGAATAAACTTACGGCACAGGTAAACTATGAAGAATAAATTAGAGAGGAGTTAAAATAATGAAATCAGAATTACTTATAGATACCCACTGTCATACGATAGCTAGTGGGCATGCATATAGTACTGTTTTAGAAATAGCAAAGGAAGCTAATAACAAGGGATTAGAAATGGTAGCAATAACAGATCACGGACCTGAAATGCCAGGAGGTCCCCATATTTTTCATATAGCAAACCAAAGAGTAATACCTAATAAAATATCTGGGGTTGAGATATTAAGGGGAGTGGAAGCAAATATCATAGATTATGACGGGAATATAGATATTCCTAATTATGTATTAAAAAGATTAGATATAATTATAGCTTCATTACATGATGTTTGTATAAAACCTGGAACAAAGAAAGAAAACACGAAAGCATTAAAATTAGCAATGGAAAATGAGTATGTTGATATAATTGCACATCCTGGCAATCCACAGTTTCCTATAGATATTGAAGAAGTTGTTCTTAAAGCAAAGGAAACTAATACTTTAATAGAAATAAATAATGGATCTTTTCATGGTAGTAGAAAAGGTAGTTTAGATAATTGCACTGAAATTGCAAGAACATGTAAAAAACATGGAGTTAAGGTTACTGTGGGAAGTGATTCTCATATAAGCTATGATGTAGGTGAATTTAGTGATGTAGTTAATATATTTAAAGAAATACAAATGCCAGAAAAACTTATAATGAGCTTAAGCTCAGATAAACTTAAAAATTATCTGAAAGGAAAGAATAGAGAAAGGTTTGTAAAGATAGATAAATCAACTGTTTAAGGGGGGTTACATGTTTATAGGCATTGACATAGGGGGAACTTCAATAAAAAGTGGTCTTTTAAATTCATTTGGAGATGTAATTTTAAAAAAGGAAATACCAATTAATAAGAGTGATGATTATGAAGTTATAGAGAGTCAAATAATAAATATTATTAAAATACTTTTAGATGAAAGTAAAAAAAATGGTGAAAATGTTAAATCCATAGGAATAGGAATACCTGGAATAGCTGATAAAGATTCAGATAAAGTTATATATTGTACTAATCTAGGATGGAGAAATGTTCCCTTAGGAATAAATATTAAGAAACATTTTAAAATACCAGTACATATAGATAATGATGCTACAGTAGCAGCTATTGCAGAAAATGTAAAGGGTGTAACTAAAAAGTACGATAATTCTATTTTTATTACATTAGGTACAGGTGTAGGTGGAGGCATTATTATAAATAAAAAAGTATATAGTGGGAGTCATAACAAGGGTTCAGAAATTGGACATATGGTTGTAGGAGAGAACTTTTATGATTGTAATTGCGGAAATAATGGATGTTTAGAGACATTTGCTTCTGCTACTGCTTTAATAAAATATACAAAGAAACTTATAAATGAAGGAGAAAGTACAATTTTAACTAAAGAAAACTTAAATGCAAAAGTAATTTTTGATGCTGCAAAGAATAAAGATATTCTAGCAAATATGGCAGTTGATAGAATGGTTAAGTATTTATCTATTGGCATGGGAAATTTAATAAATTTATTAGACCCTGAAATTATAGCTTTAGGTGGAGGAGTATCTAAGGCAGGGGATTATTTATTAGAAAAGATTGAAAACAATGTTTCAAAATATTTAGTTTTCAATGAAGGAAAAACTACAGATATTGCTATAGCAAAACTTAGTAATGATGCTGGGATTATAGGAGCAGGTATGTTACAGGAGTATATATAGGTGAAATTCAAACAATGTATAAATGTTAAAACAAGGATAAACTTCATAGTTTATCCTTGTTTTAATTACATAAAATTACAAAATGCATGATATTTTAACCAGAATAAGAAAAAATTATACAATATTTTTGCAATAATATTTTAAAATATACAAAATCTTTGAATTTATTGACTTTATTAAATCAGTCTATTATACTTAATTGTGACGTTTGTTTATATTTTTATAATTATGTAGGGAGGTAATATAGATGGCAAAAGTTATGAAAACTATGGATGGTAATACCGCTGCAGCATATGTTGCATATGCATTTACTGATGTAGCAGCTATTTACCCTATTACACCGTCTTCTCCAATGGCAGAACTTGCAGATGATTGGGCGGCCCATGGAAAGAAAAACATTTTTGGACAACCTGTAAACGTTACAGAATTACAATCAGAAGGTGGTGCTTCAGGAGCCGTACACGGTT
>VENA01000028.1 GCA_009711785.1 Bacillota bacterium
AAGATTTCACAGAGGCAATACCTGCATTTTTAACTATTATAATGATGCCTTTAACTTATTCTATTGCTGAGGGTATTGTTTTTGGTATGATTTCATATATAGCTTTAAAAACAATAACAGGAAAATATAAAGAAGTTTCACCTTTAATGTATATTTTAGGATTTTTATTTATTTTGAAATTTATTATAGGATAAAAAAAAGAGCAGATATTTTCTGCTCTTTTATTATCTCATATTGTTAGATAATAATTTCCGTCCCTTATAAGTTAAGGCTAGGTTTCTAGATTTAGAATGTTTCTTTTCTATCAATCCAAGATTTTCTAATTCTTTTAAAAGTTCAGAAGTTTTTTCTTCAGTCTCAATATCAAGTATATTAGTAAGTTCAGTTGTAGTAGGACTGAAATAGTTATCATTTATAAATTCTAAAATGGTTTCTAATAATTCAAATTTTTTGTTATTAATCATAAAAGCCTCCCTTAACTATGTATTCGACAAAAGAGTCGAAAATCCTTTAATATTTTGTTTTTATATAAAAAACCTAACTAAAACACGTTTTAAAAAATCAATGTTCGTATTATAATAAACTATAGACACTTAAACATATAAAATATTCGTAAAATCTATTGACTTAAATAAAGGCCTTTGATATTATATATTTAAACTAAAAGAATAATCTCATATAAGTCCTGGGATATGGCCGGGAAGTTTCTACCAAGTGACCATAAATTACTTGACTATGAGTGAAAGAGTATCTAGGGTTCCGGAGTATAAAACTTGTCAGGTCCAAGGGATACAGATATTTTAAAATATCACACCGAGGGGATAAAAGCCCGGGCGGGTAGGTTTCGCTTATATACCTATCCTGCCCGGGTTTTATTTAATGTATATAGATTTTAGAATATGCAGTTAAGTAACTGGAAAAGATAAATTAAGAAATAATAAAAGGCGGTGGATTATCATGGGAGAAACAGTAAGACGAATTTTTGTTAAAAAGAAAAGAGGATTTGATATAGAAGGAGAACATTTATTAGAGGATTTTAAAGAACAGTTAGATATTAAAGAATTAAAAAATGTTAGAGTAATAAATCGTTATGATATTTCAGGAATATCTCAAAATGAGTATGAAAAAAGCAAAAAAATAATATTTGCAGATCCAGCGGTGGATTATGTATATGATGAAACTATAGATATAGAAGATAAATGTAGAGTATTTGCAGTTGAATATTTACCAGGGCAATATGACCAAAGAGCAGATTCAGCAGCTCAATGTGTTGAAATATTAACTCAAAATGAAAGACCTAATGTAAAAACTTCAAAACTTTTTGTATTAGAAGGAAATATAACAGATAGTGATTTAAAAAAAATAAAAGAATATCACATAAATCCAATTGATTCAAAGGAAGCATCCTTAGAAAAACCAGATAGTTTAGATAATGATTATGAAAATCCAGAGGATGTAAAAATAGTTAAAGGCTTTATAGATATGAGTTTAGATGAACTAGAAAAATATCTTAAAGAAGCTGGTTTTGCTATGGATCTTGAGGATTTAAAATTTTGTCAAGAATATTTTAATAAAACTGAAAAGAGAAACCCTACTATTACAGAATTAAAGGTTATAGATACTTACTGGTCAGATCATTGTAGACATACTACATTTTCAACTAAATTAGAAAATATTAATTTTAAGGATGGATATTATACAAAGGCTATAATGAAAGCCTATAATGAATATTTAAATTCAAGGGAATATGTATACGGGGAAAAAGAAAAAGATATTTGTTTAATGGATATAGCTACTATGGGGATGAAAGAATTAAGAAAAAAAGGAATGCTTGATGATTTAGAAATATCAGATGAAATTAATGCAGCAAGTATTATTGTTGATGTTGATATAGAGGGTGAAAATGAAAAGTGGCTTGTTATGTTTAAAAATGAAACTCATAATCATCCAACTGAAATTGAACCCTTCGGTGGAGCAGCAACTTGTTTAGGAGGAGCTATAAGAGATCCACTATCAGGAAGAAGTTATGTATATCAAGCTATGAGAGTTACTGGAAGTGGAGATCCTAGAGTCAGTATAGAAGACACCTTAGAGGGTAAACTTCCTCAAAGAAAAATAACAAAAGAAGCAGCTGAAGGCTATAGCTCTTATGGAAATCAAATAGGATTAGCTACTGGGCATGTTTCTGAAATTTATGATAATGACTATTTAGCAAAAAGGATGGAGATAGGAGCAGTTATCGCAGCAGCTCCTAAAGAAAATGTAAAAAGAGAAAAACCTAAAAAGGGAGATTTAATCCTTTTAGTTGGAGGTAGAACAGGAAGAGATGGATGCGGAGGAGCTACTGGTTCTTCTAAGGAGCATGATGAAGAATCTATATATAAAAGTGGAGCTGAAGTTCAAAAGGGAAATCCTCCAACAGAGAGAAAAATACAAAGATTATTTAGAAATGGTGATTTAGCTAAACTTATAAAAAAATGTAATGACTTTGGAGCAGGTGGAGTTTCAGTAGCAATAGGGGAATTAGCGGAAAGTTTAGAAATAAATTTAGATAAAGTTCCTAAGAAATATGAAGGCTTAGATGGGACTGAACTTGCAATTTCTGAATCCCAAGAAAGAATGGCTGTTGTTATTGATAAAAACGACCTTTATAAGTTTAAAAAGCATTGCAGTATAGAAAACCTTGAAGCTAGTATAGTTGCTGAAGTAACTGATACTAATAGATTAATTATGAAGTGGAGAAATAAAAATATTTTAGATATTAGTAGGGATTTTCTTAATACAAATGGCGTTAAGAAGAAAGCTTCTATTTCGGTTACAGAACCTAATAAAGATAAAAATTTCTTTAAAAATAATATTGAAATTAAAAATATAGAAAAATCATGGTTAAATACATTATCGGATTTAAATGTAACAAGTCAAAAAGGATTAGTAGAGATGTTTGATAGCACAATAGGAAAAGGTACTGTATTAATGCCTTTTGGAGGGAAATATCAATTAACTCCAACTGAGGGTATGGTGGCTAAAATACCAGTATTAGATAAAGAGACTAATACATGTAGTATTATGAGTTATGGATTTGATCCGAAACTTTCAAAATGGAGTCCATTTCATGGTGCAATGTATGCAGTTGTTCATTCCATAGCAAAGGTAGTTGCCATGGGAGGAGACTATAAAAAGACTAGATTGACACTTCAAGAGTATTTTGAAAAGTTAGGAGATAATAGTATAAAGTGGGGGAAACCATTTAGTGCATTATTAGGAGCCTTTTATGCTCAAAAGAAACTTAATATACCTGCAATAGGAGGAAAAGATAGTATGTCAGGAACATTTAAAGATTTAAATGTCCCACCGACATTGGTAAGTTTCGCAGTTAATGTGGCTGATGCTAGAAATATAATATCTCCAGAATTTAAAAAGATAGGTAGCAATGTAGTGGTAATTAATTTAGATAGAAAAGAAGATGAGTTACCAGATTTTAAAGCACTTGAAAAGAATTTTTCTAAAATATACAAACTAATAAATGAAGGTAAAGTATTATCAGCCCATACTGTGGGTAAAGGTGGAATTGCTGCTGCAATAAGTAAAATGGCATTTGGTAATAAAATCGGTATGAAATTTAAAGATGTAGAGACAAATAAGTTATTTGAAGAAAATTATGGTTCGGTAGTAGTAGAAATTGAAGAAAATGAGGATATAACTAAATTACTTTCAGATATTAATTATACTAAATTAGGTAATACTCAAGAAGAAAAGATAATTGAAATTAAAGATACAAAAATAGATTTAGAAAAAGCTATTAAATATTTTGAAGAACCACTAAATGAAGTATTCCCTATAAAAGAAAGTCTAGATAAAGAGATAAAAGATGTTAAATATACTAAGGGAAATAAAGTAAAATCAAGTATTACTATAGCTAAACCAAGGGTATTAATTCCTACATTTCCTGGAACAAACTGTGAATATGATACAGCTACTGCATTTAAAAAGGCTAAAGCTGAAACAGAAACTTTAATATTTAAAAACTTAACTACAAATGATATTAAGGAGTCTATAGATATTTTCGCAGAAAAAATTAATAAATCTCAAATAATAGCTTTACCTGGAGGTTTTAGTGCAGGGGATGAACCGGATGGTTCAGGTAAGTTTATAGCAACTGTATTTAGAAATCCTAAAATAAAAGAAGCAGTTATGAATTTATTAAATAATAGGGATGGTTTAATTATTGGTATATGTAATGGATTTCAAACTTTAGTTAAATTAGGATTAGTTCCCTATGGAGAAATAATTGAGCCAAATGAAAACCAACCAACTCTTACCTTTAATAAAATAGGACGACATGTATCAAGTATGGTTAAAACTAAGGTAACAAGTAATTTATCACCATGGTTTAATAATGTTAATTCAGGAGAAGTATTTGATATAGCAGTCTCCCATGGAGAGGGAAGATTTGTAGCAAGTGAAAAGGATTTAAAGAAAATGATAGAAAATGGACAAATAGCTACGCAATATGTTGATTATGATGAAAAAGCAAGTTATGATGGCAAATTTAATCCTAATGGTTCTTTATTAGCTATAGAAGGGATAACAAGTCCAGATGGAAGAATATTAGGTAAAATGGGTCATTCAGAAAGAATAGGAAAAGATATATGTAAAAATATACCTGGTAAGAAGGATCAATTAATTTTTGAAGCAGGAGTTAAGTACTTTAAATAATCTAAAAAGGATGTGTTAAAAATGAAAATAGCAATCGTAATGGGAAGTGATTCGGATTTTCCAGTAGTTGAAAAGGGACTTAAGATATTAAAGGAGTTTGGCATAGAGGTTGATGTTAAGGTAATAAGTGCCCATAGAACTCCATTTAAGGCTTTAGATTTTGCTGATAAGGCTGAAAGTTTAGGTTATGAATTGATAATAGGTGCAGCAGGAAAAGCAGCCCATTTACCTGGGGTTTTAGCAGGGGTAACTATTTTACCAGTTATTGGACTTCCAATTAAATCTTCAACTATGGACGGATTAGATTCGCTTTTATCAATAGTTCAAATGCCAAAGGGAGTACCGGTAGCTACAGTCGCAATTAATGGATCATTAAATGCAGCATTATTAGCTATAGAAATATTATCTGTTAAATATCCTGAGTTAAGGGAAAAGTTAAAAAATTATAGAGAAGAAATGAAAGTACAAGTCGATGAGAAAAATGAAGCAGTACAACAAAAATTAAAATAATGGGGGTTTTTAATATGGATAAAAGAGAAATGTTATATGAAGGAAAGGCTAAAAAAGTATTTAAAACTGATGATGAAAAAAGATATTTAGTTAAGTATAAAGATGATGCAACTGCTTTTAATGGAGTGAAAAAAGGTACAATAGTAGGTAAAGGTGCTGTTAATAATAAAATGTCAGCTTTACTTTTTAAGATATTAGAAGAAAAAGGAATACCTACTCATTTTGAAGAGCTAATAAGCGATAGAGAAATGGTAGTAAAAGCAGTTGAAATATTACCAATAGAAGTTATAGTAAGAAATGTAGCAGCAGGTTCTTTAGCTAAAAGATTAGGTTTAGATGAGGGAACTAAAATGGATACTACAGTTTTAGAATTCTGCTATAAAGATGATGATTTAGGCGATCCTATGATTAATGATTATCATATTAAAGCAGTTAAACTTGCAACTGAAGAACAAGTAAAGCTTATAAAAGAATACGCACTAAAGGTAAATGACATACTAGTTAAGTTTTTTAAAGAGAGAAATATTAATCTAATAGATTTTAAACTTGAATTTGGATTATATGATGGTAAAGTAATTCTAGCAGATGAAATATCCCCAGATACTTGTAGATTATGGGATCTAAAAACAAACAAAAAATTAGATAAAGATAGATTCAGAAGAGACTTAGGAGATGTTGAAGCAGTATATGAAGAAGTTTTAGATAGACTTAAATAGTATCCTGAAAGGGGATGAGGAAATGTATGCAGGTTTAGATAGTGATAAACTTAAAGAAGAATGTGGAGTAATGGGTGTATATTCAGATGATAAACAAAGTACTTCTCAGCTTATATATTTTGGTTTATATGCCCTTCAACATAGAGGACAGGAAAGTGCAGGTATGGCTGTAAGTGATGATGGAGTTATTGATTATCATAAGGAAATGGGTCTTGTACCTAGGGTATTTAATAATAAAGTATTAAAAGAATTAACAGGTAATGTAGGTATAGGACATGTTAGATATTCAACAACTGGAGAAAGTCATGTTGAAAACGCACAACCTTTAGTAGTTAAATATAAAAAGGGTCATATTGCTTTAGCCCATAATGGTAACTTAGTTAATGCTTCAGCTTTAAGGGATATGCTTGAAAATGAAGGTGTGATTTTTCAAACGTCAATAGATAGTGAAGTAGTTGCTAACCTTTTAGCTAGATATCATAAAGATAATATAGAAGAATCAGTAAAACAAGTAATGGAAGTTTTAAAAGGTTCCTTTGCTTTTGTTTTGATGAATGATGATAAAGTTATAGGTGCTAGAGATCCCCATGGGCTTAGACCACTTTGTATAGGAAAAACAGAGAATGGTTATATATTAGCATCAGAATCATGTGCATTAAGTACTATAGGTGCAGAATTTGTTAGAGACGTAGAACCGGGAGAAGTAATTGTAATAGATGAAAATGGTTTAAAAAGTATTAAAAGTAATAAATGGTGTAGAAAGAGTCTTTGTATGTTTGAACTTATATATTTTGCAAGACCAGATAGTACAATGGATGATATAAATATATATTTAGCTAGAAGTGAGGCAGGTAAAATACTAGCTAAAGAAGCTCCTGTTGAAGCAGATGTTGTAATTAGTGTACCGGATTCTGGAACACCAGCTGCTATAGGTTTTGCAGAAGAATCTAAAATCCCCTATGGAGTAGGACTTATAAAAAATAAGTATACAGGAAGAACTTTTATTCAACCTAATCAAGAGTTAAGAGAACAGGGTGTAAAGATAAAATTAAATGTTTTAAAGGAAAATGTTAAAGATAAAAGGGTTGTTATGGTTGATGATTCTATAGTTAGGGGTACTACTAGTAAAAGGATAGTAGCTATGTTAAAGGAAGCAGGAGCTAAAGAGGTACATGTAAGAGTTAGTTCACCTCCTGTAAAATATTCATGTTTCTTTGGAATAGATACTCCTTATAGAAAATATTTAGTTGGAGCTAATTATACAGTGGATGAAATAAGGGAAAATATCGGTGCAGATAGTCTTCATTATATTTCATTAGAAGGATTAAAAAAATCAACTAAAAGAGAATCAGGTTTTTGTTTAGCTTGCCTTAATGGACAATATCCAATGGAAGTACCCATGGAGGGAGATAATAAGAAAGGTGATTAGGTGGTGAAAAAAATGAAAAAGAAGGGTTTAACTTATAAAGATTCAGGTGTTGATGTTAAAGCAGGATATAAATCAGTTAATTTGATGAAAGAAAGTGTGAAAAAAACCTTCACAGAAGGTGTTGTTTCAGACATTGGAGGTTTTGGAGGGCTTTTTGAAATAAATAAAGATGATTATGAAAATCCAATACTTGTATCAGGTACAGATGGAGTAGGAACAAAACTTAAAGTAGCCTTTATGATGGATAAACATAATACAATAGGAGAAGACTGTGTTGCAATGTGTGTAAATGATGTATTATGTCAAGGGGCGAAACCTTTATTTTTTCTTGATTATATAGCAACTGGAAAACTTAAACCAGAAAAGGTAGCAAAGATTGTTGAGGGTATATCAAATGGATGTATAAAAGCAAAAGCTTCCTTAATAGGTGGAGAAACTGCTGAAATGCCTGGACTTTATAATGATGGAGAATATGATGTAGCCGGGTTTACCGTTGGTATAGTTGATAAAGAAAAAATAATAGATGGAAGTAAGATTAGTGAAGGAAACATATTAATAGGTCTTCCGTCAAATGGTCTTCATAGTAATGGATTTTCCCTTGTAAGAAAGGTATTATTTGAAATAAATGATATTGATATAAATAAATATTATGATAAATTAAATTCCACAATAGGTGAGGAAATATTAAAACCTACAAGAATATATGTAGATCCTGTTTATGATATCATAAATAAATTTAATATAAATGGAATAAGCCATATAACAGGTGGAGGTTTCTATGAAAATATACCAAGAATGTTACCAGAGGGTTTAACAGCAAATATTAATACTAAAGAAATTGAAACTCCAGAGATCTTTAATATTATTAAAGATTTAGGAAATATAGATATAGATGAAATGTATAAAACATTTAATATGGGAATCGGTTTAGTAATGGCAGTAAATAAAGATACTTCACAGGAAATTTTTAAATATTTAGATGATTCAAATGAAAAGTACTATATATTAGGAAATGTTACAAAGGGAAAGGAAGGCATTTCATTATGTCATCAGTAAAAATTGGTGTTTTAATATCAGGGGGAGGAACCAATTTACAATCTTTAATAGATAGTATAAATGATGGAAATATTAATGGGGAAATAGTTTTAGTTATTTCAGATAATAAAAAAGCCTATGGACTTAAAAGAGCGGAAAAAAATGGCATAGATAATATGTATATAAATAGATTAGAATATGATAGTAGTGATGATTATAACGAAGTTATAATAGAGAAAATGAAAGAAAAGAAAGTAGAGCTAGTTGTTTTAGCTGGATATTTAAAAATATTAAATGAAAAATTTGTTAAGAAATATCAAAATAAAATTATTAATATTCATCCATCTTTAATACCAAGCTTTTGTGGTAAGGGCTATTATGGGACTAAAGTTCATAAGGCCTGTCTTGATTATGGAGTAAAAGTAACAGGAGCTACAGCACACTTTGTTGATAAGGGAACTGATACAGGACCAATAATTTTACAAAGAGTTGTAAATATAGATAATGAGGATACGGTTAAATCTTTAAAGGAAAAGGTATTAAAGGTGGAACATAAAATTTTACCTGAGGCTGTTAGGTTATACTGTGAAGGAAAAATAGAACTTAAAAAACAAAATAATAGGTTTGTAACTAAAATAAGGAGGGGTTAACATGAAAAGAGCATTAATAAGTGTATTTGATAAGACAGGGATTGTTGATTTTTCAAAGAAACTTTCAGAACTTGGATGGGAGATTGTATCTACAGGAGGTACAAAGAGAAAGCTTCAAGAGGCTGGTATAGAAGTTATTGATGCAAGTGAAGTAACAGAATTTCCAGAATGTTTTGATGGAAGGGTAAAAACTCTTCATCCAAAAATACATGGAGGATTATTATATTTAAGGGATAATAAAGAACATGTAAAAACTATGAAGGAATTAAATATAAAATCAATAGATATGGTTGTTAACAACTTATATCCTTTCAAAGAAACACTATTAAAAGAAAATGTAGCCCATGAAGAGATAATAGAAAATATTGATATTGGTGGACCTTCAATGTTAAGAGCTGCAGCTAAAAATTATAAGTTTGTATCTGTTGTTGTTGATCCTAGTGATTATGAAATGGTTATAAAAGAACTTAAAGAAAATGATGATACAAGTTTAAAAACGAAGGAATATCTAGCAGCTAAAGTATTTCAACATACAAGTAGTTATGATACATTAATATCTAATTATTTTAATAAAAAAGCAAATATAGATAATCCTGATATCATTTCATTTACATATGAGAAGAAGCAGGATTTAAGATATGGTGAAAATCCTCATCAAAAGGCAGGATTTTATAAAGAAGTTCTTGAGACTGAAGGTACATTATCTAATGCAATAAAGTTACATGGTAAGGATTTATCGTTTAATAATATAAATGATACTAATGGAGCATTAGAAATATTAAAAGAATTTGAAGAACCAACTATTGTAGCTGTAAAACATGCTAATCCTTGTGGGATAGGTAGTGCTGATACTATAAAAGAAGCATTTAAAAAAGCATATGAAGGAGATAAAATATCCATATTTGGTGGTATAATAGCTTCAAATGGTGAAATAGATGAACAAACAGCAAATATGATAAATAAAATCTTTATTGAAGTAGTAATAGCACCTTCATATACAGAAAAAGCTTTAAGTATTTTAACATCAAAGAAAAATGTAAGAATACTTAAGCTTGATGATATAAAGAAAAATGATTATGATTCTAATAATTTAAAGAAAGTATTAGGTGGACTTTTAGTACAACAAAGGGATACAGAATTGATAAATGATGAATTAGAGGTTGTAACAGATAAAATACCAACAGATAAAGAAATGAAGGATTTATTATTTGCTTGGAAGGCAGTTAAAAATACAAAATCTAATGGTATAGTATTAGCTAAGGAAAGTGGAACTGTAGCAGTAGGACCAGGTCAGGTAAGTAGAATATGGGCCTTAGAAAATGCTATAAAACAGGGAGAAGATAGGGTAGATGGAAGTGTAATGGCATCGGATGCATTTTTTCCATTTCCAGATTGTGTTTTAGCTGCAGCTAAGGCAGGAATTAAAGCAATAATCCAACCAGGAGGTTCCATTAGAGATAATGAATCTATTAAAGCATGTAACGAACATGGAATCGCTATGGTATTTACGAAGATGAGACATTTCAAACATTAAAGTTTATTTATTGACATATTACAATAAATATTTCCAGGGAAATGACAAACTTAAACAATAGCTTACCCTTTAAAAGGAGTTGTGGACAATGAAAGTTTTAGTTATAGGTAGTGGAGCTAGGGAGCATGCTTTGGTATGGAAAATAGCTCAAAGTCCTAAGGTTGAAAAAATATATTGTGCTCCAGGTAATGGAGGTATTGATGAAATTAGTGAATGTGTAAATATAAAGTCAGATGATATAAAAACTCTTCTAGCCTTTGCATTAGAAAAAGAAATAGATTTAACAGTTGTAGGACCAGAACTCCCATTAGTTAAGGGGATTACTGATGAATTTGAAAGAAATGGACTTAAGGTTTTTGGTCCAAATAAAAAGGCTTCTAAATTAGAAGGTAGTAAAATTTATTCAAAGAATTTTATGGAGAAATATGATATTCCTACAGCTAAATATAAAAGTTATGAGGACTTTAATAAGGCATATAATGATTTAGAAAATTATAATTACCCATTAGTTATTAAAGCAGATGGTCTAGCAGCAGGTAAAGGTGTTTTAATATGTGAAGATGTATCCACTGCTAAGGATTCTGTAGAGATGATAATGAAAGATAGAAAGTTTGGAAAATCAGGATCAAAAATAGTAATAGAAGAATTTTTAGAAGGTATTGAAGCATCTTTATTATGTTTAATAGACGGAGAAAGAATAATACCTATGGAAAGTGCTCGGGATTATAAAAAAGCTTTAGATAATGATAAAGGATTAAATACTGGAGGAATGGGTTGTTTTTCTCCAAATCCAATATTTAATGATGAATTAAAAGAAAAAATTCAAAATGAAATATTAAATAAAATAAAAATTGGATTTGATAAAGAAGGTATTGACTTTAAAGGAGTTTTATTCATAGGACTTATGATAAATGAAAATTCCCCTAAAGTTTTAGAATTTAATGTAAGATTAGGGGATCCAGAAACTGAAGTGGTTTTGCCTAGACTTAAAAGTGATTTAGTTGATATTTTAGAAAAGACAATAGATGGAAATTTATACCCAGATGATTTAAAGTGGAGTGAAGAAAAGTGTGTTACTGTATTTTTAGCATCCGGGGGTTATCCTGCTAAATATGAAAAGAATAAAGTAATAACTGGTTTAGATAATTTAAATGAGAATACTTTTGTATTTCATGGAGGAACTAAGAAAGATAAAGATGATTTACTAACAAATGGAGGTAGAGTTTTAGCTGTTACTTCTATGGGAGAATCCTTAGAAAAGGTAAGAGCATCGGTTTATAGAGAAATTGAAAAAATAACTTTTGATGGAATGTTTTATAGAAAAGATATTGCTAAAATATAAGGAGCTTTCTAGCTCCTTAAGATGTTATTGTTAATTCAAAGCTTCTTTGTTCTCTATCTTTGTCTACAGGTTTAGTTTTAAAATAATTAATATTTTGATTTACTATAATATCAGGTACCGCTTTATCAAAGAAGTTTTTTCGTTGATGATTATAATTTCCTATACTATATATAGCAACTTCATATAAACCACTTATCATATCCATTCTTTTTAGCTTTATAGTATACATAAAACCACTCCTTTTTTTAAGTAAATAATACCCTATTATATATTATGCAACTACTACTAAATGTATGATGAAAATAAAAAATAAATGTAGCCTGAGGCTACATTTATTTAAGTTTCTTATGAGTTTCTATGTTTTTTGGACTTGCTGGGATATTATCTACTCCAATTCCTTCGCTAGTTTCTGTGGTAACTTCAGAAAATCTCATAGAATCAATACTGTCTACATCCCTTTGCATATTCCATGGAAATACAAAGGCATTAGTTTGATTTTCAATAACGGGGAATTTATGGGAATTGTACGTAGAAACTATCATATCATATCCTTTTGATCCGTAAGGCTTAGGTTCATTTCTGTCACTATATTTTTCCATAAACACACCTCTTTCTGAGACTAGGATAAAAATATCCTAAATTTATTATTTGCAGAATTTTGTTTAAGTATTACAATAAATTATAGAAATTTTATAGAAATTTATGTTAAAATGATTGTATAAGCTTTTTAGTATTAAAAAATTAAAGGGGTGATCTTTTGACTTACGAATCAAAAATTAAGGATAAGGAAACAAATGAGCTTTTTGAAGCTGTGTTAAAATTGGAGAATATTGAAGAATGCTACAGATTTTTTGAAGATATCTGTACCATAAAAGAGATTAAAGCAATAGCACAAAGGCTACATGTAGCAAAATTGTTAAGACAAAAGGAAACTTATAGTCATATTGAAGAAGAAACAGGGGCGAGTACAGCAACTATAAGTAGAATTAGTAGATGTCTTAATTATGGTGCTGATGGTTATAACATTATACTTGATAGATTAGGGTATAAAGAGGATTAATTTATTGGGAAATCCTTTTCCTTTAGTTTATGAAAGATATAAAAATATATACTTATAAAAAATAGTGATGTAGGAATAAATATTAATTTATTTCTACATCACTATTTTTTTTTGTTAAAACGTATTAGTTTAAGTTTTAATCTAGTATTTTTTTCATACATATATATTAAAGGGAAGATTTTATTATTTTTAAGGGGGTTTAAAACATGGCAAAAATTAACGATTTGATTAAACAGGATAGAGATAAAAGAAAAAAAGAAAGTTTCAATGGAAGTTTTCTTGATTATCTTGAATTAATTAAAAAGAATTCTTCGATTTCAATGTTGTCCCATCAGAGGATGTATGAACTTATAGTTAATAAAGGTGTAGATGTTATTAATACTGTAGAAGAACCAAGATTAAGAAGAATATATGGTAATGATGTTATAAAAAGATATAATTTCTTTAAAAATGATTTTTTTGGAATTGATAAAACGTTAATGAAAATAGTAAGGTATTTTAAAACTGCAGCTATGAAGGGAGAGGAGTCAAGACAAGTATTATATTTAGTTGGTCCTGTGGGTGCTGGTAAATCTTCTATAATGGAGTCATTGAAAAAAGCTTTAGAGTTTAGTCCTTCAATATATGCTATTAAGGATTGTCCTATGAGGGAAGAACCACTACATTTAATACCTAAACATTTAAGAAAAGAATTTGAAGAATTTTTAGGAATTAAAATAGAAGGGGATTTATGTCCTGTATGTAGATATAGATTAGATGAAGTATATAATGGTGAATTTGAAAACGTTCCTATAGAAAGGGTTAACTTTAGCATTAGGGAAAGAAAAGGCATTGGTGTTGTTCCTCCGGTTGATCCTAATAATCAAGATACATCTGTTTTAGTTGGATCAGTTGATATATCTAAATTAGATTTATATCCAGAGGATGATCCTAGAGTTATGTCATTAAACGGGGCCTTTAATGTAGGAAATAGAGGTTTAGTAGAATTTATTGAGGTTTTTAAAAATGAAGTTGAATATCTTCATACAATGATTACAGCCACACAGGAAAAAAGCATACCAGCTCCTGGAAAATCAGCTATGATATATTTTGATGGTATTATATTAGCCCATTCTAATGAAGCAGAGTGGAAAAAATTTAAATCAGATCATACTAATGAAGCGATTTTAGATAGGATTGTAAAGATAGAAGTGCCTTATTGTTTACAATTAAATGAGGAAAAAAGAATATATGAAAAAATTATAAAAAGAAGTAAGTTTGAGACCCATATAGCACCCCATACATTAGAAATAGCATCAATGTTTGCTATATTAACAAGACTAGCACCATCTAATAAAGTTAATCCTATAACTAAATTGAAAATATATAATGGTGAAGAGATATTAGAAAAAGGTTCTACAGCTAAGGTTGATATATTAGAGCTAAAAGAAGAGGCACCTAGAGAGGGAATGAGTGGTATATCTACAAGATTTATAATGAAAGTTTTAGATAATACCATGGCAGAGTCAGAAAATGATTGTATAAATCCTATAGTAGTTTTAGAGACTTTAATTAAGTCAGTAAAGGAACTATCAATAAGCGAGGACTTAAAAAAGACATATTTAAATCATTTACAAAACACAATTAAGAAAGAATATCATAAGATATTAGAAAAGGAAGTTACAAAGGCATTTATTCATGGATATAAAGAACAAGCAGAGGATTTATTTAATAATTATTTAGATCATGCAGAAGCATATGTTAATAAATCGAAAATAAAGGATGAAAGTACTGGAGAAGAATTAGAACCAGATGAAGAATTTTTAAGATCAATAGAAGAACAGATAAATATTACAAAAACTGCAGCTAAAGGATTCAGACAGGATGTAACTTCCTATATGTTTTATGTTATAAGAAATGGAGGTAGTATTGATTATACTTGTTATCAGCCTTTAAAAGAAGCTATAGAAAAGAAACTAACAGCTTCTGTTAAGGAACTAAGTAGAGTAATAACAAGAACTAAGGTAAGGGATAAACAGCAAAATGAAAAATATAATTCTATGGTTGAAGAAATGAAGAAAAACGGATATTGTGACCATTGTTGTAATGTAATACTTAAATATGCTGCTAATAATTTATGGAAAGATTAGTCTAACCTAAACTTATGTGGTTTATGGGGGTGTAAAAATGACTATATTTAGAGAGTTTGACAGTAAAGGTAGAGACCGTTCAGCTGAAGATAGAAGAAGACATAGAGAACTTATAGAAGATTCAATAAAGAAAAATATTGGAGATATAATAGCTGAAGAAAGTATAATAGGAAAAAGTAAAAAGAAAAAAATAAAAATCCCCATAAAAGGAATTAAGGAATATAAATTTATCTATGGAAAAAATAAACCGGGAGTTGGCTCTGGAGATGGTAGCGAAAAAAGAGGAGACAAAATAGGTAAAGAGAAGATTAAAAAAGGAAAAGAACAAGCAGGAAATAATGAGGGGGAAGATATTTATGAAACTGAAATAACTATGGAAGAATTAATAGATTATTTATTTGAGGATTTAGACCTACCCTTTATGGAGAGAAAGAAATTTAATGAAATTGAATCAGAAAAGAAATTTAAAAGGCTTGGTTATCAAAAGAAAGGTATAAAACCAAGACTTGCTAAGAAAAGATCATTAGTTGAAAAAATAAAAAGAAAAAAGGCCTCTAATAGGGGGAAAGATGATGAAGATGAAGAAGAAAGATTTCCTTTTAAAGAGGATGATTTAAGGTATCACCACTTAAGAACAGATGTAAAAAGAGAAAGTAATGCGGTGGTTATATGTATAATGGACACTTCAGGAAGTATGAATATAACTAAGAAATATTTAGCTAGGAGTTTTTATTTTCTTTTATATCAGTTTGTTAAGCGTAAATATTTAAATGTTGAAGTAGTTTTTGTATCCCACTCTACAACTGCTAAGGAAGTAAGTGAGGATGATTTTTTCCATAAGGGTCAATCGGGAGGAACATATATAAGTAGTGGGTATAATTTAGCTTTAGATATTATAGAAGATAGATATAATCCATCAATATGGAATGTATATGCATTTCATTGTAGTGATGGTGATAATTGGAGAGAGGATAATCAAAAGGCAGTTAAAAGTGCTAAAACTCTTTGTGAAACATGCAATCTATTTGGTTATGGACAGATTAATACAGGTGGTTATAGACCATCAAGTTCTATAAGAAGTGAATTCTCATCTAAGGTTAAATATCCTAACTTTTCAGTAGCAACTATTTCAGGAAAGGAGGATATTATTCCAGCTCTTAAAAAATTGCTTTCAAAAGAAAAAGAGCTTATGGAATAATAATTAAGTATGATGGAATATACAATAAAAGAACTTAAAAAATGGAATGAAAAAATTGAAAAAATAATTAATGAAAAAGGACTTAATTGTTATCCTCAAGAGTTTGAAGTATGTAATTATGAAGATATGATTTGTTATGAGGCTTATGTAGGTATGCCTTCCCATTATCCCCATTGGAGTTTTGGTAAGGCATATGAAAAAAAGAAAACTTTATATAGCTATAATTTAGAAGGATTACCCTATGAAATGGTTATAAATTCTGATCCTTGTATAGCTTACTTGATGAAGGAAAATACACTTTTACTACAGATATTAACCATAGCCCATGTTTATGGACATAATGATTTTTTTAAAAATAATAGATTATTTAAAGAAGGTACAAATGCAAAACGGACCGTAGAAAAATTTAAAAACCATGGGGATAGAATAAGGGAATATATAAAAGATCCAACTATAGGATATGAAAGGGTAGAGAGAGTTTTAAATGCAGCCCATGGTATTAGATATCAAATAAATAGGGTTATCGGAAGCAAAGAAATGTCTAATGAGGATATAAAAAAAATGTTAATAGATAAATACAATAAAAAGATAAAGAAAGCAGAGTCAAAGGAAGAAAGAGAAAAAATTAAATATCCTAATTTAAATAAAATACCCTTAGAACCTAGTGAAGATATTATGGAGTTTTTAATAAAGTATAGTAATTTAGAGGATTGGGAAAAAGATATTTTAGATATAGTTAGGGAAGAAACTAAATATTTTATCCCTCAAATAGAAACTAAGATTATGAACGAAGGATGGGCAAGTTTCTGGCACTATAAAATATTAAATGAATTAAACTTACCTCAAGAGCTACACTTAGAGTTTCTAAATAGACATAATCAAGTAATAAAACCATTTATGGGGGGAATTAATCCATATTATATAGGTTTTAAAATATTTGAGAATATAGAAAAAATATATGGCAGTAAGAAAATATTTGAGGTTAGACAATTAGAAAGGGATCAATCATTTATAAGGAAATATTTAACAGAGGAATTATGTATGGAAATGAATTTATTTGAATATAGTAAAAAGGGTAGTAATTATTTAATAGAAGAAATTTCAGATAAAGAAGGGTGGAAAAAAATAAGAAATACCTTAGCTAATAGTGTAGGTATGGGGGCTATACCTATTATTAAGGTTACTGAAGTGAAAAATAATACTAGGACTTTGATATTAGAACATGTATATGATGGAAGAGAGTTAGAACTTACTTATGCATATGAAACTTTAAAATATATATGTATTCTTTGGGGAGGAAAGATAGAATTAAAAACTAAAATAGATGAGGAAGAAAAAATATTAGTTTGTAGCGAAGATAAAAAAATAGTGATAAAATAAGGTGGTTTTTCCACCTTATTTTAATGTCTAAATATTTATTTAAAGTAATTTTACTTATAATTAACAAATAGTTCAAATATATATCTTACTTAAGATGAGAATATATAAAATTAATAATTTCAGACTTTTATAAAGAAAAGATTGAATTTACCCATCTTTTTCTTTAATTTTAGAACCAAAACAATCTAATACAGGAATAACAAACATAAATCCTATTCCAGGTTTATGTATATAATCTAATTCTTCATTTATTCTTTTAATAACTTTATCTAATAGTTGTTTTTCTTTAATAACACTTATAATGGTTTTATTATAGGGTTTAGTACCTTCGACAAGCTGTCTTATACTAGCAAAGACAGGAATGTCTTCGTTGTGTTCTAGTAATACTTTTCCCATACCTTGACTATCTAAAGTAGTCGCTCCACAATGATATTCATAAAATATTTCATGTATATCATCTAGTTTATGTATATCGTTTAATATTAAAAATAATGCATACATTAAAAGTCCTCCTTTATATTTTACAGTTATTTAAACAAGGTAATAAATTAGATTAATAAAATACTATGGTCATAGTATAATTTAAGGTTAAATATTATATACTTATTTTTCACTTTAGAATTTACCCATACTATATAGTTCTAGTAAAAGAAACAATTTCCTATAAATTCTTTATAAATATTATAAATTATTATATTTTTTTATTTATACTTCAACATAGAAGGAATTTTCTATATAATAGAGGGTAAGAGCAAAAAAAGGTATCAGGAAGGAGCATTATTATGAATTTTCTAGAGGGACTAAATGAAATGCAACAGGAAGCGGTGAAAATAACAGAAGGACCGTTACTTGTTTTAGCAGGAGCAGGAAGTGGGAAAACCAGGGTATTAACCCATAGAATTGCTTATTTAATTGAACAAAAGAATGTATTACCTGAAAATATATTAGCAATAACTTTTACAAATAAAGCTGCTAGCGAAATGAAAGAGAGAATAGAATCTTTAATTACAGATAAAACTTCAGGAATGTGGGTAGGAACATTTCACTCTATGTGTGTAAGGATTTTAAGAAGAGATATAGATAAGATAGGGTATAATAATAGCTTTGTTATATTTGATTCAGCAGACCAAAAGACATTAATAAAGGATTGTATTAAGGAAGAAAATTTAAGTGAAAAATTATTTGATCCTAAAACAATGTTAAATTTTATTAGCTCACAAAAGGATGTATTAATGGATCCTGAAACTTATATAAAGGAAAATCAGGGAGATTTTAGAGAAAGACAAAAAGGTGAGCTTTATAAAAGGTATCAGAAAAAATTAAAAGAGAATAATGCACTTGATTTTGATGATCTAATACTAAAAACAATAGAGTTATTTGTAAGTGCTCCTATTATACTTGATTATTACCAAGATAAATTTGAATATGTATTAGTTGATGAGTATCAAGATACAAATAGAGCACAATATGAATTAATAAAACTCTTTTCTAAAAAGCATTTAAATGTATGCGTTGTTGGTGATGATGATCAGTGTATACCAGAGGGTATGAAAGTAAGTACCACAAAGGGAGAAGTTTTAATAGAAGATATTAAAGAAAATGACGAAGTTTTAACAGCTTCAGGTAATAAAGAAACTATGAAGGGTATTGTAGAAAAGAAAATAAAAAATAAGTATCAAGGTGAGATAATAACAATTAAAACGAAAAAGGGAAAAGTTTTAAAGACTACTCCTAATCATATAGTATTTGGAAAGTTTAATAAAAAAATAAATGAGTATTATGTTTGTTTATTATATAAAGAAGGATTAGGTTACAAAATAAAGAAAACACCAAAAGCACTTAATATTGATGGAAAATTAAAGTGTGGATTAGATGAACTTATAAGAAATGAAAAAGCTAATAAACTTTGGATAATAAGAGAATGTGAAAGTGAAAATGAAGCAGAATATTATGAAAAAATACTTTGTAATAGATATTTGATTCCCTTTAGTATATATAGCTCTGAATTAAGTGATGAATCGGTTATAATAGATCCAATATATGAATTAGCTGAGGATATAAATGTAGAGAAAAATGTTTTTAAGCTTATGGATGATAATCTTATAATTGAAGAATACCCATATATGTTATCCGATAATTCATTAAATATAAACTTTTTTGAAGGAAAGAATAAAAGTGAGGGTGGATGGTATAATCACAAAATATATTTAGACTCTTCTGTAACTGAAAAGAGTGAGTATGATGATGTATTAAATTATACTAAGGATATTAAAGTAAATAAAGAACTTAATATAATAAAAAAAGCAAGACTAACAGAGGATAGTTTTTATTATATGCCAGCTTCCCATTTAAAGAAATCTATGGGTATAGCTGTTTATGAAGATGGAAAAATAATAGAAGATGAAGTAATAGATGTTGAAATCATAGATTATGATGGTTTTGTATATGACTTATCAATACCAAATTTCAGACAATATATAACTGAAGGGGTAGTTGTCCATAATTCAATTTATGGATGGAGAGGTGCTGATATTAGAAATATTTTAGATTTTGAAAAAGATTATAAAGATGCTAAGGTTATTAAACTTGAACAAAATTATCGCTCTACTAAAACAATATTAGATGCTGCAAACTTTATTATAGATAATAATATGGGTAGAAAAAGCAAAAAATTATGGACATCTAATGATAAGGGGAATAATATAAACATCTATAAGGGTAGTAATGAACATGAAGAGGCTAACTTTATAGTTAAAAAGATAGTAGAAATTAAAGAAAATGAAAACCTAGAATATGAAGATTTCTCTTTATTATATAGAACAAATGCACAGTCCCGTGTTTTAGAGGAAGGTTTAATGAAAGCAAATATTCCTTATAAAATAGTAGGTGGGCTTAAATTCTATGACAGAAAAGAAATTAAGGATATAACTGCATATTTAAGACTAATACAAAATCCTGTTGATAATATAAGTTTAAAAAGAATTATAAATTTTCCTAAAAGAGGGATAGGAAAACGGACTTTAGAAAAAATAGAAGATTATAGTATAGATAAAGATGAAAGTATGTATAGTGTTATTTTAGATGCTGATGAGATTCCTAACTTATCCCATAGAGCAAAATCTAAAATAAAATCCTTTGCTTCAATGATAGGTACGTTTATGGCAATGAAAGAGGTTTTAGGAGTTAAAGAACTTATTGAAAATGTTATAGATAAAACTGGATATATGGAAATGCTTAAAAAGGATGATTCAATTGAATCTAGAACAAGAATAGAAAATATAGAAGAGTTTGTATCAGTTGCTATAGATTTTGAGAAAACCAGTGAAGAAAATACTTTAGAAGAATTTTTATCTAATGTTTCTTTACTTTCTGATTTAGATAAAACAGAAGAAGGAAATGATAATTCTGTAACCTTAATGACACTTCATAGTGCTAAGGGTCTTGAATTTCCTGTAGTTTTTCTTACTGGATTAGAAGAGGGAATATTCCCTATATCAAGGGCTATGACAGATGACGATCAGTTAGAAGAGGAAAGAAGACTTTGCTATGTCGGAATAACAAGGGCTAAAAAAATATTATATATGACCCATACACTGACAAGAACTATATACGGAAGAACAAGTTATAATAGTGCATCTAGATTTTTAGATGAACTTCCAGATGAGTTAATTAAAAGCTGTAATAGTGATAAAAAAGCCTTTGGATATAAGAAAAAGCCAAAGAAAGATAAATATTTTACTGGATATACTAGTATGGATACTAAGAAAAAGAAAACTAATGATACATCAGAAATTACAGCCGGAGATAAAGTTGAACATAAAAAATGGGGACTAGGTACAGTTGTACAAGTAAAAGGTAAAAAAGATAATAAAAAGGCAACGATAGCTTTTAATAATCAAGGAATAAAAGAGGTTATGCTTTCCTTTACTCCTATTAAAGTTATAAAATAAATAGAGGTGATTAATCTTGGAGAAAATTTCAAGAATGAAGGAACTTATTAAAAATTTAAATGAATTAAATTATTATTACTATACATTAGACAATCCTAAAGTTAGTGATAAAGAATATGATAAATTATATGATGAATTAGTAAATTTAGAAAAAGAAACTAATACTATATTAGATAATTCACCAACCCAAAGGGTTGGTGGAAAGCCTTTAGAAAAGTTTGAAAAGCATAATCATCTAGCTCCATTATGGAGTTTAGGAAAAGCTCAAAGTGTTGAAGAATTAAAAGAATGGGATAAAAGGGTAAAAAAATTAATAAATCAATATAATGAAACTAATAAAGATAAACTTCTTGAGCCTAAATATATATTAGAATATAAATTTGATGGACTAACTATAAATTTAACATATAGAGATGGTAAATTAGTTCAAGCAGCCACAAGGGGAAATGGAGAAACTGGAGAGTCAATATTACCCCAGGTAAAAACAATTAAGACTATTCCATTAAGTATTAAACATAAAGGCTTATTAGAAATACAAGGAGAAGGCCTTATGCCATTATCTAGTTTAGAAGAATATAATAAATCAGCAGATGAACCATTAAAAAATGCTAGAAATGCAGCTGCAGGGGCTTTAAGAAATCTTAATCCAAAAGTAACTAAAGAAAGAAATTTAATAGCTTACTTTTATAATGTAGGTTTTTATGAGGATGTTAAATTTAATACCCATTTAGAAATGATAGATTTTATAAAAGAAAATAGACTTCCTGTACACAACTATTTAAAGGAATTTAAAGATATAGATAATTTAATAAAAGAGATAGATAATTTAGAAGAAGAAAGAAAAAAATTAGACTGTTTAACCGATGGATTGGTAATAAAAATAAACGATATGAAAACCAGGGAAGTTTTAGGTTATACTCAAAAGTTTCCTAGATGGGCTATGGCTTTTAAGTTTAAAGCTGAAGAGGTAACAACTTTACTTAAATGTATAAAATGGAATGTTGGAAGAACAGGTAAAGTAACTCCAAGTGCCATATTAGAACCTGTGGATATTGGAGGTGTAACAGTACAAAGGGC
The DNA here is from genome assembly GCA_009711785.1 of Bacillota bacterium. GTDB lineage: Bacteria > Bacillota > Clostridia > Tissierellales > MES13 > MES13. The sequence goes on from VENA01000028.1 coordinate 22,727, forward strand.
TACATTAAATAATTGGGATGATATACAAAGAAAAGATGTAGCATTGAATTGTAGAGTTTGGTTAAGAAGGTCTAATGATGTTATTCCTGAAATAATGGGAGTAGTAGAAAATGATTGTGAAGATGCTAAAGAGATTGAAAAACCAAAGACATGTCCTTCCTGTGGAAGTGAGTTAATAAAAGAAGGAGTACACATATTCTGTCCTAATTCATTATCCTGTAAGCCTCAGCTTGTATCAAGATTAGTACATTTTGCAAGTAGAGATGCTTTAAATATAGAAGGATTTAGTGAAAAGACAGCTGAACAATTATTTGAAGAATTAGGACTTAAAGGTATACCAGAGCTTTTTGAATTAGAATTTGATGATTTAATAAATTTAAATCGTTTTGGTGAAAAAAAGGTAAATAATTTATTAAAAGCCATAGAAGATAGTAAAAAATGTGAATTATCATCATTTATATATGCATTAGGTATACCTAATGTTGGTAAAAAAACTGCTACTGACTTAGCAAATACTTATAAGTCTTTAGAAGGTATTATGAATGCAGAATATGAAGAACTTATACAAATTCAAGATATAGGTGGAATAGTTTCAGAGGAGATAGTAGAATTTTTTAATGATGAGAAAATATTAAATAGTATAAAAAAGTTATTAGATTTAGGTATAAAGCCAATACATCACGAAGAAGATATTAAAAAGGATTCAATATTTACTAATAAAACAGTGGTTATTACAGGTTCTATAAAAGATTTAAGTAGAAAAAAAGGAAAAGAGATAATTTCTAAATTAGGTGGTAAAGTAACAGGTAGTGTTAGTAAAAATACAGATTATGTAATAGTAGGTGAAAATCCTGGCTCAAAGGCTGATAAAGCAAGAGAGCTTAATATAGAAATAATAAGTGGAGAAGAATTTAAAAATATAGTGGATGAATAAATATAAAGCGGCTTAAGCCGCTTTATACAAATTATTTTATTTTTCATAGATGACTGAAGGTGTTTGTTCTTTTCAATATAATATATGTAGATAAATAATAAAGGTTCCAAAGTTTACATGATAGATATATTGTTGTATCATATTTTGTATACAGTATAAAAGAATTTAAAGATTAAAATATATAAAAAGGTAAAAGGAGGAGTTTCATGTCAATATCAAAGGAAGATGTAAAACATGTAGCAAGATTAGCTAGACTTGATTTTGATAAGGAAGATATAGAAGATTTTACAAAGAAATTTGCTTCTGTTGTTGATTATGTTGAAAAATTATCTGAAGTGGATACAGAAGGGGTAGAACCTACATATCATGTTCATCCTATTAAAAATGTAATGAGAGAAGATAAGGTTTGTAAGTCCTTAGATAGAAAAGAATCATTAAGAAATGCTCCAGATAAGGAAAATGGATATTTCAAAATACCTAGAGTATTAGACTAAATAATAAAAGAGGTGAAATAATGGATTTTTTAAAATTAACTGTTCATGAGTTAAGGGACAAATTAAGAAATGGAGAAATAACATCTGAAGAAATAGTAAAGGGTTATTTTGATAGGTTAGAAAAATTAGAAGATAAACTAGATAGTTTCTTAACAATAACTAAAAAAGAAGCTATAAAGGAAGCTAAAAAAATAGATGAAAGACTAAAAAATGGAGAGAAATTAGGAGATCTTGCTGGTATTCCAGTTGCTATTAAAGATAATATTGTAACTAAGGATATAAAAACCACATGTGGCTCTAAGATATTAGAAGATTTCATACCGCCCTATAATGCAACAATTATTGAAAAATTGAAAAGCGAAGGAGCAATTATTATAGGGAAAACAAATTTAGACGAGTTTGCTATGGGTTCTTCTACTGAAAATTCAGCTTATAAAGTTACTAAAAACCCATGGGATTTAACTAGAGTTCCAGGAGGTTCTAGTGGTGGTTCAGCAGCAGCTGTAGCTTCTGGAGAAGTACCATATGCCCTAGGTTCAGAAACTGGAGGCTCAGTAAGACAACCTGCTTCATTTTGTGGTTTAGTAGGATTAAAGCCTACATATGGATTGATTTCAAGATATGGACTTGTAGCATTTGCATCATCCTTTGACCAAATAGGTCCATTTACTAAGGATGTTGAAGATTTAGCTATAGTTTTAAATAATATAATAGGGTACGATAAAATGGATACAACTTCTGTAGAGGTTGAGAAAAAGGATTATAAGAACGCTTTAAAAGATGATATTAAGGGTCTAAAAATAGCATTACCTAAAGAATATTTTGATGAAGGAATTAATAAAGAGGTTAAAGGAAAAGTACTTAAAGCTGTTAAAGTGTTAGAAGATTTAGGAGCTAAAGTAGATGAAGTATCTTTACCCCATTCAGATTATGGATTAGCTACTTATTATGTATTAGCCCCTTCAGAGGCTAGTTCAAATTTATCAAGATTTGATGGAATTAGATATGGTTCAAGAGTTAAAGATTATGATTCATTAGACGAACTTTTCATAAAGACTAGAAGTGAAGGCTTTGGAGAAGAAGTTAAAAGAAGAGTAATGATGGGTACGTATTGTTTAAGCTCTGGATATTATGATGAATATTATAACAAAGCTCAAAAGGTTAGAACGCTTATTAAGAAAGATTTTGATGATATATTTAAAGAATATGATGTTATAATATCCCCAACAACACCTTCATTACCATTTAAAATAGGAGAAAGAAATGACGACCCATTAGCTATGTATATGTCAGATATTTTAACAGTATCTGTAAATATAGCCGGTGTACCTGCCCTTAGTATTCCTTGTGGACTTATCGATGGATTACCAGTAGGATTACAAATAATAGGTAAGGCTTTTGATGAAGAAACAATAATAAAGGTTGCATATAATTATGAAAAAAATAGTGACTTTATATTAGAACCTAAAATGGGAGGTGACATAAATGAGTTATAAAACACTTATAGGATTAGAAATCCATGCAGAATTAATGACAGAATCTAAGATATTTTGTAAATGTTCTACTGAATTTGGAGGGGATGTAAATACACATACATGTCCTATATGTTTAGGAATGCCAGGAACATTACCTGTATTAAATAAAAGGGTAGTTGAATATGGTATAAGAGCGGGGATAGCCTTTAATTGTGATATAGCAAAGAGAACAAAAATGGATAGAAAAAACTATTTTTATCCTGATTTAGTTAAAGGATATCAAATATCTCAATATGACCTTCCATTATGTAAGGATGGAGCTATAAAAATTGAAACTGACCAAGGTGAAAAGGAAATAGGATTAATAAGAATCCATATAGAAGAGGATACAGGCAAATCAATACATTCAAATGATGGAGGATCACTTCTTGATTATAATAGAAGTGGAGTCCCTCTTATAGAAATTGTTTCACAACCAGATATGAATTCTCCAGAAGAAGCAAAGTTATTTTTAGAAAAATTAAAAGCTACATTACAGTATATAGAAGTATCAGATTGTAAGATGGAACAAGGCTCTTTAAGATGTGATGTAAACATTAATATTATAGATGAAGATACAGGTAATAAAACAACAGTAACAGAACTAAAAAATCTAAATTCATTTAAGTCAGCTATAAAGGCAATGGAATTTGAACAAAAAAGGCATATTAATTTATTAGAGCAAGGTAAGGATACTAAAAGAGAAACTAGAAGATGGGATGAATCTAAATCAGAAACAATTTTAATGAGAGTTAAAGAAGATGCAGCAGATTATAGATATTTCCCAGAGCCAGATGTCGTTGAGCTTGATATAGAAAAAGATTGGGTTAAAAAGATAAAAGAAGATATTCCTGAACTTCCCCATGTTAAAAGGGAAAGATTTGTTAAGGAATATGATATACCAAGTTATGATGCAGAAGTTCTTACTTCTACAAAGGCTTTAGCAGATTTTTATGAAGAAACAGTTAAACATACAAAGGATCCTAAGCAGGTAAGTAATTGGATTATGACTGATATATTAAGACGTCTTAAGGATGAAGAATTAGAAATTGATGATATTAAATTTACTGCAGAAAATTTAGCTGATTTAATTAAATTAGTTAACGGTGGAAAAATTAGTAACAATATTGGTAAAAAAGTTCTTAGAACCATGTTTGAAGAAGGGAAAGACCCTAACACTATAGTAAAAGAAAAGGGACTTATTCAAATAAATGATGAAGATAAGTTAAATGAGATTATAGATGGCATTTTAGCTGAAAATGAACAATCTATAATAGATTATAAAAATGGTAAAGATAGAGCTTTAGGTTTCTTAGTAGGGCAAGTTATGAAGGCTACTAAGGGTAAAGCTAATCCTCAAAAGGCTAATCAGATTATAAGAGAAAAAATAAATAATTATTAAAGACAGGTTATATATTACAAAAAAAGCGTAAAGCCCACTACTTTAGTTGTGGGATGGATAGCGTGTAAGTAAAAAAATCTATAAAAACTCATGTTTTATGTTATAATAAAAATATAAAAGGTTTTGACACGAGCCTTATATTATCGTTAAAGTAATTCGTTAGAATATGCTTTGATAGTGAAAGTTCTAGGGAAATTAATTAGTTTTTATATGTTGTAAATATAAGAAATACAAATTTTATATTGAGAGTATAAAAGAAGTTAATGTACCTAAGAACACTTTGCCTTTAGGCATGGGAGTGTCAGTTTGTTAACTAGACTATAAAATAATATTTAAGCAGCTAAGGTTCCATATCTAATGGGACTAAGGCTGCTTTATTTTTATTTCCTACTATACAATTTATTATTTTTTAATGTTACAAAATATTAATTGGATTTTTCTGATAATTGAAAGTTATATGGTTGTTTATGGCTTTTAATTGTATTATAATGTATTTGTGTTAGAAAAAATTACTAAATAATAAGAGGGGTTTTTAATATAATGCTTAAACTTACATAGGCTTAAAACCTAGTTATTTAGCTATTTAGGAGATACTAGGAAAATGTTACAGTATGTTAACATTTATTTAAAGTTTTGTTAATTGTAAAATCAAGTCAAATCAAGTATGATAGTTATATCAGACAAACTCGTCTGTATCATTTCAAATTTTCAGTAAAATTTCGCAAATCAATAAATAGAAGGAGAAGTGAGCTAACCTTTTAATTATCTTTTTTAAAAAGCAATTCTACATTTTATGACAAAGGATTTAAGACAAACTATTAAATATAAAAGTTAGTTTTTTCTATTGCAGTTTTCTGAAAATTTCAATGATTTAAAATTTTTAAGTCTATATTATCTGTTTTGAAAGAGGGGGATTTATTTGATTTCGAAATAGATAATTTGATAAGTACTTATTACTTAGTAGTAGGGGGTGAATTAAAGGGATAAGGTTCGTTCTCATTTTTAATAATTATTACAAAAAATATTCGGAGGTGTCTTATTAATGGGAAGATATATAGCAAAAAGATTTGTGTATATGCTTATCAGTTTATGGGTAATTGCAACTATTACATTTTTCCTAATGCATGCATTACCAGGAGATCCATTTACTGATACTAAAAAGCTTCCACCAGAAATTATTGCAAACTTAAAAGCAAAATATAACTTAGATAAACCACTTATAGTACAATACTTTGGTTACTTAAAAGACGTTGCTAGAGGAGATCTTGGATTATCTCTGAGGTATCGAAATAGGACTGTTAACTCGATGCTCGCAGCTGGATTTCCTAATTCAATGAAATTAGGTTTAGCGGCTGTAGGTATAGGATTGTTCTTTGGACTCAGCTTTGGAATTATAGCCGCCCTCAATAATAAAGGGTTCTTTGATTATTTTGTTATTATATTGGCGGTCCTCGGGGTTGCAGTACCAAGTTTCGTATTTGCGGGGCTATTCCAATATTTCTTTGCTGTTAAACTCAGCTGGTTCCCTGTCGCCGGGTGGAAAGGACCTACTTATGTTATATTACCAGCGGTAGCCTTAGGACTTAGATTGGTAGCTTTCCAGGCGAGAATGATGAAAACAAATATGATAGAAGTTATGGGTAATGATTATATTAAAACTGCAAAGGCTAAAGGATTATCACAACCTGCAATTGTAGTTAAACACGTTATAAGAAATGCTATTTTACCTGTAATCACTATTCTTGGTCCATTGATTGCTGCTATAGTTACTGGATCATTCGTTATAGAAACAATATTTGGTATACCAGGAATGGGTAAATATTTTGTTGATAGTGTTAACCAGTATGATTATACTATGATATTAGGTACTACTTTATTCTATGCAGGATTATTAATATTCATGGTATTCTTAGTTGACATAGCTTACGGATTTATAGATCCACGAATCAGAATAGACAAATAGGAGGGGAAATAATGGCTGAGACAAGTGAAAATAAATTTGAGATTATTGGTAAGAGTGCCAAGGATGCTCAAGCCATAGTAAGACCAAGTTTAACATATTGGCAAGATGCTTGGAGAAGGCTTAAGTCGAATAGATTTGCTTTTATAGCTTTAATTATATTCAGTATTATCACGATAATGGCGATATTTGCACCAATTTTAAGTAGTCATTCCTTTAGAGAGGGAGATTTATTCTTAATGAATCAAACTCCTAATGCAGAATTTTGGTTTGGTACAGATGAGTTAGGTAGAGATTTATTTGTAAGATGTTGGATGGGTACTAGATACTCATTATTTATCGGTTTCGTTGTTGCTATATTAAACTTTACCATTGGTGTTATTTACGGTGGTATCTCAGGTTATGTAGGCGGTAACGTAGATAATATTATGATGCGTATAGTTGATATTTTATTCTCTATACCATATCTATTATGGGTTATTATGCTTATGACAGTTATGGGAAGAGGACTCCATACAATAATTATGGCGATGACTATAGCCGGTTGGGGTCAAATGGCCCGACTAGTTCGTGGTCAGATATTACAAATAAAAGAGATGGAATTTGTTATGGCTGCTAGAACTCTAGGAGCAGACGCTACAAGAATTATTAGTAAACACTTAATCCCAAATACAATGGGAGTTGTAATTATAAACGTAACATTTGCTATACCACAGGCGATATTTACAGAAGCATTCTTAAGTTTCATAGGTTTAGGTATACCTGTTCCTCATGCTAGTCTTGGAACATTGTCAAGAGATGGTACTCGTATGCTTCTAATACATCCATACCAGTTAGTGTTCCCATCGGTAATAATAAGTTTACTGATGCTTTCACTACAAATATTCGGTGACGGTTTAAGAGATGCACTAGATCCAAGACTAAGACAGTAAGGGAGGGGAAAAAATGACTGTAGATAAAAACAAAGTATTAATGGAGGTTGACGATTTAACAGTATCCTTTGACACATATGCAGGAGAAGTTCAAGCAGTTAGAGGAGTAAGTTTTCATGTTGATAAAGGAGAAGCATTAGCTATAGTTGGAGAGTCTGGCTGTGGTAAATCAGTTACAGCTCAGTCAACTATGCAGTTGATACCAATGCCTCCAGGAAGAATTAAAAAAGGTTCAGTTAAATTTAATGGAAAAGAATTAACAAGTCTTACAGACAAGCAAATGGAGTCTGTACGTGGTAGTGAAATAAGTATGATTTTCCAGGATCCGATGACGTCATTAAACCCTACTATGAAAGTAGGAAAGCAGATCATGGAAAGTTTAATTAAACACCAAAATATGACAAAAAGTGAGGCTAAGGAAAAAGCTATAGATATGCTTGATATGGTTGGTATTCCAAAGCCAGATAAACGTGTTGAGCAGTATCCTCACCAATATAGTGGTGGTATGAGACAGAGAGCTATGATAGCTATAGCACTTGCTTGTAATCCAAAGCTTTTAATAGCTGATGAGCCTACAACTGCACTTGATGTTACTATTCAAGCGCAAATACTTGATCTTATGAAGGATTTACAAAATAGATTGGATACATCAATTATTCTTATAACCCATGACCTTGGAGTTGTTGCTGACATAGCACAAAGAGTAGTTGTTATGTATGCAGGTAAGATAATAGAGTCAGGTACTTTAGATGAAATATACTATGAAGCTCAACATCCTTATACTTGGGGATTATTACAATCGGTACCAAGATTAGATGTTAAAACTAAGGAGAAACTTGTACCAATTCATGGTACACCACCGGATTTATTTTCTCCTCCAGAAGGATGTCCTTTTGCGGCAAGATGTGCAAATGCTATGACAATTTGTAAAGAGAAAATGCCAGAGAAAACTTTTGTAAGTGATGAGCACTTTGTTAAGTGTTGGTTACAGGATGAAAGGGCTCCTAAAGTTACTAACCCTGTAGTAGAAGGGAGGAAAAACAATGGCTAAGGATCTATCGAATAAAAAGAATTTACTTGAAGTAAAAAACCTAAAAAAATACTTTGATATGGGAAGAGGATCTGACTTAAAGGCAGTAGATGATATTTCATTTACTATAAGAGAAGGTGAAACCCTAGGATTAGTTGGTGAGTCTGGTTGTGGTAAATCTACAACAGGAAGAACACTAGTAAGATTATATGAAGCAACTGGTGGAGAAGTTATATTTGATGGGATGAATGTGCATAAATTAAACAAAAAAGAAATGGTTAAATATGCAAGGGAAGCCCAAATGATATTTCAGGACCCTTATGCTTCATTAAATCCTCGTATGACTGTATCAGATATAATAGGTGAAGGTATAGATATTCATGGATTATATAAAGGTAAAGAGAGACAGAAAAGAATATATGACTTATTAGAAACAGTAGGTCTTAACAGAGAGCATGCAAATAGATTCCCACACGAATTTAGTGGTGGACAAAGACAACGTATAGGAGTAGCTAGAGCGTTAGCTATAGAACCTAAGTTTATTGTATGTGATGAGCCTATTTCAGCACTGGATGTTTCTATCCAGGCACAGGTTGTAAACTTATTAGAAGAGTTACAGGAAGAATTAGGATTAACGTATCTGTTTATAGCCCATGATTTAAGTATGGTTAAGCATATATCAGATAGAATTGCTGTTATGTATCTTGGGGCAATGATGGAGATAACAACAAGTCAAACATTATATGATGAACCACTTCATCCATACACTCAAGCTTTATTATCAGCTATACCAATTCCTGATCCTGAAATTGAAAGAAATAGAGAGAGAATGATTCTTGAAGGGGATGTTCCAAGTCCAATAGATCCTCCTCCAGGATGTAAATTCCAAAACAGATGTCAGTATTGTAAAGATATTTGTAAAGAAAAAGCTCCAGAATTAAGAGAAGTTAAACCAGAACATTGGGTTGCTTGTCACTTAGTTAAATAAATAGTTTAAAAACCACGGCGTAAAAGCTGTGGTTTTTTTATGTCAAATAGTATAATTGAAAATATGAATAAAATGTAATAATTAGCATAGACATATTATAAAATGGGAAACAAGCCTAAGGCAAATAAAAAGCGAGTTGTAAAATTTACGTAATAAAATCTTGACAACTTATTAAATTTTCTTTATAATCTAATTAATGTATTACAAATGATTAACAAATCCTTATATATTTAACATTTTCTAAATAATCAAAATATTTCAAAAAAATTATAAATATTAAAAGGATTTAATAAAACTTTGTAGAATATTAATAATATGAAATATTTTTAAATATTAAAATTTTAGGGGGGTGAACAATAAGAAAAAAGATTTTTTAACCTTTAGTAATTCAGACTTAAAAAAATGAGGGGGAAAATTAAATGAAGAAAAGAAAATTATTAGCATTGATGCTAGCATTGGCTATGGTGTTTTCACTAGTATTAACAGGTTGTGCAGGTGGAGGAGAAGAGCCTGCTGATGAACCAGAGCAACAAGAAGAGCCTAAGGATGATGAAACAGATAAGCCAGAGGATACTAGTGACTCTGACGAAGATTCAGGTTTAGCAGAAGAACAGGTATTAAAAATTAACTGGCAATCAGAGCCACCTAACTTAGATCCACAAATAAGTCAGGATGCTACTTCAAGTAGAATACTTATAGATACTTTAGAAGGAATCATTAGAATGAATGATAAGGGCCAAGTTGAAGAAGGTTCAGGAATGGCAAAATCTTGGGATGTAAATGAAGATGGAACAAAATACACATTCCATTTAAGAGATGCAAAATGGTCAGATGGAAAGAAAGTAACAGCAGGAGACTTCGCATTCTCTTGGAAGAGAGCATTAGCTCCTGAGACAGGTTCAACTTATGCATTTATAGCTTATGACATTAAAAATGGTGAAGCTTATAATACAGGTAAAATAGATGATCCTAGTAAAGTAGGAGTTACAGCTAAAGATGATAATACTTTAGTTGTTGAATTAGAATCTCCTAACCCAGCATTCTTAAGTAAGTTACAACACAGTACTTTCTTACCTGCTAGAGAAGATTTATTAGAAGAGTATGGTGAAAAGTATGGTTCAGAAGTTGAGTATTTACCATCATGTGGACCTTTCAAAATCACAGAATGGGCTCATGAACAAGAACTTGTAATGGAAAAGAATGATACTTATTGGGATGCAGATGCAGTTAAGCTTGAAAGAGTTGAAGGTGTTATGGTAAGAGACTCTAACACAAGAATGAATCTTTATGAAACTGGACAATTAGACTGGGTATTAGTACCAAGTCAATATCTAGAAAAATATAAAGATAAGTTACAAAAATCACCTGAAGCTGCATGTTTCTACTATACATTCAATACTAAGAATGAATTCTTTAAGAATGTAAAAATAAGAAAAGCTTTCACAATGGCAATAGACAGAGAAAAAATCCTAGAACTTAGAACTCACGGAATTACACCTCCAGCATTTGGTTTTGTACCTCCTGGAATGCCAGGACTTGGAGATAAGACTTTTAGAGAAGTTAATGGAGATCAATTCTATGACTTAGGTAAAGGACCAGAGGTTAAAGACGAAGTTAGTAAGTTATTTGAAGAAGGTCTTAAAGAAATAGGTAAGACAAAAGAAGATATGAATGGAACTAAGTTCTTAACATATGATAGTGATAACTCATTACAGGTAGCACAAATTTGGCAACAAGCTTGGAAAGAAAATCTAGGTGTAGATATTGAAATAGAACAGGCTACATTCAAGATTAAGATAGACAGAGAAAACAAAGGTGACTTTGCATTCTCTTACTCAGGATGGATTGGTGACTATAATGATCCTATGACTTTCATGGATATGTGGGTTACAGGCGGAAGTCAAAATACTGCAAACTGGTCAAACGAAGAGTATGACAAGTTAATAAAGAAAGCTCAAACAACTTCTGGTGATGAGCGTATGCAAGCAATGTTAGATGCAGAGGAAATATTATTAAACGAATTCCCAATTGCTCCATATGACTTCTCAGTAAGATCTAGATTACAAAAGCCTTATGTTAAAGGTGTAATCAGATTACCACTTTCAATGACAAATGGATTAAAATACGCTTATATAGCTAAGTAATAAAAGTTATTAATATCCCAGCCAAGATGGCTGGGATATTTTAATTTTTTGTAACAACTAACCCTACTTTATTAAGAAAATGATATAACTGTTAAAAGCTTGTTAATGGCTAGGGTTGATGAGGGTCCCCTTCATAGAAATTGACTGAAAATTATAAAAAAAGATAACATTCTTGACAATGAGACATTTTGAGGTTTATAATTTTAGTACGTTCAATTCAATTGTCACGGGGATTAATTTTAATTCTGTACAGACAGTTGTAGGGGACAAGACTTAAAAAATATCAAACAAAAAATGAGGGGGAAAATTCATGAGAAAAAGCAAATGGATAGTACTTTTAGTAGTATTTGCAATGGTTGCTTCATTAGGCCTAGCAGGCTGTGGTGGAGGAGAAGAGGCTCCAGATAGTGAACAACCAGCTGATGATCAAGGAGATCAAGGAAAAGACGAAGAAGCAAAAGACGATGGTGAAACTGGAAATAAGTTAGCAGAAGAACAGGTGTTAAGACTAAACTGGAATTCAGAACCACCTAACTTAGATCCACAATTAAGTCAGGATGCTACTTCAAGTAGAATTCTTATAGATACTTTAGAAGGTATCATAAGATTAACTAAAGACGGTAAAGTTAAGCAAGGTACAGGAATGGCTAAGACATGGGATGTAAGTGAAGATGGAACAAAATATACATTCCACTTAAGAGATGCTAAATGGCATGATGGAGAGCCTGTAACAGCTCAAGACTTTGAGTACTCTTGGTTAAGAGCTTTAGATCCTGAAACAGCTTCTACTTACGCTTTCTTAGGATATGATATTAAAAACGCTCAAGCTTTTAATACTGGAGAAATAGAAGATCCATCTAAAGTAGGAATTACTGCTAAGGATGACAAAACTTTAGTTGTTGAATTAGAAGCAGCTAACCCAGTATTCTTAAGTAAATTACAAAACTCTACTTTCTTACCATCAAGAAAAGATCTTGTTGAGAAGTGGGGAACTAAGTATGGTTCAGAAGCAGAATATTTACCATCTTGTGGACCTTTCAAAGTAACTGAGTGGGAACATGAGCAAACTCTAGTAATGGAAAAGAATGAAAATTACTGGGATGCTGAAAATGTTACTTTAGAAAGAGTTGAAGGTGTAATGATCACAGATTCTAACACAGTTATGAATCTTTATGAAACTGATCAATTAGACTTTATACAAGTACCAAATCAATACTTAGACAAATACAAAGAAAAAGCTACAATAGCTCCAGAAGCAGCATGTTTCTATTATACATTTAACTTAGACAATGTATACTTTGAAAACTTAAAGATAAGAAAAGCATTTACTATGGCAGTGGATAGAGAAAAAATAGTAAGCTTAAGATATAAGGGAACAAGACCTCCAGCATTTGGATTTGTACCTCCTGGAATGCCAGGACCTGGAGATAAGACTTTCAGAGAAGCTAATGGACCTCAGTTTAAAGACTTAGGAACTGAAGGAATGAAAGAAGAAGCTAACAAATTATTAGATGAAGGTCTTAAAGAAATAGGTAAGACAAGAGAAGATATGGCTAAAGATGTTAAGTTCTTAACTTTCGATGGAGATAATAACTTACAATTAGCTCAAATCTGGCAACAATCTTGGAATGAGGCTCTTGGTGTTAATATAGAAATAGAGCAATCTACATTTAAGATTAAAGTTGACAGAGAAAATAAAGGTGACTTTGCATTCTCATTCTCAGGATGGATAGGAGACTATAACGATCCTATGACTTTCATGGATATGTGGATCACAGGTGGTAGCCAAAATACAACTAACTGGTCAAACGAAGAGTATGACAAGTTAATCAAAAAGGCTCAAACTACATCTGGCGAAGAGCGTATGCAAGCAATGTTAGATGCAGAAGAAATATTATTAGAAGAAGCACCAATTGCTCCATTCTTCTACGATGCGGTAGTATTAGCTGAGAGAGATTATGTTGAAGGAGTAATAAGACTTCCATTACAGGTAACTAATGGATTAAAATATGCTAAGATATTAGCACACTAAAAAAGATTACCCACGGTTTTATACCGTGGGCTTTTTTATGCTTTAAAATAAGTTATTTTACGTCTTTTAATTCATTATATTTATTTTTATAATATGGACAGTTATCAGTAGGAGTACCTGATGAGTGAATTATGTGATCTAAAGTGCATATTCCTTCATTCTCATAAATGCATTTTTCTGAGCATTTAATAGTCATGTTATCACCTTTTAAAATTATTTATATTTAGTTTTCCCCAATTTAAAGGATATATATTAAAGAAAAGTGGAAAATATGTTATCATTAACTATGGATATATTAATTTGGGATAGGAAAAATTATAAGTAATAAAATATAAACGGAGGAGATTTTTTGATATTTCCAGATTATAAAGAAACAGGTTTAGTTTACCATGTAGCACCTATTATAGATTTAGATGAAATTATAAATAAGGGTATTAAATATGATGATAAAATAACCTATACAACTAAATATAAAGCTTTCCATAGATATATAGATTCATTTAAAAAAGATTTTATACCTAGTTGGGTTATAAGGGAAAAAACCATATTTGCTAGTTTAAACTTTAATAATGGGCATACATGGCATTCCCATACTGTAATAATGGGACTTAAGATAAACGAAGATAAATGTTGGATTGCAAATGAAAACTTAGCAAATGATATATATGAACCATTTATTCTTAAAGATATAAAGTCCTTTGAAGTAGCAAAGGATTATTTAGATAAAAAAGGAAATAAAACCATAGAAAAATATTGGAATACATCCCTAAGTTTTAAGGAAAACCTTAAATTAAGAAGGGATAAAACTAAAGGATATGATGCAGAAGTTTTAATTCAGCATGATATTTTAAAGAAAGATATTAAATTAATAGCAATTGTATCTGATCATAAAATTATGAGTATTAATGAATGGAAAAGCTTTTTAAGTAAGGGGGAATAAATTTGAATATAGGTAAATTACCAAATGATGTTTTAGAAAAATTAGTATTTGATAATATAGGAAACAAAAGAGAAGATGTGCTTTTAAGAGCAGGTGTAGGAGAAGATTGTTCAGTTTTAGATTTTGGAAAATATGGTTGTGTTATATCAACAGATCCTATAACCGGTGCTTCAAGTAATCTAGGAAGTTTAGCTATACATATATCCTGTAATGATGTGGCATCTAATGGAGCTGAACCTATAGGAGTTACTTTAACTATAATGGCACCAGAAGATACTAAAGAAACAGAAATTGAAGAAATTATGAAGGATGCATCAAAGGCTTCAAAGGAACTCAATGTAGAAATTATAGGAGGTCATACTGAAATTACTAATGCCGTAAATAAAATAGTGGTTTCTACTACAGTAATAGGAAAACAATTAAAAGAAAAAATATTAAATATTGATGATATTAAAATTGGAGATAAAATTTTAATGACAAAAACAGCTGGCTTAGAAGGCACAGCAATAATAGCTAGTGATTTAAAAGATAAACTAGAGAATAAGCTATCTAAGGATATTTTAAAAGAAGCTAAAGATATGATTAAAGATATAAGTGTTGTAAAGGAAGGAATTATCTGTGGAAACATAGGAGTGTCCTACATGCACGATGTAACTGAGGGTGGTATACTAGGTGCTCTATGGGAAACAGCTAAAGCTATAAAAAAGGGTGTAAGAGTTTATAAAAAAGATATTCCAATAGCAGATTCAACTAAAGATATTTGTAATATATTAAATATAGATCCTTTAAAATTAATTTCTAGTGGTAGTATGATTATAGTAGCAAACGATGAAAATACTTTAAAAATTAAAAGTAAGTTAAAGGAAAATAATATAAAGGTTTCAGTAATTGGAGAGATAACAAAGGAAGATATTCTTATAGAGGAAGATGATGAAATTAAAACTATTAAATCACCGGAAAGTGATGAGTTATATAAAGTCATTTAGTGGTTTACATAATGAATCTATGAAATGTAATTAATAATATTTTCAATGGGAAATATTTCTTAAATTTCATAGGGGATTATCAAACCCTTAAAGAAAACTATACCAATATTAAAACTCTATTACAAAACTAATATTTCGTTGACATAATATGAATAGTAGTGATATAAATATAACTAGATATTATAAAATATGTCTGGTTATATATTTTTTTGCTATTTTTTGTTATATTGTAACGTATGAGGAGGGAAATGATGAAAAGAATTTTATCGCTTGTTATTGTATTTGTTATGATATTAGGTTTATTTACATATACCTATGCTAATGATGTTGAGTATGTAAATGTAAAAGTTGATGGAAAAGTTGAAAGAGTTAAAAAAATAAATGTTTTAGTAAATGGAGAACCAATTAAATCAGATGTACCTCCTGTTTTATATAATGAAAGAACTTTGGTTCCTGTAAGATTTGTTGCTAATTATCTTAATGCAGATATTAAATGGAATGGGGAAGATAAAGAGGTATATATAAAAACGGCTCTAGATGAAATACTTTTAACAATAGATAGCTCAGATGTAATAATAAATGGTGAGAAGAGAAAAATCTCATATAATGTACCTGCAAAAATAATTAATGATAGAACGATGGTACCTTTAAGATTTGTATCTGAAGCTTTAGGATTTAAAGTTGGGTGGGACCAATCAACTTGGACAGGCACTTTAAAATATGAAGTTGAAGAAATTACTGATATTGAAGTTGTTGAAAATGAAGATTATTTACCAAAGATTATTGTTAGTTCAACTGGAAAAGTAGGACATAAAGAAATATATTTAGAAGACCCCTATAGACTCGTTATAGATATTCCAACAAGCAAGATAGATAAAGATTTATTAGATGGTAAAGCTGAGTTTGAAATAGATGTTGATGAGTATCCAATTGAAGAGATAAGAGCTGGTCAATTTAAAGAAAACCCAGCAATAACAAGGGTAGTTATAGATTTAGAAAGATTTGTAGGTTATAACATTAAAGACGTTAAAGATAATAAATTAGAGATATCTTTTACAAATAGAGTAGTTGAATTTAAAAAAGATGAAATAGATAATAGAGAAGCAATAATTATTAAAAATACTAATTTACCTGAGTATAATATTATGAGACTTTCTAATCCTGATAGAATAGTATTAGACTTTATGGACTCAATACTTGAAAGTGATAAAAGCAGTATTGATATTGAAACGGATTTTATAAAGGGAATAAGAACATCACAATTTAGTCCTGATAGTTTCTATAATGAAAATGATAAAATTGTCAGAGCAGTATTAGATGTTAAAGAGTTTGATAAGAGACCAAATTTTTCAATTGAGACAGATGATGAAGATATTATTGTATATGTGGATAATGAAGATTTTAAAAATATTTCCTATGAAAAAGAAGATGTTATAGGTTCCTTTGAAATAGATTTAAAGAAAAGAACAAATTATGAAGTTCAATATAATGATAAAAGTAATATTATGAGCATTAAAGTAAGAAGTTCTAAGATAGATGTTGATAATGGAATGATTTTAATAGATGATAATTTAGTTGATAATATAGTTATAGAAAAGTCAGGAGGATATAAAAATATAGATATACTCTTTAAAAATAATATTAGTTATGATGTAGACTCTAGAAGTAGAGATGATGAAATTGAGATTGAAGTAGTTTCAAAATCAAATAAATATAATGATAAATTAATAGTAATTGATCCAGGACATGGAGGAAGTGACCCAGGTGCAATATCACCTACTGAGCATATCTATGAAAAGAAACTTAATCTAAAGGTAGCTAAGTATTTAAAAAGTGAATTAGAAAGACTTGGTTTTAAAACTTTAATGACCAGGGATAGCGATGAGTTTGTTGGACTTTATGATAGATCTGATATAGCTAATAATAATAATGCAGATGCTTTTATTAGTATTCATTTTAATGCCCATGATAATCCAGAAATTAAAGGTTTACAGACATTATATTGCCCAGCATATTATAATGAGGAAAAGCTTGGGGATAACTATCCCTTCGCTGAAACAGTGCACAATAATCTTTTAGAAACTTTAGGACTTTTCGATAGGGATATAAAAAGAAGACCTAAGTTAGTTGTAACTAGGGAAACTAAAATGGTAGCCGCTTTAGTAGAGTTAGGATTTTTAACTAATCCTGAGGATGAAAAAATAATAACCACTGATGAATATTATAAAAAGGCTGCCAAGGCTTTAGCTAATGCTACTGTGGAATACTTTAAATAAAATTTAAGGGTACAGCTAAAAAATTAGCTGATACCCTTTTTATATTCACTATTATTTGGTATAGTAAATTCATAGGCTTTTAAGGGGGTAAATATAATGGAAATAGGTGTAATCGCAGGATACTTATTAATATTTCTTGCAAGGGTAGTAGATGTATCTTTAGGTACTATAAGGATAATGATGATAGTTCAAGGAAGAAAACTACAGGCAGCTATAATAGGATTTTTTGAGGTAACAACATTTGTAGTTGCTTTAGGAGTTGTTGTAAATCAACTTGATGATATAGGAAATTTATTAGCATATTCATTAGGTTTTGCTTGTGGTAATTATGTGGGAAGTGTTTTAGAAGGAAAAATGGCCTTAGGTAACTTAACAGCTCAGATAATAATTAATAAAAACTATAAAGAAGTTGTAAATACATTAAGACAGGAAGGTTTTGGTGTTACTGTTTTAGAGGGTGAAGGTAAAAATGGTATAAGAAAGGTCTTAAAAGTTACTTTAAAAAGAAGAGATTTAAAAATATTACATGAAATAGTAGATGGTATACATAATGAGGCATTTATAACTGTTAGTGATGCTAAGTATATTAAAGGTGGATATTTTACAAAGTTAAAAAAGAAATAAGACAAATTAATCATAGTATTCCTTCTTAGTTAATATAATTTATAAATAACAATAGTAGGGGGGGTACTAAATGAAGTTTAAAAAAATTGTAATATTACTACTTTTGATAACTTTAATTTTTGGAGTGTACGGATGTGGAGCAATTGATAAGATGAAGGATATGGTATCTAAGGATACAAATGAGGATGTAGATATAGTAGATAGCCAAGAAGGATATGAAACTAGTATTGATGAGAATATGAGAAATACTGTTTTATATTATAAAAACGAAAATGGCTACCTAGTACCTGTAATGAGACAAATACCTTGGGAAGAAGGCATAGCTAAAGCTGCACTTAGAAATATTACAGATAGTCCTGCTATCAGAGAAGAAATAGATGTCATTGGATTAAATCCTATTCTGCCTGCAGGAACAAAAATTAAGGGTATGGCTATAGATCCTGATACTGGATTATGCAGGGTTAATTTCACAGAAGAAGTATTAAATTATACTAATAAAGAAGATGAGCAAGGTTTAGTTAAAGGGGTAGTTTATACATTAACAGAGTTTCCTACAATTAATGAAGTACAATTTCTAGTAGGGGATGAAATATTGAATGAATTAAAATTTGGAACTAATGTAGGAACTCCTCTTAAGAGAGAGAATATAAACTTAACAGAAAATGCAAATAATGACCAATCAAAAATAGTTGTATATTATAAGAGTACAACTAATGGTGAATATGAATATTACGTACCTGTAACTGTTCCTACAAGTGCTCCAGAACCTAATGTAATGTCAGCTCTTAATAAATTGTTTGAAGGACCTCCTGAACTTTCAGGACTTTATACTGATATTCCTGCAAGTATAGCTTTACAAGGTGTAGAAATAAAAGAGGGAATAGCTTATATTAATCTTTCAAATACTGCAATGGACATTTTAAAGGATCAATCAGTGGTAGATTCAATGAATAAAAATATAGCTCTTACTTTAGATCAGTTTGAAGAAATAGAAAATGTTCAATTACTAATCAATGGTTCTACACTTGAAGAAGCAGGATTAAAGGCAACATCACCAGAAACAATGCCAGTATTTGCAAATACTTATTAATCTAAAAGGTAGCCTAAAGGGCTACCTTAATTTTTTTAATTGGTAAAACTTTAAAAGATTTGTTATTATAGTGTTGTATTGGGAAACAATAAATATAGATTATTTATATAGAGGAGAGATACAAATGCAAAGAGTTGATAACAGAAATTATGATGAAATTAGAAAGGTTAAAATTACAAGGGATTATCTTAAACATCCCCAAGGATCAGTTTTAATTGAAATGGGAGAAACTAAGGTTATATGTACAGCTATGATAGATGATAGAGTACCTCCTTTTTTAAAAGGAACGGGGAAGGGATGGGTAACAGCAGAATATTCCATGCTTCCAGGTTCTACAATCACAAGAAAGAGAAGAGAAGTTACTAGAGGTAAACTTGAAGGAAGAACTCAAGAGATTAAAAGATTAATAGGAAGATCCTTTAGATCAGTGGTTGATTTAGATGAATTAGGAGAAAGAACAGTATGGATAGATTGTGATGTTATACAAGCTGATGGAGGAACAAGAACAGCTTCCATAACTGGTGGATTTGTTGCTTTAGTGGATGCTTTACATAGTTTATATGAAAATGAAGAAATAACTTATATACCTATAAGAAATTTTGTTTCAGCAATAAGTGTAGGTATAGTAAATGATGAAAGAGTACTTGATTTATGCTATGAAGAAGATTCAACAGCTAAAGTAGATATGAATGTTGTAATGACAGATAATAATGAGTTTATAGAAGTTCAAGGTACAGGGGAAGAAGCACCCTTTACTAGGGAAGATTTAAATGAGTTATTAAAATTAGCTGAAAAGGGTAATAATGAATTAGTTAATATACAAAAGGAAGCTTTAAAAGAGATAAGTAATTTAATAGGAAAAGCTAAAGAAGAATAAGGGGAGTTTTAAATGAAAAATAGAAGGATAATAGTTTCTAGTGGGAATAAACATAAAATTGAAGAAATTAAAGATATATTAAAGGGACTTCCCTTTAATATACTTTCTAAGGATGAGGTAGGTCTAAAGGATTTAGATATCATAGAAGATAAAGAAACACTTAAAGAAAATGCAATAAAGAAAGCCTTAGAAGTATCTAAAAAAACTAAAGGCATTGTAATAGCCGATGACACAGGCTTATTTGTTGATAAGTTAGATGGAAGACCAGGTATATATTCAGCAAGATATGCCGGTGAGAATGCTACTTTTAAAGATAATAACGATTTACTTTTAAAAGAATTAAAAGGTATTTCCTTAGATAAAAGAACTGCTAAATTTATTACCGTTATAGCTATAGTAGATGGAGAAAATATAGAAACAGTTGTAGGTGAATGTAGGGGAAAAATAGGATTTAATCTAAGAGGTGAAAATGGTTTTGGTTATGATCCTTTATTTATAGTGGATGATTATAATAAAACATTTGCTGAACTAGGAGAAGATATAAAAAATAAGATAAGTCATAGAGCCAATGCATTAGTTAAACTAAGGGATAAACTAAAAGATATGATAAAGGATGATAGATAGTGAAAGTAATTGTAATTAGTGACACCCATGGGAATTTAGATGACAGCTTTGATTTACTTAGTAATTTAAAAGATATAGATATGTTAATACATTTAGGTGATTTTAGTAAAGATGTAGAGAAAATTAATGAAGAGTTTGATTTAGAGGTTTATAATATCAAGGGTAATTGTGATATAGGTGATTATAATACAGAAGAAGAACAAATTATTAATCTAAAGGAAAAAAAAGTTTTATTAACCCATGGCCATAAATACGGAGTGAAAATGGGTATAGAGAGATTATACTATAAAGCTAAAGAGCTAAATGTGGACATGGTTTTATTTGGACATAGTCATGTTCCTATGAAAATTGAATATGATGACATTTTATTTTTCAATCCAGGAAGCATTACTTTACCTAGGAGAGGATCTAAAAGAAGTTATGGAGTAATAGAATTTAAAAGCAAACTAAAAACTAAAATAATAAATGTAGAATAAACTTTTTAGTAATGGTAACAATAATATATAAAAATTACCATATATTTATTTAGAGTTTCCCCAAAATACAAATTTAAAATCGCCAAAGCACAGTTAAACAAAAGCTTTAGACATAATTAACTGTTGTGATTGCTTGATTTTATACAAGGGCTTAGGCATGAAATTTTCTATACCAGACATTGCTTTTTTTAATATTGTATAAATACCATCAACTAATGCATAATAATCAAATTCTGGTATG
>VENA01000020.1 GCA_009711785.1 Bacillota bacterium
AAAAACAGAAGAGAAAATATTAAATGCAGCTATTAAAATATTTACAGAAAAGGGATATTCAGCAGCCACGACCAGTGAAATAGCTAAGGAAGCTGGTATAGCCGAGGGAACAATTTTTAGATATTTTCCAAAGAAAAAGGAAATTTTACATTCTGTTGTTTATAAGTTTTTAGATACCTTTGCAGAATCAATAGTATTTGATTCTTTATATGAAATTATTAATGAGAATCAGGATAAATCTATGAAAGAGTTATTAAAGATTATAGCATTAGATAGAATAAAGTTATTTAAGTCCCACTTTCCCTATGCTCATATAATGTTTAATGAAATGCAATATCATGAGGATATTAGAAAGCTTTTTCTAGATAAGATTATGGCAAATGTATTTGATATAGCAAAACTAATATTTAAGGAAGGTCAAAAGCGGGGAGAGTTTAAAGATATAGATCCAATAATAGGGGTTAGATCTTTTATGGGAATGTTAGGATTTATGTTTATGCAACGGAGATTTATGCCTGAATATAATGTGTATAATTCATTAGAAGAAGAGATTGAGGCACTAATAGATTTATATTTTGATGGAATCAGTAAGAAATAAATAGGATATAGGAGGAAGATTATGAGAGTAAAGGGTATTATTATTTTACTAATAACTACACTTTTAATGATGGGATGTGAAGTAAATAATAAGGATGAATTAGATATTTACACAGGAACCATAGAGGCAGATACCATAAATGTTAGTTTAGAAACTTCTGGAAGTATAAAAAACATATCAGTTAATGAAGGAGAAAGTATAAAAGTAGGAAAAACTTTAGCTACAATAGATACAACTAATTTAGAGATTCAACTAAAAAAAGCAAAAGCTGGGTTACAGCAAGCAAAAGCAAAATTTGAAGAAATAATAAAAGGTGCTAGGGATGAAGAATTAAGAAAGGCAAAGGCTAAGGTTGCTCAATTAAAGGCATTAAAAAATGGAGCTAAAAAAACCTATGATTATAGGTTGAAACAACTTGAAGATGTTAAATCCCTTTATAATAATGAAAGTGTTTCTGAAAAAAAGGTAAATGATAGTAAGGCTTTAGTAGATAATGCATTAGCTAAATTAAATAGTGTTAAAAAACAATATGAAGGAGCAAAAGCAGAGCTTGATTTAATTATTAAAGGGGCGACAGATGAAAAAGTTAAAATAACAAAGGCTGATATAGATAAAGCAAAGGCTCAAATAGAGTTATTAGAATATCAAATTTCTAAGGGTACAATTAAAGCACCTATGAATGGTGTTATTGAAGTAATTAATTATAATGTAGGAGAATTTGTTACTATGGGAAGGCCAATAATTTCAATGATTAATCCAGAAAATTTATGGGTTAAAGTTTATATACCGGAGAAAAAACTTCATAAGATAAAATTAAATGAAAAAGTAAAATTATCATCCGATGCATTGGATAAAAAGATAGAAGGAAAGGTTGTTTATATAGCAACTGAGGCAGAATTTACTCCTAAAAATGTTGAGTCAAAGGAAAGTAAGGAAGAGATGGTTTTTGAAGTTAAAATAAAACTTATTGATTCAAAAGATCTTAAACCAGGAATGCTTTTAGATGTAGATTTAGAAGGTGAGTTATAATGGGTGAAAATGCTATAGTAACTAATAATTTAACTAAAAGATTTAATAATTTTACAGCAGTAAATTCTATTAATCTTAAAATAAAGAAAGGAAAAATTTATGGTTTACTTGGACCTAATGGTGCAGGAAAGTCAACTACTATTAGAATGTTATGTGGAGTGTTAACACCATCAGATGGTAAGGGAGAAGTTTTAGGTTATGATATCTATACTCAAGCAGAATTAATAAGACAAAATATAGGATATATGTCTCAACGTTTTAGCTTATATGAGGACCTTACAGTTAAAGAAAATTTAGATTTTTATTCAAGTATTTATACACTACCTAAAAAAATTAGAAAAGAAAGAATGGTAGAACTTATTAAAATGGCAGGACTTGAAGGTAAGGAAAAAAGGTTAGCAGGTAAGCTTTCTGGAGGATGGAAGCAAAGATTAGCCCTAGGGTGTGCACTGATGCATAAGCCTAAATTACTTATTTTAGATGAACCAACAGCAGGAGTGGACCCTGTATCTAGAAGGGTTTTTTGGCAACTAATATATGGGCTTTCTAAACAGGGGATTACTATTCTTGTAACTACCCATTATATGGATGAGGCTGAAAGCTGTGATGAGATAGCTTTTATTTTTGGAGGTAAAATTTTAACCCAGGGAACACCAAATAAGTTAATAAAACAAAAGAAAGGTAAAAACTTAGAGGATGTATTTATAAGTTATGTAGAAGAACAAACCGGTGAAAGGGTTCAAGCATCCTTTAATACTATGCGTTTTATACATGATAAGAGAATGGGTGATTAGAAATGAATATTCAAAGATTATTAACTATTATGAAAAAAGAATTTATCCATATAAAAAGAGATAAAGCTAGTTTAGGTATTGCTATTATGATGCCAATTATATTTATTTTGATATTTGGATATGCAGTAAATACCGATGTAGAAAATATTAAGGTAGGTATATTAGATGGTGATAAAACAAAAGAAAGTAGAGAACTTATAAAAAAGTTTGCAAATTCTAATTATTTTATTCCCTATAGATATGTTAATAGCATTAATGAAATAGAAAGATTAATTGATAAGGGGAAAGTAAAAACTGGTCTAGTAATTCCTGCAGGAATGTCTAAGGCATTAAATAGAAAAGAAGAACCACAAATACAACTTATTATTGATGGGACTGATCCTACTATAGCAAGAACAGCGCTACAAAGTGGAGTTTTAGTTGGAAAAATGTATGGTCTTGAAAACCAACAAGGGATAAACAAAACTAATTTAAAGGGAATAGATTTAAGAACTAGGGTATGGTACAATCCTAATTTAGAAAGTACTAAATTTACCATTCCAGGCTTAATTGGTTTAATAATGCAAAATGTAACAGTTATGCTTACAGCCTTTGCTTTAGTTAGAGAAAGGGAAAGAGGAACAATAGAACAACTTATTGTAACACCTATTAAGTCTACAGAACTTATACTTGGTAAGATGATACCCTATATTTTAATAGGGTCCTTAGGTTTTTTAGTCTCCCTATATTTTGGAACATACTGGTTTAATGTCTCAATTAAGGGAAGTATAAGTTTATTATTATTATTTGGGTTTGGTTTTGTTATTTGTGCTTTAGCAATGGGGATGCTTATATCAACTGTTGCTAAAAATCAGTTACAAGCAATGCAAATGACAATCCTTATAATTTTACCAAGTGTATTATTATCTGGATTTATTTTTCCTAGGGAATCAATGCCTAATATTATCCAGGGAATAGGTTATTTTATTCCATTAACTTATTTTTTAAATATACTTAGAGGTATAATTTTAAAGGGAATAGGAGTAAATTATCTATGGAAGGATATTTTATTTTTAATAATTATAGGTACTTTTTTACTAGGAATTGCATCAGTAAGGTTTAATAAAAAGTTAGACTAGTTATTTAAGTTTATAGTAAAAAGGTTAGAAATATGAGTAAAATAAATTCATATTTCTAACCTTTTAAGTATTGTTATATTTTTTAGTTACCGGTGATATTCAGGCCATAGGAGCATATCCATGGAAATATGGCTGAATAAAAATTAATTCTTTCTTTAGAAATATCTTTGATATTAAAAAACTTCATATTAATTTTTTTAGATCCATAAAGGCTTAATAAAAAGTTTTTTAATATACCTTCTTCTATTAAAGTAGTATTTTCTGCTTTAAAACGATCGTCTGTTATGAAATATCCATCGCATATATCATTAGATACAGAGTTAGAATGGAGACTAAATTTAGTATTTGCTACTTGTTTATTTAGCTTATCCTTAGATAAATTTGTTTTTGAGATTAAAGAATATCCTTTAAATAGGTTTCTACGTAAAAGAATCGGTGTAATAATTATATTGTCTTTAAAATTCTTTTTTATAGTTTTTTTGTTAAGTTGATCTTCTGATTGATTTAAAATATTATTAAGAGATGCACATTCTAATAAATCCTTTTCTAAATTTCTTAAGGAGAACTCAATGGAATAGAAGATTTCTTTAAAGATTAATTTGTAATTGCATAAATATATGTAAGTTATGTTAATCATATACTGTTAAAGAAAGTTTATAAATTTATGATAAGGATGAAATATGTAAGTTAACTGGAAATATTAAATAAAAAAATGTATACTAAAAGTACTGTATATAATTATTAATGATTAGGAGGATTTGATGGAGGAAAAATACAAAGGATTAATAGATGAGTTAAAGGAAAATAATATTTCAGTTGATGAGGCAATAACTTATATAAAAGAAATGAAAAAGATACACAATAGATTTCCAGATGTTAAATTTAGAACGATATCGCTACCTTATTTAGATGGACTTTCACCAACTTTAGAATCCACATCTATGAAAATCACAGAAGAGAATGGAGAATTATCTAGGGCAATAGGAAAATTTAGAGGTATGAGTGGAGAAAGGGAAGGTATAAAACTTACTGATAAAGAGGCATATAATGAAGTAACTAAAGAATTACTTGACGTTGTACAAAGTGCATATACTATGATATTAGTATTAGAAAAGCAATATGGTATAGACGTAGAAAAATATCAAGAAAATCATATAGACAAGCTTATTGATAAAGGATATATTGAATATATAACTAAGAAAGCAAAATAAAAAATATAAAGGTAAATATATATTTTTTATAGGAAGGACATTATTAGCTATTGTATTATCAGGTTAGGATGCTACATTATTATATTGATTAGTAGATGAAGATGAGACGGAGCTTGTTTTTAGAAATATAATTCATTTAGTATAGAAGGCTTACCTTATGATTAGTAAAATTTTTAGACTAGATCTAAGAAGCCACCACTTTTAAAGTGGCGGAGGTTCACTTATAAGTAGTTAAAATAGAAGGTGATTAAAATAGTAAGTTATATGATATATATAATAATTATTATAAACATAATATCTCTATTTACATATAAAAGAGATAAAGGATTAGCTATTAAAAATAAATTTAGGATATCAGAAAAAACGTTAGTATCAGTGAGTATTATAGCACCCTTTGGAGCTTTACTAGGTATGAAAAGGTATAGACATAAAACTAAAAAAATTAAATTTAAATTTGCTATTTTGTTAGGTTTTATAATTTATATAGGTATAATATATATTATATATACTGAAAACCTCCTTAATTACTTATAAGGAGGTTTAATTATTATACAATATTTAATAATTTTTTCTTTGTTTTTAATAAATGGCTAACACTACTTCTTTGTTTTAAATCTAAATTATTAAAATTTTTATTAATCCATTTGATTTGTTTTTTTGTTACTTTTTTATTGTTTAAGCAAATGTAAGAACAATGATTACAAGATCCCATAGCAATAAAATGATCTAATTTTAAAATATTATCATTTGGAATACTAGTTTCGTTTTTTAAAGCTTTTCTTAATTTACTATCCTTAATTTTGTGTTTAAATAAAATTTTTTGTGCAAGTATCCTATGTTCTCCATATTTACAAGGATAGAATACTCCTTTTGGGGATAACCATCCTGTTAACCCCTTCTTATCTTTCATCTTTCATTCTCCTTTGTCATTATTTTATTTTATATTGTTACACAAATATTTTATAATATCAATAGTAAATTTATACTTTAATTATGATTTCGTGGATATTTAAATTAATAATAGAAATAACAGCTTAAAGGAAGGATTTATTAACTAATAACTATAGATGAATATATATGTTTGCTGATAGATATTAGTATGTTTTAAAACTAATGGACTTAAAGATAAAAATAAAATAAAATTAAGGTAGAGATTTAAATAAACTTTAAAGAATTTGGGGGATAATATGTATAAAAAAATACAAATAAAAAAAGAAGAAATAGACCATTTAAAAAACTGTGATGAAAACATGAAAAAGCTTATAGATAAAGTAGGAGATATAGATAGAAGTTATATACCTAATCATTTTTTAGCTTTAGTAAATAGTATAGTATTTCAACAGCTAGCTTATAATGCTGCTAATGCTATATGGAATAGACTTATAAGTATTTATGATAAAGTAACTCCAGAAAATGTATTGAATACAGATAATAAAGTACTTAGGGAATGTGGTTTATCTAGGACTAAAATTAGCTATATAAAAAATATTTCCCAAGCAATTATTGATGATAAGATTAATTTAGAAAAAATTAATAATTTAAGGAATGAAGAAATAATTAATAACTTAACTAAAATTAAAGGTATAGGAATTTGGACTGCTGAAATGTTTTTAATTTTTTCTTTAAATAGGAGAAATGTTTTAAGCTACAAAGATTTAGGGATTAAAAAAGGGATAAAATGGCTATATGATATGAAAAAGGAGCCTACTGAAAAACAGTTTGGTAAAATAAAAGAAAAATTTTCTCCATATAATACATTAGCATCCTTTTATTTATGGGAAATAACCTTAAAAAATTTACATACATTTGATGATATTGATAGTATAAATAATAATGTTACATATCTAAAATCACCAATAGGACTTATAGAAATACAATCTGATAAAGGAAAAATAGTTAGATTAGATTTTGTTAGAAAAAAAAGACATAAAGAAAAACCTGATTTTATTTTAGAAAAGGCTAAAAATCAGTTAGTACAATATTTTGAAGGTTTAAGAAGGGATTTCACTTTACCACTAGAGATTAAAGGAACAAATTTTCAAACTAAAGTATGGAATGAACTTAAAAATATCCCCTATGGAGAAACTTATTCTTATAAAGATGTAGCAGTTAATATAGAAAATAAAAATGCTTGTAGGGCTGTTGGAAATGCTAATAATAAAAATAAAATACCTATAATAATTCCTTGTCATAGAGTAATAGGAGCTAACGGAAAATTAGTTGGTTATGGTGGTGAATTATGGCGTAAGGAATGGTTATTAAATCATGAAAATAATAAGGGGTAATCTAATTTAGATTACCCCTTATTTATATATTCCAATCACATGACCTATTTGTTTTAAAAGTTTTTTAGGAATACCTAATTCATTTGTTAAAAGGATTACGGTAGTATTTTCTGAAGGAATTCTAGCTATGTAGCTATTAGATATATTTGATGTTTTACTACCACCATGCCAAATGATTTTTTTATCCTCAAAATTTTTATGAATATACCAACCACAACCATAAAATCTTAAGAATGGTTTAAATAAAATATCTCGATATTCTTTAGATAAAAGTTTATTAGTATATAGGGATTGTTCCCATATGTATAAATCTTCAACAGTAGAGTAAATACCTCCAGCGGAATAATAATTAATCATTAAATTAAGGGTATTTTTTTCAAATTCTTTACTGCTATTTTCAATAGAAGTATAATAACCTGTATTTTCTAATCCTAGGGGTTTACAAATTCTTACCTTTAGGCACTCACTATATGTTTTATTTGTAACTTTTTCAATAATAATTCCTAATAAATAATAATTTGAATTAACATATTTAAAACTTGTTCCTGGTTTAAATAAAAGGTCTTCAGTTATAAAGGAATTTATAATTTCTTTCTTTGAATAAACTTTCGATTCAAAATTTAACTTTCTTGAAATAGGAGATAATCCTGAGGTTTGGGTAAGTAAATTATATATTGTTATATCTTTTCCTTTATTTTTAAATTCATTAGGCAAAACTTCTGGAATTATATCAATTACTTTATCATCTAATCTTAGTTTATTTTCCTCTACAAGTTGAAGTATTAGCATTGATGTAAATTGCTTACTTACTGAAT
This sequence comes from Bacillota bacterium, assembly GCA_009711785.1. GTDB lineage: Bacteria > Bacillota > Clostridia > Tissierellales > MES13 > MES13. Next base: position 7,851 of record VENA01000020.1, read on the forward strand.
ATATAGGATATTTTTCATTTTCTTTATTAAAATCACCTTTATACAATAATTTATTATTTTTATAAACTAAAATATCTCCATAGAAATTTCCTTCTTTGTGATACTTATTAATAATATAATCGATTTGTGATTTAGAGTCAGTACCAGTGACATTTTCTTTTTTACAACTTATAGTTATAAAGGTGATAATAATTAGAAATATAATAAAAGTTTTTTTCATAAAAACACCTCATTTCTAAATAGAGTTAAAAGTAGTAATCATTGTTAAATTATGTTTATTATATCATTCCATATGTAAAAATTAAATTATATAAATGAAGGAATTTATTATAAAGAGAGGAAATAATTAAGTATAAGATTATTGGAGGGAAGAAAATGATAAGATTAGCTAATATTGATGATTGTAAAAAAATCATTGAAATCTTAAATAATACTACATTAAATCTACATGAAAAGGGAATAAAACAATGGGCTTATCCCTGGAGTGAAGATGAAATTCTAAAGGATATAAATAAAGGATATGTATATATTCTACTATATGATGGAGAGGAAGTTGCTACATTTTCAATAAGGGATATAAATAATTATGTTATAGAAATGGATTCTTATAATAAATATTTATATCGTATTGCAATTTTACCAAAATATCAAGGAAGAAATTTAGGAATGGAAATAATTGATTATTCAATAACATATGCAGGTAATTTAGATAAAAGTTTATATTTAGATTGTTGGGCTGGCAATAAAAATTTAAGAAAATTTTATTTAAATGCAGGTTTTAAATATTTAGGTGATTTTAAAGAAGAAGATTACATGATAAGTGTATTTAAATATTCTTATGGGGATTAAAAATATGAAGAAACTACTAAGTACAATTATTATAATTATTTTAATATTTAATATATTTACCCTTTCCTTTGCTGATGCAGGGCCTAAACCAACCCTTACTATATATGTAAAAAACTTTGCTAGTCAGGATTATTATTTAGATTTACTAGGAAAAGAAGGAGAATATAATTATTTTTATGCCACAGATGGGAATGAAAAGTATGATTTAATGAAAGATATACCTTTATATAAGTATGATAAAAATGGCTGGAAAGCTATACATATGAGAACGTGGTTATTAAGGGGGAATTTGAAAGGAAATTATGATAAGGAAAAGGGAATGATGGTACATAAATTTTCCTATGTTGGGGTTCCAAAGAAATTTAAAATTATTATTCAAAAAGAAAATGGAGATTTACAAATTTCTAAAAAAATAATAAATAGACATTTTAATTCTTATGTATATTACGATATGAAAACAAATACCTATGAAATTTATAATAATTATCGTTTTAACATTTTAAGTACAATCCTACTTATAGTATTTACACTTTTAATTGAAGTGATTGTAGCTTTATTATTTAGATTTAATAAGTGGAAGGTAATAATTATTATAAATTTAATAACACAAATATATTTAAATTTAGCATTATATATATTTGATGGAATGTTTATATATGATTATTTTTATATACTTATTGAAGTATCAATTATAATTATAGAATATTTACTTTATAAACGAGTAGTTAATGATATTAGTAATAAAAAGATATTTGGATATGTATTAGTAGCTAATATTTTATCATTTTTATTAGGATATATAATGATTTATTAAGTATTTAGAAAGGCGGTAAGTATGAAAGATTTTGAAGGTCTAGAGAAAAGATTAAAAAAGTATAAGTGTACTAACCCTGGTATTTCTATTATGGTTATTAAAGATGGTAATTTAAAATTTAAAAGGGAGTTAGGCTTTTCAAATTTAGAATTAAAAGTCCCTATAAGTGAAAAGACAGCTTATAATATAGCATCAATAAGTAAACAATTTACAGCCATGGGTATAATGATACTGAATGAAAAGGGATTAATTAGCTATGATGACTATATAACTAATTATCTTAAAGAGTTAAAAGCTTTTAATAAAGTTACCATAGAAAATTTATTAAGTCATACTTCTGGAATTATTAATTATTATGAAATTCTTACTAAACTAAATAAAACTGCCTTTAATATAAATAATAATGATGTATATGAATTACTAAAGGGTGAAAATTTATTATTTAAACCGGGCAGTCATTTTGATTATTCTAATTCAAATTATGTATTACTCGCTATTATTATTGAAAAAGTAATAGGTTTATCCTATAAAAAATTTATAGAAAAAAATATATTTAAAGAAATAGGTATGGATAATTCTTATGTATTTGATGAAACTAAGCCAGTTATAAAAAATAGAGCCTATGGGTATAAGAAAGCAAATAATAAATATTATTGTGATTATCAAGAAGCTTTAACCGTTGGGGACGGTGGAATTTTTTCAACACTTAATGATTTATATATTTGGGATCAGATATTATATACAGATAGGTTAGTAAGTAAAGAAACTTTAGATTTAGCTTTTAGTACTAAATACGATTTAGAAGAGGATTATGGGTTTGGATGGTCTTTAGATGAAAGTAATAAAAAGATATGGCATACTGGATTAGATGCAGGTTTTAGAAGTATGATTACAAGATATTTAAAGGAAAAATTAACTGTAATCATATTATCAAATTCATCAGTTTGCACATATAAGAAAAGACAAAGAATTACAGATTTTTTATTTAATACTTATAAAAACTAGGGGGAGAGTAAATGCATAAGTATTTAGTTGATATGTTAGAATGTCCGCTTTGTCACGGTGATTTAAAGTGGGATATATTTAAAGAAACAAATGAAAGGATAATACAAGCAGAAATTTTATGTAATGATTGTAATGCTAAATATCCTGTTGAGGATGAAATAGCTTTATTTTTAACACCAAAGGAAAATCGTAATGATCTATGGGAACAGGGAAGTAATCAGCTAAAAAAGTACTTCAATGAAAATCCTGAAATCGAATATAAACTTTTAAATAAGCCATTAGAATCGTTAAACCCAGCAGATAAATTTATAAAAGGTATGCTATTAGAAGAAAAGGGAGAATACTTTAAAGCAATGGATGTGTTTAAAATAGCATATAAAGAAATATATACTAAAGAATATATAGATTGTTGGAATAATGAAATCAATTATCTATGTAATTATATAGATAGTGATAAACCTATTATTGATTTAGCTTCAGGAAGATGTTATTTAGTTGAAAAACTAGCAAAACTAAAGAAAAACAAAATAGTTGCAACTGATTTTAGCCCGAAGGTGTTAAAAAGGGATAAATTGTGGTTAGAACATATAGGTGTTTATAAAAATATTAGCCTTATTGCCTTTGATGGAAGATTAACACCATTTAAAAATGGGGCTATTGATATACTAACATCGAATTTAGGGCTAGCAAATATAGAAAAACCTAAGGACTTAATAAAAGAATTAAGACGAATTACTAAGGGAACTTTTTTATCTATTAATCATTTTTGTAATGAGTCAGATCATGATAATGTGAATTTATTAAAAAAATTTCAGTTAGATACTTTTTTATTAGAATCAGAGACAATTGATAGTTTTAAAAAAGCTGATTTTAATATTAATATATTAAATAATTTAAAAGGAAAAGCTAAACCTACCCCTAAAGGAGAACTTATAAAAGATGCAGAAATAGATGGATTTCCTATTAAAGATACTATCCTTAAATGGGGAATAATAGAAGCTAAGTAGTACTAAGTTTTTTGATATGTTATCATAATACATATCAAAGTTTTAAAGGAGAGTTTTAATGAGTAATTATGTTTGGTATTTAAGTTATGGTTCAAATATAAACAAAGATAGATTCCTATGTTATATTAAAGGAGGAAAACCTGAGGGTTCTAAAGTTTGTGAAAAGGGTTGTAAAGATACTACACTACCTAAAGAGGATAAATTTATTAAATTTTACCATAAGCTATACTTTGCAAAACACTCATCTAGATGGAATGGTGGAGTTTGTTTTATAGAAGATAGTAAGGGGAAGGATTATACTATAGGAAAAATGTATTTAATTACAAAAGAACAGTTTAAAGATGTTTACAGACAAGAAAATGGAGATAATAATATAGATATTAACTTAGATGAAGTAATAAAAAAGGGAACTAAAATATTAAAAAAATCATGGTATGGAAAAATTATATATATAAAGAAAGAGAAGGGATATCCTATATTTACTTTTACAGCTCCATGGGATTTAAAGAATGTAAGTTTTAATAAACCTTCAAAGGAATATTTAAAAACAATAATAAAAGGATTAAAGGATAACAATATGAATAGTGAAAGTTTAGTAAATTATTTAATAAATAAACCTGGAGTAAATAATTATTATAATAAAAATAACTTAAATGAGTTAATTAGAGACTAAAAACTTTTTTAAAATTATAAAACATTAACAAAATTTTAAAATATTTTCATTATTTAGAAAATATGATATACTATATGTAAGTTATTATAAGGAGGCTTTTAAAAAACGTGTTAATTTCTTAGTTAGATAGATAATTGAAGTTAATATCTTCTTTGCACATAAAAGGTTAAACCTTTCATGGGGGATCTCTGTGCAAATCTAACTAGAAACACAATACACGGTCTAAATATATAGATATAAAAACCGTGCCCAGTGCATGGTTTTTTGATTATTAAAAGGGCTGTAGATGAACTTTGTGTTCATCTACAGCCTTTTTTTGAGGGGTGAAAAAATGCCAAAACAAATTAAGGATTGAAAGGATATAAAAATTTATATAGAGGTGGTATTATGGAACTAATAAAATGTGATGGAATTAAAAAGAGTTTTGGAGAAGTAGATGTGTTAAAGGAAATAAATTTTAGTATAAAGAAAAATGAGAGTATAGGATTAGTTGGGAATAATGGAGCAGGTAAAACAACATTAGCAAACATAATTTTTGGGAAAATAAAATCTGATAAGGGAAATATTCATAAATACATTAAAAATATAAATATAGGATATTTAGCACAATCGACATCATATAAACTTAATACTAATAATTTTTTAGATAATGTATTAGTTAAAAATGAAAATCCAAATGAAATATTAAAGTTTACAAGTAACCTAGGCTTAGATAAAGTTCATATGTGGAATAAAGAAAGATTTAAAGGATTAAGTGGTGGAGAAAAAACAAAATTAGCTTTAGCTAATGTATGGGCTAGTAAACCTGATTTATTAATCTTAGATGAACCTACTAATCATATGGATTTTAAAGGGGTTGAGTGGTTAATAGAAGAACTTAAAAAATTTAAAAAAGCTATTTTAATAATTTCCCATGATAGATATTTTTTAGATAAATCAGTTAAAAGAATTATAGAATTAGAAGAAGGTAAAATTAATGATTATGATGGAAATTATTCATATTATAGAGAAGAGAAAAAAAGAAGATATGAAAATAAACTACATCTATTTAATGTTGAAAAAAAGAAACAGGAAAAAATAGAACTAGAAATTACTAAACTAAAAAACTGGTCTGAAAAGGCCCATAGAGATTCTACGAAAAAGGCAAGCAAATTAGGTAATATGATAGGAGCTAAAGAACATTTTAGAAAAAAAGCAAAGAAAAGAGATAACCAAATTAAATCTAAAATAAAAAAGTTAGAAAAAATGAAGGAAGAGTCTATTGAAAAACCTAAAGAAGAACAAAGTATAAATTTTGGTTTTTATATTCCAAAAAATAGAGGACAAAGAGTAATTGAGGCTAAAAGTATTAATAAAGGATATAAAGATAATAAATTATTTAAAGATAGTTCATTTTATATTAAAAGTGGAGAGAGGATTGGTCTATTTGGAGCGAATGGTTGCGGGAAGACAACTTTAATTAAAATAATTCTGGAAAATGAAAAATTAGACAGTGGAGATATTTGGGTTAGTCCATCAATAAATATAGGTTATCTAAGTCAAGAATTAAATGATCTTAATGAAGAAATAACAACTTTAGAATTACTTGAAAGTATTGATAAATTAAATACCCTTGCAAGGACATTATTTGCTAATATGGGATTTGATAGAGAAATGTTAAAAAGACCAATTAAAAATTTAAGTTTAGGGGAAAGGACAAGGATAAAACTAGCTACATTAATTCTTAAAAGAAAGGATTTTTTAATATTAGATGAACCAACTAATCATCTAGATTTACATTCTAGAGAAAAATTAGAAAAAGCTTTATTAGATTATAAGGGCACTATTTTAGTAGTATCCCATGATAGGTATTTATTAGAAAAACTTTGTGATAAAATGTTAGTGTTTGAATCAAATAAAATTAAAAGATATGAAAGAGGATTTAAGGGATATAAAAATAAAACAAAACACGATAATTTAGATTTAGCTAATGAATTAATGATAATAGAAAATAAAATAACAGATATTTTAGGAAAGATAAATGATTTCTTGCCAGAGGATGAAGAATATAAAAGGTTAGATAATGAGTTTAAAGAATTGATAAAACAAAAGAAGGAATTAAAAAGTAATATTTAGCTTTTAAAAAATATATTTGAGAGTTAATAAAAAATGGTAACCCATATGGGTTACCATTTTTTATAGATATCTTTCTATATCCTTAGATAAGTCATCCATTAATTCTTGTACTGAGACTATTTCTTTTACTTTATGAACATTAGCTCCTGCAAATGCAAATCCTTCTTTCATATTTCCCCTTTGAGAATTAATCAAGGCTTTAGCTATACAATAAGGAGCTTTATTAGGCTTACAGGGCTTTAGGCAATTAGTTAAACAATGTATTTTTCTTTTTTCTTCAGATTCAATCGATCTAAGAAAATCATTATTAATTGCTCTTCCAATCATACCTACTGGGCTTTTTATTATAGCTATATCATCTTTATTAGCATTTATATATGCTTGTTTAAATTCTAATGATGCATCACATTCATGGGTTGCAACAAATCTAGTCCCAAGTTGTACACCCTGGGCACCAGCCTTTAGTATTTCAGCAATATCTTTTCCGTCATAAAGGCCCCCACCAGCAATTACAGGGATCTTCATTTTGAACTTATCTTCAAAGGGCTCTATAGCCTTTTTAACATCGTTTAATAAATTTTTAAGTTCAGTGGAAGGTTTTCCTAATTCCTCTTTTTTAAACCCTAAATGACCTCCAGCCTTCGGACCTTCTAATACTATAGCATCTGGTAATATATTATATCTTTTAGCCCAACTTTTACATATTATTGCAGCTGTTCTACCTGAGGATACTATGGGTGCAATTTTAGTATTAGAACCTTTAGTGTATTTAGGAAGCTTTAATGGAAGACCTGCACCTGAGAAAATAATATCTACTTTTTCTTTTACAGATTCTTTTACCATTTCTTCAAAATTATTTACAGCGGTCATTATATTAACACCAATAATTCCTTCTTTAGCTATGTGCTTTGCTCTTTTTATATGGGATTTTAATGCTCTTAAATTAGCTTCCTTTTTATTTTTTTCATAATCATCTTCATTAAAACCTATTTCAACAGCGGATATAACACCTATTCCTCCATTTTTAGCTACAGCTCCTGCTAATGAAGAAAGGGATATACCAACCCCCATACCTCCTTGAACTATGGGAAGTCTTGCAGTGATATTTCCAATTTTTAGCTTTGGTAACTTCATTTACATCCTCCTTAAAAATTAGTACTAACTCTTAATAGTACATATAAATTATATTTATTATTAGTATATACTAAATGGAAGTAAAATAAAAGAAATAAGCAAAAATAACTTATTTAGCTTAATAAATTGGAAAAATATAAAAAATATTACTTGACATTACCATAGCACTAGCGTACTATTTAATTAATACAGTATAACAATATAAATATTGGAGGTGTGATATGGATATAAAATTTGATAATAAAACTCCAATATATCTTCAAATAATGGATTTAATTAAAAAAGATATAATTAAGGGGAAATTAAAGGAGGGTGACAAATTGCCGTCAGTTAGAGAATTATCTTCTGATTTAAAAGTTAATCCTAATACTATACAAAGGTCTTTAAGAGAATTAGAAAGGGAAGGATTAACATATACACAAAGAGGAAAGGGAAGATTTGTAACAGAAGATAAGGGGGATATAGAAAAACTAAAAAAGGAAGTTGCTAAAGAACATATTGAAAGTTTTATTAAGGGTATGAAACAGATTGGATTTAATTCAAAGGATATTATAAAAATGGTTAAAGATAATGTAGAAAAGGAGGAAAATTAGATGAGTGAAATACTTAAAACTAAGAACTTAAGTAAAAAATATTTTGCAAAGGAAGCATTAAATAATGTTAATTTAACCCTATCAAAGGGGAAGGTGTTAGGGCTTTTAAGACCTAATGGAAGTGGTAAGACTACTTTTATTAAAATATTAGCAGGGATATTAACATCTTCTTCAGGAGAGGTTTATATAGACGGGTTTAAACCTGGGGTCGAAACGAAGTCTATAGTATCATATTTACCAGATAGAAATTTTTTATATAATTGGATGAAGGTTAAGGATTCTATAAAGTTTTTTAACGATTTTTATCAGGATTTTAACTTAGAAAAGGCTAATAATTTATTAGAATTCATGAAATTAAATAAGGATGAAAAAATCACATCATTATCTAAAGGAATGTTAGAAAAATTAAATTTGACATTAGTTTTATCAAGGGATACTAAACTTTATATATTAGATGAACCTATAGCAGGAGTTGATCCGGCAGCTAGGGAAAAGATCCTAGATGCTATTATTAATAATTATAATGAAGAAAGCTCTATGATAATAACTACACATTTAGTAACTGATATTGAAAGAATTTTTGATAGAGTTGCTTTTATAGATCATGGTGAAATAGTATTAAATGAAAACGCTGAGGACATAAGGGTTAGTAGAGAAAAATCTATAAATGATTTATTTAAGGAGGTATTTAACTATGCATAAATTAATAAAGTATGAAATTAAAGATAATTTTAAATCCTTTATAGGAACCTTTATAACGATGATAATATTAAACTTAGTATTATATTTTAAACTAGGTGATTGGAGAAATGAATCAGTTTTTATACTTACTACTTTAGTAAATGCGGCAGCTTTTACTGTAGTTTTATTATTTAGTATAGGAGCATTTAGTAAAGAACTTTATAAAAATAGAGGGTATTTAACATTTACTTTACCTATTAAAGGTTCTGAAATTTTAGTTTCTAAGTTATTAACAACAATATTTTGGTTTATTATAGCATCAATTATTGCTTTTATATTTCAGTATTCTGTATTAAAAAGTATAATAGAAACAGAGATTTTAATGCATATAGGTAAATATTTTAATTTTATAACTATAATGAGTATGATAGTTATAGGTATTTATTCAATAGCTTCGCTATTTATAATAATATATTTTTCTATTACAATTAGTAAAATGACCTTTAAAGATAAAAAAGTAGGAAAGGTACTAGGTTTTGTGGTATTTTTACTCATAAATTTTATAATTAATATTGTAGATGTTCTTTTAATGAAGGTATTTCCACAATCATTTAACTTAAATATAGAAGTTTTAGATAAAGTTAATATTTGGGCAGATAAAAATACTGCTATAACAGCTTTAGCAGATTTTAATATAGCTACAACTTTATTTGGTGGTTTAATATTTGTTTGTTTTTTCATATTAACTAGTTATTTCTTAAATAATAAAATTGAACTTTAAAGGGATGTTAATACATCTCTTTTTTTTACTTTAAAAAAAATTGTAACAAATCATAAATATAAATCATACATATGTATTAGAAAGATATCTAAGGAGCAACTAAAAAAATAATTAGAAAAAATTAAAATAAAACTACAAAAAAACCTTTACAATATTAGAAAAATATCTTATAATATAATTAGAAGGATATAATAGGAGAAGAATAAAAGAAATATTTTTTTACCATAGTTGTTAGATTAAATTCTAACTACAAAAAAATAAAAATATCGAAGGAGGTGCGAATTATGTTTAGACTATTATTAAAAGGAAATTTAATAAAAAGGGATAAGGGTTTTGAAGAATTCATTAAATTAGAATACAGAAGGTATTAATTTTTTTGCTCAAGCAATTAGAAATATATCTAACGATTAAACTAGATAAGAATGGAGGTGTGCTCATGAAACAACTATTAGATTTATTAAGTATTAAGTATAATAATTATAATGATTTGGCATTAGAGGAATATAAGAGAATAGAACTTAGAAGGTAATTTTAATCATATAAAAAAGGGGGAATTAAAAATGTTAGTATTAAAAATATTTGACTCTACTGATAAAGGTTTAGAACTTTTTAAAAAAATAGAAATGAATACTAAGAGAAAATAGGGGGATTTTTATTATGAAATATACTAAAGATTTTATAAAGATAAAAACAGTGACTATATTTTACTCAGGTTTTGTCTAAATACTAAAGATAAATCTAAATAGAGATTAATAATAAGTATATGAGGGGGAGATAAAGTGAAAGATCAAAGAATTGAGAAATTAGCAAAGGTTTTAGTTAATTACTCTTTAAATATCAAAGAGGATGATTATTTATTAATACGTGCTAGTGATATTTGTAAGCCATTAATAAAGGCTGTATACAAAGAGGCAATTAAAAAAGGAGCCTATGTAGACACAGAGATAAAACTCTCAGGGTTAGAAGAGATATTTTTTAAAGAAGCTAGTGAAGAGCAATTAAAATATGTTAAACCTTATTATGAATATATGGTGGAAAAGTATACCGCTGTATTGGTTTTATTAGGTGATTATAATACTAAGAATCTATCAAATGTTGATCCAGAAAAAATTAAGAAATATAGTAAAACTTTAAGAGATATTAATATAAGATTTTTAAAAAGGTCTCAAAATGACCTTAAAACCTGTGGAACACAATTTCCAACTAACTCAAGCGCACAAGAGGCTAATATGAGTTTAGATGAATATGAAGAGTTTGTATATAATGCAGGATTAATAGATGAGGATGATCCTATAAAAGAATGGGAAAAAATCTCAAAGAAACAGGAAAGGATTTGTAATATATTAAATAAAAAGAACACACTTTATATAAAATCTAGTGATACTGATTTAAAAATGAACATCAAGGGCCGTAGGTGGGTTAATTCAGATGGGAAAACAAATTTTCCAAGTGGAGAAGTTTATACAACTCCTATAGAAAATTCAGTTAATGGTCATATAAGATTCAGTTATCCAGGGATATTTATGGGAAGGGAAATAGAAGATATAAGATTAGAATTTAAGGATGGTAAAGTTATAAAAGCTACAGCTACTAAGGGAGAGGATTTACTACATTCACTTTTAGAAACCGATGAAGGAGTTAAGGTATTAGGAGAGATAGCAGTAGGAACTAACTATGGTATAGATAAATTTACTAAAAATATGTTATTTGATGAAAAGTTAGGTGGAACTATACATGCTGCTTTAGGTAGTGTACCTGGAAATACAGGAGGAAAAAATGAATCAGGTATTCATTGGGATATGTTATGTGATATGAAAAATGGTGGAGAAATTTTTGCAGATGGTGAGTTAATATATAAAGATGGAGAGTTTTTAATTTAAATGAATTCATAGAATAGCTAGAGATGTATCAGTTTTAGTAGCATAAAAATAGGCTAAAAAATACTAAAGGATTAAAAAGTATAAAAAAAGGAAAGATTTTAATTAAAAAAATTTAAAAAGGGGAGTTTAAAAATGGCAGATATGAGAATTAAAAGATTAGCAAATTTATTAGTAAATTATTCTTTAGACATAAAAAAAGGTGAATATTTATTGATAGAAGGAAGTGATATTTCCAAACCATTAATAAAAGAAGTTTATAGAGAAGCAATAAAAAAAGGAGCCCATGTGGATACAAAAGTAGATATATCAGGGTTAAGGGAAATATTTTTTAAAGAGGCTAGTGACAAGCAACTTAAACATGTTAATCCTTACTATAATTTTATGGTAGAAAATTATGATGCAGTATTAACACTTTGGGGAGGATATAATGAAAAGGAGTTATCTAATATACCTACAGAAAAAATACAGAAACAAGCAAAGGCTTTAAGGGAGATTAATATTAAATTTTCAAAGAGGATGGCTAATGATTTAAAATGGTGTGGAACTCAGTTTCCAACTAATGCTAGTGCACAGGAGGCTAATATGAGTTTAGAAGAATATGAAGATTTTGTATATAGTTCTGCATTAGTAGATAGGGAGGATCCAATAAAAGAATGGGAAAAAGTATCAAAGAAACAAGAAAGGATTTGTAATATTTTAAATGGGAAAAAGACACTTCATATAAAGTCTAAGGATACTGATTTGAAAATGAACATAAAAGGACGTAAATGGATCAATTGCGATGGTATTTTAAATATGCCAGATGGAGAAGTTTATACAACTCCTATAGAAAATTCAGTTAATGGTCATATAAGATTTAGTTATCCAGGAATATTTATGGGAAGAGAAATAGAAGATATTAGATTAGAATTTAAGGATGGTAAAGTAATAAAAGCTACAGCTACTAAAGGAGAAGATTTACTTCATTCACTTTTAGAAACCGATGATGGAGCTAAAATATTAGGAGAGATAGCAGTTGGTACTAACTTTGGTATAAATAAATTTACTAAAAATATGTTATTTGATGAGAAGTTAGGTGGAACTATACATGCTGCTTTAGGTAGTGTACCTGGAAATACAGGAGGAAAAAATGAATCAGGTATTCATTGGGATATGTTATGTGATATGAAAAATGGTGGAGAAATTTTTGCAGATGGAGAGTTAATATATAAAGATGGGAAGTTTATAATATAATTTAAGCCCCCTTTATTGGGGGCTATATAGTGAGGTGATAATATGGATTATGATTTAAAGGAGTCTTTAACAAAGAAGGAAAATAATAAAATTAAAACTAATATAGCTTTGTTTTTATCAGGTAAATTAGTATCTTTATTAGGGACTAGTATATATAGTTTTGCAATAGGTTTATATGTATTAAAATTGACAGGCTCAGGAGCTAGTTTTTCTTTAACAATTGTTTTTAGTATGTTACCTAGAGTTATACTAGGTCCCTTTGCAGGTTCTATTGCAGATAATACTAATAGAAAAATTATGGTTGTAGGAATGGATTTATTAAGTGGATTATTAATGTTTTTATTATATTTCATTACTATTACTAGTAATCTAACTTTAACCTTTATTTATATATCAGCATTTATGCTAACAGTATTTAATACTTTCTTCTCAGTTGCTTTTGATGCATCTATCCCTAATATAGTTGATGATAAAAGATTAATGAAAACAAATTCTTTAAATCAATCGGTTATGTCTTTAACAAATATATTAGGACCATTAATTGGAGGGCTTGTATTTGCAATATTTGATATAAAATACTTTATATTATTTAATGGTATATCTTTTTTATTATCTGGAATTACAGAAACCTTTATAAATTTTAATATTAAAGCTACAGATAATGATAAAAATAATAAAAATAAGAAAAAAGATATATTTAAAGCTACCTTAGAGGGTTTTAAATATTTAAAAACACAGAAATTACTATTTTCTTTAGCGTGTTATTTTGCCTTTGTAAATTTATTTTTTAGTGGAGTTGAAGTAGCGCTTCCTTATATTTTAGTTAATGAATTGAAATTAGGTTCAAGAATTTATGGAACTATCAATGGATTTTTTGCAGCAGGCTCTTTAGTTTTCTCAATAGTTTTATCAACTTTACCTGAAATTAAAAATAAATATAGGATAATTTCCTTAGGGATGTTTATAACAGGGGTACTTATAATATTTGTAGGACTTCCAACCACAAAATTATTTCCAGAAATGAATAGTATTTTTTATCTGATTTACTTTATGATTATTACCTTTGGAATAGGGAGTATAGTAGTAATGATTAATATACCTATAAATGTAACATTACAAAGAGAAACTCCAGATGAGTATAGGGGTAGATTATTTGGAGCCTTAACTACTATGAGTATGGCTATACAGCCATTAGGAATGGTTATATCAGGATTGCTAATAGATATATTGCCTAGTTATGTAATTCCAATTGTTTCTGGTATACTATTTATAATGTTAGTATTAATTATGGGAAAAAATAAAGAATTAAGAAATATCTAAAGGAGTTGATCAAATGATTAATACAGAAATCAAACATAATATGGCATTAGAGTTTATAGGTTTCATTTCAAGATATAGTAAAAATGAAGAAATTCATGAATTAGTTAAAGAATTTGATTTAAAGTTTAACGAAGATATAGAAAAATGGATGGAAGATATCAATAATGAAATATCCCCATTTTTAAAATCAGACATTGAGCTTTTAGTTGGTGGGCTATGGATTTCTCAGTATGCTATGTTACAAATGGTTATTGAAAATGAAATAGAGACTCCAAAAGAATATATAAGTTTTTTCAAAGGAGTATCGGGAGAAGAGTATATTAAAAGATGTTTTGATGAATATGAAATGAATAAATATGATGATAATCAGATAACTTTTGAAAGTAAAGATGATGATATATTTGAAGCAATTAAATTTAGAAAAGATGAAGAGGAAGCTAAAAACTTTAAACAGTTTAAAAAATATTCAACTGAAATGAAAAAAAGACTAGATATGGTATTAGAAGAGTTTTATAATAATTTTTTTATAAAGTATGAAGAAAAAATAAGAAAAATCATGAAAGAAAAAGTAAAGTTATCAAATGAAAAATTTAAAGATGATCCTGAAACTTTTTTAGAAGTTATAGGTCGAGGAGATTTTAGTAATGTTTTAAAGGGAGATAGGAATTTAAAAATATATGTAAATTATACAACAGAATTTGATTTTGCATATTATATAGATTCTTCAATTTGTAATATAATATATGGCTATGGAATGGAACAACGATTTAATCAAAAGAAAATGAGAGAAAAAAGTAAAGATTTTTTCAAAGCACTATCCGACGAAAAAAGACTAGAGATTTTAAGATTATTAGGTAGAAGAAAGTGGTTTAGTAATGAGCTTGCTAAGCATTTTTCTCTGACTTCTGCCACAATGAGTTATCATATTAATAAATTAACAGATTTAGGGGTTGTATTACATGAAGCAGGGGATCAAAATAAAGTATATTATAAAATAAATAAAGAAAAATTAAAGGAATTATTCGAGGTTGCTTTAAAAGATATCCTAGGAGAATAACAAAAAAGCTCTTCATTCTGAAAAAATACACAAAAAGCTATGTTATTATAAATGTTTATATGCTATAATAGAACTGACGTTTGGAACATTATAGATATGACTTAACTAGCGGAGGTAACATAAGATGAAGGGCAAAACACATTTAATGATTGGAACCGCTGCTGGCATAACATTAGGAGTTAATTATCCATTAGAGATAGCAATTGTTATAATAGCATCATCAGTAGTGGGTTCACTACTGCCCGATATAGATCACCCAAAAAGTAGCTTTAATCAAAAAATACTTTTTATTAAAAATAAATTATATAAAACTTTAATATATTCTTTTATAGGTACAGCTTTTACCTATTATGGCTCAAGTTTAAATGATAAATTATTAATATTACTAGGTATAACCCTTATATTAACAGGTATTACAAATCACAGAGGGTTTACCCACAGTTTATTAGGTTTATTATTATATACATATATAATAAAAAAATTAACTATAAGATATGATATACAAGGAGTATACATAGGATTTGTAGCAGGTTATATAAGCCATTTAATAGCTGATTTTTTAACAAAGGGAGGTATAGAACTTTTTTATCCCTTTAAAATAAATATATCATCACCAATTAAAATAAAAAGTGGAGGCTTTTGGGAAAGATTTATAATAAAGGGCACTTCAATATATTCAGTCTATATACTATGGAACCATATGAAAATAGGTTCTTAAATTAATTCTTTTTTGTGTAATATATAAATAACTATAAAACCTACTATTATAAAAACTAAGGTAAAAATACCTTCAATAAGTAAGTCCATAAATATCCCTCCAAATAATAATTTTGAGTATAGTATTCTCAATAATAAAGAAGAATATATACAAAGGAGAGGGTTTTTATGAAACTATTTATTGAGGTGGTTATCCAGACTTTTCTAGCTTTTTTTACAATTCTTTTTATAACGAGGATATTAGGAAGACAACAAATTTCTCAACTAACTTTTTATGAATATATAAATGGAATAACCTTTGGTTCTATAGCTGCAACTTTAGCAACTGATGTAAATCAAAGAACATACCAACATTTTGCAGGACTTATTATTTTTGGATTACTTACAGGTTTAGTATCACTAATTGCTTTAAAAAATAGAACCTTTAGAAAAGTTGTTGAAGGGGAACCTATATTAGTAATTAAGGATGGAAAAATTTTAGAAAAGAATTTAAAAAAAGCTAGATATAGCATGGATGAATTTAATGAACTTTTAAGACAAAAGAAATGTATTACAGCTAGGGATGTTGAATTTGGAATATTAGAAATGAATGGGGATTTAAGTATTGTAAAAACCCCTGAAAAATCCATAGTAACTTTAGGTGATTTAAATATACAAAAAAAAGCTGAGTCAATACCTACAGAAATAATTATAGGTGGACAAATCATTTATGAAAATTTAAGAAAACGAAAAATAACTGGTAAGGATTTAATGAAAGAACTTAAAAAAATTAATATTACAAAGGTAGATAAAGTTATGTATGCAACAGTTGATCAAAATGGAGAGTATTATATAGACAAATATGAGGATAATATTAAAAATATCGACTTTAGTGAGAATAATGAAAAAGTATAAATGTTACAAATAATTTACAATAGAGAAAATCACTTGAAATATTTTGAAAATTCAAATATAATTATATAAGAAATAAGTGAAAGGAGGTCGTGATGATGTTCAATTTTAGTGTAGATGTAATAAGAGGAAGAAATAATAAAAATTCAAACACACGACCTGTGACCAAACTATAATTATTGTGAGATCAAGCCATGGGTTAGTGTAACTATACCCATGGCTTTAAATATGTATAATTAATTTATAAACCATAGCCATAGGTATCTAGCCTGTGGCTTTTTTGTTGTCTAAAAGGGGGAGTAAGGATGTTTAAAAGTTAGATTTATCAGTCATTTTATGATAGGGGGGTTGATTTTATGAAAAATTTTAAGTTACTTAATAGTTGTATGAAAGGAAGTAGAATTTTATATCTAGGAGCTATTATTAGTGTAGGATTAGCAACTATATTTACTATTATAGCGCCATTAATTTTAAGAATAACAATAGATTCTATAATCGGGAATAAAAAAATAAATGCTCCTGATTTTATAATAGATTTTATTAATAAAATAGGAGGGAACTCTTATTTATCAAACAATCTTTGGATATGTGCTTTAACTTTAGTGATATTAACTTTAGTGGGAGGAATATTTTTATTTTTAAAGGGAAAATGGTCAGCTCAAGCAGCTCAGTCCATAGCAAAAGCAATAAGAGAAAAATTATATGACCATCTTCAGCACTTACCCTATGATTATCATGTTAAAGCTGAAACTGGAGATTTAATACAAAGATGTACCTCTGATGTGGATACCATAAGAAAATTTTTAGAAATACAGTTAGTGGAAATAGGAAGAGCTATTTTTATGATTTTTTTTGCATCACTAATAATGTTATCTTTAAGCATAAAGATGACATTTGTGGCAATGGCAGTTGTACCAATAATATTTTTGTTTGCAGTTTTATTTTTTCTTAAAATTAAAGATGCTTTTAAACTATCCGATGAAGCTGAGGCAAGTATGTCTACTGTACTGCAGGAAAATTTAACATCAGTTAGGGTAGTAAGAGCCTTTAATAATCAATTGTATGAAATAAATAAATTTGATGAAAAAAGCAAAGAGTATAGGGATTTAACTTATAGATTAATAAGACTTTTAGCAGGTTATTGGTCACTTTCTGATTTATTGTGTATGTTACAGATAGGAGCTGTTTTAATCCTTGGAAGTTATTGGACTATACAAGGGGAAATAACTTTAGGTACTTTAGTTGTATTTACAACATATGAAGGGATGCTTTTATGGCCTGTAAGACAAATGGGAAGAATACTTACAGATATGGGTAAGGCGCAAGTATCGTTAACTCGTATAAGGGAAATTTTAGAAATTCCTAAGGAAGAAAAAGAAGAGAATAAATTAAAACCAGAAATTAAAGGTAATATTAGTTTTAAAAACGTTTATTTTGAATATGAGAAAAATAAGCCTATATTAAAAAACATTTCCTTTGATATTAAAAAAGGTAATACAATAGCTGTAATGGGGCAAACTGGCTCAGGTAAATCTTCTTTAATACATTTATTAGCAAGACTTTATGATTATCAAAGAGGCTCTATAAAGATAGATGGAGTTGAACTTAAAGATATTAATAAAAAATGGATAAGAAAAAATATAGGATTAGTCTTACAAGAACCATTTCTATTTTCAAGATCTATAAAAGAAAATATAAGTTTAGCTAAAAAGGATGCTAAGGAAGCAGAAATTTTTGAGGCGGCTCGAGTTGCAGCTGTTCATAATGTAATTGAAGATTTTGATAAAGGTTATGAAACATCTGTAGGAGAAAGAGGTGTAACCCTTTCTGGAGGACAAAAGCAGAGAATAGCAATGGCAAGAACTTTAATAAATGATAATAAAATATTAATATTTGATGATTCTTTAAGTGCAGTTGATACAGAAACAGATTCAGCTATTAGAAAAGCTTTAAAAAATAGGGATAATGATGCAACAACCTTTATTATATCCCATCGTGTAGCTACTTTAAAAGAAGCAGATTTAATTATTGTACTTGATAAAGGGGAGATAGTACAAAAGGGAACCCATAATGAATTAATAAAAACTAAAGGTTTATATAAAAAAGTATGGTCTATACAAAATTCATTAGAAGAAAATCTAAAAGATGATTTAAATAGGATTGTTTAGGGGGAGATATTTTGGATACTAAAAAGGAACAAGAATTTAATAAAAAAATAGATATTAAACTATGGAAAAATTTACTACACTATATGAAGCCCTATTCTAAGAATCTTTTAGCTTTAGCCTTTGTTATGGTTTTAGTAGCAGGAATAGATGTAGTATTTCCACTTATGAATAAAATAGCTATAGATAAGTATATAGTACCTAAAAATTTAGATGGGCTAGTAGGATTTAGTATTAAATATGGTGTTTTAATTATAATACAGGCAATAAATGTATACTTATTAATAGCCTTAGCTGGTAAATTAGAAACACATATCCCCTATGATATAAGAGCATTAGCCTTTAAAAGATTACAAGAACTTTCCTTTTCTTATTATGATAAGACACCTATAGGATGGTTAATGGCAAGAATGACTTCAGATGTGAGAAGATTAGGAGAAGTAATATCCTGGGGACTTGTGGATATAGTATGGGGTTTTACTATGATGAGTGGAATAGCTGTTTTAATGTTTTATCATAGCGTTAAACTTGCATTGATTTCCCTTTCTGTACTACCGGTATTAATAGTAATTAGTACATTTTTTCAACAGAGAATACTAACTGCCTTTAGACAGGTAAGAAAAATTAATTCTAGAATAACAGGAGCCTATAATGAGGGAATAGGTGGAGCAAAAACTACAAAAACATTAGTTAGGGAAAAAGAGAATCTAAATGAGTTTAAGAACTTAACAGGTAATATGAGAAATTCATCAATCAAAGCTGCTATATATTCTTCATTATTTTTACCTATTGTTATGACTTTAGCAAGTGTAGGTACTGGTTTAGCTCTTTGGTTTGGAGGCAATGGTGTAATAGTAAAAACAATAACCTATGGAACGTTAGTATTATTTATTTCATATACTAGACAATTCTTTGAACCTGTAAGGGAATTAGCAAGGGTACTTGCAGAATTACAAGCAGCTCAAGCATCTGCTGAGCGTGTACTATCTTTAATAGAAACTAAACCTGATATTAAAGATAGTAAGGAAGTATTAAAACGCTTTGGTGATTTTTATAATCCTAAAAGAGAAAATTGGCCAGATATAACTGGAAATTTAACATTTAAAAATGTATCATTTCAATATAAAGATGGTGAAAAAGTACTTGATAATTTTAATTTAGATATTAAATCAGGTGAGACTATAGCTTTAGTTGGAGAGACTGGTTCAGGGAAAAGTACAATTGTTAATTTAGCCTGTAGATTTTATGAACCAACAGAGGGTGAAATATTAATAGATGGAATTAATTATAAAGAAAGATCATTATCATGGCTCCATGAAAATATAGGTTATGTTTTACAAACTCCTCAGCTTTTTAGTGGAACCATAAGGGAAAATATTCAATATGGTGATCTAGAAGCTACTGAAATGGATATTATAAGGGCTTCTAAACTTGTTAATGCCCATGGATTTATTATGGATTTAGAAAATGGATATGATACTGAAGTAGGAGAAGGTGGAGGTAAATTATCAACAGGACAAAAACAACTCATATCCTTTGCAAGAGCTATAGTTTCTAATCCTAAATTATTTGTATTAGATGAAGCTACATCTTCAATAGATACAGAAACTGAAAGAATAATACAAAATGCAATAGATAGGGTGTTAATGGGAAGAACTAGTTTTATAATAGCCCATAGATTATCAACTATAGTATCTGCAGATAGGATATTAGTTATAAGAAATGGTAAAATAGTCGAAGAAGGTACTCATAAAAAGCTACTTTCTAATAAAGGATATTATTATAGATTATATACTAATCAATTTAAAAAGGAAGTAGAATCTAAACTTGGATAAAAAATCCCCTAATATTAGGGGATTTTTTTTGAAGGTATTTAAATTAAATTATCGAATATAGTAATTGACCAAAATAATAACAGAAAGGGGAATTTTATGAAACAGGGAATTAAGTTATTTATCATAACAATTTTTGTATTAGTATTTATTACAACGAATGTATATGCTAATGGAAATAGCTATTGGAAGGAAGTAAAAACAGTAAATATATCAGGGGAAAGTAGAAAAGTAAATACAGTTTATATTAATCTTAATAATAAAAATATTAGATTAGAATCTGTACTTGCTAATAATAAAGTTGGAGAAGTTAAGGAATTAAAAAATATGGCAGAAAAACTAGAAAAAGATAATAGTGAAGTAATAGCTGCGGTAAATGCTACATTTTTTAATGCATATACTGACTTACAACCCCAGGGTACAATTCAAAGCAAGGGAAAAATATTACATATAGGAGGTTTAGGTTCAGTAATAGGTTTTTCTGGTGATAATAATGTGGATATTAGAAATTTAAAAATATCTATAGAAGGCTCTATAAATGAAAGTTATGAATATCCTAATAATTGGTATGCTTGGGGTATTAATCATGACTATTCAGATCCTAGTGCTAATGTAGTATATACACCTATTTATGGAGATAAAACTAAAAAACATAATAATACTTCAATAGTTATTAGTAAAGGAAAAGTAGTAAAAATAATTAATGGACAAGCTAATATTCCAAAGGAAGGTTATACCATAGTTTTAGGAAATAAAGATTTAGTGAATAGATTTAAAGTAGGAGATAAAGTTTCCTATAGGTATAAATTTGAAAGTGATGGTAAAAAAATATCTTGGGATAATATTAGAACAACAATAGGTGCAGGACCTACATTATTAAAGGATGGAATTATTTTAGCAGACGGAGAAAAGGAAGGATTTAAAGAGGATAAAATAAATATTAATAGAGCACAAAGAAGCTTTATAGGTGTAACTGATAAAAATATATTGGTTATAGGAACAGTAGGTAGTGTAACAATGAAAGAATTAGCTGAAATAACTAAAAATATGGGGTTAAAAGATGCTATGAACCTTGATGGAGGTGCATCTTCAGGACTTTTTTATAAAGGAAGTTATTTAACAAAACCAGGAAGGAAAATAAGTAATGCTTTAGTAGTTACTAAGTTAAAAGAAAAACCTATAAGACTTAAGTTAAATGGACAGGAAGTATTTTATGATACTGATCCTTATATTTCAAATGGTAGAACAATGGTACCATTAAGGGGAATATTTGAAACGTTAGGAGCTACTGTAGGCTGGGATGAAAAAACAAGTTCAATAGTAGCTAAAAAGGATGATTTTTTAATTAAATTAAAATCAGGTAGCAATATAGCAAAAATCAATGGTAAAGAAGTAAAATTAGATGTACCTGTAACAATTAAAAATGGGCGTAGTCATGTACCTGTACGTGTTGCTGTAGAAGCCTTTGGAGGCGAATTAGGTTGGAATGGAAATAAAAAAATGGTCTCAATGAATTTAGATACAAAAGATACACAGAAAACATTTAAAGAAGCTAAAAATGAAGAAAAAAATGGTAATACTAATAAAGCAAAGGAATTGTATTTAGAGGTGTTAAAGGTAGATGATAAACATAGTGGGGCTTTAAAAAACCTTGCTAGATTATTAGGTAAAGAAAAAAAATATACTGACGCAGTTAAATATTATAAAGATTATCTAGAAGTAGTGGATAATGATAAATGGGCAAGATCATCCCTAGGTTGGGCTTATTATAGTTTAAATGAAATGGAAAATGCAGAAAAAACATTTAAGTATTTAACAGAAAAATATCCAGATAATGTTTCCTTTTGGATGGCATTAGGAGCAGTGTATTGTGATTATAATGTTAAGGAATATGATGAATCTAGAAAGTGTTATAACACTGCTTTAAATTTAGAACCTAATGATAATCAAAAAAATACAATAAAAAACCAATTAGAATATATAGAAAAACAAGATTAAGTTTAAAAGGGATAGGATTTTCCTATCCCTTATTAAGTATATGAATTTTAAAAAGAAAGGATGATAATATTGTGGTGTCCTAAATGTAAAAGCGAATACAGGGAAGGTTTTACTAAATGTGAAAAGTGTAATGAAGATTTAGTAGAAAAACTTAATGAAGATAATAAAAAAAAGGATAATAAAGTAATAAAGGATATTGAATTAGTTTATTTAACAAATGTAGCTAATGAAAAAGAGGCAGGTATTATAGAAGCTTTACTAAACTCTTATAATATTAAAGTAATAAAAAAACATAAAGAAGCAGGGGATTATTTAAACATATATATGGGGAGTTCTAACTATGGAATGGACTTATACGTATCTACTAATGAATATGAAGATGCAAAAAAAATAATAAATGAAAAAAGTGATATCAATAATACTAATAATACTGATACAACTAGTAATATAGAAGAAAGTATAGATAGAAAAAAGATATTTTTTAGACTTTTTCTAGCTATCATATTTTTACCTGGATTTCTATTTTTTATTTTTAGTGTACTAAAACGTATGTTTTAATATTAATGATATATTTGGCTGTATAGTAAAAAAACTAAAATGGGTAAGAGAATTACAACCACTATTAGTATTAAAACTGGGTAAATTTTTTCCTTTCTTTTTTTCATAAAAAACCTCCTTAATGTTAATTATATACTAAATTTATAGAAAATAAAAAAAATTCCATTAATTATAGAAGGAATTATTTAACTATTAAAGAATTTAGAGATAAGAGTAAATGGAGTTTATAATAAATAAGGAGGTATTTTTATGAAGGAAAATGTTAAAAAGAGTAATGATTTAAATGGAATTAAGTTTATATTATTTAGTCTTATAGGTATTTTCATATTTTTTATCCCAATAAAAATAAATGATACATCAACTATACCATTAGATCATATTGTTAGTGGATTAAAAGTAACTCTACCTAGTTTAGCACCTATATATGCAATTATAATTATTATATTAGGTAGTATAAGACCCTTTTATAAAAAGACATGGAAAGAAAGTAAAGTAGATACTGTGTTTTCTTTTTTGAAGCTATTAGGAATCATAGTGTCATTAATGATATATTTTGATTTTGGACCAGCATGGTTATTTGAACCTGATATGGGACCATTTTTATTTAATAAGCTAGTGATACCTGTAGGACTAATAGTCCCTGTAGGTGCAATATTTTTAACGTTTTTAGTAGGATATGGGTTATTAGAGTTTATAGGTGTTTTGATGAAACCTGTTATGAAACCTATATTTAAAACTCCAGGCAGATCAGCAGTAGACGCAGTTGCATCCTTTGTAGGGAGTTATTCCATTGGGTTATTAATTACTAATAAGGTATTTAAAGAAGGAAAATATACAATTAAAGAAGCTTCAATAATAGCTACAGGGTTTTCAACAGTATCAGCAACATTTATGATTATAGTAGCTAAAACATTAGGACTTATGGAAATGTGGAATAAATACTTTTGGACAACTTTAATTATTACATTTTTAGTAACTGCAATAGTTGTAAGATTAAGACCTTTAAGAACTAAAGAAGATAAATGTATTACAGGTGAAAATAAACCAGAAAGAGATTTTAGTGGAAATATATTTGTAAATGCATGGGAAGAAGGAAAAAAGGCTGCATCTAATTCAGAAAGTGTAATTAATAATATTATAGATAACTTAAAAGATGGATTAGTAATGGCTATGGGAATCTTACCTACAATATTATCTGTAGGATTAATAGGTTTAGTTTTAGCTAAATATAGCCCTGTATTTGACGTTTTAGGATATGTATTTTACCCATTTACAAGATTACTTCAAATTCCAGAGGCTATGTTAGCGGCTAAGGCTAGTGCAGTGGGGATTGCAGAAATGTTTTTACCAGCACTTTTAGTAGTAGAAGCTTCCCTTGTAACTAAATTTGTTGTAGGAATTATAAGTGTGTCGTCAATATTATTTTTCTCAGCATCAATACCTTGTATTTTATCTACAGAAATACCTATAACTATACCAGAGATATTGATTATATGGCTTGAAAGGACAATTCTTACAATAATTATAGCCACTCCTGTTGCATATTTATTATTATAAGTTAACTACCCCCTCTTATTTAAGAGGGGGATTTATTTAATATCAAAATTATAAAAATAAAGGATATTAATGGTAATCAGTTGAATATGTATATATAAGGTTATTAAACTTTGAAGGGAGATTAAAATGTATAGCTATGATTATTTAAAAAAATTATGTAAATTTCCCCATAGGGGTAGTTGCAGTGAAAATGAAAAGAAAGCTTCTAAAAGTATTTACAATGAGATGAATGCGTTAGGGTTTAAAAATATTTTCATACAAAAGTTCAAAACACCAAAGGATTCTATGTATAATTTGCCATTACAATTTGGTTTACTTATATTAATTTCTGGTGTTTTTTTGTTATTAAATATTCATAGTCTATATTTATCACTTTTTTTATTAATCCCGATATTAATGATTGTATTTGAAGCAAAGGGGTCCTTAGTAGAAATTAACTTTTTCCCTAAATATGATTCTCAAAATATTATAGCCTATGACGATTATGATGATAAGTTACCAACAGTTGTCATAACTGGTCATTATGATACACAAAAGGGAAGCCTATTATTTTCTTCTAAATTTCAAAATAAACTCCAAAAGTTATTCAACATAGCTTATTTAGGTTTTATTACCATAATTATATCGATAATAACTAGTACAATTCTAGATAGAGTTATTTTACCAATAATTATACTAGATTTAATAGGAATAATTATTACATCAATAGCTTTATTATTTCTTCTATATTGTAATATAACAGGTAAGTATGTAAATGGAGCTAATGATAATGCCACAGGTTCAGCTCTAACAATGGCACTTAGTAGACATTTTAAAGAAAAGAAATTTTCAGATGAAGATTTTAATATGATTTTTTTATTAACAGGAAGTGAGGAAAATGGTTCTAAGGGAATGAAGGCTTTTTTAAGAAATTGGGGGAAAACTTTAGATAAAAATAATACTTATTTTTTAGTTATTGATAATATAGGAGCAGGAAATATTACATATTTAGATGGTGAAGGCATGATTATTAAAAAACATTACAATAGATTTTTAAAGGATTTAGCAAGTAAATTTAAAAAGGAATATGACATTAGATATAACGAAAAATTATTATTGCCAACGGATTCATTACCAGTTTTAAATCAAGGTTTTAAATCAATTAGTTTCTTAGGTAAGGATGAGTTTGGGAATATAGAAAATTATCATTGGTATACAGATACTTTAGATAAGATTAGTTCTAAACACATGGAAAATACAGAAAACTTTTTTATAGATTATATAAATTTATTGTTTGAAAAACTTTCAAACAAATCTAATAATAGGATATTTAATAATGAAAGATAAATAATTTATAAAACAAAAGGAGGAATTAGATGAATGATGTTTTAAAAACTATTGATAAAAGGGTTTCATTAAGAAAGTATAAAGATACACAAATTACAGATGAACATAAAGAAAGAATAATAAAAAGTGCCATGAGGGCACCAACAGCTGGTAATATGATGCTTTACTCAATAATAACAGTAGAAGATGATAAAAAGAAAGAAAAGCTAAGTAAAAGTTGTGATAATCAACCATTTATTAAGAATGCACCCTTAGTATTAATATTTTTAGCAGATATGCAAAGGTGGTATGATTATTATAAAAGTTGTGATGTTGAAAAGTATTGTGAAGATAATGATTTAGAATTTAGAGGGCCAGAGGTATCTGATTTATTATTAGCTTCAAATGATGCTATTATTGCAGCACAAAACGCTGTTATAGCAGCAGAATCATTAAATATAGGCTCCTGTTATATTGGAGACATTATGGAAAATTATGAAATACATAAAGAAATGCTTAATTTACCTGATTTAGTATTTCCTATATCTATGTTATGTTTAGGATATTATCCTGAGGATAGTAAAAGAATTATAAAACCTAGATTTAATAAAAAATATATAGTATATAACGAAGAATATAAAAGACTAACAAATGATGAGTTTAAAGATATGTTTAGTCATTTAGAAAAAGTAATTCCTGATAAAAATAAGTTTAATGCAAAAAATCCAGGACAATTTATATATGCTAGAAAAACAGGAGCTGAATTTTCAAAGGAAATGGTAAGGTCTGTTAATAAAGCCTTAGAAAAGTGGGATGGTAAAAAACTCTAGCTAGAAATGAAATTCTTCTAAAATATGATATACTGTTTAAATTTATCCTTTATAGGGTAATTATGGTATGTAAATAAATTTAGGAGGGATTTTATGGCTTTAGAGACTTTAAAAGCAAAGGTGAAAAAAGGTGAAGGATTAGCAGTAGAAGCAGAATCTAGAGGATTTAATATAAAAATGGATGAGCCTAAGGATCAAGGTGGTACAGATACTGGAATGAATCCAATGGAGCTTATTTTATGTGGATTAGGAGGTTGTCAGACCATTGTAGCTTCTGCATTTGCTAAATTTAAAGGTATAGATTTAAAGGACTTTTGGATTGAATTAGAAGGTGATCTAGACACAGATGGTTTTAAAGGTAAAGAAGGTGTAAGACCAGGCTATCAAGAGATTAGATACAAAATACATATAAAAAGCGATTCTCCAGAGGATGAGGTTAGAGAATTTGTTGATTTTATAGAAAAAACTTGTCCAGTAGGGGATTCTTTAGGCAATGAAGTGAAATTAAAAAAATCTGATGTTATCATTGAATAACAAAAAGGCTATTAGTTTTTAACTAATAGCCCTTTTTTTCTATATTCTGCAATTAAAAGATCAACCATTTTTCCATAACTATGGATTCCATCTTCCTGCATATTTGACTTTAAATAGGCATTATTTATTTTAGAGGAAGTTTCTTCTAAAAAACCTTCATATTTATTCCAAAAGTCATTTATAGCAATAAGATCTCTTTTAACCCCATCACTATATTTTGTTTTTAGTTTTAGAAACTCCTCCCTATCATATTTATATAAGGCATTCATAGAATAAATTACTCCTAGAAGTGTTCCTGAATATTTATAACTAACATTAGGATGTATATTACATGTAACATATGCTATATAATTAGCTTCATCTTCCTTTGCAAAGCCTCTTTGATGGGCCATTTCATGAAAAGTAGTAACAGGAAACATACTATCAGGTATAAACATATTTACATTTGCTTCTGATGTAAAGGGAAAATATATACCAGATATGCCTAGATAAGAGAGTATATTAGACATATAGACAGGTTTAGGGTTACCATATTTACCTTTAAGTTCAGGATATAGCTTTGATGAAAGTCTATAACCTTTATATGCATTTTTTAGACAATATGATTTTCCCCTAGGTAAATACATAATACCTAATTCATTTTCTTTTACCTTTTTTCTTAGTTTATTAGCTTTTTTTATAAGCACTTCATTTAAAGAAATAAGCTCATCTACCTTTGCAGGTTTTACATTTAAATTACTTATCTCAGAGAAAGTTAAGCGTTGATAATTAAGACCCCATATACTTATAAAGGTAAAATAAATTATACCTAAAGTTATTGTAATTTTAATTAAAGAGTTAAAAAGTGTTTTTTTAATTTCATTAAATTTAAAATTTCTAAAAAATTTTATAAGGGTAATTAATAAGTATAAAATAAAAAGTATTACTAATAGTTCTCCTAAGGAAAAGGGAAAAATTCCAGTTATTATACTTAAGGGTTGAGAAATCACCCTATATATACCATTAGAATAATACTGTTCTATAAGATTAGGAGCAAATGATAATACATATGAAAGGAAAAATCCTAAGGGTAAAAGTAGAATTAATATAATTTTTGTTTTTTTATATTTCATAGACATCACTTTCTTTAATTATTTGTTTATTATAATATATCATAAATATTTAAATAAATTCATATTATGCTTAAAAGTTTTACATTTAATTTCTGAAAAGGAAAATCCCTTATAGATAAAGAAGAATATAAAAGAAGTAGAAGTTAAATATAAAATATAGGAAAATAAGGGTGAAACTAATGGAGATAGATAAAATCATTAATAAGTTAAAGGAAGATGAAATGAAAAATATTAATATGATTAATTTTATAAAAGATTATCCAATAGAGGATATGAAGATTATAGGAAATTCAATACTAATAAAGGGAAAAAGTGACCATAGTTGGAATTATATAAGTAGTTCATCAAAGGAAGAATTTAAAAAATTAAATAAATATTTTGAAGGTGAAAAATATTTCGCTGTAGTTGAAGATTGGATGGTACCTATAATATTAAAAAATAAAGAACTTGATTGGAAATTATCCTGTAAAAAATTATATTTTCCTAGAGAAAATAACTTGCCTAATGAGTATTATAAAGCAGAAAACTTAAGCTTAAAGGATGCAGAATATATTTATAAAAACTCAAAATATAAGGATTTTACTTCTGAAGATTATATAAAAGAAAGAATAAAGAAAGGGAATGGATTAGGCATATATAAAGATAGATTGATAGCTTGGATATTAAGCCATGATGATGGTGCTATTGGTTTTATTAATGTTTTAGATGAATATAGAAATAAAGGTTTAGCTATGGATTTAACTATTTCAATGATAAAAAAACTACGAGAGTTAAATAAAATTCCCTTTGTGCATATAGAAGAGGATAATATTAAGTCTATGAACTTAGCAAAAAAGGTAGGTTTTATAGATGATAGATTTGTTCATTGGATTAAACTTAAATAAATGAGGAGAATTTTAATGAGAAAAGTTATTTTAATAATTTTAGTTATTATAATTTTTATACCTTTAATAGGTTATACAAATGGTGGGCCAACTATATCAAATCCTAATACTAATGGATATTTAAAATTTGATGATAATTCTAAAATAGCTTTAAATAAAGAAGAGGTAAGTTTTTCATATATCAATAAACCTTCTTTTATTGGAGAGGGAGATTTCAGTGTTAAATACTATTTAGAAAATACATCAAATATTAAAAAGAATATTAAAATCATATTTGTAACTTCATCAGGCGGTAATAATAGATTTAAAGTTAAAGTAAATGGTAAGGATATTAAAGTTAAAAGTTATGATTCTAGCCTTGTTATTGATAATTGGAAACCAGTAGCAATAAATGAAATAAAAGAACCTGTAAGTGGTAAAAAGCTAAGTTCACTTATAGGGTTTAAAAGGATAAAAGGAATAAATAAAAATTATCCAGGATATATAGAAATACCCCTTACCTTTAATAAAAAAGAATCTAAAATATTAGAAATAAATTACATAGATTTTAGTGCTTTATATAGAAAAGAGGCTGTTGTAAATCCAGTATATGCACATTTATACTATCTTACGCCTGCTAAGTTTTTTAAAGGTGAGCCTGAGATTAAATTAAAGGTAAAACTACCAGATGAAGGGAATTATAAACTTTCATCTAATATAAAATTAGAAAAGATAAATAATAATACTTACGAAAGAACTATAAAAAAAATACCTAAGAAGGAATGGCTTTTTTCTTTTACAAATACTAAAAATCTTTACTTTGATACTAATGAAAATATTAAGCATTTAATGTTTTCTATATTAGTAATAGTATTATTAATGGGTATCTTTTATATTATTCAAATTAAGACGAAAATAAAATATATAATACCTATAGGATCAATTTTAATATTTTTTTTCATAAAAGAGGTTATTACAAAAATAAAAGGTGGATATGGAGATGTGATATACTTTTCTGTTTTTTATATTTTAATAGGATTTACTCTTTATAAACTTAATAAAAAAGCAAAAGATAAGTTCTAACATAGACATTGTTAATATATTATCACTAAACTATAGATATTTTTAATTAGATATATCAAAAATAATAACGTATAATTTAGGAGGACTAAATATTTAATAGGAGTGATAATATGAGTAAAAATAATAGCGTATACGCTATGGCCTTTGCATCTATGGGGATAGTTATTAACTTAGTATTTGGAACAGCAGTAGCTACTTTAAAAATTCCTTTATTATTTTTAGATACTATAGGAACAATATTTACTGCTGTATTGTTAGGACCATTGTATGGTGCAGTAACTGGAGGGTTGACAAATATAATCCAAGGGATGTTAACTAATCCTAAAAGTGTACCATTTGCTTTAGTAAATATTGTTGTAGGTTTGATAGTAGGGTTTATAGCTAAAAAATATAAGTTCAATTATAAAATAGCTGTAATTGTAGGATTAATTTTGTCTGTAGTAGCACCTTTAGTAGGTACACCTATAGCAGTGTTTATATATGGAGGAGTAACTGGCGGAGGAACTGATCTTATATTTGCATGGTTACTTAAATCAGGAAAATCAATATTTACAGCAGCTTTTATACCACGAATTTATGGGAATTTTATTGATAAGATAGCAAGTTGTTTGTTAGTAGCATTTTTAATCACAAGATTACCTAAGGAACTTTTAAATAAGTTTGGAGGCAGTAATGAACAGAGAGAAAAAGTTAATATTAATAGCTAATTGTATACTTAATCAAAACAGTGTTGTAAAGCCTCTAGCACGGGCTAAGGGAGCATATAACGATATTGTAAAGGAAATTATTGATAAAGATATTGGTATAATACAATTACCCTGTGCTGAATTTAGATATCTAGGTGAGAATAGACCCTCTATGACAAAGAAGGAATATGATACTTTTGAATTTAGAGATTTATGTAAAAATTTAGCACAAGAAATGATAACTCAGATAAAAGAATATTTAAAGCATGGTTATAAAATAGTTGGACTAATTGGTATTAATCAAAGCCCAACTTGTGATATAAGTGGAGATAGGGGAATTTTTATGGAGGAGTTATTCTATTTTTTAAATAAGGAAGATATAGAAATTCCTACAATAGAAATACCAACCTACTATAAAGAAAATGAAAAAAATGAAGATTTTTTAAAGGAACTCAAGTTATTTTTAACCTCTAGTATATACTAGAGGTTATTTTATTAAATATTTATAAAATAACACTGTATATTTTAAAGAAATTTATATTTTTAAAGTAAACGCCACAATTTTTGGGTAATATTAATAATAGATGTAAAAGGAGGAATTTACTTTGGGTAATATATTATCAAGCTATTTATGTCCCCATCCACCTATAATAATAAATGAAATAGGTAAAGGGAGAGAAAAAAAAGTAAAGGATACGTTAGAATCTTTAAATTTAGTAGCAAAGGATATAAAAGAAAAATCACCAACAACAATTATTGTTATATCTCCCCATGGGCCAGTATTTAGAGATGCTATAGCAATAAATTATCAAAAGACATTATCAGGGGATTTAAGAAATTTTGGATGTAGTGAAGTTAGTAATATAAAAGAAAATAATATTAAACTAGTAGATAAAATATTAAATAAATCAAAATCAAGGGATATTAATACAGTGAAACTAGATAAAGAAAGTACTAGGATGTATAGAAATATAACACTTGATTTAGATCATGGAGTACAAGTACCACTACATTTTATAGATCAAGAATATAATAATTATAAACTTGTACATATTACATATGGTTTATTAGGATCTGAAGAATTATATAATTTCGGGAGAGCTATTAAAAATGCAGTTAAAGAAACGGATGAAAGGGTAGTTATTATTGCTAGTGGAGACTTATCTCATAAACTTACAGAGGATGGTCCTTATGGTTATGATCCTTCTGGTCCTAAATTTGATAGGTTACTAACTAATTTCATTAAAAATAAGAAATATGAAGAGATAATAAATTTAGATAAAAACCTAGCAAAGAAAGCAGGGGAATGTGGACTTAATTCAATTAATATTATGTTAGGGGCATTAGATGGATATGAAACAGTCCCTACAGTTTTATCCTATGAAGGCACCTTTGGAGTAGGTTATGCTGTAGCAAAATTTGATATTAAAGGTGAGAATAATAAAAGTCTATTAGAAAAGATAAATTCTGAAGCAAAGGAAAAAATGAAGCGTTTAAGGGATGATGAAGATAGTTATGTTAAACTTGCAAGGAAAAGTTTAGAGTATTTTATAAAAAAGGGAAAAAGGATAAACTTAGATAATGAAATACCAGAAGAAATGATAGAAAAAAAAGCAGGAACCTTTGTATCAATAAAAAAGAATGGAAATCTAAGGGGATGTATAGGTACTATACTCCCAACTAAGAAAAATATAGCAAATGAAATAATAGATAATGCCATTAAAGCAGGCACAGAAGATCCAAGGTTTTATTCAATTCAAGAAAATGAATTAAAGAATCTTGTTTACTCAGTTGATATATTAGGAAAACCTGAAAAAGTAAATTCAATAGATGATTTAGATATAAATAGATATGGAGTCATTGTAACAAGTGGTAGAAAAAGAGGTTTATTATTACCTAATCTAGAGGGAGTAAATTCAGTTAAAGAACAGTTAAACATTGTACTTAGAAAAGCAAATATTTCACCTAATGAAGATTATACAATAGAAAGATTTGAAGTTATTAGACACAATTAGGAGGATAATTATGAAAGAGGCTTTATTTTATGAAAAATTAGATAATAATAAGGTTAAATGTAAGTTATGTCCCCATAATTGCATAATAAAAGAGGGGAATTTAGGGATATGTAGAGTTAGAGAGAATAATGATGGTACTTTATATACTATTAATTATAATAAGTTAACCTCTTATAATATAGATCCCATAGAAAAAAAGCCACTATATCATTATTATCCAGGGAGCAATATATTTTCTATTGGAAGTTTTGGATGTAATCTTAAATGTAGCTTTTGTCAAAACCATTCTATTGCCCATGAAAAACCAAGAAGTAAAGACATAACAAGTGAAGAATTAGTCAATCTAGTAAGTCTTAAAAATGAAAGTATAGGTCTTTGTTATACCTATAATGAACCTAGTATATGGTATGAATATGTCCTTGATTGTGCTAAGAGAGTTAAAAAAATGGGTTTAAAAAATGTATTAGTTACAAATGGCTATATTGAACAAAAACCTTTAGATATGTTATTAGATTACATTGATGCATTAAATATAGATTTAAAGTCCTTTAGTGAAAATTACTATAATGATATATGTAGTGGAGATTTAGAATCTGTATTAAATACTATAAATTTGGCAAATAAAAAAGCAATTGTAGAAATTTCAACTTTATTAATTGAAGATTTAAATACTAGTAAGGAAGAAATAAAAAGGTTAGCTGAATGGATAGCATCTATAGATGAAGATATACCTCTTCATTTAAATAGATACTATCCAGCCTATAAAATGAAACTTCCTCCTACAACCATAGAAAAAATAAATGAGGCTAGAGATTTAGCAAAAAAATATTTAAATTATGTTTATATAGGAAACGTTATGGGGGTTGATAATAATACTTATTGTCCTAATTGTAATACTAAAATAGTATCTAGAGATAGTAGTTTTAAAGTTATAAACATAAAGGATAATAAGTGTAAAAATTGTGGTAAAGAAATTAATATTAAATATTAAAGTCAGATACCAATGCCAAAATGTTTACAAAAGCAATAAATATAACTCTTATTAAAGGAAAACCTAATTTCAAAAAGGGTTTTCTTTTTTTTAAATAAATATAAATATTAATAAGAAAGGAAAGGTTAATTTACTAATTAAAAATACAGAAAAACAAGATATAATTAAATTAGAAAATTAAAGGTTAAATTATAAAGTAATTAAAAGGGCTATAACATATAGATAAGGGCTCAAGTATTTATGAAAACTCTCAAAAACATAAAAAATCAAGACTGACTTTTCAGTAGTTTTTTAAACTCTAAAAGGAATATAAGCTTTATTATAGAAATAGTAAATATATGGTTAAAATAGGGGGAGAGTATCTTGTCAATTAAAGAAATAAGTCAACCTAAATTTATATATATAGAAGATAATCTAAGATTAATTAATAATAATATAAGAGATAAAGAGATAGCACTACCTTGGTATCAGAACGAAAAAATACTATATTTTTCAGAGGGAATAAAGGGAAAAAAATATGATTTTAATACTATTAAAAAAATGTATGACTACTTAGATAGCATAGGCGAGTTATACTTTATTGAGATATATGAAAATAAATGGAAAACGATAGGAGATGTAACATTATCTGAGGAGAATATGCCCATTGTTATAGGAAATGAAAAATATTGGGGAATGGGTATAGGAAAAAAGGTTATAACTGCTTTATTAAAAAGGGCAAAAGTTATAGGTTTAAATACAATAAACATTCCATCTATTTATACATATAATGAAAGGTCAAAGGGATTATTTAAATCCCTAGGATTTAAAAAGGTAAGTGGGAAAAAGGAAAGTTATAGTTTAGATTTATCAAATGTAAACTTAAAAATGACTGAAAAAGAAAAAATGTTATCAGGTATGGGCTATAATTCTATGGTTGATGAACTAATTAATGATAGATTAAGGGCTAAAACGTTATGTAAAAGATTTAATGATACTAAACCTAATGAAATAAAGGAAAGAAAATTAATTTTAAGTGAGCTTTTCTCTAAAGCTAATGATTGTTTTATTGAACCTAACTTCTTTTGTGATTATGGTTATAATATTGAGATTGGAGAGAATTTCTTTGCTAATCATAATTGTGTAATTTTAGATGTTAATAAAGTCATAATAGGAAAAAATGTAATG
>VENA01000084.1 GCA_009711785.1 Bacillota bacterium
TTAAAGATACATTTAATTCTAAGGGTTCTAATGTTTTCAGTTTTTTAACCATATCTAAAGTTAGATTACTACCATTTGTGGTTATTTCTATAACCTCTTTCGAATAACTTCTTATCTTTTTTAATATCTCATAGATATCCTTTCTTACAAAGGGTTCTCCTTCTATTATTCTAGTGGCTGATTCACCTATTATAATTTTTTTATTAGGATCTAAAAAAGAAATCATATCTTCAATTTCATTTATATTTAACGATGGTAATTTATAAACACAAACATCCTTTGGATTATATTTATGACTACAAAATACACAGGATGTATTGCATTTAGAAGTTATAGGTAATATATTATGTCTTTGTACAGTATTTAATATCATATCTATTCTAGCTTTTTTCATAAAACACCTCTTTAGTTAACCTTTTAATATTTTTAGTTGACAATCCTTCGGTTTTATATTAATATTTAATTGTAAACATAATAATTGTTATGCGTTAACAATGATTGGAGGAAATAAATATGAAAACAAAAGATTTAGTATTAGTTTCTTTATTTGCAGCTTTAACTGCTGTTATGGCACAAATAGCCATTCCATTACCATCTGGTATTCCTATAACACTTTTAGTATTAGCTGTATTTCTTTCAGGAGCTATACTAGGGAGTAAATTAGGCTTTTTATCTCAGCTAGTGTATATTTTACTAGGTGCAATAGGTATCCCTGTATTTGCTAATTTCTCTGGTGGAATCCAGGTACTTGCAGGAATTACAGGTGGATATATATTAAGTTTACCATTAGCATGTTTTATAATTGGTAAATTAATAGAAAAATACAAAGGTGATAATGAAAAAGTAAAAATAACAATATATACTTTATCAATGCTTTTAGGATTATTAATAATATATTCTATAGGAACTTTACAATTTAGTATATTGACTGGAAATACCATTATTAAATCTTTAAAACTTACAGTACTTCCCTTTATAGTTGCTGATTTAGTAAAATTAGCAATATCAGTACCTCTTGCCTATACAGTAAAGAATTCATTAATTAAATCTAAATTACTTATGACCTAAATAAATGCCCTTTTTAGGGCATTTTTAAATTTGGATTTTATATTTTTTGACATTTTTCTAATTAATTTGCAATAATTAATTTTTATGTAAACTTCAATATTATATAATAAATATCAATAACTAAAACCTTTTACTAAAAATATTTACTTCCTTTGCAGAGTTATCCACATTTTACGCACTTAATCCACATGTTTATCCCCATTCATAATCCCTTTATCAGTTTATTCACACTTTTTTTCCACATTATCCACAGGATGTGTTGATATACTTCTTAACAATGTGGACAAGTTGTTATTAATTTTGTTGAAAACTTTTTTTGCTAAAAATTGTAAAATATTGTTTACATAAACTTCCTTTATTTATTATCTAATTTTAAATTAGGAACAGCATTTAAAGAAAGATCTGCCCTATAACCCTTTAAATAATCATAATAAGCAGCACACCCTATCATTGCCGCATTATCTGTACATAAAACCTTAGAAGGATATTTAAATTTAATATTATTTTCTTTACATTTTTTATCCATAAGCTCTCTTAATCCTTCGTTTGCTGCAACTCCCCCTGCTATAGCTAAAATATCAGAGTTTTTTTCTTTACAAGCTTTTATAGCTTTATTTACTAATACTTCAATTACAGACTGTTGAAAACTTGCTGCAACATCCTCAACTAAATATTCTTCCCCTCTTTGCTTTGTATTGTTTAAATAATTTAACACAGCAGATTTAAGTCCACTGAAACTAAAATCATAGCTTCCACTTTCTAAGTAAGCTCTAGGAAAATCTATTGCTTCTTTATTTCCCTTTTTAGATAATTTATCTATTATTGGTCCTCCTGGATAACCTAATCCTAAAGATCTTGCTACCTTATCAAAGGCTTCACCTGCTGCATCATCTCTAGTTCTTCCTAGTATTTCATATTTCCCATAATCCTTTATATGTACAAGATGAGTATGTCCTCCTGAAACTACAAGGGTTATAAATGGGGGTTTTAATTCTTTATGCTCAATAAAATTAGCACAAATATGTCCCTCTATATGATTTACACCTATTAAGGGAATATCTAATGCATAGGCTAAAGCTTTTGCACTGGATAAACCAACTAATAATGCTCCTACTAATCCTGGTCCATAAGTTACACCAATATTATTTAAGTTATTAAAAGAAACTTTAGCTTCTTCTAAAGATTGTTGTATAATTAAATTTATATTTTCTATATGTTTCCTTGAAGCTACCTCAGGAACTACTCCTCCGAATTTTTTATGTAAATCTATTTGTGACGATATCACATTAGACAAAACTTCTCTACCATTTTTAACTACAGATACAGATGTTTCATCACATGATGTTTCAATAGCCATGGTTAATATATCCTTTTTTTCATCGCTTATTCTACTCAACTAAATCCCTCCAAACTAATCTATCCTTTATTATACCCCATTTTAATTTTTAAAAAAAGTTCTACTTTTATATGTATATATTTTTAGTTAAAAACAAAATATAAATATAGGGCATTAAATCCCTATAAGGAGTGATTATATGGCCAAATATAAAAAGGGTTTATATATGAATATAGCTCAAAAAAATGTATTTTCTGACGGCCTATTAAAACCAATAAGCTATACAGATTATGCTTTATTAAAAACAGCAAGGGAAAAAACAAAGGATATAAAACATTTAAAGCACTAACAAAAACCCCATGTATTTTACATGGGGTAGTTTATTTCTAATCTAATTTTACATCAATATTAGATGATATTTCATCTATAAGATTTAATTGACATCTGTTATTTACAAAATGATTGCAAATTTCACAACTCTTTGTAGTTTCTCCTAATACATTACTCTCTGATCTTAAGGCATTTATATCCCCTTCTTGATTTCTAAACTGACTACATCTTAAAGCAATTTGTCTTAATTGATCTTTATTTTCCATATTAATCCCTCCGTAATAATAATTTATTATTATTATTACTTAAAAAACGAATTATATACTATATTTATTTAATGTCTATACTAGATGCATTACCTTCTATTGTAATATCAATTTTGTATTTTTTTTCATCATAATTAATAGTTTTAAATTCATTAGATGAAATTTTTTCAAAATCTTTACCATGTATATCTAAACTTAATAATTGGCTATCCTTTCTTATGAAAATTCCCGCATTTTTAGGTAATTCTAAACTTACAGAACCTACATTTACTTTAATATCTAATTCTAGATCATTTTCTATATCTCCATCAAAATTTAATGTAGCATTACCTGCATTAACATCAACTTCTATTTCCTTTACTTTTGCATTACTTAGTCCATTAACTTCTAAATTTCCTGCATTTACTTCAATGTCAAAATCATCTAGATTTATCTTATTTTTTTTATTAAAAAATATATCAACATCTGAAGCATTAGAATCTATTGAAATTTCTTTAACCATTAAATCAGTCAAATCATATATAGATTTTGTCGCATTTGCATCAATATCAAAGGTAAGTGGTAATTTATCAGTTACCTCTAAATGCCATTTATTTATAAAGTTATTAAAATTTCCTAGACGAAATTTTCTTATATTATGATATCCTATATTTAGCCTATCATCCCTTAAATCTATTCTAGGTTCTATTCCAACAATATTTGTTTTAATATTACCTTTAAATAATTTATTACTTGTTTTAGTTAAACTTATTTCTCCTGCGTTGGTATTTAAATCAACCTTTAGATTACTTTGTCCTTTAATATCAAATTCTTCACTAAAGGTTTTTAAATCCCCAGTTTTTATTTTTCTACTATTATTATCGGTAATTTCTACACCTGAACCTTTTAAATCTATTACACAACCTGTTAAACTTAATAAAGTTATAATCATTATAATCAAAATTAACCTTTTCAATTCATAACCTCCTTTAATACCCTCTTATTACTATTAAAGTAATTATAAAGAGTACCTAAACCTATTATTATAGTGATAATTTTAATAATAGTCCCTAAATATGGAATGAAACTCAATGTGAAAATTATTAATAAACCTATTATCATTTTTATTAAAGGATTACTTTTATTTAGTAACTTTCCACCTAACCATATAGAAACTGGTAGATATGATAAATATAAAAGAATTATATATATTGTTAAAAGGATAATTCCTATAGGTATACCTATAATAGTAAATATTAAAAGTAGTGAAATTATAGGTGTTAATAAACTTATAGCTATCCCTAACTTTAAATTTGTCTTATAATCATTAACTTTCTTTTCTAACTTTGAAAAGAATTTAGGATATATACTTACTAAAACAGTTCCTATAATTAAGAGACACATCATAAAAATCATCTTTACTAAAACATAAAAGTAATGAATATATCTTTTTAAAAGATCTAAATTAAATAAATCTTTAGTAAAAGTTATATCTCCCCTTATAAATCTTTTAGGAACCTTTATTTTTCTTACATTACTATAATTTAAATCCCCATATACTATTGCATTTTCACTAAATTTTATTTCCTTTGCAAATACATTTATATCTCCTTTTACTTTACCATCTATTATTAGAGTGTTTACTCTACCCCTTATATCTGAATTTACATCTCCCTTTATTGTAAGTTTATTTGAAAAAACTGTTATACTTCCATCAACACTACCTTTATCTATTATTAATTCCCTAGCAAGGGCAGTTATATTTTTTCTTATTTCACCACTGATATTAGCCTTTGATGTAATAACTCTTAAGTTTCCTTTAATTATTCCATCTATCTTAATTATTTTATTAAAAGTTATCAAATCTCCATAGACTGTTCCTAAATTATAAACTTTATTTGTTAGTAAATTAAGATCCCCTATAATTATCCCATAATTATAGGCTTTATCTCCAATAAAAAATACATCACTATTTACTTTCATATCATCTTTTATGATTAAATCATCCGTTAATTCGTGGGCATATATTATCGATGGTGTAAAGATTATTATTAATAATATAACTAAAATCCTTACAAGACTAGGCAATTAAATAATCCCCCTTTACTTATTTTTCTTTATCTATATCTTCAATTATTTTATCTACTTCAATGTTTTCATTATTTGTATTTCCATTATAATTAACCATATTTGATTCATTAAAATTATCAACAGTACCAATTTTAGTATCAATTATAGCTCCCATACCAACTAATTTAGCTAAATATAAAACTGGCTTTAAAATTATTGTTATATCTGCTAGCCAAAATATAATTGTACCTACTAATAATTCAGTTAAGGTAGACCAATCCCTATTTCTTCCTAATCTTTTACCTAAGGCTATTTTTACTACTGTATTACCTCCAAATTCTAATAAGCCTTTAAGGGGTATTAACACTAATAGGAAAGGGATCCCTATAAATATAGCTGCTAAAACTGGTGTTATTACATAAAATGCAATTGTAATTACTAAACCTATTCCAAATTTTCTTGGCATATTTACAGAAACTCTTTCTGCTATGAAATCTGTTCTTTCCGGTGCTATAACAACTAAAATTATAGAAAATAAAAGTGCTACTAAAGTTTTTATAGTTAAAATAACCATTATTATAATTAATAGACCCCATATACCTGGTAATATATTAAAAAATCCAAATACGTTTATATCTTCTCCTCTAACTATAGCTGAGGATGCTTTGCCATCTGACCCCCCAAGAATTTGAACTTTATTTTGTGTTATTGTTGAACCTGGAGCCATTTTTGTTCTTCCTAATATAGATACTGTATTTCCATCGATAGTACCATCTAAATCTATACTACCTAATATTGAAACCACATCTCCATCTACATTACCATCTATTTCTACATCA
Organism: Bacillota bacterium; assembly: GCA_009711785.1. Classification (GTDB taxonomy): domain Bacteria; phylum Bacillota; class Clostridia; order Tissierellales; family MES13; genus MES13. The sequence goes on from VENA01000084.1 coordinate 5,889, forward strand.
CCAAATATTGAAACAATATTTCCTATCATATCAACATTTTCTTCTATGTGTATATCTTTAAATATTCCTACTTTCTCTCCATAAATAGTATCATCATAACAATATCCTGTCGCTGCCATAAATACTATTAGTAATGTTATTATTATTACTCTTTTTTTATTCACTTTAATTCCTCCTTATATTTATATTATAAATTTTTAATATACATAACTCTAAAATTACTAAATTAAATAAAAAGACTAATAAAACTATCGGTAATATCAAAGTAAATCTAGAAATTAATTTTACTAAACCCACTAATAAATCAGGAGTATTAATTGTATTTACAACAATAAAACTTACAAACTTAACTATAGATTCTACGAAAAAGTTACTAAAATCAGATATTAATCCTGGTATGCTTAAAGTTAATTTTCTAAATATAAAGTAAGTTGATACTGATAATACACTAAGAGCTAATACTATTAAATAAACTAAGCTTTTATTAGATTTTTTCTTATATTTACCTTTATCTATACTAGCCATTACTTTCTTTTCTATATCTTTAGGAGGTTCTACATCTTCTAAATCCTCAACCATTTCAAAGGTGTCATTTAAAAGAGTAAATTCTTCTCTACATTCACTGCAAACTTCTAAATGCTTATTTAATTCATTTTTTTCTTTTTCTGTTATATCTTTGTCTAAATATTTCATTATCAACAGCGAAGCTTTATTGCAGTCCATTTAAAACTCCTCCTTTCTTAAACTTTCTAAATTATCCTTTAACATTCCCCGTGCCCTATATAGTCTATTCTTAACCTTAGTTAATGGTAGATTTAAGCAATCTGACATTTCTTTATATGATAAATTCTGTTGATGATACATTATAATTAGTATTCTATATTTTTTAGGTAGATTATTTATTGACTGTATTATAATATTTTTATTTTCCCTGTATATATAGTTATTTTCTGCACTTAAAGTGCTAGCATTAGTTTCATTCCAATCAGTTAATGGAGTAGTCTCAACTGATCTTTTCTTTTTTAAATCCAAACAATAATTTGTAGTAATTTTTAATATCCACGTTGAAAACTTATATTCTGGATTATACTTATTTAAAGAGTTATATGCTTTTATAAAAACTTCCTGGGTGATGTCAGAAGAATCTTCTTTATTTCTTGTAAATTTATAAGCTATATTATAAACTTTTCTTTTATATAGAGTAACTATTTCTTCAAATGCCTTTTCATCACCCTTTAAACATCTTTTAACAAGTTTACAATCATTTTCTTCCAAAACATCACCTCCAGTTTCTCTTTTTCCCTTTCATTTATATACTACGAATAAATAGATCATTTGTCTGATAAATTTATAAATTTTTAAATAAAAATGAAGATAAGTTTTACCTTATCTCCATTATTTATTATATATTTAATTTTTATCTAATGCATTCCTCTTTTCAATGCTACCTTATTTATTGAAACATTTTTAAATGATCTTACAGCTAATAATAAAAATATAGTACCTATAACTAAAATGATACTTATTGATAGTAATGGTTTGATTTGAAAATTACCAATCCTTAAAATAAGCCCCATTTTTTCTAAAACTTGTTCTGAAATATTAGTTGTATCCAGGGCTAAATGTCTAAAGGCACTTACTGCATATGTTACTGGGTTAATATATACAATTACTCTTAAAAAGTCAGGTAAAAGTGATACAGGTACATATGCTCCAGATAAAAACATCATTGGCATCATTAACATTTGTACTATCATTTGAAATCCCATTGTAGATTTTACAAAACTTGCAATAAAAAGCCCTATAGAAGATATTGATAATGATATTGCAATCATTCCCCCTATAAGTCCTAATATCATAAATAAATCATACTTCATGCCAAATAAAGGTGATGCAGCTAATATTATAGAACCCTGTATTAATGCAGAAGTTGCAGAACCTAATATCTTTCCTATGGCGATACTAGTTCTACTAGCGGGAGACACTAAAAATTCCTTCATAAAACCATCGGATTTATCCTCAACAACACTTAAAGCATTAGATATAGATGTCATAAATGTTGTTGTTGCAATAATACCTGGTAATAAGTATTGAATTGATTTAACACCCAGTGCTGATGTATCAAAATTACCTAAAGCAAAGGTAAATACAAAAAGCATTGTAAAGGACATAACTAAAGAACTTACTATCCTAGCTCTATCTCTAATATAATTTAAAAATTCACGATACCATATAGTAGTTATTATTCTCATTTTAATACCTCCTAATCCCTAATGTTATGACCTGTTATATTCATAAATACATCATCTAATGTAGGTCTATTGATTTCTAGATGATAGATATTATCTTTATACCTCCTTATAAAAGATGTAACAAAATCAGTTGGTAAATCTGTTACTTTAACTGATATCTCATCATTTTTATTAAATACTTCATAGGGATAATTATCCCTTATATATTTGATAGTTTCTTCACTATTATCTGATTTAAATTTTACTACGTTATAGGCTAATTTCTCCTTTAACTCAATAGGTGTACCCTTTGCTACAATTTCACCCTCGTCTATTATCGCTATATTATCACAAATCTCAGCCTCATCCATGTAATGGGTTGTTAAAAATATAGTCATATCATGTTCTTTTTTTAATCTTAGTAAATATTTCCATATATGGGATCTTGTTTGGGGATCTAATCCAGTTGTTGGTTCATCTAAAAATAAAACCTTTGGATAATGCATAAGTCCCCTAGCAATTTCTAAACGACGCTTCATTCCCCCAGAATATGAACTAACAAAATCATTTTTTCTATCACTTAACTCTACTATTTCTAAGACTTCATCTATTCTACTTTCAATTTCATTTTCTTTAACATCATATAACCTAGCATGTATTAATAAATTTTCCCTAGCAGTTAATCTTTCATCTAATGTTCTTTCTTGAAATATTATACCTATTTTTTTTCTTACTTCATCCTGCTCAGTTAATACATCTTTACCATCTAAATATACTTCTCCCTTAGATAAACTAATAATTGTACAAAGTATATTAATAGTTGTACTTTTCCCAGCTCCATTTGGGCCTAAAAAACCAAAAACTTCTCCTTTATTAACATTAAATGAAACATTTTTTACTGCTTTATGATCTTTATAGTTTTTAACTAAATTTTTCACTTCAATAATATGACTCATATTTTCATTCCTTTCTACTCCTATACTCATTTTTTATAACACCATATTTAACTATTTCCATTCTTTTTTTATATAAACTTATAACTTCTTCATTAGATATATTTTTAGCAAGTTTCATGGTTATTAAATCCTTAGATATCATTCTTATTAATTCTAAAATATTTTTAAAATTCTCTTTTTCTATTTTTGATTTATCAACCAGTTCTAAAATATTATTCATATTTTTTCTATGGATATTCTTTTGTTTAGATAAATGATCACTCAAATCAAAATTTAAATTTAAAAATAAATTTTTGAAAAAATTATGATTTTCTCTATTTATTATTTCTAAATCATTAACAAACATTTCCTCAGATGCTTTAAAAATATCACCTTCATGTTTTTTTAGTAAGTCCTTCAATTGAAAATGCTTTTTTCCAAAAACATTTTCAATAACATAAAAGTATAGATCCTTCTTATCTTTAAAATACTGATAAAAACTTCCTCTTGGTATCCCTGCTTTTTTTATAATATTAGAGATTTTAGCTCTATTAAAGGATACTCTAGAAAACTCTTTAAAGGCAGCATCAAATATTTTTACTTGTTTTTCCTTTGGTAAATTATAATAGGTCTTTGTTGGCATTTATCTCCCTCCAATATGACACAGTGTCATATGTATATATTACATGACACTGTGTCATATGTCAAATTAAACTTTTAAAGTATAAAAAAAAGAAGACACTTTGTCTTCTGATAATAGGCAATTTATTTCTTCTTTATTCTTTTATATTTCATACCACATCCCATAATCAAGGATGGAAAAATAGGTTTAAATAGTAATAATATTGGGTAAGAAGCCTTATCTATTAAAAAATAAATCACAGTAAATGGACAGTTATATAAGTTAAATACAATCCAATATCTACTTAATTCTTCAGGGATTTTATCTAAATTCATATTTGTTTTAATAAATGTATGTACAAATAATATTAAACCTATTAAAGCTATAATACTCCCTGAAAAAAAATCATATCTTTTATCCTTTTTTATATCTAAAAGCATACCAGCATAGAAATATAATGCTAAAAAAAGGGTTATAAAAAAAATTCTACTTATAACATTAGTTGTGTATATACCAAGTGTAGGTCCAGTTATAACAAATCCAATTAAAAATATAAAAGAAATCATTGTAATAATTAAATGAAATCGAAAAGCTTTAATATTATTTATAATAATCACCTATCCCTAAATAAAAAAATAAACTAAGATAATCATCTTAGCTTATTTTATCTTTAATTATTATCCCATTAACCCTTGAGTATAAGAGCTTATAATAGTATTTGTACCACTTACTATCAATATCCATATTAACCAAGAACCTATTACTACTATTGCAGATTTTTTTCTAGGGATATCAAATGCATAGGATATACCTATAACAGTGAGTATTTCATACCATATAATAAATATATTTATTTGAGCTAATACATAATATAAAAATCCACCTTCCATTGAATTAGGAAGTAAAATTGAAAAATCAATAGGGATAGTTCCCTTTCCTACTATCATTGATATTATACCAACTACTAAACTTCCTAAAACAACCGGTAAATATGCATGGGCTATAACTGAAAAAGCTTCCTTAACCGTTCCAGTACCACCTAATACTGAAGATAAACCAGAAACTAAAAAACTTTTAATTCCCCAAAATATTAAAGGACCAATTCCTGCAAATAAAATTGATACATAAAATGATTTTTCCATTTGACTTGTCGGTGGAATCTCTTGGCCTAATTTTTCATACTGCTGAATCATATTTTGAATTTGAACATCTTTATCTAAAGTAATAAGACTAATCAAAATCATAGAAATTACAACAAGTAATGTTGGAAACAAAACTTTAGGAAATACAGCAACATCTTTAAAAGCCTCATTAGGATTTGTAAATATGTATCTTACTTTATCCCACCATTTTAAAGGTTCCCTTTTATTTTCTTCATCAAATACATTTTTCAATACCTTCACCCCTTATAAATTTATCTATAACTATTATACCATTTTTTACTGAGCTTTCCAGCTACATCTATATTCACCTATAGCTTTGTCTAGTATAAGTGTAATTTTCCAATCACCTTTTTTAGGTCTTTGTATTTTAAAATCTTCATTTAATTTTTCATCCATACCTATTTTTTTACTTAAATATTCTTTATTAGAAGGATCTTCAATTATAACTTTAAAAATACCTTCATCAATTTTTGCTTGTAGATCAAACTTTATATATTTAATATTTTTATCTATTTGTATTTTATGTACAGAGCTATCTGTTCTTTTCTTTTCAAAACTTCTATGGGTCTCTCCATTAATATTAGTACTTGAGCATCCAACAGATAATATTATTATAATTAATACTAAAAATATTACACTAATCACTTTCTTCATACTCTACCTCCTATAACAAAATATTTAGTTTTATTCATACCTTAAAGCATCTATCGGATCTAACTTAGCGGCCTTATTAGCAGGATATATACCAAAGAATATTCCTACTATACATGAGAATGTAACAGCTATTATTACTGTTATTATTGAAACAGATGGAGGAATTCCTATAGATAGTGCTATTATACTTGAAATAGTCTGACCTAGGATAGTTCCAATAATCCCCCCCGTTCCTGATATTATCATAGCTTCTATTAAAAATTGTATCAATATAGCTCTTCTTGTTGCCCCTATGGCTTTTCTTATACCTATCTCTCTAGTTCTTTCAGTAACTGATACTAACATTATATTCATAACTCCTATTCCACCAACTAATAGTGAAATTGCAGCTATTGCTCCTACTACCGTTGAAAGAGTTCCCATTATTTTATCTAGTAGTTGTTTTTCCTGTTGAGCAGTATAGGCAATATAATAATCTTCCTCGGAATTTCTATGTCTTCTTTCTATTAACTTTATGATATTTTCTTTCACTTTATTAACATTTTTGTCCTGGGCAACATTTATATCTAATGAGTAATACCTACCACCCATTCCTAACTTTTTCATATTTGTACATGGAATGTAAACATGGGTAGGATTATCCCCTGACATATTTAATTTATCAAAGGTTGATGCAGGTGTTTCATACACACCTATAATAGTGTAGGATAACTTTGACCAATTAGTATCTAATATTATCTTTTCTCCTATTACATTAGATCTTTTAAATATTTTCATTGCTAATTCCTTATCTATAACAGCAATATTTCTTTTTCCCTTAACACCTGATTCTGTTAAAAATCTCCCCTTAATCATTTGTAAATTATCAATATTTTTATAGTCTGAATTTACTCCATTTATATATATAGAAGCCTCTTCTCTTCCCTTAGTTGCCTTAGCACTTAAACTAGCCCTCGGAGAAACAGCTTTTATATCTTCTTTAAACACTCTTTTTATAGCTTCTACATCGCTATCATCAAAACGATCTTCATATCTAGGGTTTTCCCGCCAATTCATTTGTAACCTTACTCTATTTGCTCCAAATTTTTCAAATTCTTTACTAATTGCAGCTTGACTACCTTGACCTAAGGCTACTATTGTAATAACCGATGATATACCTATAATAATTCCTAACATTGTTAAAAAAGACCTCATCTTATTAGCCCAGAGACTAGCCATTGCAACCTTTATACTTTCTAAAAAATTCAAACAATCACCCCCTATTTACGGATAATAATTCTATTATCAACTAGTCTATCTTCTATTAACATACCATCTCTGAAAGTTACTACCCGCTTAGAATGATTAGCTATTTCTTCTTCATGGGTTACTAAAATTATTGTTACACCTTCATTATTCAGAGCTTGAAAAATTCCCATAATTTCCTCTCCAGATTTTGTATCTAAATTACCTGTTGGTTCATCTGCTAATACTATAGAAGGATTATTAACTAAGGCCCTCGCTATAGCTACTCTTTGTTTTTGTCCTCCTGATAATTCATTTGGTTTATGATCTTTTCTATCTAAAAGCCCCACTTTTTCAAGTAATTCTAAGGCCTTTTTTCTACGTTCTTTTAAGTGAGCCCCTGCATACATCATAGGTAATTCAACATTTTTTATAGCAGGTGTTTTTGATAATAAATTAAATGATTGAAATACAAATCCTATCTTTTTATTTCTTATTTTCGCTAATTCGTTATCATCTAGTTCACTTATCTTTACATCATCTAGATAGTATTCTCCTAAAGTAGCCTTATCTAGACATCCTAATACATTCATAAGGGTTGATTTACCTGAACCAGAAGGTCCCATTATTGATATAAACTCTCCCTTATCTATATTTAAATCAACATTTTTAAGCGCTTCTACTTTTACAGCACCTGTATCATATACCTTAGTTAGATTTTTTAACTGTATCATTTTTTACCACCGCTTACAGTTACGTCCATACCATCCTTTAATTTCTCAGTTGGATTAAGTACTATTTCATCTCCCTTTTTAATTTCATCTGATATTATCTCTAATTTCATATCTCCCTTTATTCCTTCTGAGATAGGTACTTCTTTAAGCTTATCATTTTCTACTTTATAAACTACTTCTGTTCCATCCTTCTTTTTATATATTGTTTCATAAGGGACCACTAAAGGATCTTCTTTGTGTCCTGTTCTAATACTTACATCGGCTGAAAATCCAGGTTTTAAATCCTCAGCTACATTTAATATATCAACCCTTATTTTCACATTTGTCTCAAATCCTGAATTTGTTTTTTGAACTTCAGCTATAGGTGCTATATAGCTAACTTTACCTTCATATTTTTTGCTTTCAAAGGCATCTCCAGTTATCTTTACATCTTGCCCTATATTAATTTCCTTTACATCATATTCACTTACATCAACTTCAATTTCTAATTTTTTTGTATCATCAATAATAAATAAAGGATTTAATGATGATGCATTAAGTCCAATTTTTGCATTGGATTTAACTATTGTTCCATTAATGGGACTTTTTATAATTGACTTTTCTAAATCCTCTTTCTTTGAGTTTACACTTAAACTTTGAAGCTTTATTTTTTTTACTTGACTTTCTATATTTTTCTTATCTTCACCACTTAGTGCTTCATCTAGCTTATTTTTAGCAAGCTCATAATTGTTCTTTGCAGTTAAAAATGTAGTTTTATCTGTTTCTAATTTAGACTTACTAATAGCTCCTGCTTCATATAATTCTTTAGATTTTTCGTACTTTTTCTTACTATCTTCATATGTAATTTTAGCATTTTCTTTATTTTTTTCTAAACTAAAAGTATCGATTTCCTTTTTCATTTCTTCTAATACACTCTTTTCAAGTTCTAAATTTATTTCAGCACGTTTTAGATTATATTCTAAATCCTTTGTATTTAACTTTGCTAAAACATCTCCTTTATTAACTTTAGAACCTTCCTTTACTAGAATTTTTTCTATAGTATAGGGTAACTGTGATACTATATTTCTTTGATCCTTTGTTTTTATAATACCATTTGATATTATATCCTGAGAAATTGGCATTTTATCTACTTTTACAGCACTAACTCTAACTTTATTAGTATCTTCCTTATTTACAGTTTTAAAAATACCAACAGATAAAACTCCTATCCCAACTAAGACTAACAATATTATTAGAATTTTTTTCTTTTTAAACATATTTTCCCTCCTAAATTAAATTCATTATTAAATGTATTTCTTCATATTATGTCCTATTATTAAATATTGAAAAAATTATTCACTATGTTAGACGAATTATTTGACAAAACCCCTTCAAAATCCTTTAAAAAAAGAGAAATTAATCTAAATCTTAAGAAAATTTAACATATAAAAAACCCTGATATATTTTCAGGGTTAATAAATTTCTTTCCACATTATAATGGCATCTTCTTTTGTATCAGCATAATATCCAGGTCTCTTTCCACAATCCTTAAAACCATATTTTTTATATAACTCATGGGCAATAAAGTTTTTTTCCCTAACTTCAAGGGTCATTCTATCCATATCTTTTTTCTTACAAATATCTATTAAAGCTTCTAAAAGTATGTTTCCAATACCTTTTTTTCTTTTATTAGGATGTACCGCTATATTAGTTATATGGCCCTCATCGACTATTAACCATACCCCTGCATATCCTACAACTTTTTCATTATTAGTTGCTACTATGTATCTAGATAATTTATTCCCGTTTATTTCCATTTTAAATGATTTTTTAGACCAAGGTGTACTAAAGGAAAGTTTCTCAATCTCTAAAACAGAATCAATATCAATCTCTTTCATATCCCTAACTTTAATATTATCCATTGCTTTTTTCACTTTCCATTTTCTTTTCTAATTGTCTTTCTGCTTGGGATTTTTTCATATATTCAGGAATAAGTTTAAAATAACTTTCTTCTTCTCCATTTTTTAATTTTTCCATAGCAAGTTCTGCTACTGAAGATGCCCTTGTTATATTTACACTTCTTGGTGCAAATTTAATATTTTTTAGTCTTTTTTCTATTTTTTCTTTATAAACTTTAGTTCCATCCCCATTAAATACTATACACTCATTATACTCACTTAAAATATCAATTAACTTATCTACCTCTAAAACGTCCTGATCTCTTATTATCTTTAAATCACCATTAGCCCATCTATATATACCTGTATATACCCTATCTCGTCTAGCATCCATCATAGGAACTATTAAACCATTATGAAATGCTATATTATAAGCTAATGCATCTATAGTTGGAACACTAAGAACTTTTTTTTCTGTAGCATGGGCTAAAGCTTTAATAGTCGAAACTCCTATTCTTAAGCCTGTAAAGGAACCAGGACCTATACTTGCTGCAAAACAATCTATATCTTTAACCTCTAATTCACAACTTTCTAAAAGTTCTTTTATAATAGGCATAATCTTTTCAGAATGGGTTCTTTTATGATTAAGTATGTATTCACCTATTAGTTTATCATCATCTAAAATTGCACAAGTTGCAACTATACTTGATGTATCTATGGCTAAAACCTTCATTATCTATTCAACTCCTTAATTATTTCTTCATATCTTTTTCCCTTACCATAAATATTTATTTCTCTTTTTTCTAAATCTTTAGTTCTCTTTAATTTAATAGTAAGTCTTTCTTTAGGTAAAATCTCTTCAATTAAATTAGCCCACTCAATAATAATAACACCTTCAGAAAATAAATACTCATCATATCCTAAGTCATACATTTCATCTACATCTGAAATTCTATATACATCAAAATGATAAACTGGATATTTACCTTCATATTCATTTATTAATGTAAAGGTTGGACTAGTAACATAATCATCAACCCCAAGTCCTTTAGTAATTGATTTTGTTAGGGTTGTTTTCCCTGCTCCTAAATCCCCTATAAGACAAACTACATCCCCACTTTTTAAAATACTTCCTAATTTATATCCAATTTTTTTAGTTTCTAATTCTCCATTAGTAATTATCCTTTGCATGACTTCTCCCTTCTTATAACTATAGCTTTATTTTTCTCAACTTTATTAAATATTATATACCCCATTTTTATTTCAAACAAGCTTTTTAATAAAATGGACAAACTAGAATATATCTTAAATTCTTTTCATAGATTACTATAAAGAGCTTTAAGGAGGTGTATAAATGGATTTATCAAATTTAGTAAAAATAAAAGAAAATGTATATATATCAAAAAACCAAACTAAATGGTATAAAAAAGCTTTAAAACATTGTAATAATAATCCAAAGGCACTACTTGAACTAGCAAAGGAATATGAAAATAAAAAAGAATATCTAAAAGCCTATAATATTTATTATAATCTATCTAATAATGGAAATTTATTAGCAAAAGAACGATATGAAAAATTAAAATCAAACCTTGAACTAAAATATAAAAAAGATAAGTTAAATGAAATTAAAGCTAAAAAGAAAAAAAGAAACAAAATAATTAAAAACTCCCTTTTAATAGCGCTAATAATTTTTCTATTACTATTATTACCAAGTTTTTTAAATAGTTTTTTAGTAAATGCTAAAAACATAATAAAAGAAACAAATATATTTGAAATAACAAAAAAAGAAAATGTAAAAACTGAAAAAAATATATTTTTCTATCCTGAAAAAATATCTAAAAATAACTTAGAAGGAAATTTCATAAAACGGAATATTTTTATAGATGAAAATTTAAGTTTAGAAAATATAATATTAAAAGCAGAAAAAGAAATTGAAAATGTTACTAAAAACTATAGTGGGAATGAAAAAATAGTTATTTATCTAAAGGATAAAACAACTAAAAAAGTTCTTTATGAAGTTTTATGGACACCTAAGGAAAAAAATAAATATAAAATATATAAAGAAGCTAAAGGTAGTTATCCTTTAGCTTTTAATAATAAATCTGTTTATGTTGACTCTAAAAATAACAAATTATATTTACTTAATGAAAATAGGATTATTAAAATTATAAAAGCTTCCATGGGAAAAAAAGATACCCCCACACCTAAAGGACTTTTTAAAATTCAAAAAAAGGTTAAACTTAACCCTAAAACCTCCGGTATTTATGGTACTTGTTGGATAGGTCTTTCAAAACCCCATTATGGTTTCCATGGAACAAACAATGAAGATTCAATAGGTACAAATGAAACAAAGGGTTGTATTAGACTTAATAATGATGAAATATTATACTTATATGATTTTTTAAATGAAGGGGATCTTGTTTTAATAAACTAAAGGAATCAGTTTAAACTGATTCCTTATCTTATTTATGAAGTAACCATGATATTTTTTTATATAATGGTAATGTTACTAAAGATATCATAATACCCTTTATTAAATTAAAAGGTAGTATAGCACAAAGTATAAAAGACTTATAATCTACAACAAATTTATTTACTTTAGATCCCATTTCTATAAATGCATTAATAGGAAAACCATATAGCTTAGCATAAAATGGAATTAAGAATATATAATTAACTAATGTAGCTAAAACAGTCATAAATATAGTTCCTAAAGCCATACCTATAATTGCATTTTTAAAAGATTTATTCTTATGGTATATAACTCCTGCTGTATATACAAAAACACTTCCTACAAAGAAATTTGCAAGCTCTCCAATTCCCATTGTCGTTGTACCCCTAAGTGTTATGTGTAATATGTTTTTAATAAATTCAATAACTACTCCTGCAAATGGTCCTAATGCAAATGCACCTATTAATGGAGCTATATCACTTAAGTCCACTTTTAAAAATACAGGTGTAAACCACATCGGTATTTCTAAAAGCATTATTAAAAAAGCTATTACTGATAAAACTGATATCTTTATCATAGTTTTAGTATCTAATCGTTCTTTTACTGTTATCATATTAATTCCTCCCTTTTTTTTAGGAAAGCTGAACATTTTAAAACCCCTGAAGGATACCTTCAGGGGTTAATATACACATATTAAAACAGCTATCCTCTTCCATCCAGACTTTACTGTCGGTCTTGGAATTTCACCAAGTCAACCATTTAAGGTTCGCGGACTTTACCGCCGGTCGGGAATTTCACCCTGCCCTGAAGATCTTTTTATTTTATTATCTATTATAATTATAAATTTAAATAACAAAATTGTCAATAATTACTTTTCTCTTTTATAAACTATATTCCCATCAATAATTGTAGCATATGTTTTATAATCTACATTAGATAAAGGATTTCCATCAAATACAACAATATCAGCATCCTTACCAACTTCAATACTTCCTACCCTTTCACTAATACCTAAAATTTCAGCAGCATTTATAGTTATAGCCTTTAAAGCTTCCATTTTATCCATTCCTGCTTTTACAGCTAACCCTGCACATAATGGTAAATATTGTAGGGGTATAACAGGTGAATCAGTCATTATAGCAACCTTTATTCCTTCTTTATTTAATACTCCCGGTGTTTCAAATGTTAAGTTTTTAAGTTCAAATTTTGATCTATGACTTAAACTTGGTCCAACTATAACACTTTTTCCTTCTTCTTTTAAATAATTCTTTATTAAATGACCCTCTGTACAATGATCTAATGTTATATCAACTTCAAATTCCTTAGCTATTCTAATAGCAGTAAGTATATCATCGGCTCTGTGGGCATGGGCTTTTAATGGAATTTCTCTTCTTATAACCTTTGCTAAAGCTTCCATTTTTAAATCAAATTCTGGTTTCTTTGATTCATCATCTAATTCTTGCTTTTTAACATAATCCTTAGCTTTATAAAGATTTTCCCTTAAAACAGCAGCAGTTGCCATCCTAGTCATTGGTGATTTTTTCTGTTCATGATATACCCTTTTTGGATTTTCTCCAAATGCTATTTTTATAGCTAATGGTTCTTTAACTATCATATCATCAATTCTTTTTCCATAGGTTTTTATAGCTGCAAATTGTCCACCTATAACATTAGCACTTCCAGGTCCTGTAGCTGCTAATGTTACTCCACCTTCATATGCTTCCTTAAAGGTTCTATCAAATGGATTAATACCATCTATAGCCCTAACCTGAGGGGTTACAGGATCAACCATTTCATTTACATCATCACCTTCAAATCCGATTCCATCTTCAAATAATCCTAAATGACAATGGGCATCTATAAATCCTGGCATTACAAGTTTACCTTCAGCATCTATTATTTCAACATCTAAAGGAGCCACTATATCCTTACCTATCTCCTTTATTTTTCCACCTTCTATTAATATGCTTCCGTTTTCAATAACTTCTCCTGCCATAGTAAAAATTTTTCCGTTCTTTATTAATTTCATTATGTATTGTACCTCCTCTAATTTTATTTCGACCATCTAAATAATATTATATAAAGTATATTTAAATTTATCAAATATTTTCAACTGTTTTTTCTAAAGCTTTAGAAACCTCATTAAGTGTACACGGTTTTTCAAGTAAGTAATCTACTATAGCTAAATTGTCTTTCTCTATATCCCCAGGCCAACCTGTCATTAATATTATTTTTATATCTTTTTTATTTTCTTTAATTTTTTTCGCTAATTCTAATCCATTTATTTTAGGCATTGCTAAGTCACATATAACTATGTCATAGCTAGTATTATTTATTTTACCCATTGCTTTCATACTATCTAATTCAACATCACTATTAACTTTTAATTCTTTAAGCATTAAAACTATAGAATCTGCTACCTTTTTTTTATCATCAATTACTAAAGCTTTTATATTTTCAAAGGAAGATATAATATCCTTTTTCTCAAATTCGTCATCTTTATCTAAGTTTATATATCTTTGTAGCATAATTGTAAATTTAGTTCCTTTTCCTAATTTACTTTCCACATAAATTTCACCTTTATGTTCCTTTATTATATTTTTTGAAATACTTAATCCTAGGCCAGTACCCCTTGCTTCTTTAGTACTAAAAAATGGTTCAAATATTTTTTCCTTTATATCCTCAGGTATACCACTACCATTATCTTCAATTTCTATATAGGCCTTATCTTCTTTATCATAGGTTTTTATAATTAACTTTCCACCAGATTCCATAGCATCCATTGCATTTAATATAATATTTAATAATACTTCCCTAAGTTCATGTTGATTACAAAGTATTTTACTATTTGATTTTAATATCACCTTAGTTTCTATATCTATATTCTTAATATTATAATCATTCTCCCATCTAGGTCTTGCCATCTCAAGCCCAGTGGCTACTATATTATTTACACTTAATACACTTTTTTTGTTTCGATTTCTTTTTTTAGTAAAACTTTGAATTTTATCTACTATAGCTTTTCCATCTAAGGAAGAGTTATATATAACACTTAGATACTTTTTAATCTTTTGATCATCTACCTTTAATAAAGCCATTTGTGAATACCCTAAAATTGAAGTAAGTACATTATTAAAATCATGGGCAATACCTCCAGAAAGTTCTCCTAAGGCCTTTAATTTCTCTGCCTTTATTAAATTATTTTGATATTCTTCATTTCTCCTTTGCTTTTCTAATAGTACTAATATTGAATTTCTAACAGCCTCTAAAAAGGGTTTATGTCTATAAAACAAATTTCTTTTTTGGGTTGTAAATAATAGTATTACCCCTGTAATTTTACCATTGTTGCCATTTATAGGTATGTGTATTGATGATTTTATATAATATTTATCAAATAAATCTTTGATACATTGATTATTAAAATCCTCAGACATATTTAAACTTATACCTTTATTTAAATAATATAACATATCCTCTAGCTTAATATCTAAATTAAGTAAATCATCATAAAAACCAGTTGGTATATTATGCCTAGCTATAACTTTTTTATTAAATTCATTATCAAAGGTTATTATATATCCAAAATTAACATTTATTATTTCAGAAACTTTTTTTAACGCAGAATTTAATAACTCATCACTACTTTGTTTATAAGATATCTCCATTATAAGTTCATTTAACAGCTCAAGCTTTTTATTTTCTTCATAAAGCTCTCTTTTATCAATAAAAAGTTCTCTTACATATTTAAATAAAATTTTCAACTTACCAAAGTCATTCCATTTAAACACATGTCTTTTTTCTCCATCATCAATTAAAAACATATCATGTAAAGATAATAACCTATAAAAACCTTTTTCAGTAAAACTATCTAAAACATATTTAGTAAGTATCATAACACTTTTTTCTTTTGCTAATTTTTCTATTTCTTCATGGAAATTATATAAATCATCTATATCTATTCTACTGTTATAAAATTCATCCCTAGTGCCTTCTATAACTATTTTTTTTATTCCCCTGTTAAATAAACTATTTAAAAGTTTCCTATATCCCTTTATAATTCCATCCGTTTGGAAATCATTATTTTCTAAATAATCATCCATTGCAGATATACATATTATTCTCCCCTGTTTTATTAATTTATCAAAATCAAGTCCCCAATTGATAAGCTTATATTTATTGTTTTCAAACTGTTTCTGATTATTATATATACTTATTAAACAACCATTATCATTAATTACATTTATAATAAGGTCCTTTAGTTGATTATCCTTAATATTATTTACAGACGAACCTATTAAACCACAAAAAGCACCAGGTATATATTCTAACCCATTATCTTCTTTTTCAATAATATGCCTATCCACAGAAACCACCCCCAAAACCTCGTTGTTATATATTTCTATAAAAGACATACTTTTTCCTTTAATATGGTAATTTTTACATAAATATAATAAGATTGTTACTAAAGTCCTAAGAAACATTACAAAAATAAAACAAAATTCCCAGACTGGGAATTTTGTTTTATTTTTCATAGGTTCCTTTAACTAGAATTTTATTATTTTTTAGCATTGTCTTTCCCCTTGCTAAAACAATGTCTATATCTAATTCTTTGCTAAAAACAATCATATCAGCGTCACTACCAACTTTTATGTTACCCTTATTTTCATTTATTCCCAACAGTTTCGATACATTACTAGTCACTAACTTGATTGCATCTGAAAAATCTATATGCTCTTTGTTTACCATATCTTTTAATTCTTTTAGTGTATTATCCATAGTTCCAACACCCATAGATAATAAATTTCCATATTTATCGTATTCAGGTTTACTACCATTACTATCTGAACTCATTGTTATATTATCTATAGATACCCCTTCTAGTAAACACCTTTTTAATGCCTTACTTGGTTTAACTACATTACTTTCATTATTAGTTGGGACAATCCCAGAAGTTAAGTCAATGACTCCCCCTTTTTTAGCAAATTCAATTGCATCAGTAAATAATTCTTTATTTCTATTTACATGGGTAGGCAAAAAATGTTTTATAGGTAACGTTGTCTCATTTAAAATTTCAAAAATAATTTTGAGCCTAGTTTCAGCATCCCCCATATGCATAACCAAAACTCCTTGCTTATTAGAAAGCATTCCACCAACTCTATTATTTGTAACTAACTTTATAATCTCTTCTTTTGTTGGCCAAGATGATCTATGATCAGATAATGCTATTTTTGTACCTAACACTTTATCAATTAATACTATATCCTTTTTAGTGGTTCCTGTTAAAGTTGGACTTGGTAGTTCATAAGATCCAGTTAATATATAAGTAGTTATTCCTTCATTATCTAAACCCTTTGCTTTGGCTAGTAAAGATTCCAGACTTCTATTAGTTCCATCAGTACCTAATAATCCTACTACTGTGGTAACACCTGATTTAATTATATCCGATAACATAATCTCAGGAGTTCGTGTATGAAAACCCCCTTCTCCACCTCCACCTATTAAATGAACGTGTTGATCAATAAAACCTGGTGTTACAATTTTTCCATTAACATCCATTACTTCTACATCTAATGATTTATCTTTTAATACAATTTCATTCTCTATTTTTATGATTTTATCATTACAAATTAATATATCTTTTTTTCCTAGATAATCAGGATTATAAATTTCTGCCCCCTTAATTAATTTAAGCATTTTATGTCTCCTTTCCACAGTTGTTACGATGGCTCTTTTTCAGTATCTTTATCTTTTTTTGTTATACCAAAGCCTGTAAATCCATAAATAATTGCAAATATAAAGCCTGTATAATTTAAAATTGCCCAAGGCGCATACTCAATTACAGGTACCCCTAAAGTACTTGCCATATAAACTCCTGCCATAGACCACGGAACTAACGGAACAAATACTGTACCTGAATCCTCTAAAGTTCTAGATAGGTTTTTAGGATGTAATCCCTTAGTAATATAAGTTTCTTTAAACATTTCACCAGGTATTAAAATTGATAAATAAGAACTACCTGTAACAACAGCCATTGTTAAACAAGAAATTACTGTAGATAATACTAATCCTCCTACAGATTTAATTGTCTTTAATAACTTCTCTAATACTACCTCTAAACACCCTGTTTTACTTACAATCCCTGCAAAACCAAAGGCACAAAAGGCTATTAATACCGTTCCCATCATAGAACTCATTCCACCACGGTTAACTAATCTTGTAACATCCCATATTACTGAACTAGGATCAAAGCCTTCTATATTTACCATGGATACATTAAACCCATTAACCATTGAATTAAATGCATTATTTAGAGTAAAGTTTTGTATAGTAACTCCCATTATGGCTGCAATAAAAGCTGATATACTCATAGTTGGTATGGTAGGTTTTTTAGTTATAGAACCATATAACACTATTAAGATTGGAAGTATTAATACTATATTCCAATTAAAAATAATATCTAATGTATTAAGCATTGTATTAACTTTTTCTGGTGTAGTAACTTTAGCTGCCTGGGAATTAAAGCCTACTATTGTATATATAACTAATGATATAATAAAGGGCGGTACAGTTGTATATAACATATGTTTTATATGTTCATATAACTCACTTCCTGCAGCTATAGGTGCAAGGTTTGTAGTATCTGATAAAGGTGATAACTTATCTCCAAAATAAGCACCCGCTACTATAGCTCCAGCAGTAGCTGGTAATGATACCCCAAGACCAGTAGCTATACCTATTAAGGCAACACCCACTGTTCCAACAGAGCCCCAAGAAGTTCCTGTAACTGTAGATATTAACGCTGATACTAAAAATGCAGTTACTAAAATAAACTTTGGATTTATTATTTGTACACCATAAAATATTAACATAGGTATAGTACCCGATAACATCCATGTTCCAATTAATAAACCAACAGTGATTAATATTAAAGTTGCTGGCATAGCCTTAGCAAGTTTATCAACTATTGCATCTAACATTTCCTTCCAAGTTAATCCTGTTCTTTTACCTATAATACCTGCAAATCCGGCAGCTAATATAAGTAAAGGCTCTGCTCTTAAATGCATATATCCATATCCAAAGCCTAATAATAATAACATTACTATAATTGGTAAAATAGCTTCTAAAAACGTTGGTTTTCTTTTCATAAAATTATCCTCCTTTTTTTACCCGCGCAGGTTACTATATATAAGTTGCAAATTCTATGCCATATTTAAAAGATTCTGAAAATATTCTCCATAATGGCTTTATCGCTACAATGTAATCTTTTTGATGTTCTAATAATTTATTCTAAATAAAACAAACGGGTTACTTATTAACCCGTTTGTTTATCCCGTTAACCCATTTAATATTTTTATACCTTTTTGTGTAATACTACTTCCTTTAACCCCTTTATTTATCTCAATAAGACCTTCACTTTCCATTTGTTTTAATAATTTTCTAGCATTAGATTCTGTAATTTCAAATCCTTCCTTCTTAGAAAGCTTAGATATTTTCCTTCTTCCTATATTACCTTTTTGATGTAAAGTTTTTAACATCCAAATAGTATGATCTGAATATTTATATTTAAATATATCTCTACTTTTATTTTCAAATGTTTTCTTTACATAATCAGGTAAATCAATAATTTTTATTAATTTATTTTCATCCTTTATATTTATCAAATATTCCATTACATTTACTAATTCTCTAACATTTCCTGACCACTGATATTTCATTAAATATTTAATAGTCTCATTTTCAAAGAAGTGTTCTAAATTAACAAATTCACTATCTGTAAATTTTTTTAAATAATGCTTTAATAATAATTGTATATCTTCTAATCTTTCCCTTAAAGGTGGAATGTTTATAGGTAAGACATTTAATCTAAAGAATAAATCTTCCCTAAATTTACCTTCTTCAATTAATTTTTCTAAATTTTTATTTGTAGCTGCTATAACCCTTACATCTAATGGTATTAATTCAGTAGCCCCAACCCTTCTTACTTGCCTTTCTTGTAAAACTCTTAAAAGTCTTGCTTGAAACTCTAAAGGTGCATCTCCTATCTCATCTAAAAATATGGTCCCTTCATGGGCTTTTTCAAATAATCCTTCTTTTCCACCCCTTTTAGCCCCTGTGAAAGCTCCATCTGTATAGCCAAATAATTCACTTTCTATTAAGCTAGAAGGTAAAGCAGCAAAATTTACAGGTATAAACTGCTTTTGTCTTCTATTAGATGCATTATGGATAGCTTGGGCTAATAATTCTTTCCCAGTTCCACTTTCCCCTGTTATTAATACAGTTGAATTACTATTAGAAATCTTTTTTGAAAGTTCCTTTGTTTTTTTCATAGAATAACTTTTTGATATTATATCTTTAAAATTATATAAAGGTTTCTCTTGTTTTTTTCTTTTATTTCTTCTAATTTTATGTTCTATTTCTTGTATTTCATTAGTATCTTCAATTGTTATCATAAACCCTATTATCTTTTTTCTTCTTTTTATTGAAGTTCTATTTATAACCACATTCTTTCCATTTAAATATACTATTTCCTTATTAACCTGTATATTTGTATATTTATATAGCTTAGGAAGCACATCTTTAACCTTCTTAGTTATTACCCTTTCTTTACTTATGTTCATAAAATTTAAAAAAGCATTATTAACTTCTATTATTTCACCACTAGGACTATAATACATAATAGCATCACTAGAATTATCAACTATAGTTTGTAAAATATTTTTTAGTTTTAAAAAGTGATTAGCTTCATAGTTAAACTGTTTTGATAAATCTATTATGGAACTTACAAATCTAGAAGTTAAATCCTTACCTACTGTATTAAGTAAATCAAAATGTAATAATACTTCAACTATAGTTGTTATATCAACTTCCCTTGTTCCTATATCAATTATTTTTTTTACACATTCAGGTGCTAAATACGATTCTCCAGGCGTTACTGCTAATTGTAATTTTTTATATTTTTCTATGCCTGGATAATATGGATGATAATATATATGATCTATTCCTAACTGTTTTAGATTTTTTATAGTATTTTCACAAGTTACTTTATGGTCATTAACTAATAAAACTTCACTTCCTGGTGTTAATGATATTAATTCTCCTAAATAACGATAATTAATAACCCTATTTGCTATGGTATATTTAGAATTTTTAGATATTTTGGGAAGTACTAAATCTTTTATTAAATAGTTTGTTATGATAACAAAATCTTCATTATATTCATCTTTTATATTATCATCAATATAATATGTATTAACCTTTATTTCATTTTTTACAATATCCTTTATTTGTTTAGATATATTATTTGTAGTTTCATAACCTTTACTTACAATAGCTAGACTTTTCAACTCCATCCCCCTTAATAAGATTTAATCTAATAAAAGACACGGTTTCCCGTGCCTTAGAGTTTAAACATCCTTCATTGTTAAAGAAATTCTTCCTTTATCTATATCAAGATCCATAATTCTAACCTTTACGATATCCCCTACTGATACTACTTCCATTGGATTTTTAACAAATTTATTACTTAACTGAGATATATGAACTAATCCATCTTGCTTAACACCTATATCAACAAATGCTCCAAAATCAACAACATTTCTCACGGTTCCTGTTAAGACCATATCTGGTTTTAAATCTTCCATTTTAAGTACATCCGTTCTAAATACAGGCTTTGGCATTTCCTCTCTAGGGTCTCTTCCAGGTTTTTTAAGTTCGTTTATAATATCTCTTAATGTCGGAAGACCTACTTCTAATTCATCGGCTAATTCATCCATACTCTTATCCTTTAAAAGTAAATCTATCATTTTAAATTTGCCTTCATTTATATCCTCTTTACTTAAATTTAATTTATCTATTAGCTTCATAGTAACATCATAGGATTCAGGGTGAACACTTGTGTTATCTAAAGGATTATCTCCACCTGATATTCTTAAAAAACCTGCACATTGAATATAGGTTTGTTCCCCTAATCTTTTTACATCTAAAAGCTCTTTTCTATTTTTAAACTTACCTACTTCTTCCCTTCTTTTTACTATGTTTTTAGCCACACTTTTTGATATTCCTGAAATGTATCTAAGTAATGATGTTGATGCTGTATTTAAATCTACACCTACACTATTTACACAATCTTCTACCACTACCTTTAAAGACTCATCTAATTTCTTTTGGTTTAAATCGTGTTGATATTGTCCTACTCCGACATGTTTAGGATCAATTTTAACAAGTTCAGCTAAAGGATCTTGTAATCTTCTAGCTATGGATATTGCTCCCCTAATAGAAACATTTATATCAGGATACTCTTCATTTGCAATCTTAGATGCTGAATATACTGAAGCTCCTGCCTCGTTTACTATAGTATAATAAACCTTTCTATCAACTTCTTTTAATAACTCTGCAATAATCATCTCAGATTCTCTACTTGCTGTACCATTTCCTATGGCTATAATATCTATTTCATATTTTTTTATAAGCTCAGTTAATGTAGTTTTACTCTCTTTAACTTTATTTTGAGGCTCTGTTGGATAAATAGTAGTATAATCTAGTAAATTTCCTATACCATCTACAACTGCTATTTTACAGCCTGTTCTATAGGCTGGATCAAATCCCATTACTACCTTTCCATTAATAGGTGGTTGCATAAGTAAAGGCTTTAGATTTTCAGAAAATACATTTATAGCTTTTTCCTCTGCTATTAAAGTTAAAGTACTTCTAATATCCCTCTCTATCGAAGGAGATATTAATCTTTTATATGAATCTTCTATACTATTTACTAAATATTCATTAGTAATAGCCTTTTTATTATTAATTACACCTTTTTTTAATATACTTAAAATTTCTTCTTCTTGAATATCAATTTTAACCCTAATATATTTTTCTTTTTCAGCTCTATTTATTGCTAATACCCTATGATTAGCTACTTTTTTAACTGGTTCTTTATAATCATAATACATCTCATAAACAGATTCTTTATCCTCATCAACGGCACTAGTTACTAAAATTCCCTTATCAAAGGTTAACTCCCTTATTTTCTTTCTAAACTCTGGATTATCTGAAACTATTTCAGCTATTATATCCATAGCTCCCTTATAGGCATCTTCAACAGTTTCAACATCCTTTTCTTCATCAATAAAAGGTGTTGCTATTTTTTCTAGATCACCTTCTAGTATCTCTTGGTCTAATATAATCTTAGCAAGTGGCTCTAGTCCTTTTTCCTTAGCCTTTGTAGCCCTTGTTCTTCTTTTCTTTTTATAAGGTCTATAAAGATCTTCTACTCTTTGTAAGGTTTCTGCCTTTTCAATCTTTTTATTAAGTTCATCTGTTAATTTATCCTGATCATCTATAAGCCTTATTACTTCTTCTTTTCTACTTTCTAAATTTCTTAAATAAGTTAATCTTTCATCAAAATCCCTTAATAAAACATCACTTAATTCTCCGGTCATTTCCTTTCTATACCTTGCTATAAAGGGAATTGTATTTCCTTCATCAATAAGTTTTATAGTATTTTCAACTTGAAATTTCTTTAATTTTAGCTCCTTAATAAGTTTTGAAACTATATCCATAAAAACGCTCCTTTATTATTATTTCTTTTTTCATTATATAACTACTAATCCTTATATACAAGTTTAGACAAATAAAAGGGGCTTTAAGCCCCTTTTCTAATCTAATTTAAATTCTTTAACTAAGTCTCTAAGTTCCTCTGCCATAGCATTAAGTTCTTCTGCTGATTTATTTATATCATGTATAGCTGAAACTTGCTCTTCTGTACTTGCAAGGACCTGTTGAGTACCTGCTCCTGTTTCTTGTGATATAGAGCTAACTTCAGTAATGGATTTTTCAATATCATCCATACCCTTTGAAAGATCTTTAACTATACTAGAAAACTCTTCAATTATCTTACTAACTCCATCCGTTTCTTTGTGTATGTTTTCAAAGGATTTAGTTGTTTCATCTATTACCTTAGTACCTTTATTAACTTCCTTTATTCCATCCTCCATTGATGTAGAAACTAATTTTGTTTCCTTTTGTATCTTTTCTATAATATTAACTATTTCTTTAGAAGCATTTCCTGACTGTTCTGCTAATTTTCTTATCTCTTCTGCTACAACTGCAAATCCTTTTCCATATTCCCCAGCACGAGCTGCTTCTATGGCTGCATTTAATGCAAGTAAATTTGTTTGCTCTGATATTCCATCTATAAAAGTTATCATTTTACCTATATCATCGGTATATTTTGTAAGTTCTGATATTTGGTTTGAAGATTCTTTAACTTTGCTTACTATATTATTCATAACTACCTTAGTTTCTTCTATATCCTTAGAACCATCCTTTGCAATATTAGATGCTTGATTTGCAGCTTGCATTATATTATTAGACCTTTTTTCTACATCCTTAACTTGATCGGACAAATTATGTATAACATTAGTTGTAGTTTCAACACTTTCCATCTGATTTTCTGTACCCGATGCAACCTGCTCTACTACACTTGATATTTCCTGGGAAGCATTTAATGTTAAATCAACATTATTACTTAATTCCTTAGAAGACTCTTCAACATTAGTAACTACTCCCTTAGCACTAGAAATAACTCCATATAAAGATTCAGCCATTTTATTGAAAGACTTTTGTAATTCACCTATTTCATTTTTAGTATCCACTTTTGATCTTTTTGTAAGGTCTCCATCCTTAATTTTATTAACAACTAAGGCTAAGTTTACTAGTGGTTTAGAAAATCTTCTTGCTATTATTGATGTAAAAATAAGTATAAGTATGATTGCTATACTAATAATTCCAAGATTTCTTATTAATCCTTCTGAAGCCATACTAGCAACTTCACTTTTATCTTGTTCAATAACAACTCCCCAACCTGTAGATGGAACATTAGTATATGCTCCTATAACCATATTACCATCAATGTTTTTATATGTAGAATGGTCAGTTTTCCCTTGTAAAGCTAATTTTGCTCCTTTAATATTTTTTTCATTTATATTGTATCTATCTAGTACCATTTTCTTAACTTCTTTATGTCCTATTATTACTCCTGTTTTATCTATTATATAAGCAAGTCCAGTATTACCTATACTTTGTTCATTTGCCAAAGTTACTAATTCATTTAACCCTATTTTTGCAGCTATAACTCCTTCTATTTCACCCATGAAATTTTTTACTGGTGTTGAAATAATTATTCCAGGAAGATTAGATTTTTCATCTAAATATGAATCTGAGATATGTTTTTTTCCATCTAAAGCATTTTTAAACCATTTCTTACTATCTACATCATTACTCCCCATACTTTGACTAGCAGTAATTTCATTACCATATTTATCAAATACATAGATTTGTTGTATATGCTTAACTTTATCTAGTGTTGTTCTTAAAATTTTCCTACTTTCAAAATCATCCATATCTGAAAAGTTATGAGTTCCTGACAAAGTATCTAACACATTAAAAGAACTATTAATAAAAACATCAATTTCCCCTGCCATGGACTTTGCTATCGTTAGATTAGATTCTTCAATCATTTCCTCCATATTACCCTTTTCAAAGTAATAATTTAATAGCCCAACAGCTAACATTGGAATTATTCCTAATAGTAACGTAGCAATAATTAACTGATTTTTTATTTTATGCTTTGAATTTAATTTTTCCTTTTTCTTTTTGAATCTTTTTTTAACTTTGGAAACTTTCTGATTTTTTATTTTTTTGCTTTTGTCTTTTTTCCCCACACTATCTCCCCCATTCTAGAAAATAAAATTATGTCATATTATCTCTCCATAATATATAATTCTACAATTTTCTTTAATTTCCTTTTATATTGTGAAATTGTAATAACTAAATTTATAGTAAATTTTTATCATTATAAAATTATAAAAAATTAGAGCTAGGAAATCCTAGCTCTTTTGCTTTTTTAAATATTCATTTATAAAAATATCAATATCTCCATCCATAACAGCTGAAGTATTTCCTACTTCAGTATCTGTTCTATGGTCTTTTATCATATTATATGGATGAAAAACATAGGAACGTATTTGAGAGCCCCAGGATATTTGATTATATTCCCCTTGCAAATCCTCTATTTCTTCCTTTTGCTCCCTTTCCTTTAATTCTACAAGCTTTGCTTTTAACATTTTCATTGCAGTAACTTTATTATTATGTTGGGATCTTTCATTTTGACATTGCACTACAACTCCTGTAGGTAAATGGGTAATTCTTATAGCTGAATCGGTAGTATTTACATGCTGACCTCCAGCACCACTTGCTCTATAGGTATCTATTCTTATATCACTATTATTTATTTCTATATCTATATCATCATCTAACTCTGGAGTTACATCTAAAGATGCAAAGGATGTATGTCTCCTTCCCGAAGAATCAAAGGGTGATATTCTTACAAGTCTATGAACTCCCTTTTCACACTTTAAATATCCATAGGCATTTATGCCCTTTATTCTTAAAGTTACACTTTTTATTCCTCCTTCAGTATCAGGAAGAATATCTAATGTATCAACTCCAAATCCTTTTCTTTCAGACCATCTTTTATACATTCTTAGAAGCATTTCAGCCCAATCCTGTGCTTCTAAGCCTCCTGCTCCTGAGTTGATAGAAAGTATGGCATTATTTTCATCATAATCCCCATCTAAAAGAGTACTAATTCTTAACTTATCTATTCTTTTTTCTATATCCTTAGTATTTTTATCTATCTCATCTATTACTGAATCATCATTTTCTTCTTCTGATAGTTCTATTAATACCTCTAACTCTTCAAAGTCTTCTTTTAATTTTTCAAAAGCCTTTATTTTTAATTTTATATCGTTTGCTTCTTTAACTATTTCTTGTGCTTTATTAGGATTATCCCAAAAGTTAGGTTCTGACATCTTTTCATCATATTCCTCTGATTTTTCTCTAAGTTTTTCTATGTCAAAGAGAGACACCTATTTCTTTAATATCCTCCCTAAACTTAGATATTTTATTTTTAAATGATTCTAATTCTAACAAAATATCACTCCACTCTTTACTCTTTTAATTTCTGCCACAGCATTTTTTATACTTTTTGCCACTTCCACAAGGACATGGATCATTTCTACCTACCTTTTTACCCTTAACAACTGTCTTTTGTTTTGGTTTTTCATCTCCATGACTTGCTCCTGTTACTTTAGCTACTCTTTTTCTTTCTAATTTTTCTTCTGTCTGTAAGTTATATAAATATTTCAAAGTATCTTCCTGGATGTTTTTTATCATTTCTTCAAACATATCAAATCCTTCAGTTTGATATGCACGAACTGGGTCTTCATTACCCATCGCTCTAAGTCCTATACCCTGTTTAAGTTGTTGCATAGCATCTATATGATCCATCCACTTCGTATCAACAACTCTTAAAAGAATAACTCTTTCTAATTCCCTTAACTGATCTTTACCAACTTCTTTTTCTTTTTCTTCATATTTATCTTTAGCAATATTTAGTAACATTTCTTTTAGCTTTTCCTTAGTTAATGATTCTTTATCTTCAATGTTTAATCCATTCTCTGGTAGGAATATATTCGATAAATATTTTTCTATATCTTTAATATTCCAATCTTCTGGATACTTAACTCCTCTAGTGTATAGTTCAATAACATCATCTATTGATTTTTCAACCATTGAATAGATATAATCCTTTAAGTTTTCTCCTTCTAAAACTTTTCTTCTTTCTTCGTATATAACTTTTCTTTGTTTATTCATAACATCATCATACTGTAAAACATGCTTTCTTATTCCAAAGTTTCTACCTTCAACTTTACTTTGAGCGCTTTCTATAGATCTAGATAATATCTTATGTTCTAATGGTTCATCCTCTGGCATTCCTAGATTATCAACCATTGATTTAATTTTATCGCTACCAAAAAGCCTCATTAAATCATCTTCTAGGGAAATATAAAATTTAGATGAACCAGGGTCTCCTTGACGTCCACTTCTACCCCTTAACTGATTATCTATACGTCTTGACTCATGTCTTTCAGTACCTATAATATGAAGTCCACCTGCATTAATAACCTTTTTATTTTCATCCTTAGTTTCTTCTTTATATTTTTTAAGTAACTTTCTATAAGTTTCTCTAGCCTTTAGTATTTCTTCATCATCTGTTTTAGCATGACTATCTGAAAGTGCTATCATATGTTCATCATAGCCTTTTTTCTTCATTTCACTCTTAGCCATAAAATCAGGATTACCACCAAGTACAATATCTGTACCACGTCCGGCCATATTTGTTGCAATGGTTACTGCTTTATATCTACCTGCTTGGGCAACAATCTCAGCTTCTCTTTCATGATGCTTTGCATTTAAAACTTCATGGGTAATACCTTCTTTTTTAAGCATCTTACTAAGTATTTCTGAATTTTCTATAGAAATAGTACCAACTAACACAGGCTGACCTATTTCATATCTTTCTTTTATTTCTTCAACTACAGCTTTAAATTTACCTTCTATATTTTTATACACTATATCTGGATGGTCTTTTCTTATAACCGGTTCATTTGTTGGTATTTCTATAACATCCATACCATATATATGTTTAAATTCTTCTTCCTCTGTTTTAGCTGTACCTGTCATACCCGCTAATTTATTATACATTCTAAAATAATTTTGAAATGTTATTGTTGCTAAAGTCTTTGATTCTCTTCTAACATCTAAGCCTTCCTTTGCTTCTATTGCTTGATGTAATCCATCACTATATCTTCTTCCAAACATTAATCTTCCTGTAAAATCATCAACTATAACAACTTCTCCATCCTTTATTACATAATCTTTATCTCTATGCATTAAATTATGGGCCTTTAATGCTTGATTTATATGATGGGATATTTGCATATTTTTAGGATCTGCTAAATTTTCCACATTAAAAAAGCTTTCAGCCTTTTTTACTCCCTTTTCAGATAAAATAACACTCTTAGCCTTTTCATCCACCGTATAATCTACTGTTTCAACTTTCATTTCCCTACTAAATTTATCCCTTTTTGTATCTTCATCAGGATCTTTAATTCTACCTGTAAGGGTCTTTGCAAAGGAATTAGCTGCAAAATAAAGACTAGTGGATTTATCTCCTGAACCTGAAATAATTAAAGGCGTTCTCGCTTCGTCTATTAAAATACTGTCAACCTCATCTATAATACAATAATTAAGTTCCCTTTGAACCATTTCTTTTTTATATATGACCATATTATCTCTAAGATAATCAAATCCAAATTCATTGTTAGTTCCATATGTTATATCACAATTATATGCTTTTTTACGTTCTTCATTATCCATACCATGTACTATACATCCAACTGACAGGCCTAAAAATTCATATATTTTACCCATCCATTCCTTATCTCTTTGTGCTAAATAATCATTAACAGTTATAACATGGACTCCTTTTTCTGTCAGTGCATTAAGATAAACAGGTAGAGTTGCTGCTAAAGTTTTACCTTCTCCTGTTTTCATCTCTGCTGTTCTTCCTTGGTGTAGAGTTATACCACCTATTAACTGAACTTTATAGTGTTTCATTCCAAGTACTCTTACTGCTGCTTCTCTTACTACAGCATAAGCTTCTGGTAGTATATCATCTAAGGTTTCACCATTATTAATTCTATTTTTAAATTCTTCTGTTTTATTTGTTAATTCATCATCTGATAACTTGTTTATTTCGTCTTCATAGGATTCTATTTTTTCAATTATAGGATTTAATCTTTTTATTTCTCTAGAACTATAGGATCCAAACAATTTTTCAAAAAATTTTTTCATATTTTACCACCCTTCAAGTATATGTTTACCCTATCACAATATTTTATCATTATACTAACTAACTTACAAGATGTGTAAATTGGTTTATATTTAAATTAAGATGATAAACCCATCTGAATCTAATGAGTACTCTAATAATAGTATAACAATTTCAAATTATAAGTTACATATAAATAAAAAGTGGAGGACCCTCCACTTTTTTATCTAAAATTTATTTTTATAACCAAATTTCAACATATTACCCTTAGTTAAATTTGGATTAAGCATAACACTTTGTATAAATATAAAAAGTCCTAAAGCTATTATCACATCACCTATACTTAACACCTGCGGAAAGGGATATGGTTTTTGTATCGTTATAAGTTTAGATAAATAAGCATATTTTATATCACTTGTCAAAGGGGTATATAAAGCTATTTCACCATTTTTTAAAAGTTCAATTAAATCATTATATCCAGCTAATTTTAGTCCTTCTATCGATATAGGTATTTTCCCTTTATTTACTGCAAAAACTAATATATTAGATATAGCCCCTAAAGCTATTACTATTAAAGACCTTATTTTTATATTTAATATTATACCAATAAATAAAAGTGCATATGAAGCAACATATAATTCCTTAATATATTCTAAAACAATAGAATCAGTATTAACACCAAATAATATAATTACAGCTTGTATAGCTAAGGCTAAAATAAATAACCATAAACTTTGAAACTTTAATCCACTAAGTCTTGATATTTTTCCACCTCTAATGAGTCCTACTACAACTGATAACACTAAAAAGGTCCATATCATAAAACCATCTCCCTTCATAAGTATAAGCATCCTTTTGTTATATTTCTATAAATTTTTGAAAATTCCTTCAATTAAGACATAAAAAACCCACGATTAAAAAAATCGTGGGCTTAAAAGTCTATTTTATATCTCTGGTTCTATTAAACCATAATCCCCATCTTTTCTTTTATAAACAACATTTACCTCTTCTGTTTCTCCATTGGTAAATACAAAGAAATTATGTCCTAAAAGCTCCATTTGTAAAACAGCTTCCTCTTCATCCATTGGCTTCATTGCAAATTTCTTAGTTCTAACTATTTTTGGTTCATCATCCTCTTTTTCTTCCTTCATAGAAGGAATATTTTCAAATCTAATAGTTTCAGAACTGCGATGTCTTTTTTCTAACTTCGTCTTATGCTTTTTAACTTGTCTTTCTAATATATCTACTGCTTTGTCAATTGAAGCATACATATCAGATGTAGCCTCTTCAGCTCTTAAAATTGTTCCTGCAAAGGGAATAGTTACCTCTAAAATCTGTCTATCCTTTTCAACACTCATTGTGGCTTCTGCTTCTACATCTTTGTGGAAATACTTATCTAACTTTCCTAACTTTTTAATTGCAGTATCTTTTAGTGCATTTGTAACTTGCATGTTCTTACCACTTACTATAATTTTCATAAACAACAACTCCCTTCAATCTATGAAATTTAATTGATAATTTGATTTATCAATTAAAATTTTAATCATAAGTAAAATATCCTTATATATATAAATATTCTACAAAAGTTACTTTTATCCTTTAAATTTTCAAAATATTTAGTTATTTTATTGATAAATTAACTTCTTAACATCTATATAATATATGATACCCATAGCAAAATAAAAAAAACATTTAATTTAAAAGTCATATTTCTACATTAACTTTTTTTATAGTATTATATTTAAATTTCTAAAACTTAAGCTTTTATCAAACCTTTAATTTTTAAGGTATTTACCTTAACATAACCTATTACGATTATTTATCTTAATATAATACATATTTTTCAAATCATTATACAAATCAATGTATAAATATATCCACAGACTTTCTTTGATGTTTTTGTGGATAAGTATAAGTCAAATATGTGGATAATGTGAATAACTCTGTGGAAAACTGTTGTTTAATACACATTTGACTGTGGAAAGTCATGTGAATATCCTGTTATTTGATGTTAATTTTAATTTTTTTTATTAATGTCGACAATTTATTAAATATTAATACAATTATATTTATAATTTTCATTGTGCATATCAAAAAAGTAACCCACAATATGTTGATAAGTATGTTAATAAAAAATTAAATATATCTTGTTGTAGCCAAAGTAAGAACATATACTCTTTTTACTCCTCCATTTAAAAGAACCTTTGAACATTCATCTGCAGTAGCACCAGTAGTTAAAATATCATCTATTAATAATATATTTTTATCCTTTAAATTATTCTCCTTTAAGCTAAATG
This sequence comes from Bacillota bacterium, assembly GCA_009711785.1. Taxonomy (GTDB): domain Bacteria; phylum Bacillota; class Clostridia; order Tissierellales; family MES13; genus MES13. The sequence goes on from VENA01000084.1 coordinate 37,812, forward strand.
CTCCCTTGATATTATTATGTCTTTGTATACTTTTTAAATTATTTTGTACAACTGTCTTTTTAGTTCTTAAAAGACTTCTATCTAAGGGGATAAGTGTTTTTTCTGAAATATATTTAGCGAGTAAATATGATTGGTTAAATCCTCTTTTTAATTCTTTTGATTTATGTAAAGGTACAGCTATAATATAATCTATATCCTCTAAATCATTTTCTTTTAATAAATTAAGCATTAATTGTCCAAATGCTTTATACATATATGATTTTTTATAATACTTATATTTATAAATAGCCTTTTTTATAGACTTATTATACTCAAAAACAGCTATCGCTTTATAAAAATAGTGATTACTTTCTTTACATCCATTACATATATCAGAAAGCTCATAAAAAGGTTTCCCACAAATTTTACAACCATCTATTACATACTCAAAGCTCTCTAGACAACCATCACATATATATGTGCTTATAGACTCATCATATTTATCACATATAAAACAAATATATTTCTCAGGAAAAATTAAATCTAAAAAGCTTTTTAAATATTTTATTAACCCCATTGATCCTCCACTAGCTATAAAGCCATCGACATGAGTCGATGGCTTTAGTTTAGTATAATTATTTCCTATTTATTTTTCTATATACTATTTATTAAAAAATTCCAATACATTTATTAATCTTTTATTAAGTCCTGAATATCTTTTTGTTATTCTATTATTTCTTACCATCATATTTAAATACTTCTGCATACCTACTAAAACTACTAACTCCTTTGCTCTAGTAACGGCTGTATATAATAAGTTTCTAGTTAAAAGCATAGGAGGCCCCCAATTAATTGGTATAATAACAACAGGAAATTCACTTCCCTGGCTTTTATGTATAGTTGTAGCATATGCTAATCTAAGTTCATCTGTTTGATTAAAGGGATATACGACACTTTTTACATCATCAAATAAAACTGTTATTTCACTTTCCTCATTGTCTATATCTGTAATGTATCCAAAATCTCCATTAAATACCCCTTCTCCTTCTTCATTTGTTTCTATAGATTTCCACTTAGTTTTATAATTGTTTTTAATTTGCATTACCTTATCCCCAACTCTAAAAATATCATCTCCATTTTCCCTTTCATTTTTAAAAGATGCCTTTGGATTTAAAGTTTCTTGTAACTTTTTATTTAGTGCTATTACACCTGTTTCTCCCTTTTTCATTGGAGTTAAAACTTGCATATCCTTTAATGGGTCATAATCATTAAAGTTAGGTAGTCTTTCTTTACATAAACTTAAAACAGTTTTTGTTATATCCGTCCCATTTCTTCTTTCCATAAAGAAAAAATCTTTATCCTTAACATTTAGTTTCGGTAATTTCCCTTTATTTATTCTATGGGCATTTACAACTATCATACTTTCCTTTGCTTGTCTAAATATTTCATCTAACATAACAACTTTTATCATTTTACTATCTATAATATCCCTTAATACATTACCAGGCCCAACAGAAGGGAGCTGATCTACATCTCCTACTAATATTAATCTAGTCCCTGGTTGTATAGCTTTTAATAAACTATTCATAAGTAATATATCAACCATTGAAACCTCATCAATGATAACCACATCAGTATCTAAGGGTTCACCATCGCCTTTTCCAAAATCCATACCATTTTCATCATCAATAAAACTATATTCAAGCATTCTATGTATTGTTTTTGCTTCTCTACCTGTAGCTTCACTCATCCTTTTTGCAGCTCTACCAGTAGGTGCTGCTAGACATATTTCTAAATCCTTTTTTTCAAGTATTTTAATTATACTATTGATCGTTGTAGTTTTTCCTGTTCCTGGTCCACCTGTAATAATTAAAACCCCTGTGTTTATAGCCTCCATTATTGCCTTTTTTTGTTTTTTAGCAAATTCTATATTATTTTCTTTTTCTAATTCCTTAACTTCTATTTCCGTTTCTATATCTATACCATTAACTTCAGCATTAGAAAGTTCTAATATCTTTTGACTTACACTTGTTTCAGCATAGAAAAAGGGCATATAATATACACATATTTCACCATCTATATTTTCTAGCTTAATATCATGTTTTAAGGCTAAATTACTTAGTCCATCTTCTACTGCTTCCTTTTTTAATTCTAGAAGTTCCTCTGCCTTTTTTATAAGTTGTTCTTTAGGTACATAAGTATGTCCTGAAGAAGAAAAATCCATTAATACATACTTTATACCAGCATTAACTCTATATTTAGAATTAAAATTTATCCCCATATTTTGAGCTATCTTATCTGCCATTTTAAATCCTATACCAAAAACATCCTCAGTAAGCCTATAGGGGTTTTCCTTTACTTTTTTAATAGTTTCGTCTCCATATTTTTTAAAAATCTTTATACCATAATTTGCACTTATACCATAGCTTTGTAAAAATATCATTACATCCCTAAGTTCTCTTTGTTCATGAAAGGCTTCTGCTACCTTTTCAGCCTTTTTTTCACCTATTCCCTCTATAACCTTAAGCTTATGGGGATTATATTGTAATATATCTAAAGAATCCTTTCCAAACTTTTCAACTATCTTTTCAGCAGTTTTAGGTCCTATTCCTGGTATCATTCCTGATGATAAATATTTTATTATACCATTTAGTGTTGCAGGTACTACCATAGAATATGTTTCTACCTTTAGCTGCTGACCATAATTAGGATGTCTTTCCCACTCACCTTCTATCTTAAGTGTTTCACCTATATTTAAAATTGGTATTATACCAACTATTGTAACCACATCGTCACTAGTTTCTAATATTGCAACTGTATAACCATTACTTTCGTTTTGAAATATTATTTCTTCAACGGTACCCTCTACAGTGACCAAAAGTAACCCTCCGCTTCGCTTTTTTTTACATTATAACACACATTACTTTAATCATTATCCCATAATTAATTTTCATATCTATATTATAGCCATTTTTTTATTTAAATAAAAAAGTTAAAAAGTCTACAATGACTTTTTAACTTCTTTTAAATCATCAATATATTTAATTTCTATGGATATGTTTTTTTTAAGTGTTTCAAGTATTTCTATAGTCTCTTCATTATCTTCCTTTACTATTACAATTATATGTTGAAAGTTAGATTTTAGTGTTCTTATTGTATATTCTAAATCCTCTATATCTTCTATTAATATTTTTATTTCCCTTTGTATTTTTTTGTTATTTGAAATATTAAAATCAAGATAAACTTTTTTAAAAAATTCTATAACACCATAAATAAAAAAAACATATATTATAAGCATACAGAGAGTCATTAACATATCCATCACCCTTTTATTAGGTATATTATATATTATGAAATTAAATAAAAAAAAGTTCTTAATTAATAGTTTTTAAACTTTATTTTCCACAATTTTAATAAACTCATCTATAGTCGTATTTGGTCCTACATGATTTCTTTTTAATTTAAACATATCATCCTTTAATTTTACATTTCCCCCTGTAACAGTGAAAGCCATAACAAAACCAACTTCTTTTAATAAATTTATTGTATCTTCTTCATAGTCTCCAAAGGGGTATGCAAAGTATTTAGTATTAAGAATACTCATACTTAATCTTAAATCCTTAATAAGTTCTTTTCTAGGTTTTGTTATTAGAAAACTTCTATTATTTTTATCCTCCCTATGAAGATTATGGGTGTGACTTCCATATTCAAAAACATCGCTCATTTTATTTAACTTTTCCTTATTAAGATATTTAATCCCCTTTTCATTTGATATTTTATTAGTTATTATAAAATTAACTGCTTTAAAAGAAAACTTTCTTAAAATAGGGTATGCATATAAAAAACTACTTTCATACCCATCATCAAAGGTAATTAGTATACTTTTAAATGGTAAATCCATTTCACCCTTTATAAACATTTCTAATTCTTTTAAAGTAATAGTATTAAAATCATTTTCATAAAGATATTTCATTTGTTTTTCAAAATCCTTATTATTAATAACACATGGATCTTTCTTAAACTTATTATCATTCTTTTTTACTAAATGATGATACATTAAAACAGGAACTTCCTTTGCACTTTTCATACATACACCCCTACTTTAGTATATGAAAAAGTTAAACACTTTCTACTAAAACTGACACTCCCATGCCTAAAGGCAAGGGGTTCTTAGGTAGATTAACTTCTTTTATACTCTCAATTATTTATACTTAAAATAACCTACAACATATAAAAACTAATTAATTTTTCTAAGACTTTCACTATCAAAGCATATCCCAATGGATTACTTTAACGATATTT
>VENA01000011.1 GCA_009711785.1 Bacillota bacterium
AAGGATATAATTAACTGTTACAGTAATAAATGGAGTTATATATTCTATAAATTAGACACTAAACCAAAAGTATGAAAAAAATTTGACAGTTATACTAAAATAGAATAAACTACATGGGAATAGTAATTTGGAGGGGAAATAATGGATATAAAATTTGAAAACAAAGGTGTCTTTGTATTATGCGTATTAGTAGTATTAAGCTTAGTATCGATAGGCGTATACGATAATATGGTTAAAGATGTTTTTGTTGTGGTTGATGGCGAGGGTATAAACCATAAAACCACAGAAGAGACTGTAAAAGATGTTTTAAATGAACTTGAAATTGACATAAAAGAATATGACTACATAAATCAGGGGTTAACTAATAGCCTAACTGATGAAACAGAGATAATAATAAAAAAAGCAGTACCTGTAAAGGTAAAAACAAAAGATAAGGAACTAAAAATTTATACCACTGCTGAAACTGTTAAGGAAATGTTAGATAATAAAAATATCTCCTATGATATGGATGATAAAATAAATCCTAGCTTAAAAGAGAATATAAAATCGAATATGGAGATAGAAATAACAGAGGTTATAAAGAGTCTAGAAATAAAAACTAAAAAGATACCATTTTCAACTTTAATTGAGAATAATGAGAACTTAGAAATAGGAAAAGAAAAGGTAAAAAGAACAGGTGAATCTGGAATTAAAAAAGAAACAATAAAAAAAGTTTATGAAAATGGAGAGTTAATAAGAGAGATTATAGTTAGTGAGGAAATTCTAAAAGACCCTGTGGCTGAAATATTAGAAAAGGGACAAAAGGATATGTTTGTTTCATCAAGGGGAAAAACTAGATTCAATAAAACTATGGAAATGAATGCAACGGCCTATGATTTATCTTACCAAAGTACAGGGAAAAGACCTGGAGATAAATACTATGGTATAACAGCTTCAGGAACAAAGGCTAGACCAGGAGTTGTTGCTGTTGATCCTAGGGTTATCCCATTAGGTACAAAGCTATATGTAAAATCTTTAGACGGTTCTAAGGATTATGGTTTTGCAATAGCAGAAGATACAGGATCTGCCATAAAGGGTAATAGAATTGATTTATTCTATGAAAGTCATAGTAAGGCTTTAGCCTTTGGAAGAAGAAAAGTAAAGGTATATATACTAGATTAAGGGCAGATTTCTGCCCTTTTTATTTTTACAATTATACATTTTGGATGTATAATAAGAATAGTTTTTATTAAGGAGTTGAAAATATGATTAAGGAGATAATAGTAGTTGAAGGAAAAGATGATGTAGCTGCTGTAAAAAAGGCAGTGGATGCTGAAATAATTACAACAAGTGGATTTGGTTTTCCTGATGATTTAATAGATAGAATACGTTTTGCCCAAGAAAGAAGAGGGGTTATTGTATTTACAGATCCTGATTATGCAGGAGAAAAGATACGCAAATTAATATCAAAGGAAGTTAAAAATCTAAAACATGCATTTTTACCTAGGGATAAAGCTACTAAAGATGATAATATAGGAATTGAAAATGCAAAAAAAGAGGATATAATAGAGGCTTTAAATAATGCTAGAGTTGAATCAACTTTAGCTAGAGATGAATTTAGTAAAAAGGATCTAATAAAAAATCGATTGGTTGGGAGTAAAAATGCATCTAAAAATAGGGATGAGTTAGGAAGGATTTTAGGAATTGGTTATTGTAATTCTAAACAATTTATAAAAAGACTAAATAACTATGGTATAACAAGGGATGAATTTAATAAAGCTATTGGGAGGATAAAAAATGGATAAACTATATTCACCTAGGGTTACAAAGGATGTATTAAATAAACATGGATTTAGATTATCAAAATCCCTAGGACAAAACTTTCTTATTGATGGAAATATTATCGATAAGATATGTGAAGGTGCAGAAATTGAAAATGATGATTTGTGTTTAGAGATAGGGCCAGGTATAGGAACATTAACCCAAGGACTTTTAGAAAGGGCTAAAAAGGTATTAGCCATTGAAATAGATAAAAAGCTTATACCTGTACTTAATGATACATTAGGAGATTATAATAATTTAGAAATAATCAATGGAGATGTATTGAAATTAGATTTAAAAAATGTAATAAATGAAAAACTAGGTGATAAAAAAATAAAAGTTGCAGCTAATTTACCCTACTACATAACAACACCAATTGTAATGAAATTATTAGAAGAAAAACTTAATATAAAAAAAATAGTTGTTATGGTACAAAAAGAAGTAGCTATGAGAATGCAAGCAGAACCTGGTACAAAGGATTATGGAGCATTATCTATAGCAGTTCAGTATTATAGTAATCCAGAGATAGTTACTATTGTTCCTAACAATGTATTTATACCAAAACCAAAGGTTGATTCAGCAGTTATAGCCTTAAATGTATATGATGAACCTAAAGTTAAGGTTAAGGATGAAAAACTAATGTTTGAAGTGGTTAAAGCAGCCTTTGGAAAAAGAAGAAAGACACTTGCTAATTCATTAAGTTCTAGTAGTTTAAATATAGAAAAAAGTAAAATAAAAGAAATATTAAATTCAGTTGATATTGACCCAAGACTTAGGGGAGAAAAACTTTCAATTGAACAGTATGCAAAAATAGCTGATAAAATCGTAGAGTTAAACTTATAAAATTAGTAGCAAATATGATTATATATTGATTGACAGGCATAATTATATTTGCTATAATTAGTTCGGTACCGTACGAATAGGAGTGAAACAATAATGAGTATTGATTGCATAATTGGTAAGATTAATTTGATTAGTTCTGTTGCAGATAGTTATATAAAAAAAAGAATAAAAGAAGAAAAACTACCAATATTGAGAAGTCATATTCCATTATTTTATATATTACCTGAAAATGGTGAAGGTATGCTCTTTAGTGAACTTAAAGAAAGATGGCAGATTTCAAAGTCTTCTTTATCTGATATTATAAATAGATATGAAAGTCATAAGTTAATTAATAAATGTCAGTGTAGTGAAGATAAAAGGAGTATAATCTTAAGCTTAACGAAGGAAGCTATTGATATAAAAATTAAATTAGAAGAAATTGAAGAGGAGTTTTTAGACTTATTACTTGTAGATTTTGAAAAAGAGGAAAGAAAAAACTTTGAAGATAGCTTAAATAAGGCTCTAAACAATAGTAAAAAAATACTGTAGAAGTATTTATTTATTATAATAATTCGTACGAGTACGAACAAATAAGAGGAGGCAATGAAATGAACGAAGTATTAAAAGTAATAAAACAAAGAAGGACGACTAGAAAATTTAAAAAGGAACAAATAAAGGATAAAGAATTAGATACAATATTAGAAGCTGGTCTTTATGCACCTAGTGCCCATAATAATCAATCTTGGAATTTTACTGTAATTCAAGATGAAAATCTTTTAGATGAGTTAAATATAAACACAAAAAACATAGCAAAATCATTTCCAGATGAAACCATAAAAAAGATGGCTAACAATGAAAAGTTTGATATTTTTTACAATGCTCCAACGGTTGTAGTTGTATCGGGTAAAAATGATGCGATGATGCCACAGATAGATTGCGCAGCAGCAACGGAAAATATGTTAATTGCAGCAGAATCATTAGATATAGGTGCCTGTTGGAATGGTATGGTAGGATTTTTATTTAATAGTGAGAGAAAGAATGAGTATATAGAAAAATTAAATATACCAGAGGGTTATACACCATATTATGCAGTAGCCTTAGGTTATAAAAAAGTTAATGTTACTAATACTTTAAAAAGAAAAGAAAATTCAATTCAATATATAAAATAATTTAAAATTTTTTAAAAGGAGAATGTAAAATGGAAGAAAAAATAAAACAATCATTAAAAAAAATACGTCCAATTCTTCAAAGGGATGGTGGCGATGTAGAATTTATAAGAGAGAATGAAGGTGTAGTAAGTGTCAAGTTAAAGGGAGCTTGTGGTAATTGTCCAGGTGCAAAAATGACACTTAAAATGGTTATCGAAAAGACACTTAAGAATGAAATAGATGGAGTAAAAGAAGTAAAAGCTATATAATATTTATATTTTTTTATAAATTTAGTTCACTTTTTGTCCCAGACACATATATTTATAATAAGGATTTAAAAGGAGGGACGAAAGGTATGTCAGGAAGTTATTTAAGAAAATTTATTATACTAAAATCGTTAGCTAACAATACTAAAAAAAGCCCTAAGGGACATACTAAATTAGAGATAAGAGACGGAAAGGGTAAAGCATATTTTAATATAGAAGGTATAAAGGATATTAAAAACACAGATACACTATTTAAGGCTTTCTTTTTGTCTAATAAAGAAAATGTCTATGCAGGTTCAATAAAAATTAAGGATAATGGCAAAGGCAGCTTTGAGTGGAGGTTTAATCCAAGCTCCATAGGAGAAACTGATCTATCAATAGATGATATTAAAGGAGTATTAATAAAATCTGTAAGTGTAGATAGAAAAGATAATGTGGATATAAAATTAGCAGGCTACATAGATAATGATGATGGAAGTTTAGAATCTATGGTAGAAAGAGTAGATGAAAAATTAAGGAAAGAAGAGCCAAAGAAGGAAGAGCCAAAGAAGGAAGAGCCAAAGAAGGAAGAGCCAAAGAAGGAAGAGCCAAAGAAGGAAGAGCCAAAGAAGGAAGAGCCAAAGAAGGAAGAGCCAAAGAAGGAAGAGCCAAAGAAGGAAGAACCAAAGAAGGAAGAACCAAAGAAGGAAGAACCAAAGAAGGAAGAACCAAAGAAGGAAGAACCAAAGAAGGAAGAGCCAAAGAAAGAAGAACCAAAGAAGGAAGAGCCAAAGAAAGAAGAGCCTAAAAAGGAAGAACCTGAAGAAGAACCGGTGAAAAAAGAAAAAATAGAGCAAGTAAAAGAAGAGATACAAAGGGATAAACTTAATGATTTAAGAAAAAAAGGAAAAAATTATCCTGAAATAGAAGATAAGAAGGATTATTTTACTAAAGATGGTGAAAAAGCTTATAAAAGATATCAGGAATTTAAAAATAATCAAAGTGAAAATATAGATGATTATTATGGTGCAGAAATAAAAGATGATAATTATAAAAATAATGCTAAAAAATATTGTGAACAGATTACAAATTATGCTTTAAATATATTAAAATATTTCAATAAAGTAGAGCCGTTTGAAAGAGGACCTAAAGGTTATACATGGTGGGAAATCCAGTATGATAGAAGAAATGAATATAGAGGATTTTTACCCTTTTACAATTATATAGTAAATATGTATTATCCTTATATGTCCATGGGAAGAGTTACAACTTGTCAAAGACTTATGAAAAAATATAGGCATTATCTCTTTGGAATGAAAAAAGAAAATGATGAAGTAAAATACTATGTATATGCTATACCTGGAATATTTAAAAGGGAAGAACAACCCTACAGGGGTATGACTGGATTTACTACATGGTATGAAGGTAATAAAAATCCAGGATATTGGTTGCTTCATATAGATCCTGTATCTGGACAGATAATGACACCATTAAAACCTACAAACCCAAAATAAAGATCCCAAAAAAGGGGTCTTTTTTCTTTTGAATGATTAAAAAAGATAATAACAGGGTATTATAGAAATATATGATAACATATAATAAGATTATAGAAAAAAATTATAGGAGGTTTTGATATGGCCAATGTAACTATATACACAAGTAACACTTGACCCCACTGCACTACTGCTAAGCAGTACCTTTCGGAGAAAGGTGTAGATTACAATGAGAAAAACATTCAAACAGATCCCAGTGCAAGAAAAGAATTAATAAAGAAAGGATATATGGGAGTTCCTGTTATTATAGTTGATGACGAAGAGATAGTAGGTTTTGATAAAAACAGATTAGAAGAATTAATTTAGACCATGATTATGGTCTAAATTTTTTTTTATAAAAAAACTTGATTAGACATACCCCCAAAGGGTATAATAATAATAGAAATTAATATAGGAGGTTTTAAATATGGCAAATGTAACGATTTTTACAAGTAACACATGTCCACATTGTATATCAGCAAAGGAATATTTAAACGATAAAGGAATAAATTATAAAGAAAAAAATGTTCAAACGGATCCTAATGCAAGAAAGGAATTAATGAAAAAGGGATATATGGGAGTACCAGTAATAATAGTAGATGGAGAAGAAATGGTAGGATTTGATAAAAATAGATTAGATGAATTATTATAATAGGAGGTTTAAATATGGCAAATGTAACGATTTTTACAAGTAACACATGTCCACATTGTATATCAGCAAAGGAATATTTAAACGATAAAGGAATAAACTATGAAGAAAAAAATGTCCAAACAGACCCTAATGCAAGAAAGGAATTAATGAAAAAGGGATATATGGGAGTACCAGTAATAATAGTAAATGGAGAAGAAATGGTAGGATTTGATAAAAATAGATTAGATGAATTATTATAATTAAAGCCCCAGCATATGCTGGGGCTTTAAAATTATTCATTTAATGCTTTTACTAATTCGTCTAAATCAAGACCATGAACTTGTGCTGCTTGTTCTAAAGTTTCCATTTGAGAAGATGGACACCCTACACAACCCATTCCAAATCTCATTAATATTTCTGCTGCTTCTGGTTTTGTTTTTAATATGTCACCAATAAGCATATCTTTATTTATAGCCATTTAAAATTCCTCCTTTTTATCTTTTTAAAGTAACTTATAATTATATATACCTTAAAAAGTTTTTAAAAAACAAAAAATCACCTTAAAAAAGATATTATATTATTTTTTGTTTATTTTCAAGTCATTTTTATTATACTTATTAAGGAAATAATTATTACGCTAATAAATATAATAGAGATTATATTTAAAGTAAATCTTTTATCAGTGTTTGAGTTTTTTATAAATCGTACCAAAGATAAAACCTCCTAAAGGATATATTTAAAGTATTGCCAAAAGTAAATTTATTATTATATATATGAATACATTTCCAAAAAAAGGACAGTATATAAATGAAAGGAGGGTTTTATTTTGGAAAACAGAACTAAAGAAACTAGAGTTAATATTTTAAGTATTATAACTAGAGTAGTTTTAACAGCTTTAGTTGTTGCTGTTGCAGCTTTTTTGACTCCTGGATTTAGTATTTCAAGTTTAGGGACTTTGTTGTTAGCTGCTATTGTTATATCTGTACTTGATTATTTAGTAGAAAGATTTACAGGGATAGATGCGACTCCCTTTGGAAGGGGAATAGTAGGATTTATAGTTGCGGCAGGTATTTTATATTTAACTAGTTATACAATTCAAGGATTTAATATTTCAATATTAAGTGCAATCATAGGTGCCCTTGCTATAGGTATAATTGATGCTATCCTTCCAGGAAGAGTTTTTTAAGATCGGCTAAGACCGATCTTTTTTCTTGTGTGCCCAGTATGGGCACAGTCTATAGGGTGAGAGTCCCGAACACCGAAGGTGATTTAGGTGTTAGCTTAAGACAAGGGTGCCCACCGTGAGGTGGGATCTGAAGAAAGTCGGCGGCAAAATTCTGGTCTAAGGTACACAAATCACATTTGAGGCTGAACATAGTTGGATAAGTTTGCAAGACAAAACAAAGTCCGTATCACCCGAAACTATTACAGTAAATGTGGTGGATATATGGAATGAAAGACTGTGTTCTTACCTGGGGAGGTCTCATGGACATGTGGAGATGTATTTCAAAACATGGTTGAAATAAGATTTATCATGAGAAGTCATCCGAGGTTATAGTACTAGAATAAATATAAGAATTCTAGGAAGGACTGAACATTAGGGAGGTGAGTACGATTGACAATCTCAATAAACATGAATAAAATGCAGAAAACCAAAGATTTGGGCTACCCTGTGGAAGTAGAGCTGGAAGCTCGAGATAAACAGGGAGTGCACAGTGATTTATCGGCGATGTCAAATCCGAAAACCAAATCAAATTTCAATACTGAAAATTTGCTCGAAAGAATAGTATCAAAAAGAAACTTTTATGAAGCATATAAAAGAGTAAAGGCTAACAAAGGAAGTCATGGAATTGATGAAATGAGAGTAGATGAACTCCTACCTTATCTTCAAGAACATTACGAAACTTTGAAAGTCAGTCTGCTAAATGGAACATATAAGCCAAAACCCGTAAAAAGAAAAGAAATATCTAAAACAAGTGGAGGAGTAAGATTACTAGGGATACCTACAGTAATAGATAGACTAATACAACAAGCAATACATCAAGTAATAAATCCAATATTCGATAAAGAATTTTCAGATAGTAGTTTTGGATTTAGAACAGGGAGAAGTGCTCATATGGCCTTAAAACAATCACAGAAATATATTAATGAAGGATATAAATATGTCGTAGACATGGATTTAGAGAAATTCTTTGATAATGTAAATCATGACCTTTTAATGCATCTTGTATCTTGCAAAATAGAAGATAAAAGGGTCTTGAAACTAATAAGAAAATATCTAAATTCAGGTGTAATGTTAAAGGGTATGTTAGTTAAAACTGAAAAAGGAGCTCCGCAAGGGGGCCCTTTAAGTCCATTACTTAGCAATATACTTTTAGATGAACTAGACAAAGAATTAGAAAGAAGAGGACATAGATTCTGCAGATATGCCGATGATTGTAATATATATGTGAAAAGTCTTAGGGCAGGAGAAAGAGTTTTAGAAAGTATTACTAAATTTCTAAAATATAAACTAAAACTTAAAGTAAACAAAGAGAAGAGTGCAGTTTCATCTCCTACAAAAAGAAAATTTCTAGGATATAGCTTCTACTACTATAAGGGAAAGGCTAAATTCAGAGTCCACAAAAAGAGTTATGAAAAACTTAAAGCTAAGATTAGAAATGTAACTAATAGAAATATTAGTATGAATTTCAAATATAGAATCAAGAAATTAAAAGAAATTATAGTAGGGTGGATAAACTATTTCAAACTAGCAGATATGAAAGGTAAACTAAGGGATTTAGATGGATGGATAAGAAGGAGACTCAGAGCTTGTATATGGAAGACTTGGAAAAGAATTAAAACACGCTACAGAAACTTAAGAAAATTAAAAGTCCCAAAGGATAAGGCGTGGGAATATGCAAATACAAGAAAAGGATACTGGAGAATCTCAAAAAGTCCAATATTAAATAAGGCCATAACTAATCAAAGACTGACTAATTATGGCTTTACAAGTTTATCTTCACAGTATGAAAAATTTAGATTGTCTTAATGAACCGCCGTATACCGAACGGTAGGTACGGTGGTGTGAGAGGTCGGTAGATAAAATAATTATCTACCTCCTACTCGATTGTTTTTATTCCTTAAGGGATATGTGATAGGTCTTTTTATTTACTTAATAAAGCATCTAATATATAATTGGATATAAACAAATGGGTATTCGGAGGTGTCAATATGAAGATAAATAGTACTGATGTAGCTAAGGCTTCTGTAGAAATGGCGATATCCTCATCTAGAGATTTAGAAGAGAAATTAAAAAAGGATTTTAAAAAAAGTGGAATAAAAACTGTAGCAGTGGATATTGGAGGAAATTTAAATGACTCTATACCTAAAATTATAGAAAGAGCTATAGTAGCATCTAGAAGAAGTGGTATTATAAAGGAATGTCATGTCCATGATGGAGCTGTGGCCGGTGCAGCTAGAGAGGCTATAATACAAGTTTCAACAAAGGCTAATGGGTTAAATGTAGGTGGAAAGATTGGAATTGCACGTTGTGATGAACATTTGAGTGTATGTATTTTTATGAGCATAGGATTATTGCATTTAAATGAAGTAGTAATAGGATTAGGTCATCGTTCTATACCTAAAATAGAAAAATAGAGCTTTTTTAGGTGTAAAATATTAACTTTTGAAAATTCTTGACAGAGATTAGTAGTTTAGATATAATCAATAATAATTTAGTAGATTAAAGTAGGCTTTGTAGATAAGTAATAGAGTAGATATATGTAGAATGGTAGATTGGTAGGAGATAACTGTATAAATAATCCTTAGATGGGCTTAATATGTCTAAGGTCTATTTAATTACGCTTATAACTCTCCTTTTGGGGAGTTTTTTTATGTTATAGGTCTTATATAAGTTAATATTTAAATCAATATAAACCTAATAACTAAATATAAAAACATAGGAGGATGGTAGTATGGTAGGAAAGAAGGTAAAATGTATAAGTATTTTTATTGTTTTAATCACATTAATTTTAGGTGGGTGTAATACACCTAGGGAAGATTTAAAGGAAGATGTAGTAAAAATAGGGATAACCCAGATAGTTGAACACCCAGCCCTTGATGCAAGTCGTAAGGGGTTTATTGATGCTTTAGAGTCAAAGGGTTTTAAGGATGGAGAGAATATAGATATTGATTCTCAGAATGCTCAGGGAGATATACCTACAGCTCAGACTATTGCAGAAAACTTTGTATCTCAAAAGAAAGATATGATCCTTGCAATAGCAACACCAACAGCACAAGCAGCTTATAATATAACAAAGGATACACCAATTTTAATAACTGCTGTAACAGATCCTTTAAAATCTGGGTTAGTAAAGTCATTAGATAAATCACAAACAAACGTAACAGGAACAAGTGATGCTACACCTATAAAAAAACAATTTAAGATGTTAAAAAAGTTAATACCTAAAGCAAAAAAGATAGGGATTTTATACAATACAAGTGAAGTTAACTCTGAAATTCAGGTAGATAAAGCAAAGGAAGTTGCAAAGGAGTTTAATGTTGAAATAATAACTACAGGAGTAACTAGTGTAAATGAAGTATCACAAGCTTTAGATGCTTTACTTGAAAAGATAGATGTTTTATATACACCAACTGATAATTTAGTTGCATCTTCTATGCCATTAATAACTGATGAGTGTATGAAAAAAAGCATACCAATTATAGGAGCTGAAAAATCCCATGTTGAATCTGGGGCTTTAGCCACTGAGGGTATAGATTACTATAAATTAGGATTTGAAACGGGATTAATGGCAGTAGATGTTATAAATGGAAAAAAGCCAAAGGATATGCCTATTAATACTCTAAAAGATACCCAAAGTATTGTTAATATAGAGGTAGCAGAAAAATTAAATATAGATATTCCTAAGAGTATATTAGATTCTTCTTTAGAAATTAGAGGCGGTGAATAGGATGGTAGACTTTTGGATTAGTATCCTAGAACAGGGACTTATATTTGGAGTAATGGTTCTTGGAGTATATATAACATATAAAATACTAGATTTTCCTGACTTATCCGTAGATGGTAGTTTTCCCTTAGGAGCTGCAATAACAGCACAATCCTTAAGTTTAGGAATTAATCCATTTATAGCTTTGTTTTTATCATTTTTAGTAGGAATGGTTTCAGGAGCAATAACAGGTTTTTTACATGTTAAATACAAAATAACAAATCTATTATCAGGGATACTTGTTATGATAGGTTTGTATTCTGTTAATTTAAGAATAATGGGAAAGGCAAATATGCCTTTATTTAATAAAACAACAATTTTTAGTAATAACATAAAACCAATATTTATAATAGTAATAATAACTTTTATTATGAAGCTTTTATTAGACTTATTTTTAAAAACTAAATTTGGATTTTTAGTTAAAGCTACAGGGGATAATCCTAAATTAGTAACCTCACTTGGTATTAATATTGGTATAACAAAAATAGCTGCCCTTATGATATCTAATGGATTGGTTGCCTTATCAGGGTCTATGATGGCTCAATATCAAAGATTTTCAGACGTTGGAATGGGTAGAGGGATTATAGTAATGGGCCTTGCATCTATAATATTTGGTCAATCTATTTTTAAAGGCACATCTTTTATATTACCAACTACAATGGCTTTATTTGGTTCATTATTATATAAAACAAGTACAGCCTTTGCGTTAAAACTAGGGTTTCCCCCTACAGATTTAAAACTAATAACTTCAGTTATTGTTATAATAGCCTTAGCAATAAATAATAAGAAATTTAGCTTTAAAGGAAAGAAACTATTTAACATTGGAGGTGGCCGTCGTGTTAGAAATTCAGAATCTGTCTAAAACCTTCAATAAAAGTACAGTGAATGAGAAGAAAGTATTTAAAGGATTTTCCCTAGATGTTAAAAAGGGTGATTTTATAACCATAATTGGAAGTAATGGAGCCGGTAAATCTAGTCTTTTAAATATCATATCAGGTTCAATTAAAGAAGATCAGGGATATTTAAAACTAAATGATAAGACTATTAATAAATTACCTGAATATAAACGTACAAAACATATATCAAGGGTTTTTCAAGATCCATCATTAGGGACATCACCATCAATGACAATTTTAGAAAATTTATCTATGGCTTATAATAAAGGAAAAAAATTTGGTTTAACCATGGGAGTTTCTAAGAAAAATAAAGAATATTTTATAAAGATTTTATCTAAACTTTCCTTAGGACTTGAAGGACAATTAAATACTAAGGTTGGATTATTATCAGGAGGGCAAAGACAAGCTTTATCACTGATTATGGCTACTATGTCAAATCCTGAGTTACTATTATTAGATGAGCATACAGCAGCTTTAGATCCTAAAACGTCAAAAATAATAGTTGATTTAACTAAAAGTATAGTTAAAGAAAAGAAAATCACAACTTTAATGGTTACCCATAATTTAAATCAAGCTATAAATGTTGGAAATAGAATCCTAATGTTTCATCAGGGAGAAATTGTTATAGATATTAAAGGTAAGGAAAAGAAAAGCTTAAACATCGATAAGCTTATGGATTATTTTGAAAAAATACAGTCGAAGGATTTATTAAGTGATAGATTGTTATTTCAATAATATTTAACCCTATTGAATAAAATATTCAATAGGGTATTTTAATATATTTTTAAAAACCTTTTAAAAAACATAAATTGAAAAGATTTTTCCTATATAATAAGGGTAAATAGGGTTTAGAGGTGAAATGAAATGAGTTTAAAAAAGATTCTAATAGTAGAAGATGAAATGAGAATGAGAAGATTGATAGGGGATTATTTAAAAAGAGAAGGCTTTATTATTTATGAATCAGAGGATGGTAAAAAAGCTTTAGATATATTTAATAAAGAAAATATAGATTTATTAATACTTGATATAATGCTTCCAGAATATGATGGATGGACAGTATGTAGAGAAATTAGGAAATCATCAGAGGTTCCTATAATTATGTTAACGGCTAGAAGTGAAGAGTCTGATGAGTTATTTGGGTTTGAATTAGGAGCAGATGAATATATTACTAAGCCATTTAGTCCTAAAATATTAGTTGCAAGGGTGAAAGCCCTTCTTAAAAGATGTAATGTAATTAAAAAAGAAAAAGTAAAGGTAAAGGGCATAGAAATCGATGATGAAGCCCATAGAATTTTTATAGATAGTGAAGAAGTAGGATTAACTCCTAAGGAATATGATCTTTTAATTTATTTAATAGAGAATAAGAATAAAGCCTTAACTAGGGAACAGTTATTAAATAGTATCTGGGGATATGATTATTTTGGAGACTTAAGAACAGTGGATACCCATATAAAAAGACTAAGGATAAAACTAAAGGATAAAAGTAAATTTATAGATACAGTAAGAGGTGTAGGTTATAGATTTGAGGTGAAGGAATGAAAAAATCAATAAAAATAAAACTCTTTATTGTAATTACTTGTTTTTCTATTTTAATTATAGGTCTATCTTGGTTTTTTAATGAAGCTTACTTAGAAAAGTATTATTTAAAAAGAAAAAAGGAAAATTTAATTAGTTATGGAGAAATCATAAAAAAGGATTATAATAATGAGGATATTTTATTTCAACTTGAGGAAATAGAAAATAATATAAATGGAAATATAACAATATTAAATAATAAAGGAACTATAAAATATACTTCCTTTATGACTGGAAGAAATAATAAGGGTATGGCAGGATTTACTTATAAGTATTTAAAGGATAACATTAAAGATTTATCAAAGGGTAAGGAAGTTTTAGATACCTTCATCCATCCAAATTTTAATACTAAATTTTTAATATATATTACACATCTTAAAAATGGTGATTATCTAATATTACAATCTTCAATAGCATCTATTAAAGAAGGGGTTAATATAGCTAAGGATTTTCATATTTATATAGGTTTAATATCTTTAATTATAGCGATAATAATTGCTTATATATTTTCAAAAGTTATAATAAAACCTATCATAAGACTTAATGATATAACTAAAAATATGGCTAAATTAGATTTTAGTGATGAATTTAATTATAAAAGTGATGATGAAATAGGAGAGTTAGGAAAAAATATAAACTATTTATCAGATAAACTTGATAAAACTATAAATGAACTTAATAAAGCTAATAAAGACTTAAAAAAGGACATAGAAAAAGGAAAAAATTAGAACTGATGAGAAAAGAATTTATCTCTAGTGTATCCCATGAATTAAAAACTCCAATATCTTTAGTACAGGGGTTTGCTGAGGGACTTAAGGATAATGTTAATGAAGATAAAGAAAGTAAGGATTATTATTGTGATGTAATAATAGATGAAACTAAGAATATGGAGAAGCTAGTTAAGGATCTTTTAGATTTATCAAAACTACAGTTAGGGAAATTTAAATTAAAAAAAGAAAAAATAAATTTAATAGATGTAGTAGAAAGTGTAATAAATAAATATAAAAAAATATTTAATGAAAGGGCTATTAATTTTAGATTTGAAAATAATTCAAGAGAGATTTATGTATTAGGTGATGAGTTAAGACTTAAACAGGTTTTAATTAACTATATAAATAATGCTTTAAACCATATAGATGAAAGAAAGGAAATATCAATTAAAATTACAAAGAATAATAGCTTAGTTAGGGTATGTGTAAAAAATAGTGGTAATAATATATCTAAAGAAGAAACAGAAAAAATATGGGATAGTTTTTATAAAGTAGATAAATCAAGAAATAGAAAATATGGAACAACTGGATTAGGTTTATCCATTGTAAAGGGAATAATAAATCTTCATAATGGACATTACGGTGTGATTAATAAAAAGGATGGAGTAGAGTTTTATATAAAACTTAGTATTAAAGAATAGTAATTATCAATTGATAATGCATTACAATAAAATAAAACTCATAAAAAACTGTAATAAAGCCTTTTAAACTACTATATAATATAGTATAATATTTAGTAATGTTATTTCAATTGAGAAGAGGTGGAAAAATTTTGAATGAAGATATAAAAAGATATAAGAAAGGACAAAGGGTTTTATGGATAACTATAATTTTAAATCTTATTTTAGCTGTGGGAAAGGTAACTATAGGTTTAATATCTAATTCTAATGCCATATTAGCAGATGGAGTTCATTCCTTTTCTGATGTAGGAAGTTCATTAGGACTTATAGTAGGATTATTTATAGCAAGAAAGCCTGAGGATATAAAACATCAATATGGTCATGAAAAGGCAGAGTCAATAGCATCTTTTCTGCTTTCATTATTACTTATTGCAGTGGGATTAAATATAGGATATTCATCTTTAAAATTAATATTTACAAATCAAGCTACCATACCAGGAGTATCTGCTATATGGGCAGCTGTAATATCAATATTAATTAAGGAATTACAGTTTAGGATAAGTAAAAAAACTGGAGAAAAAATAAATAGTAGTGCCCTTATTGCAGATGCATGGCATCATAGATCAGATTCCCTTTCATCTTTAGCTGCCTTAATAGGTATTATAGGGGCAAGATTAGGATATGGTTTTTTAGACCCCCTAGCGGGTATAATAGTATCTGGAATAGTTATCAAAGTAGGGTTTGAGATATTTTTTCAAGGGTATAATGAACTTATGGATATATCCCTTAATGAGGATGAATTAAAGGATATAGTAGATAAAATAATGAAACATAAGGGTGTAAAGATAGTAAATGATATAAAGGCTAGAAAACATGGTTCTAAGGCCTTTGTTGATATTCAGATCGCTGTGGATCCTAATATCACTGTATTAAAGGGACATGAAATAGCAGAGGATGTTGAAGAAATAGTCCATAAAAAAATAGGATATGTTAAGGATGTATTAGTTCATGTTAACCCTTGTATTAATAAGGATGCTGAGGGTTGTAAAATGTGTAGTGAAAGAATAAGTACTTTTGTAAATGATAGAAAAGATTAACTTATTTATCCCTAAGGGGATGAATAAGTTTTTTTATTAAAGGAAATATTTACAACTATACCCCCGTATGGTATAATTTTATAAAAGGAGGCATTAATATGGGAGATGTATCAATACCAATAGCTTTTTCTGCAGGGTTTATTTCGTTTTTTTCACCTTGTATTTTACCCCTTATTCCAGCTTATATTATGTATATTACTGGGACTACAATGGAGGATGAGATAATAAATAATAAATCCTTTGTGCTTTTAAGAACTTTAGGATTTATTTTAGGATTTAGTATTATATTTATGCTTATGGGTGTATCGGCAAGTTTTATTGGGAAAATTTTTATTAGAAATAAAGAGATCATAACAAAGATAAGCGGATTTTTCATATTTTTATTTGGCCTTAATATGATAGGTTTACTTAAGTTAAATATATTAAGTAAAGAAAGAAAAATTAGACCTAAAAAAATAACTAATTGGTTTAGTTCTTTATTTATGGGAATGGCCTTTGCTGCTGGATGGACTCCATGTTTTGGTCCTATTTTAGCATCTATACTTTTTTATGCAGGTAGTGAAGCTACTTTATCAAAGGGTGTAATGTTACTTTCAACATATTCTTTAGGGATGAGCATACCCTTTATATTAACAGCTTTATTTATACAAAGGTTTGGTAACTTTCTAAAGAAAACAGAAAAAATAATTGGATATATGTCTAAGGTAAGTGGAATTGTAATGATTATATTCGGGGTTTTGATATTTTTTAATAAAATAAAAATTATAGCTAATTTATTATAGGGAGTGATATTTTGAATAAAAAAATAATTATCTTAATTTCTTTAGCTTTATTATTGATAGTTTCAGTTTATTTTGGATACGGATTTATAAATGAAAGTGAACCTGAAACGGTAAAAGAAAATTTAGATGAAAATAATAAAGATACTAAGAATGAAGATACTAAGAAGGAAAATAAAGATAAAGAAACTGATGATGTAGAAATAAAGGTAGGAAAAAAAGCACCTGATTTTACATTAGAAAACCTTCAAGGAGAAAAAGTATCTTTAAGTGATTATGAAGGTAAAATAGTTATGTTAAACTTTTGGGCAACATGGTGTGGGTATTGTGATAAAGAAATGCCTGATTTTGAAAAATTATATAATGAAAATAAGGATAAAGATTTTGTTATCTTAGCTGTTAATGCTAGAGAGTCAAAGGAAACTGTAAAGGAATATATTAATAAGGGAGGATATACCTTTCCTGTTTTATTAGATAAATCGGGTAAAATTAATAGAAAATATTTAATAGGAGGATTACCTACAACATATTTTATTAGTAAGGATGGAATATTATTAGGTGGAGTACCAGGAATGATGAGTTATCCCCAAATGAAAGATATACTAAATCAAATTAAGGATGAATCTTAAATGAAGCCTTTTTTTATATCCTTTGGTTCAATACGAATAACATGGTTTATGTTTTTTAGTTTAATATCTATAGTTTCAGGATATATAATACTTAAAATTAAATCAAAGGAAACAAATTTAGATCTAAAAATTTTAGAGGATGGATATTTTTATTTAGTGCTATTTAGCTTTATAGGTTCAAGAGCTTTTTATGTAATTTTAAATTTTGACTTATATAAGAATGATTTATTTTCTATATTTAGATTAAATCATAATAATTTATCCTTCCTAGGTGGAGTAATTACTGGAATTTTAATAATATTTATCTTTTCTAGATATAAAAATATTTATTTTAAAAAAATGTTTAATGTATATGTATATTCCTTTTATTTAGCCATGGGGATAGGAATATGGAGTATTAAATTTCAAAATTTTAATAAAAGTGAAAATCTTTTATTAATTTCATCAATAATATTTCTAATTGGTATTTTAATAGAAGAGTTAACAAAGGAATATGAAGGATTAACTTTTATAATATTTTCAGTAATTCTTATAAGTAATATTATTTTATTATAAATTTGACATTTAAATAGAAAATGATTATAATAATGTTTAAAGATACCCCTTAGGGGTATATAAGTAATAACAAAGATTATAGGAGGTTTTAAAAATGAAAATAGATATTACAAATAATGCTTTAGATAAACTTAAAGAAGTTATTAACAAAAAAAATAGTGAAGTTAAGGATGTTAGGGTTTATATAGCAGGTGTTGGTTGAGGTGGACCTAGCTTTGGCCTTGCTCTGGATGAGCAAAAGGAAAATGATGAAGCAGTTGAAAATGGAGGTTTAAACTTCTTAGTAGATAAAGATTTAGTTAAACAATTTAAAAATTTCCATATAGACTATAGTAACCACTTTTTTAATAGAGGATTTCAAATAACATCCGATGGTGGATCATCTAGTTGTTAAATAAAAGAGACAAAACCTTATGGTTTTGTCTCTTTTTTAGTTTATAGATATACATAACTTAAAAGTTTAGTCATAATAAAAATTTTGAATTGAGAAAGAATAATACTATTATATATAAAAATAGTCTAAAAAAGGAGGTTATATAAGTGGAAATTAAAAATAAATTAAATGAAGTACCTTTAGCTAATCTTAAGGGTAATCAACTAGAAAAAATAAAAAAATTAGAAAAAGATTTAGATGATAAATATTATTTAATTGCATTTAATAAGTAATATTATAAGTTTAAGCTAATCAGAGTTAAATTTCTCTTGATTGGCTTAATTTTTTGATTTAATTGAAATTTATTCAAATATTTGATAAATTTAATAGTTGTAAAGTTTTATATTTCGGGTATAAACTCTTAAGACGAATATTTTAGGAGGTATAGTATGGCGACTGAGGCTAAGGATGTGTTAAGAAAAAATGCAATAACAAAAAGGAATAATATGGCTACAGAAGAGGTGGATAGGTTAAGTGGAAAAATAATTGATACTTTAACTAAGCTTCCTGTATTTAAAGAAAGTAAAAATATAATGATATATTTAAGTTTTAATAATGAGGTAGATACCTTTAAATTAATAGATATATGCTGGGGGTTAGGTAAAAATGTTTATATACCCTATTGTTATAAAAAAGAAAAGAAAATGATTGCAAGTAAGCTTAAAGATAAAGAAAATGATCTTGAAGTTTGTTCTTTTGGATATTTAGAACCTAAAAAGGATTGTATTAGACAAATAGACCATGAAGAGTTAGATTTAGTTATAGTACCAGGATCTGTATTTGATAAAAACTGTAACAGGATAGGATATGGTGGAGGATTTTATGATAGGTTTTTAAATAACATAGATAAAGATATTCAAACGGTTGCTATATGTTATGATTTTCAAATAATTGATAGGGTTCCTGTTGGTAAATACGATGTTCCCATGAAATATATAGTTACAGACAAAAGAATTATAGTTGGATAGTATCATTATAAGTATTTTGTAAATGACTAAATGAAAAAAGATTTATATTGGCAGAGATTTACCTTTAGAAACTTAAGATGTTTTCCTTAGTTACAGCGATTAGAGAAAAAGGATGTATATAAAAACAGCAAAAAGATTGACAGATATTTAAAAGTAACCTATAGGTTGCTTTTTTTTATATTTTTTTGGGTATCATAAAAATACCTTTTAAATTTAATAAGTTTATGTTACAATGATTATACACACCCCATATGGGGTGGGGAGGTATAGAAGGGAGTTGATAAAATGACAAAGGTAACATTGAAAGTTTCAGGAATGACTTGAGCATCCTGTGCTAAAAGGGTAGAGGATTCTCTATCAAAGCTTACAGGTGTTAAAAATGCAGTGGTTAATCTTTTAAGTGAAAAGGCCACAGTTGAGTATGATGATAATATTTTAAATATAGAAGATATAAAGAAAAAAGTTGATGATGCAGGATATAGCATATTAAATGATAAAGTAACATTAAATATTAAAGGTATGAGTTGTGCTGCTTGCTCAACTAGAGTAGAAAAGGCATTAAATAAAAATAAGGGAGTATATAATGCTAAAGTAAACTTAGTGACTAATAAAGCTACTATTGAATATAACAGTGATGAAGTAACTGTTAAGGATTTAGTAAGGGTAGTTAAAAATGCAGGCTATGATGCTTATAAAGAAGATGGAAAAGACCATGAAAAGAAATTAAGGGAAGATGAGGTAAAAAAACTTAAAAAATTATTTATAATCTCTGTAATATTCAGTGCTCCATTATTATCTAGTATGTTTTTTCATATGGCAGGGTTTAAAACTATTTTAAGTAATGGATACGTTCAACTTATTTTAGCAACACCAGTACAGTTTTTTGTAGGTTTTAGATTTTATAAAGGAGCATATAAGTCTTTAAAGGGTGGAGGAGCTAATATGGATGTATTAGTTTCACTAGGTACATCTGCAGCCTATTTTTATAGTATATATAATGTGATTGAAGGGATTAATCAATTCTATTTTGAATCTTCAGCTGTTATTATTACTTTAGTATTATTAGGTAAGACCTTTGAAGCTATAGCTAAAGGAAAAACTTCAGAGGCTATAAAAAAGCTTATGGGTTTAAAGGCTAAAACAGCTAGGGTTTTAAGGGATAATGAAGAAATAGATATATCTATTGAAGATGTTTTAGTAGGAGATATTGTAATTGTCCGTCCAGGGGAGAAGATACCTGTTGATGGACTAATGATAGAAGGTAATTCATCAGTTGATGAATCGATGCTTACAGGGGAAAGTATTCCTGTTGATAAAAATGTAGGAGATGAAGTTATAGGTTCAACAATAAATAAACATGGAACATTTAAATTTAAAGCAACAAAGGTAGGTAAAGATACTGCCCTAGCTCAGATTATTAAGCTAGTAGAAAATGCTCAAGAATCGAAGGCTCCTGTACAAAGACTTGCAGATAAAATATCAGGGATATTTGTACCAACGGTTATGGTTATTTCTTTACTTACATTTATAATATGGTATTTAGTTAATGGAGATATAACATATGCATTAATTAATTCAGTTTCAGTATTAGTTATAGCCTGTCCTTGTGCATTAGGACTTGCAACACCAACGGCTATTATGGTTGGCACAGGAAAGGCAGCTGAAGAAGGAATATTAATTAAGGGTGGAGAACATTTAGAAAAATCCCAAAATATAGACACAATCGTATTTGATAAAACAGGAACTATAACAGAGGGTGAGCCGAAAGTAACAGATATAATAGCTAAGGATGAAAGGGAAGTTTTAAAATTAGCAGCTTCCTGTGAGAAAAATTCTGAACACCCCTTAGGAGTAAGTATAGTAAATGAAGCAAAGAGTAGAAGTATTGATTTAAAAGAAACTAAGGATTTCAAAGCTATACCAGGCCATGGTATATATGCAAAGATAGATAATAAGGATATTTATTTAGGTAATAGAAAACTTATGAAAGATAAATCTATTAATATAGATGAGTATGATAAAGATATATTAAGGTTAGAACATGGAGGAAAAACGGCTATGATTCTTTCGATAGACAAAGAAGTTAAAGGGATAATAGCGGTAGCAGATACTTTAAAGGAAAGTTCTAAAAATGCCATAGAAAAAATAAAAAATATGGGATTAGAAGTATATATGATAACTGGAGATAATGAAAGGACAGCTAATGAAATAGCAAGAAAAGTAGGAATAGACCATGTAATAGCTGAAGTTTTACCAGAGGATAAAGAAAGTAAAATTAGAAAGTTAAAAGAAAGTGGTAAAAAAGTTTCAATGGTAGGTGATGGTATAAATGATGCACCGGCATTGGTAGCTTCTGATATAGGATTTGCCATAGGAACTGGGACTGACGTTGCAATAGAAGCAGCCGATGTAACCCTTATGAAGGGTGATTTAGAGGATATTGTTAAAGCCCTTGATTTAAGTAAAAAAACCATGAAAACTATAAAGCAGAATTTATTTTGGGCCTTTGGATATAATACAGCAGGAATACCACTAGCATTTTTAGGATTTTTAAATCCGATGATTGCAGGAGCAGCAATGGCTTTTAGTTCAGTATCTGTTGTTACTAATTCATTAAGGCTTAAAAGATACAAATTATAGGGAGGTAATATTTATGAAAACTATCAATATTGAAGGAATGAGTTGTAATCATTGTGTTATGGCTGTAAAAAAAGCTTTAACAAATCTAGACAGAGTAAATAAAGTAGATGTAAAATTAGAAGAAAAAAAGGCCTTTGTTGAAGGTGATGTAGATAATAATACATTAAAAGAAGTAATTAAAGATGCAGGATATAAAGTTACATCTATAGAATAATTTTTAGGGCAAGTTAAACTTGCCCTAATATTTTTATAGGAGGGATTGTATGATAGAAGAAAGGAAAAAGGCTCTTAATTTACTTAAAACTTCAAAGGGTCAAATTGAAGGAATTATAAAAATGATAGAAAATGAAAGATATTGTGTTGATATATCAAAACAAATATTATCTGTTCAAGCCCTATTAAAAAAGGCTAATTTAAATATATTAGATTCCCATATAAGAAGTTGTGTAAAGGATGCTATATTAGAAGGTGAAGGGGATGTAAAGATTGATGAGATAATGAATGTTTTGAATAAATATATAAAATAACTTGAAAATATGAAATATATTTAATATCATAGTATATGGAGCATATAATTTAATATGCCTGGTTAGGAGAGGCTCCTATATAGAAATATGCCACTGCCCAGAAACATCCAGAGATGCCAATGGGTATAACAGGTATAATCATTAAGGTTATACATAAAGTGGCTGGTAAACCCTAAGCTATATAGTGCTAAACCCCAACAGGTGAGGGATAGTATTGCCTTTCACTTGTTGAGAGGCATTTTTTTATTTTTAAAAAAAGGGAGTGGTGGAAATGGACGAAGGTCCCAGTCTGAAAACAAAATATTTAATAATTCTTCTCTATTTCCACTGTTTCTTTTGTGTAATAGGGATGAATTAGGGAAAATATAAAAGTGAGGTGGATAAAATGCTAAATATATATAAAACTACCAATGGAATCCTTAAACAAATCGATGAGATACAAAAAGGGGCATGGATAAATTTAACTGACCCCACTGAATCTGAATTAAACCTATTACATGAAAAGTTAGAAATAGACTTAGATTTTTTAAAAGCACCCTTAGATGATGAAGAAAGTTCAAGAATTGAAACCGAGAACGGACAAGTTTTTATATTATTAGACATACCAATAACAGAGGAAGAGGATGGATCCCAGATATACTACACATTACCCTTAGGTATAATTATAGCTGGGAAAAACATAATTACAATATGCTTAAAGGAAAATACAGTAATAAATCAATTTTTAGAAAAAAAGGTAAAATCCTTTTACACATTCAAAAAAACAAGATTTTTATTACAGATACTTTTTAGAATATCAGCTAGGTATTTAGTATATCTAAAACAAATAGACAAAATGAGTAATAGAATAGAAAAAGAACTTCATAAATCTATGAAAAATAAAGAACTTATTCAACTTTTAGATTTAGAAAAAAGTTTGGTTTATTTTTCAACATCCCTTAAGGCTAATGAAATGGTGTTAGAAAAGATGTTAAAAAATCAAGCTGTAAAATTATATCCAGAGGATGAAGAGTTATTACAGGATGTTATTATAGAAAATAAACAGGCAATAGAAATGGCAAGTATTTATAGTAATATACTAAGTGGTATGATGGATGCCTTTGCATCGGTAATTTCAAATAATGTAAATATAGTAATGAAATTTTTAGCATCAATAACAATAGTTATGTCAATACCAACTATGATAGCTAGTTTCTATGGAATGAATGTGGGACTTCCTCTTCAGGATACACCCTATGCATTTTTATTAGTAGTAGGACTTTCAGTTATACTTTCTGTATTAACAGTTGTTATATTAGCAAAGAAAAGAATGTTTTAAAAAAGCAGCCAATATTGGCTGCTTTTCTATATTCTATATTTTTTCAAATCATTACTAAAGTCTTCTGAAACCTTTTTAAATTCCTTGATATTTTCCATCATCTTTTCAATTTCATTAGCATAGGTAGTTACATTAGCACTTACTTCTTCAGAGGATGCTGAATTTTCCTCTGCTATTGCAGCAAGGTTTTCTATATTTGAAGAAACTTTATTTATAGATTCTGTTTCGCTATTTAAGTTATTAATCATTTCTATTAATGAATTAGATACATTCTCTATGGATGAAACTGTATTTAAGTTTTCCTCAGCAACCATTGATAATTCCTTATTTTCACTATCTAAAACAGTATACTGAGTATCTATTTGATTAACTAAAGAATCAATATCATTTATAAAGGATAATAGGTTTTCATTAATATTAGTTACAGCTTCTTTAGATTCTTCAGCAAGTTCTCTTATCTCTTGGGCTACCACTGCAAAGCCTTTACCATATTCCCCAGCTCTAGAGGCTTCTATAGAAGCATTTAAAGCAAGGAGATTAGTTTGTTCTGCTATGGCTTCTACAGTTTCTACTATTTTAGTAACATCCTTTGCTTTATTTTGTAGTGTAAGGCCATTTTCTTTAACTAATGAGAAATCATTAAGTATTTCTTTTAAACTAGAAGATGTATTTTTTAATTTCTCATAACCTTCATTAATATCATTTACAACCCTTTCAAGTTCATCTTTACTTTCATTTTCCTTATCAGTGATATCATTTAAACTTGATATGTTTTCATTTAATAAATGGGCTGCAGATTCTGTTTCATCTGCTTGGCTAACTGCCCCTTCAGCAACTTGTTCAACAACCCCTGAAATGTCCTTAGAGGTTCTATTCATATTTTCAGATATTTCATTAAATGTCTCACCAAAAACATTTAATTCATCGGTTGTGCCTTTGAAACCTACAAAATCTGTTTTTAAACTAGACTTATATTCTGATATAAGTTTATTTAACTCTTCAAAGAAATCATTTGTTGATATTTCATTTTCCTCAGCGAAATTTTTCTCTTTTAAATCATCTAAATGGGCCATTATTTTTTTCTTAGGTAAAAATAATAGTTTTGATACTATAAATGGAGCTAAGAAACTTAATCCTAAAGTAGCAATAGTAAGAATATTACCATCTAAAATATTTGATAGGGCTATATAGGGAGCACCTATTAATATAAGGGATGATATTGCTATTTTAAGGTCGAGACTCTTTATAAAACCAAAGGATAAAAATTTATTTATCTTAAAATTTTTATAATAATAAATAGCTTCTTTAAATTTAATATGTACTTTCGTGTAATCACTTTCTTTATCAACTGTCTTTATATCAATGTCTTCATCATAATATTTACCTGCACCTGTTAATAATCCATTAAAATAACCAAACATTCCCCTTGAACTTTTATAAGTCATTTCAGCAGTATATTTATCGATGGGCTTTATATCTAATATAGGTGGTTTTGCCCCTGGTATTTTTTCTGTTATAACAACATGGACATCATACATTGATTTAAGAAATGAGTATAAATTTTTATGATCAAAGAATGCTGGATAATCATTACTAAAGGTTTCGATATTATCAATACCTATTTCTTTCCAAACTTCATATGTAGATTTATTTGATTTTTCTGATATAAAATTAATCATATCCTTAGGTTTATCATCTTCAATATCCTCGGTGGGTTTAAATATTCTTTCTGGATCTAAACCTGCATTGCTCATTGCTTCATCTGTTATATCTTTACCATAAATCTTTCTTGAGGTTTTTACCCAAGCAGAAACTACAGTTCCTTTCATATCTTTTGTCCTCCTTCTTTTATAAAAATAATGCTACTGTTAATATTACACAAAATACGACAAGATTCCTTCTTTTTAACAAACAAAAAACATAACTACATACATGCACACTGATATAAATAAAAACATATTATATACTATACAAAACTGCAAAATGACTGTAATTTAAATTAAAAAGTTTAAGTGAAATGGGTGAATATTTATCTATTACCCAATTTTTTTAACTTTAATTCCTTAAAATTAAGGAGGTAATTATTTTGAATGATATATTTTATATAAATGTTTTTAATAAAAGAAATAAAAAGGTATCTAGAGTACCTATTGAATATATAGTAAAAATGGCTGTAGCAGCCCAGGCTCCTATTAAATTTCATGAAGAGTTTTTAAAAGTCCAATCAATTATAGCTAGAACAATCCTTGTAAAAAAAATAAAAGCCCTAGGGGGGAAGGGATGTACTAAATATAATAGATGCGATATATGTGATGAAGGACATTGTATAGATATAGCCAGTGAAAAATCACTAAAAGAAAAGTGGAAAGAAGACTATACTAAAAATATGGAAATTATAAAAAGGGCAGTAAAATCCACTGAAGATTTAATAATAACTATGGATAATAAACCAATAGATGCAAGATTTCATAATAGTTGTGGTGGTTCTACTGAAAATGCTGAGAATGTATTAGGTAATAAAGTATTATATTTAAGAAAGGTTTTATGTGATAAATGTATGGATTCCCCGGATTGGGATAAAGAAAGGATTATAAATATAAAGGATCTACAAGAGAAGTTAGGAGTTAAATTTCCTAAGTTAAATTACAAATTAGATGTAGAGATTAAAGGTTTTATAGAAGATATAAAAAGGGATGAACAAGGTAGAATTCAAAGTATAAAAATAGGTGATAAAGTTTTTAAAGGTATAGAGATAATGGATATTTTAAATCTTAAATCCACAAAATTTAGTATGTCTCCGTTAACTTTTAAAGTTAAATCTAGAGG
Source organism: Bacillota bacterium (assembly GCA_009711785.1). Taxonomy (GTDB): domain Bacteria; phylum Bacillota; class Clostridia; order Tissierellales; family MES13; genus MES13. The sequence goes on from VENA01000011.1 coordinate 26,800, forward strand.
AAGGGGAGATGGCTTAGGCTTATGTCAATGTGGGGCTAATGAAATGGCTAAAGAAGGTTTTTTATATGAGGATATAATAAATTATTATTATACAGGGGTTGAAATTAAAAAAGTTGAAAAGCCATGCATAAATAAGCCACTTCAGGGTAAGATATTTATATTAGACCCAGGACATGGAGGAAGCGTTACAACTGATAATGTTGGAGTTAATGGTTTAAGAGAGAAGGATGTTGTACTTAAAATAAGTAAGTTACTGAAAGAAACATTAACTAAATTAGGAGCGACTATACATCTAACCCGGGATAGTGATATTTACATTCCATTAAATAAAAGAGTTAATCTAGTAAATGATATTAGGCCTGATTTTTTATTGTCTATTCACCTTAACTACTTTCCTAACAGTTCCATAAAGGGTTGTGAGATTTATCATTTTAAAAATGATAGTGATAGTTTTGCCTTAGGAAAATTTATAATGAACAATATAAAGGATATAGATATTATAGCTAAGGGAGTTAGAAGTGCAGAATTTTTTATGCTCAGAGAAAGTGGGGTAAGCAGTCTTCATATTGAAGTTGATTATTTAAGTAATCCTTTAGTGGAAGAAAAATTAAGAAGTGATGATTATTTAACTAAGATAGCCAGTAAAATAACTGAAGGAATCCTAGAATTTTACGAATATTAAAGAAATTCTTTAAAAATAGATTATTTTAGAGGGTTTAACATTTGACAAGTTATACAATAAAGTAGTATAATAAATAGTTACCACTTGACAATTGAGGATTATTATGATATTATTATATATGTTGATTTACGTATAAAATTAAAGAAGGTGATTGTTTGAATCCAAAGAACACTCTTGAAAAGATCAAGGAAAATGTTGAGAGCTATGTGGGTGAAAAAGTTAGACTTAAAGCTAATAAAGGTAGAAAGAAAACCACAATAAGAGAAGGGGTTTTAGAAAATGCTTACCCTAGTATCTTTGTAGTAAAAATCGAGGGAGGATATAATTCGGTAAGAAGAGTATCCTACAGTTATTCAGATATCTTAACAGAAACAGTAGAAGTTACTGTATGCAACGAAGAAACAAAGATTCAAATAAGCTAATTCTAGCATAAATGAACTGCCCTAATAGGGCAGTTCATTTTTTTGATATACTACTAATTATTACAAATAAACTAATCTTAAAGAATAGGTTAAAGTCTGATATAATTAGATTATACTTAATACGAGGGGGACTTTCTTTGAAAAAACTAATGATATTACTTTTTATATTAACATTTCTTTTCTCTGGATGCGCTAAAAGTAAACCAAACAAGCCAGAGGATGTAAAAGCAGATGAAAATATAGATGAAAATAATGAAGTTAAAGACGATAAAGATAAAAAGGAAAAAAAGGAAGAAAAGATATATGAAGGTGAAGCCCTAGATACATTAGATAAGGATGGAATAATAGAAGTCTATAGTGAAAGGGTAGAAAATGTAAGGGATAATGAAACTAAGGAAAAAGCAATATATAAGTTAAAAGATTTTGAAAAAGTAAAACTACTAGAAACACTACCCTATGGATGGTTTTTAGTTGAACTTAAGGATGGAACTAAAGGATATGTGGATTCAAGATATATAAGAACAAAGGAAATTCCGCCCCATGATTTTAATGTAAAGGATAAAGGATATACCCTAATATTTACCCATGAAGATCAAACCCTTAAGATATATAAAGATGGAAAACTTATAAAAGAAACCATAGGTTCAAGTGGTCTTTGGGATCATTTCACTCCTAGGGGAATATTTAGAGTACAGGATAAAATTAAGCTTTATGGTAAAATAAGACCAAGTAGAGGTGAGTGGTTTTATACACCTAGGATAAAACAAGGCGGTAAATACTGGGTAAGATTTAGTGGAGTTTATCTATTTCATTCAGTACCCTTTACTGAGGAAGGTAAGTTAATTAAAAAAGAAGCTCAAAAACTTGGACAACCTGCAAGCCATGGTTGTATTAGACTTCCTGTTGAAGATGCTAAATATATATATGAAAATATAAAACCAGGAGCATTAGTTTTAATATATTAATAAATTAGGTAATAGACAGTTAATAATGTATCTGTTTAAATAGATAATTAAATAATAAAAAAATTAAAACAGTCTTAGTTCTATAAAATTTAGAACTAAGGCTGATTTTATTTTTTTGTAGTTGCTTGTTTATTAAAGTAAAATTTTTTAAAAAATAAATAGACAAGCATACATATTTTTGTAGTTAGTGAATATATATTTAAAAAGAAAATAAAAATCAATGTATAAAACAAAAAAACAGTGGAAATAATTAACTATGAAAATTAAATAAAGGGAGACAAGGAAATACATTCCATACATGGGCACCTGGAATGTATGGAGTCAATGGTGCAACCGACCCGAGGCCTAAAGTATTATAGGTCGTATTTTTATGTAAAAAAGGGGGAGCGCATGAAAAAAATTTTAAAATGGATAAGCAATATCATACTTGGACTTTTAATTATTTTAGTTTTATTTTCTGTATTTTCTATGTTTCAAAGTAGAAAAAATTCAGATAAAGTACAATCAATATTTGGATATAAACCAATGTCAGTTTTAACTGGAAGTATGAGACCAAATCTTCAGCCAGGAGATATGATAATAGCTAAGGAGATACCAGAAAATAAAGTTAAATTAGAAGATATCATAACTTACAAAGTAGATAGGAATACTTTAGTTACCCATAGAGTTATAGATATTGTTACTAAAGATAATAAACTATATTTTAAAACTAAGGGTGATGCAAATAATGTTGAAGACCAAGATTTAGTTTCATCAGAACAACTTGTAGGGGTTTTAGCTTTTAATATACCTAATGGTGGATATATAGCAAATTTTATAAGAAGTCCTAAAGGTTTTTTATTATTAATTATATTACCAATAATTCTTCTTTTAGGAGGAGAATTAAAAGGCATATTATCAAATGTGGATGAATATAATGATAAAGTGAAAAAATCCTAAGGATAATATGTAATATAAAAACAAAATAAATAACATAGTTTAAGATTTACTAGGGGATAAAAAATTACTTAAGGAGGTGACTTGTAACTAAAGAGAAAAAAATGGGCATCTGTGTGAGAGATAACCCATTTTTAAAAAAGAAAGTATAATAAAACTTTCTATTATTATTATATGTAAAAAATAAAAAAATAAAATAGTTCTTAAGGAGGATTTTAAAATGAAAAAGAAAGTATTATTAAGTGTTTTATTAGTAGGTTTATTAGCGTTCGGTGCAGGAATGGGTACATTTGCATGGTTTACTGATACAGCAACAAGTAATGATAATGTATTTGAAACTGGTACATTAACAATAGATGATCCAGGTGAATTAACAGCTCAAATGACAGTAGACAATATCTATCCAGGATGGACTTCTGATGAAAAAGAGATAACTGTTACTAATAGTGGATCTATAGATTTTAAATATAGAATTAGTGTTGAAGCTTTAACAGATAATATTTTATATGATGGAGCTACTCCACTTCAAGTTAAAATAAATGATGGAGCTTATGTAAATATCAATGAACTTGGTAATGTTGAGTTAGGAGAAATTACAGCAGCTGATGATACTGGAACTTTTAATATACAATTTAAATTACCAGAAGCAGCAAATAATGACTATCAAAATCAATCAGCAACATTTACTTTCGCATTTGATGCAACTCAAACTGAGAATGATGGTTGGACAGAATAATAAATATAAAAATAGCCGGATTTAATTTCCGGCTATTTGTAAATGTACACACTTTTAAGGTGGTGATAGGATGAAAATAAAATTAAGTATTTTATTGATTGCTGTAATGATTATAGGACTTATCGGAGGCATAGGAACATATGCGTGGTTTTCAGACCGAGCTGTAAGTTCAAATAATACATTCCATGCGGGAACACTTACCATTGATGGTGATAATACAACAGAACCTTCTCCATTATTTAAAACAAGTTATGGTGATGGATATTACTCAAATTATGATGTTGGTTTATGGTATCCCGGAAAGGAAATATTAGGAACTAACTGCAGAAATTATACTATCGAAAACACAGGCACTTTAAATGCTCAAATTTCTGGATTATCAGCAGAGATTACTGTATTTAAAAAGGACTCAACTGATTATTTAATTGAGAATATTGATTCATGGCCTGAAGATGTTAAACAATCATATGATGAATTTGTACAGAATTTATCTATAGTTGTAACAAATATAGGATCTAAATACTATGAAGGAACCTTAAAAAGCTTAATAACTGATATACAGCCTCTAGAAAGATCCGATGGCTATGTGATAATGTTAAATACAACTGACATGAAAAGAGTTAACTTAAATTTTGGAGCAGTTATGAGTACTGAAGCTAATAATAAGATTCAAGGAGTTAGTGCTACAGTGAATATAATTATCCATGCTAGTCAAGAAAAGTAAGAAAATTATAGTTTTATATAATAAAAATTAATATTGTTAAAGGAGCGAATAGAATGAAAAAGAAATTTTTAGCTTTAATCCTTTCAGTTGCCTTGATTTGTTCTATGGCAGGTGTAGGTACAATGGCATGGTTTACAAGTCAGTCAAAGAGTGAAAATAATACATTTAGTACAGGGACTTTAACATTAGGTGGAGTAATAAATGGTGAAGATGATAAAGAGCATTTTGCTTCAGTATCATTTGAGGATATGGAACCAGGTGAACCACCACAGAAAATTCAAGAAACTGTTTTAAAAAATGTTGGAAGTTTACCATTTTATTTATATAGGATTACTGCTTCATCACTAGAAGACGATCCAAATACAGATCAAAATGATACAATTTTAGATAATGTATTAAATGTAAAAATAACAATAGACCAAGAAGTAGTTTATGAAGGTAAACTAAGTCAATTAGTATCTCAAAATGGAGGTTATTTTGACCCTATATATGATATACAACCAAGTGATGAAAAAACTATGGTTATAGAAGCATTTATGGATGAAAATGCAAATAATCAATATCAAGGCTTAAAAACTAAATGTGATTTAACTGTATATGCTTCTCAAAATGATAGTCCAATAACAGGAGAACCAACTGGAAGAGAAGTAGATATGGGAAGCACTTCTTTATTTAGTGTGACAGGATATAATAATGAAGATTATGTAAATTTCGATTGGGATTGGGATCCAGATGATTCTGTAAGAGAAGAATATATTTTAAAAATAAAACATGAAACTGGAGATGCTACTACAGTAACGTATGAAGCAAGAATTTGGTGGAAAAATAGTGAATGGGTTTATTCCTTAGATGGGTTAAATGAAAGTGATATTGAACTATTGAAGGGCCCAGATATTATACGAATTAAAAAATCAGCATTTCCTTCTACTTGGGAAGGATTTGAAGTAGAATTAACAGGGCGCCAATCTTTTTTTGAAGAATATGAAACAATTAATTATAATTACTGGTCTTTAGATAGAGATTAATTATAATAATATTATTTAAATATGAAGACGATATATTACAAAATTTTGTGATATATCGTCTTTTCTTATTTACTACTTAAATATAAAAAAATAAGACAAGCAGACATATTTTTATAATAGCTGAATATATATGTATAAGTAGAAAAAAATTGATGTATAGAATATGATAAATTGGAAATTAATAGTAATATAATTAAAAAAACAAATAAAGATATTAAATCACATATAGACATCAAAACTTAGGACATAAATACAAGGGATTAAACCTATGAAAATGATTTGAATGTGGACAAACATAGTATAAATAAAAGATTTTTAGAGAGTTAAGTATTAAGGTTTTTGTTACTAATTATATTGTTAATAATTCTTCTTTTATAAGGAGGATTTTATCACATATTATCTTATAAAGATAAGTCATAGTAAAGTCAATTTCATAAAGATAATATGTCATAAAAATAGTTAAGGGGGTGAAATTTTATCTAAAGAAAAAATAGGCTGTCTGTGTGAGGGACAACCCATGTATAAGGGAAAGTGTAATAAAGTTTTCTATTACTATTATATGTAAGTATTTAAAAATTAAAACAATTCTTAAGGAGGATTTAAAAATGAAAAGAAATATAATATTAAGCCTTTTATTAGTTACTTTACTTTGTTTTGGAGCAGGAATGGGTACATTTGCATGGTTTACTGATAGTGCTACTAGTACGGGTAATGAATTTACAGTTGGAACCTTTGAAACATCCTGTAGTGGAGAGTTATTTAGTGTAGATAAAGCTTATCCAAACTATGAAAGCGATATAAAAGAATTTAAAGTTACTAATACAGGAAGTTTACCTATGGAATTTTGGTCAACTGTAGAGTGGAATATAACTGATAAAGATGGAAATGATTTTTTAGATACAGATAAAAGATTTGAAATAAAACCAGAGGTAATAACTAATATAGATGGTAATTCAAATACTTTATTAGCTGATGAATGGATGCATATTAGTTCCTTTGAAGGTTGGTTAAATGATGAAATAAAGAAGTATGACTTTGATGAAGATGATAACTTCATTATAAATTTCCAAATAAGATTAAATAAATCAGCAGGTAATACCTATAAACTAGTAAAATTAGTAGGAAATTTAACAGTAGATGCTTATCAGATAGACGATCCTAATAACCCAGCAGATAATGATGAAGATGATGGAGACGAGGGAAATCAAAATAGTGAAAAGACGTTAATAAGTGAAGATGGTAATACAAAGGTTGAATTAAGTTTTTTCCAAAAAGAAGAAAATAATAAAAACTCTATTTATGTTGAAGGAACTTTATATGGTAAAAATGAGAATGGTAATTTTGAACCTTTAGATTATAGAAATATAACAGGTTGGATGTCACCTGTAGGTGGTTATTATCAAGTTACAACTGATAATAATGGTTACTTTAAAGAGAAATGTGGAATATTAGAATCAGGAGAGACTCTAACAATGGATTTAAGTCCTAATTATATAGATTGTCAATTTGATGGTATAACATATACTGTTGAATAAAATATAAATTTAAGAACTTTTAACTGTTAATAATAAATCATAAAAATGGATATACTACAATAAAATATAAAATAAAGATATATATTACAGGAATAGTTATTATTTAGATTTAACTAACCGAAGCTAAATAGCTTCGGTTAGTTAAAAATTTATGAAATTCAGAAGAATTTACAGAAAGAATTTTTCTGAATTTTATAAATGGAGGTGAATATATGAAAAGGGTATTAGATAAAAAAATTGTATTAATTTTAATTGCCACATTAATATTTAATCTTAGTCTCTGTTTAGATATAGCTTATGCAGATGACAAAGCAGATGTAACATTATATATACATGGTGAAAAATCAGAAGGAGCACCTATTTTTAATAGCTTGGGTAATATAGGTGATGGGTTATGGTCACCTGGAAAGATTAGTAGTGGAACTTTAAGACTTTATAATAATTATTCAAATAGAATAAGTGTTAGCAATTTAGGCTTGTATATGAAATTAGAAAAACGTACTAATGATGGATATAAAGAAGTTAAGGATAAAAATTTATATGAATACTTCGCTAAAAGTATGAAATTAACAGTAAAAAAAGGTCAGATGCTTATATTTAAAAATACTTTATATGATAAAAGTTTTTATGAAATGCTATATAAAGAGGGTAATGAAAGTTATAATGGTTTTAATCTATCAGGTTTTGATAAGTTTAATTTAAATAAAAACGATTATGTTGATTTAGAATATACTGTTCATATGAAAGATAGTGTTGGAAATGAATTACAAGGTCTTAAAGCTACAGTGGATTTTTTAATAAATGCTAATGAAAACCCTATTCATCATCATTCAGATAAAAAAGATAAATCAAAGGATACAAAGGGACACTGGGCACATGATTGTATTGAGACTTTACTTAAGTATGGAATTATTAAAGGTTATCCAGACGGTAGTATAAGACCAGAAAATTATATAACAAGAGCTGAGGCTGCTGTTTTAGTTGGAAGAGCTTTAGAATTAGAAGAGAAAAATAGATTATTAACAGGGTATATAGATATTATCCCAACCTGGGCTGAAGGTTATATTCTAACTACAACAGAAAAAAATATTTTTAAAGGATATCCTTTTAGGCTATTTAAAGCAAATAATAATATAACAAGGGAAGAAATGACTTCTGTTTTAATGAGAGCTTTTAAATTAGAAAATGAAAAAACATTAGAACTTAAATTTAGTGATAAAGATAAAATAAGTGATTGGGCAATGGAAAATGTAATGATTGGCATAGAAAATGATATTATCGAAGGTTATCCTGATAAGACATTTAAACCTCAAAATAGTATAACTAGAGCAGAAGCATTTACTATGATTTGTAAACTCTTAGGCTATCATAAAGAACATAATGATTAATTAATAAATAATAGGAGGTGGATATATTTGAACAAAAAGAAAATTATACTTAAAAGTGTTGGCTTTTTAACTGCAGGAGTAATTGTTAGTGGAGCTTTTTTGATTAATTTTGACACTTATTCTTGGTTTTCAGATGAAATGACTAGTCAAGTTAGAGTAATGTCTGCAACAACTGAAGATTTAATAAAGATATTAGATAAAAGCATGGAAGAAGAAAACGGAAAATGGGTAAATCCAAAGGAAATTAAAATTAAAGGAACAGATAAGATAGCAACGAATGCAACTTTTTATTTCAGTTTAGATGGAGATATAAAAGATTATATATTACACATTAATCCTGCAAAATTAAGATTTAAAGGCGGAATTTACACGGCTGATATAAAACCTAATATAAATTTGATCCAATTTATAAATCTATTGATTGACGGACCTAAAAAAATAAATGGAACATTGAAAATAAAATATTTGAATGAGTTTATTGATGAACCAAGAGAAGTTTCTTTTACTAGGGAATATCTTATAAAACAATTTAGGAAAGAGTTTGATAAGAATGATAGTAAGGAAGTAGTAAGAAATAATAATGATGAGATAAAAGGGGATTTGATTGAAGTAATAAAGTATATAGCTAATAAAATAGAATGGAATGAAGAAAAAAATATAAAAGAGGGTAAAGAAAATATAGCTTCAATAGATAAATCAATAGATAAAATAAAACTTCAAGAAAATCAAATTGAGATTATAAGTATTGTTGCACCTAAAATTTTAGGTTATATAGAAAATCTAGAAGTTACAATTAATGATTTAAATAAAGTAATAGATGAAAATGTATTTAAAATAGAAAAACTTAACGTAGAGAAAAAGATATTAGAAACTAAGGTGAAAGAATTAGAAGAAATTAAAAAAGAAAATGAAAAAATAAAAGAAGAGCAAAAATTAAATATAGAAAAACTTACTAAAGAAGTGGATAAGTTAAATGATTATATTGATAAATTAAAAGATAATAATGAAGAATTAAATGAAAGAATATTAGATCTTAAAGAATATAAAAAAGACTTAGCTAGAACTATTAGATCTTTAAGAAATGAAAAAGAATCACTAATAAAAGAAAACGAAAAATTAAAAATAGAAAATAAAGAACTTAAAAAAGAAATAAAGAATCTTAAAGATAGACTTTCAGAAGATAATGACGACGATGATACTGAACTTTCAACAGATGATGACGATGATGATACAGTAGTAGACGATGTATATGGAAGTAATTAAAAAATACCTTTCTGGATTCCAGAAAGGTATTTTTATTATTATATTTTTTCTGTACTTACTTTTTCTTCTTTACTAACTCTCTTTCCAAATATTTTTAAGAAAGCAAATAGTATTATAATACCTATTACTAGGGATATCCATGGATTAAATCCAAAACCAACAGGGATAAATCCTACTAAAATAGATACTAAACCAACTGTTAAAGCGTAGGGCATTTGAGTTTTAACGTGGGCTATATGATCACAGGCACTGGCCATAGAAGACATTATAGTTGTATCTGATATAGGAGAACAGTGATCTCCTAAAACCGCACCGGTTAAAACTGAACCAATTGTTGGTACTAATATATCTATACCACCTAGTTTAAATGCAAGGGGAATAGCAAGTGGCATTACTATAGAATTAGCTCCCCATGATGAACCTGTTGAAAAGGCAACTATAGCTGGTAGTAAAAACATTATTAAAGGCAGTAAAAAGGTAGGTAAAGAACCCTTTGTTATACTTACTATAAATTCAGCTGTACCTAAATCACCATTAACATTCCCTAAAGACCAAGCAAGTACTAATATTAATGATGCAGTAGTCATTGATTTAATACCTGAAGTCCAAGATTCCATTATCTCTTTTATACTTAAAATTCTTTGGGATAAACTTAATAAAGAAGCTATTATAGTTCCGCCAAAGGATGACCATAATAAAACTTTACTAGCATCGGCTTCTCCAAAGGCATCCTTTATAGAAGCACCCTCAAGGCCTCCACCATTTATATAAAGACCTATTATTGTAATAATTATTACAGAGGCAATTGGGATAATAGCATTATACCAACGTTCCTTATCAGTGTTTGATTCCATTTCATCTAATTCACTTGAAACAGTAGGTTTAGCGTCATCATCCATTAACTTACCTGTTAAATAAGTTCTTTTTTCTGCTTTATACATAGGTCCAAAATCTTTCTTTGTAAGTATTATCATTAATACAAAGACTAAAGCAAGTAAACTATAAAACCTATATGGAATAGATTGCATGAATATAGAATAGGCATTTAAATCAAGATCTATACCTGCAAGACCATCCTTAATAAGTCCTGTTTCAAAGCCAACCCATGTTGATATAAAAGCTATACTTGAAACAGGGGCAGCTGTTGAATCTATTATATAAGAAAGTTTCTCTCTAGATATTTTCATTTTATCTGTTATGCTCCTCATAGTATTACCAACTATTAAAGAGTTTGCATAGTCATCGAAAAATATTAATATACCCATAAGATATGTTGTAATTAGTGTTGATTTAGAACTTTTTGCTTTTTTAACGATTATATTAGCAATACCATTAGTTCCTCCATTTTTACTTAGTATACCTATTAATCCTCCTATTGATAAACAGAAAATAAGTATAGATACATTCCATGAATCTGTTAGTGCACCTACTATATAATCATTTAATGTAGCTGTAAAACCTATAAGGGGGTCACCATTAACTATGGTTGCTCCTACTAATACTGCGACAAATATTGATAATAAAACTTCTTGAGTAATAAATGATAAAATAATTGCTATCATTGGTGGTATGATTGATAACCATCCATAATCCATAATAAAAATCCTCCTTTAAATTTTTTTGCAATAAAAAAACACCTAACAGGTTGTCAGGTGTAAATAACTTTGACTAACCTATCCCTTCTTTTATAACCCAATGTGAGATAGCACTCCAATAAGATAACGGGTATTTATCCTATTGACAGTCCTACATTTATTAAATGCAGACCCAGCTTTAGATTTTGGTATCTAAGGCTTCGGCAATGGCTCCTTTTGTTATACTTCATAGGCTTCCAACCTTCATATAACTACTTTTAGACATTGCACCTCTACCCCATCTTGAAGAGATGAGGTAATCTATTCATTTGTATCTTTTAATACTTTAACATAATAAAAATTTTAAGTCAAATAATTTGTTCTAAATTATTTTTTTTAGGAATATGTATATTATATGGCTTATAAATTGTTAAGATTTATATAAAAATTATTTTTTTGGACATTTTATAAACTTAAGTTGCATAGGTATATATTAATAGATAAATAGCCTGTCATAGGAAGCTTTAAAAAAATTTAAGGAGGGAGTTATTATGTCAGTTGAGTTAATTAAAGACTTACTTAAGATAGACCAAACCATAGGCAAAGATCAAATCCAAGCCTTGGTGGAAGGGGAAATAACGGTACCAGATTCTAAGCCTAAGATAAATAAAGTATTAAATATAGATGGGTCTGCAGAAGTTTTAGAAAAAAGAATAGTTAAGGATAAAGTCGTAGTAAGTGGTATTGTTAATTTCAAAGTATTATATAGTGCAAAGGATGATAATCAGCCAATACATAGTCTAGATTCAAAAGCAGATTTCAGTGAAGAGATAGAAATAAAAGGTGTTACAGACCAAATGATGGGTGATGTTAAGGCAGATATAGAACATATCGATTATTCAATGACAGATGAAGATAAAATAGGTGTTAAAACTGTATTATCTATTGAGGGTAAAGTTCAAGCTGAAGACAATATAGATATAGTAAAAGAAATTCAAGGAACTAAGGGTTTACAGGTTAAAAAGGAAAAAATAAAGTATAATAATACAGTTGGTTTTAATAATACAACAACTATAGTAAATGAAGCCTTTGAATTAGAAGAAGAAATGCCAGATATAATAGATATATTAAGGGTAGATTCTAAGGCTTTTGAAAGGGAAACTAAAATAGTTGATGATAAAGCCATTGTAGCCGGGACAGTTGAGGTTTCTATAATGTATTTTGGAGATGATAGTGAAAATAGAATTAATCAATTTACTAGAGAAATACCCTTTACCCATTTTGTAGAAATACCAGGAGCTTTAAAGGATATGGATTATATAACAGAGATTAAAGCTACTGATCCGGTATATAATACAAGGGATGATATTAATGGTAATGTAAGGGTTATGGACTTTGAAGCAATAGTTAAAATAAATGCTAAAGTATTTGAACAAAGAGAAAAGGAAGTTACAGTTGATACTTATTCAACTAATAAAAAATTTGATATTACTAAAAAAGAAATTGATGTAACTGAAAATATAGGAACTTTAACAAAAAAAGAAGATGTTAAAGGAGTTATTGATGTTTCTGAGGCTAATGAAATAATACAAAATATATATAATGTTAATGCTAAACCAATACTAACAGATTATAGAATAATAGAAGGAAAAGTTGTTATAGAAGGTTTAGTAAATACAAATATGTTATATTTAGAAGAAGAAAGTGAAGAAATAAAAGATATATCAAAGGAAATTCCTTTTAAAGTATATGCAGATATAGATAATGTTAAAGAGGGAATGGAAAGTGAAGTTAATGTATCATTAGATAATCTTAAATTTAATAAGAAAAATTCAAGGGAAGTAGAAGTTGATATATCAGTTAAAAATAATATATCAGTTAATAGAACTAAAAAAATTAATATAATAACAGAAGCATTAGAACTTGAAGAAGATATAGATAAAAGAAATAGACCAAGTATCACAATATATATAGCCCAGGAAAATGATACTTTATGGGATATAGCTAAAAGATTTAATACAACAGTAGAAGAGTTAATAAGTACAAATGAAATAATGACTCCTAATAACATTATGCCTGGTGAAAAAATAATTATTGAAAAGCATTTAGATATGGATTTTTAATTTTAAACCCCTAAGAAAATTTCTTAGGGGTTAGTTATTGTAAAGAATCCTAAATTATTGTTATAATATATACAAAGGTAATATTGTTTAATGTATGCAGTATAGAATATATAGTATAGGAGTGAAAATTTTGAGAGAGATTGTTCTAGATGCTTACGCTAAGATAAATCTTGCATTAGATGTAATAGGAAAAAGAAATGATGGTTACCATGAACTAAGAATGATTATGCAGCAAGTTAATCTTAAAGATAAAATAACTATTAAAGAAAGAAAAAAAGATGTAGTTATTAAATGTGATAATCCATTAGTTCCTACTGATGAAAGTAATCTTGTATATAAAGCATATGAAATATTAAAAAATAAATTTAATATAGATAAAGGCATCTATATAGAAATTGAAAAAAACATACCAGTAGCAGCTGGACTAGCAGGGGGAAGTTCTAATGCAGCAGCTGTATTAAAGGGATTAAATAAGCTTTGGAATTTAAATTTAGCTGATAAAGAATTAATGGATATAGCAGTTAATATTGGAGCTGATGTTCCCTATTGTATTATGGGTAAAACGGCCCTAGCAGAAGGTATAGGTGAAAAGCTAACTAAATTACCTAGCTTTTCTGATAAGTTTATTTTATTAACAAAACCTAATATTGAAGTTTCTACTGCATATGTATATAAAAACTTAAACTTTAAAGAAATTGATAAAAGGCCTGATGTATTTAGTATTATAGAGGCTATGAATAATAATGATCTTAATTTTGTTGCTAATAATATGATAAATGTTTTAGAAAATGTAACTACAAAGGAATATAGTATAATTAATGAAATAAAACAGACTATGGTTAAATATAATGCATTAGGGAGTTTAATGAGCGGTAGTGGACCTACTGTTTTTGGTATTTTTGATAATGAAAAAGATATAAAAAAATGTAGAGATAAATTAAAAGAAGAATTTAAAGAGGTTTTTATAGCCAAAACCCTTTAAAAAGGAGGCATTTAAATGGAAAATAATTTAAATAAGCTAAATTTGCATAATTATAAACCACTTAGAGACATAGTTTTTGATTCTTTAAGAAAGGCTATTATAGAAGGAGACTTAAAGCCAGGAGAAAGACTAATGGAGGTACAATTAGCTGAAAGGTTAGGAGTTAGTAGAACTCCTGTAAGGGAAGCTATAAGAAAATTAGAACTTGAAGGTTTAGTTGTTATGGCTCCAAGAAAGGGTGCCCATGTGGCAGATGTTTCTATTGATGATATATTAAATGTATTAGAAATAAGAGCATCTTTAGAAGGATTAGCATCTTTCTTAGCAGCAGAAAGAATTAAAGATGAAGAATTAGCTAATTTAAAAATTAAATTTAAAGAGTTTAATAAATGCTTAGAAAGAGAAGATATAGAATGTATTATCCAAAAGGATATTGAAATACATGATATTATTTTTAAAGCAGCAAGAAATGAAAGGCTAATAGCCCTTGTTGATAACTTAAGGGAACAAGTTCAAAGATTTAGATTAATATATATGAAAAACTTTGGAAAATCCACAAGTCTTTATGAAGAGCATAAAAATATAATACAGGCTATAGCAGAAGGAAATCCGATAGATGCTAGAAAATATGCTGAAGCCCATATAAAATCAGCCCATGAATTCATGTTAAAGAATATAAAGGATAAAAAAGGGTTAGAAAATAAAATAAAAAATAGTTAAAATTTTTAATTTAAAACAGCCATTGAGGCTGTTTTTTTGTTTGCGAGGCATGTTGGCGAGCCGGTGGTTTGAGAGAAAACCTGTCACCTAGTTAATGGGAAGATAAGCTGTAGGCAAGGGCGACTTTGGCGACGAAGAGGTCTAAAGGAAGCCGATGGT
>VENA01000018.1 GCA_009711785.1 Bacillota bacterium
CTGGTATAGAAAATTTCATACCTAAGCCCTTGTATAAAATCAAGCAATCACAACAGTTAATTATGTCTAAAGCTTTTGTTTAACTGTGCTTTGGCGATTTTAAATTTGTATTTTGGGGAAACTCTAAAAAAAACATATATTGACAAAAAATAGTATTATGATAAACTAAAATTAAATGATATTTACTTAACAAACGAGGGGGCTAAATATGTCAAAAAAATATACTGTATTTTTAATAGCATATAGAAACGTAGATGAAAGGGTAGAGAAGATATTAACTAATAGTTCTGTAAAAACAATAGATACACTAGATGATTTAGAACAAAATGAAGTATTTAATTCTAGGGGATTTAGTCTTAATAATAGAGTAGACATTTATGTAGATTGGTTTAAAAAGAAGGCCAGAGAAAAAATAGATAAAGGCTATGAAGTTGCAATTTTAGAAGTACCAAAAAGTGTAGGAGAAACTAAAGGTGAGTTATTAAATGAACTGGATATAGGTTTTGAAGAAGATATATTAGTATTAGAAACTATAGATATTTAAATTTTAAAGGACCCATAAGGGTTCTTTTTTATTTTAATAAACTTAAAAAGATCTTTTCTAATTAATTTAATCTTCCTTATAGTAGGCTTATATGGTATTATTATTTTAAAAAACAGGAGGAAAATATGGATTTAAAAAAAATAAACGGAAAAACCTATTATATTTCTTCAGGTACTAATATAGGGGTATATTTATTTAAAGATAAATATACTTTACTTATAGATACAGGGAATAATAATCAGCAAGGAAGAAAAATAAGTGAAGTTTTAGAAAGAAACAATATGAGTATAAAATATGTTATAAATACTCACCACCATTCAGACCACTCTGGTGGTAATTATTATATAAAAGAGAACTTCCCTGGAAGTATAATATATACTTCTGAGAAGGAAAAAATTTATATAGAAAATGATGAATTATTTTCAAAACAGCTCTTTAATGCAGCTCCTATTAAGAAACTACGAAAAGATTTTATGATTTCTAAAGAAATGAAAGTTGACAGAGTTATAAATGAAGGGATAGAAAAAATAAATAATGAAAAGTTTGAAATTATTAAACTATGTGGACATTCAGATGGACAAATAGGTATTGCTACAAGGGATGGAGTATGTTTTTTAGCGGATTCAGTTATGAGTGAAGAAATAATTAAAAAATATAAAATGCCTTTTATTTGTGATATTGAAAAACAATTAAATACCTATAGAAAAATTTTAGAACTTAAATATGACTATTATGTTTTAAGTCATGGAGAGAAAATATATAATAAAGAAAATATAAAAAAACTTATAAATAAAAATAAGGATCATTTACTTAAGTATATAGATATATCAAAGGAATTATTAGAACAACCAAAGTCAAGAGAAGGGTTATTAGAAGAGATTATTATTCTAGAGGAGATAAATGTCGACTTTAATGAATACCATTTTCTTAATGCTACCATAGGAGCAATAATTACTTATTTGTATGAAAAGGAAGAATTAAATTATCAAATAGAAAATGGAAAACTATATTATTATCAAAAATAATATACTAATAATAATATGATTGTCTTTTTATTTATCTTATTAATTAGAATTTAAAATTCTAAAATTAAAGAGGAGGAAAATTATGGAATCGTGGTTTATGAGTTTTTTACCAAACATATTTATTATGTTAATCTTTAGCGTTATACCTATGATAATAGGCATTTTCATTTTATATTTTGTTATAAAGCTTGCAGTAAAAAATGCACTTAAGGAGCATAAAGAGAATAATTAAAGGATAGAAATAGGGGGATAGGATCATGAAAAAAAAGACTTTGATATGATTCATTATATTAATTGCTTTTGGTTTCTTATTAACAAAAGATTATCTATATCAAAATAGATCTCAAAGTAAAGATAAAAAAGATCTGACACCAAATATTACAGTTGTTTATGATAATTATAGATAAAGTTGTAGGGCTGATTGGGGCTTTCATGTTATATAAGTGGCATGAAAAAAAATGTTATGTTTGATACTGGGGCTAATGGGGATATATTATTAAATAATATGAAAAAGATGAATATAGAGCCTGAATCTATTGATGTTATCGTACTTTCACATTACCATAAAGATCATATAAAAGGTCTTGAAAAAATAATTGAGTTTAATAACAAAATAATATCCACTGTGAAAGATAAAACAAATTCAGATATTTTCCTTGTTATAGAAGGCTTTCATCTTAATAGACTTAATGAAGATAAAATTAAAGCTATTGTATCTAATATTTAAAAACTTGACGTAAAGTATGTCGCTCCATCTCAACGTACAGGAGATCAAGCAATACATATATTTAAAAGCATATATAATAGTTTCTTTATTAAGTTAGGTGTAGGTAAAACAATAGATATTAATAATTTACAATGATTTAGTTAACTTATAGAGGAATAGGGAGATAGTGTTGTAAAAAATTACAATGGTTATAAGGAATTTTTAATTTTCTCCTGCTTAACTCTTAGGGCCTTTAAAGATAAATTCTCTATTCACATATATTAAGATATTTTCTATCTTAATTTTTTCATCTAAAATCTATAGAATCCCATCTTAGTCCTAGTATCTTTCCTTTTCTTAATTCTAATCTGTTACTAGTGCTACAGGTATTTTAAGTTTAATAGTTTCAACTACTAAGTCCACAGTGGACTTTCACTGCCACGTTATCGTCCATGCTGGGTGCAAATAAACGAGAAAGATTATAAGATAATTGTTATTCTTTCTCGTCTATTATTGTTTATATTTAATTGTTTTACATTTACCTAAAATATAAGAAAGGATTCAGACTTAAAGATTATTAGCCAAAATACTTTTTTTATAGTAACTTGTATGTGTATAAATTTCTTCTTTTAATGGGTTCTTTTTGTTCTTAATAATAGTGTAAACCATATAACCAAATACTCCAACATTAAATATAAAAGCTAAAATGCTAATTGTCATCAACATACTTACATTATAGGTGGGAAATACCTGGAAATATTCGGTGTTTTGGTAATTAACAGAAAGAGAAAACATAGCATAAAAGGATAGTATTTGTGCTCTGTGTTGAAGCCATGCACCTCTTTTGAATATATATTCTGCAATTAGTGCAGCTAATAGGATACCGAATCCAGCATACATAGCCCTTGTCGAAATACAATTGTAAACATATGCAAAATTCCATAAAGTATAACCGACAATGTACATCCAGGTCATATCCGGCCAAACCATGTCTCTTGACTTATCTTTGGATACTTTAATACCAACGAAACCAGCCAATGTTAAAATGCAAATAATTCCTGATATTCCATTGAATACATTCCAGATTCCACCAAGAATAACGATACCTCCTGGATCCACTTCCAATTCCTTAAAGGTAGCAAATACTTCAAATTCTCTGTAAACTGCCTCTGCGATATTTAAGGATAAAATGGTTACTGGAAATATAGCTGCAAATTTCCTTTCCCCCAATTTGGTAAACCGAATCAGTAAAAATCCGTAAACACCTATCAACGCAGAGATTACCTTAACCCAACCAAACCACGTTTTTCCAGTCGGTGAACCTAATACACCCATGTAAACTAGCATCGCTAGTACTAGAGGTAGGACGAAATAAACTAATATAGATAAAACTTTTGATCTTCTTGTGATCTCATTTACGCCTAACAATACTGCAACAAATAAAATGAGTGCGATTAGACTACCAATTGTTAAACCTTCAAATAATAACCCCATGGTAATACCTCCCCTTATAATACTTTTATATTATTTACCATTTTGCATTTCGCAACTTTTTTAACATGCTACAACTTCTTTAATATTGAATTCTTGTCCTGAAATCAAATTGTATTCTTTCCCTTGACACTTAGGACAAATTTTTCTATGCTCAATAATATTATAGACTTCATTGCAAATTTTACATTTTGCATTGGCAGGAAGTACAACGATTTCTAGCTTAGTTTCTTCATACGCTGTTTTATTAACAGCCGCTGGGTAACACTCTTCGATAAATCTTGGAATAGCTTGGGATAATTGTCCAATCTCTAATACAATTTTATCTACAGTTGCTAAATTATTATCCTTTGCAAATTGATCTACGATTTTGATGACCTCGTAAACTATACCTAGTTCATGCATACACTTCACCTCAATTTCTACATATCAAATTTTATCTTTTTTTAGCAAAAGGATTGATTTTGTTAGCAGTAATTTTTATTTTTCTAACAGCTGCTTTTTTTATAACTGCTTTTGGTAAGTCTGCAATTTCATAACCTTTCACATCATAAACTTTCTCAAGTTTAATTGCATCAAATTTACACTTTAGTGTACATGCGCCACATCCAACACATAAGTATTCATCAACTTTTGTGGCGCCGCAACCTAGACACCTTGCAGTTTCATTTTTAATCTGTTCTTCTGTTAAGATACCTCTTAAATCTTTAAAAGTAGTTTTTGAAACTTTACCATCAACATGCTGAATTCTTTGTCTCTCAGTACCATCATATCCAATGATATCATCTAAATTTTCTTTATCTAAAATTTTATAGGAATGTGTATCTCTACCAAATACCAAAGATTGACCTTTTTGCACAAATCTATGAATGGAAACTGCAGCCTCTTTACCTTCTGCGATTGCGTCAATGGCAAGTCTTGGGCCACTAGCAACATCTCCACCTGCAAAAATATCTGCTTTTGAAGATTGAAGTGTCACCTGATCAACTTCAATCGTATTTTTATTGGTTAATCTTACATCCTCTCCTTCTAATAGACTTCCATAATTAGAGGTTTGACCTACCGATAATAAGACGTAGTCACATTCAACAATTTTTCTATCTACTTCATCAAACTGTGGATTGAATCTACCGTTTGCATCAAATATTGAAAGACAACGTTTGAATTCAACTCCTGTAACTTTTCCATTTTTAGTAATAATCTTTGTTGGTCCCCAAGAATTGTTGATGTTAATATCTTCCTCTAGAGCTTCTTCTACTTCTTCATTGTGAGCTGGCATATTTTCTTTTGATTCTAAGCAAAACATATCTGTTTGCTTGACACCATCTAGTCTTGTTGCAGATCTGGCAACATCAATAGCAACGTTACCTCCACCAATCACAACAGCTTTACCTTTTACATTGGTTTTCTCTCCTAGGTTAATCATTCTTAAGAAATCTACTCCACTTAATACTTCGCTAGCACTTTCACCTTCTAGACCTAGTTTTCTGCCTGATTGTGCACCAATAGCAACATAGAATGCGTTGAAGCCTTCATCTCTAAGTTCTTGGATTGAAACATCTTTTCCAACTTCTACACCAGTTTTGAACTTAATACCCATCTTTCTTAGAACATTAATTTCTGCTTCGATGACATCTTTTCCCAATCTGTAGGATGGTATTCCAAAGGCTAACATCCCACCTGCTTTATTTTCTTTTTCAAATACTGTTACATCATACCCGTCAATAGATAGATCATAAGCGCATGTTAATCCTGAAGGACCTCCACCAATAATTGCAATTTTTTTATCGCTGTAATCATGTCTTTTTCTTGGTATGTAGCGGATATCTTTATTTAAATCCTGTTCTGCAATAAACTTTTTGATATCATCAACAGCTACGGCTTCATCTATATCATCACGTGTACAGTCTTCTTCACATAACCTTGGGCAAACACGTCCACAAACTGCAGGAAGAGGGTTATGTTTCTTAATTAATTCTAACGCCTCTGTATATTTACCTTGTGAAGCTAATTTAACATAACCTTGTACAGGTATATGTGCAGGACAGTTTGTAATACAAGGTGCAGTACCGGATTCTAAAGTGTTTTTTCTATTCACTCTATAATCACTATTCCATTTTTCTTCCGTCCACTCTGTATTTCTTGGGGTTTCTTTTATCATTCTTTCATCGATAGGTTCATTAGAACATAATTTTTGTCCTAATCTTAAGGCATTTGTCGGGCAAACATCTACACATTCACCACAAGCAACACATTTGGATTCATCAACCACAGATTTATAATTAGATCGTACGATATCATTATTTACATATTCATTGGCAAGTCTCATGGCATAACAACCACATCCACAACAGTTACAAATAGCGTGAGTGTGTCCCGGATCGTCTAAATTTGGGATAGAGTGCATTAAACCGTTGTCTTCTGCTTTTTTGATAATTTCAAAAGCTTCTTCTCTTGTTATTTCTCTTCCACGTCCTGTTCTGATGTAATACTCTGCCGCATGTCCTAATTGAATACACATATCTTCTTTAAGGTGTCCACAACCTTCCCCCATTTCTTCACGAGAGGTTCTACAAGAACAATCTGACACTGAAAACACTTCTGCTTCGTTTAAGTGTTTTGATAATTCTTCATAGGATGCTTTCCTTGAATTCCCGTCGATGGATCTTTCAATGGGTAATACACGCATTGGTCCAGCACCAACAGGCATAATACCTGCTGCCATAGGTCCTTTTTTACTACCAAAATAGTAAAAAGCCTCTGCAACTTCCGGATGTTTTGCAACGATTTCTTTGTTGTTATTAATTAGTTCTAAGTGGCCTGGAACAAAGATATCTTGCCAATACATATCAACGCCATCAATTGTATTAACAAAAGCAACACCAGCCCAAGCGATATAATCTAATGTTTCTTTTACCTTTTCATATGGCTCTCCTGATGCTTTAGCAACATCATCTGCACTAAGTTTTTCACGGAATTTTAAGTACATGGCCATCTTCGCTTGATATTCATTAAGTATTGGGGCAAGTGCATAGTATTCAGGGCCAAATGGAATTGCCTCTCTGCTTGTTCCGGCCTTTGTTCTACCAATCTTGTTTGCAAGATCCACTATTTCTTGTCTATACTCTCTTCCATCCACATCTGCCCATGTTAAAGCAAAATTAAATCGTTCTGACTTGTTAAAGTTTGATTTTGTTTGTATTTTTTTCAATGTTCTATCCCCCTATTTTTAGTTCTTGTCGAATCCAATTTGTCCAGTTTTCTACACCTTCCCCCGTTTTTGCTGAGATTGGAAAAATTATAATATCTTTGTTTAGCTTTTTTACTCTTTCTTCAAGTAAATCCATTCTAAAATCAAAATGTTCGATTGCATCAATTTTATTTACAATGAGTACCTCTACTTTTCCAAAAATTTTCGGATATTTTAAAGGTTTATCATCACCTTCAGGAACACTTAATATTGCTACGTTTTTCATTGCACCTGTATCGTATCCTGCGGGACATATCAGATTTCCTATATTTTCTAAGAAAATCAAATCCAATTCTTCTACATCTAATTCATTAATACCTTGCTTTGTCATAGTAGCGTCTAAATGACACATACCATCTGTGTGTAATTGAATGGCTTTTCCTCCCGCTTTTTGAATAGTTTTAGCATCCACATCAGAATCCACATCTGCTTCCATTACACCTATTTTTATTTCATCTTTTAAAGCCTTGATCGTGCTTACAAGAGTCATTGTTTTTCCACTACCTGGTGATGACATAATATTAATTAGATATTTACCTTGTTTTTTTAGTTCATTTCTTGTTGTTTTAGCAACTTTAGCGTTATCTTCATGGATGTTTTTCTTAATAGTGAAAACTTTTAATTCATTCATTTTAGACCTCCTAAAGCTTATTTTATCCTAATTATAACAAGACAAAAAAGGCTAAACAACAGTGGTTTTTCAGGGTTTTTTTGAAACGATTACTTTATCAATGTGTTTACAACCAAAAAAATACCACATACCCTTAATAATCAGGTTATTCATTACATATTACTACTAGAAAATTGTTAACAGTAAACTAAAGTAAATTTTTTGTAAAATGCATCTAATTTTCACACTTTTCTGAATAATTATGATTTAAATGTTGCTAGAATGCAATGAATGTGTTAAAATATAAACAATGGTGATTATTATGAACAAAAATTTAAAATTTAATATCATAATAGAAGGTCAGAAAAACGGTGTAAGTGTGACCTGTAGAAAATATAATATTTCTAGGACAATTTATTATCGTTGGTTAAAAAGATATAAAGCCAGAGGTATTGAAGGTTTAAATGATATTAAGAAAAATTTTATACCTGTTAATAAGACAAGTCCTAAAATAGAAGATGCATTAATTGGTCTTATCAAAATATATCCTAGCTATGGACCTAAAGCGATTAAATACTTATTAGAAGAGATTGGACATAATATAAGTGAATCAGCAGTTTTCAATGTTATGAAAAGACATAATCTTACGAATAAAGAAAGTAGAATAAGATTTGCAAAGAAGAAGGAGAATAAGATCACTAGAAGCCTTCCTCCTTTGAGCGAGATAAACAGTGGGGAATGCTGGTTGTTTTGGATAACAGATTATGGAAATTTCAATAACTTAGGTAACCTGTATGAATATACTATGTTTGATTTTAAAAGTAGAATAGCGTGTACAAGATTATATAGAGATATATCTTTAAGTCATTTTGAAGATTTATTAACTGCTGTTGCTATGCCGGTGGCACAAACTTTGGATTTTAACACGAAGTATATATGTTTTTTTCAAGGTTCAACCATAATTAGGTACACTAAAAACCTCTTTAAATCAAAGATAAGTAAAGTTATTCAAGATAATGGACTTGATATAAAAATATATGTTTTTCAAACCAATTATGACTTAGCAAAGATTAAAGAATTAAGAAATCAATATACTGATGGGTGTATATCCTTTCTAATGCCACTTATTCACGATGGTATGTCATTTAACAAACTGAAAATTCAATTCCAAAAATATATTAGAGACTATAATATGACCCATAAAGTTAAGTTCGATAGCGGTATGTATTCTCCTATTGAATACCATAATGAATTAACGAATACAAATCCTATCTTGCCTCTATGGGCATATATTAATAGACAATACTAAAGGGGATATTTATGAAAGTTGCAATTATAGGAGCAGGGTTTAGTGGAATGCTTTCAGCATACTTATTAGAAAAAGAAGGTATAGACGTTACAATATATGAAAAACAAGAATCTTTAGGCGGGCATTGTAGAACACTATCAAGTAAAGGTGTATACGCTGAACTTGGAACTGTCTTCACTTTCACTAAACAAATTAAAGAACTTCTAATTGAATTACAAGTTGACTATACTGAACGTTTTACCTACAGAAACTTTATTGATGAAAACTATAATAATGTAGAACACTTGTCAAGAGAAGATGTAGATTTACTAATGAATGAGTTAGCAGAACTTAAACTCATTTTGGATAAATACTCTAACTCCCTTAATACTGTGAATTATGGATATATTCATGAAGATTTAATGATTCCTCTATGTAAATTTCTCCGACAGCATAATTTGAATACTATATGTCAAGTCATTGCGCCTCACCTCTCATCTTTCGGATTTGGTAATATTTGTAACATTCAGGCTTACTATGCATTTAAGGTATTTAATGTAGAGACCATATATTCTTTTATTCGTGGTGATAAGCTTTTGTTCATCAACAAGGGTACTTCAGAGCTTATTAAGAAACTCAGTCTTAATATATCGGACATACGATATTCTATTGAAGTTAAAAACATTGAAGTAAAAGGTGATAAAGTAAAAGTTGAAACAGCTTTTAGTTCTGACTATTATGACAAGGTACTTATTACTACAAAGCTACCACAAGATGTGATTAAAGACAATTTATATAATGAATTAATGAAAAAGATTGATACAAACCCATTTATCTCATGTGCCTATGAAGTAGACAACAGAAATTTAGTAACAACTTATTATAAAGCTAATCTAGGCAAAAAAGGCAAAATACAATTTTTCCATACTACAAAACAAAATAAAAGAACAATACTTGTAGCCTATGCATATGGAATAGTGGAAAAAGAATTAATTAATGATATAACAAGTGATATTAAAGAATCAGGAATCGATGTAAAACATTTAATAACTGTTAAGCAGTGGTATATTTTCCCACATTTAAATCAACAAAACTTGACACAAAACTTTTATCAGGATATTAACAAAAGAGAAAAAACAAGCCCTATATGTCTAATAGGTTCATTAGTATCAGAGCCTGCATTGTCAAATTTATATGTATCCGTAAAGAATTCTGTAAATAATATATTGGAAGCTAATAGAGATGTATAACAATAAATTATTAACAACTTTTTATTAAACAAGAAATTTTCATACTTTGAAAAGCATCCTCTGTCAACATATGATTTTTTTTACGTTATAATGGCAAGAACACAGAGCTATCCACATTATAATCAATAGTAATTTCTCAATACGCTTTTTTTCTGACCTCTTTTCAATTCATCTATTCTAAACTTCTTAGAAAACTTATCAGGAAGGAGTGTAATAAATTTAAATTTTCTTATACTCAATAAAAATATCATTTATTCCAACTGTTGACTTATAATTAAAACTGCCCCCAAATTAACACTTAAAGTTGCCTCTAGAAATAATAATATACTCTTTTTACATGTAAAGGGGAGTTAGAGGTGAAAGATGTGTATGATTAGATCTTAGTCAAAAGATATATAAGAAAGGGGTTGCAAAAAAAGAAAGTAGCAAGGGGTTTAGAGATGTCGAAAAATACAGTTAAGAGATTACTAAGGCTTAAGAAAAGCCCAAATATACTGGAATACATTATTTATAATAAAAAATTCACTTTAAATTTCATCATATCCTGTTAAAATATATTTCTATGCACAATCCCTATTTAAATACATATATTATATATTAGAATAATAATGTAAAAATAATTAAATCAAGGGGTGAAAGTATGGCAGGGAGAATAAGACATTTAATTCCTGGAGGGAATACATCAAAGGGCTTCTATTCTTATTATGATTACATAATAGAGAAAGATGCTAATAGAATTTTTGTAATAAAGGGTGGACCAGGGGTTGGAAAATCTTCAATGATGAAAAAAATAGGTCAAGAAATGTTAGATAAAGGTTATGATGTTGAATATCATCATTGCTCCTCAGATAATGATTCTTTAGATGGATTGGTAATTCCAAAACTTAATGTAGCATTTTTAGATGGTACAGCACCACATGTAGTGGACCCTAAAAATCCAGGAGCAGTCGATGAAATAATACATCTTGGAGATTACTGGGATTTAGATAAAATGGAAGCTAATAAAAAAGAAATATTAGAAATAAATACTGAGGTAGGCAAATTATTTAAAAGGGCTTATAAATATCTAGGAGCTGCTAGACCAATATTAGAGTCTATAATAGAAAGAAATACAGAGGCTATGGATTTTGGAAAGGTAAATGTAGAGACATATAAATTAATAAATGAAATATTTGAAGATATTCCTGTAAGCAAAAATGCAGGAGAAATAAGACATTTATTCGGTAGTGCATATACACCTAATGGATGGGTTGAATATACTGATTCAGTACTTGAGGATGCTAAAAATGTATACTATATAAACGGTGATGCAGGATCAGGAAAAACAACTTTATTTACTAAGGTATTTAATGAAGCTATAGCAAGTGGATTTGATGTAGAAGTATATCACACTCCATTAATTCCAGAAAGGATAGAAACTATATATATACCTAAGTTAAAGATAGGATTAACATCAAGTGAGATTTTTAGAAGAAATAATTACAAGACACTAAATTTAAATGGGTTATTAGATCAAAATAAAATATCTAAATATAAAGATCAAATAGATTTTGATAAACGAATTTTTGTAGAATTAATAGATAGGGGAATACAGAATATAAGCATGGCAAAGAAAAAACATGACCTTATGGAACAATATTATGTACCAAATATGGATTTTGCTAAGGTAGAAAATTTAAGGGGAAATCTAATAAAAAGAGTATTAAGATATGAAGAGAACTCTGGAGAATAATCTCCAGAGTTTTTATATTTAAAAGAAGTTTGTATAAACATAATAGAGATATGGTTATGCAATGAAACACCACTTTAGTTTAAATTTAAAAATTATATAAAGGTTATTTTTTTATAGCTAAGGAAAAGCCATATATCATGTATTATGATGGGTTATATAGTAAGAAAGATTGATCACTAATAGTATCTAAAATTTTATATAAATTGATTTTACGAAGTCTCTTGTTTAAAACCAGAGTTATTATTAAATATGAACTTATTAATTCCTATGCTATAATAAAATTGAAATTGCAAAAAATAATTATAAGGAGGAATTATATGAAACAATTTAACATACACCCAGAAATACATAAGTATAAAAGATTTAAGGATTTTTTAAAGGAATTTAAAATAGGTGATAAAGATTTAATTATTACCCATAATTCTACATATGATAAGTTTATAAAGAGAGAAAATGTAAAGGGTCATATTATCGTTAGAAATAATTATGGTAGCGGTGAACCTAACGATGAAATGATAGATAGAATGATTTTAGATATACCTAATAAAGAGTTTAATAGAATAATAGCTATAGGTGGAGGTTCAGTTATTGATATTGCAAAATTATTTACAATAAAAAATGTAAATAAAGCAATAGATCTCTTTGAAAAGAAAATACCATTAATAAAGGATAAAGAATTAATAATTGTACCTACTACTTGTGGTACAGGTAGTGAAGTAACAAATATATCGATAGCAGAAATTAAGGAAAAAGAGACTAAAATGGGATTGGCAATAGATCAGTTATATGCAGATTATGCAGTGTTAATTCCTGAACTTATAAAAGAACTTCCCTATAAGTTTTTTATTTATAGTTCTATTGATGCATTAATTCATGCTATAGAATCCTATGTATCGCCAAAAGCTAATCCTTATACAAAGCTTTTTAGTAAAAGGGCTATAGAAATAATTTTAGAAGGTTATATGGAGATTATAAATAAGGGAACTGATTATAGATTAGAAATTATTGAAGATTTTTTAATTGCTAGTAATTTTGCTGGTATAGCCTTTGGAAATGCTGGTGTCGGGGCTGTACATGCACTTTCTTATCCTTTAAGTGGAAAATATCATGTGCCACATGGAGAAGCAAATTATCTTTTCTTTACAGAAGTATTTAAAAAATATAATGATAAAAGTCCAGATGGTTCAATAAAAGAAATTAATAAAATTATCGCAAAAACCTTAAATGTAGAAGAAGAAAATATTTATAAAGAGTTCGAAAAAATATTAAATAAATTGATTAATAAAAGTAAGTTAAGAGGGTATGGAGTCTTAGAGGAAGAATTAGAAACATTTGCAGATAGTGTTATAGAAAAACAACAGAGGTTATTAGCTAATAATTATATATCCTTATCAAAAAAAGATATATTAAATATATACAAGAATTTATTTTAACAGATTAAAGTGATACTGTATAATGTATATAATAGAAATATTTTTGGGTATATATTTAAAAAGAATAAAAGCATATGAAGAAATTTTTAAAACTTAAGGAGGATGGATTATGAAACTTAATGAATGGCTTAACGATGAAATGCCTGAGGTAGCAAAGGATTTAGAAAAAATTAATAAAGATTATTTTTTTAAAGACAAAACTATAGGATTTGCAGGTAAAGAGATAGTATATAAAATTATTTATTATCTACGCTCAGCTCTTATACCAGGGGTATATGAAAAACACCCCATTGACGAAGCTAGGGTAAATATACTAATTGGAAATAATATACGTAATGCTTCAGTGGAGTTAAGTAATTTGGTAGAAAAAGCTTTCAGAGATAAATGTGAAAATAACAATCAAGATAATTGTACAGAATGTAGAGATAAAGCAAGTGAAATAACAATTAAATTAATAAATAAATTACCTGAAATAAGAAAAATATTAAATACTGATATTGAAGCAGCATATAATGGAGACCCAGCAGCTCTTAGTACAGAAGAAATACTTCTAAGTTATCCTTCAATTGAAGCTATTAGTATTTATAGATTAGCCCATGAGTTATATGAAATGAAAGTTCCATTAATTCCTAGAATGATGACAGAATATGCCCATCAATTAACAGGTATAGATATTCATCCAGGTGCTAAAATTGGGAAATATTGTTTTATAGATCATGGAACAGGGGTTGTTATTGGAGAAACCTGTAACATAGGTAATAATGTTAAGATATATCAAGGAGTAACCCTTGGAGCTAAAAGTCTATCGTTTAATGAAAAGGGTGAACCTATTAAGGGAATAAAGAGACATCCAAATATTGAAGATAATGTTGTTATATATTCTGGAGCTACTATATTAGGAGGAGATACAACTATAGGTCATAGTTCTATAATTGGAGGTAATGTTTGGTTAACCCATTCTGTACCATCTTATTCTAAGGTTTATAATTCTCAACCTTCACCTATAATAAAGAATGATAAAACAAAGTAATATTAAATTTAAAAATTATTAAATCTGGAGAGTAATCTCCAGATTTTTACTATGGCAGAATTTAACTATTGTGATATAATACATAGTAAGCAAAGAGGGGAAAATTTTACAAAAACTATCCCATAATAGTTTAGAAAAGACAAGGGCTTTGAATGTATACGGTATGGAGGAATTTACAATTTAATCTTTACTGTTGATGAGAGAGTAAAAAATAATAGAAAGCTAAACTTGAAGAAAGAAATGAAAAAATTATTAAAAATATAACAACATTTAAAAGATAAAACATAAAATATTTATAGATGTTTTAGTATTTATTACGAAGGGGGGATATATATGTGGTCGAGAAAGCAACTTAAAACTAGAGCGAAGGGAGTATTAAAAAGAAATTATTGGAAGGCATTTTTAGTAAGTCTAATTATTGCTTTTGTTGGTGGAAACAAATATGGAGGTTCGTTTAATTTTAGATTTGCTAAAGATGATATACCTAATTTTATGTTTGGACATAATGGGGATTTTTTCTTTGAATTTCTATTTGTTTTAATACCAATAATTTCGATAATTATTGTAGGTGGAATATGTCTTAGGATATTTTTAGGATACCCTCTAGAAGTTGGAGGAAGATGTTTCTTTTTAAAATCAGCAGAAGGTAATGATAATTTAGACTATATAGGTTATGCATTTAAAAATGGGAGATATATTAATATAATTAAAGGAATGTTTTATAAAGGAGTACTAGTTTTTTTATGGACTTTATTATTAATTATTCCTGGGATAGTGAAATCCTATGCATATAGAATGGTACCATATTTATTAAGTAATAATCCTTATTTAGGATATAAAAGAGCAGTTGAATTAAGTAATGAAATGACTAATGGTGAAAAGCTAGATATGTTTGTTTTAGACTTATCTTTTTTAGGATGGTATTTATTAGGGGCTTTAGCTTTAGGTATTGGAGTATTATTTGTAATGCCATATGAAAATGCAACTAAGGCTGAATTGTACTTATCATTACGAAAGAAAGCTTTAGATAATGGATTATGTAGCTATGAAGAGCTAAATATGAGTAAAAATTAAAATTAAGATAAATAATCCGGAGATGACTCTCCGGATTATTATGTATCTAAATTTTTATATGTTTATATTTTATTTATTATCTAGTAATGCAGCGGAAACCTCTTCTAATTTCATACCCCTTGAAGCTTTTAATAAAATGATTGAGTCCTTTTTTACAACTCTTTTTATAGTCTTAATAAGTTCTTTTTTATTCATAAATGATAAAACCTTACATTTCCCTTCTTTTATCTTAGCTTCAATACCAGCATGTTTTGCAAGGTGACCTATTGTAAAGAAATAATCTAATTTATTTAAATCTATCTTATTTCCAATTTCTTTATGCATATCAATTTCTTTTTCTCCTAGTTCTAACATATCCCCGAAAACTACAATTTTCTGACTATAGCTATTTAATGAATAAATAGTATCTAAAGCTGCCTTTGTACTTTCAGGATTAGAGTTATAAGAATCGTTTAATATGTCAAAGTCTTCA
Source organism: Bacillota bacterium (assembly GCA_009711785.1). Lineage (GTDB taxonomy): Bacteria > Bacillota > Clostridia > Tissierellales > MES13 > MES13. Next base: position 15,906 of record VENA01000018.1, read on the forward strand.
CCCTTTATAAGCTCACTTCGCATTTTAGTTAAATTTAAATTTAGTAATCCTTTCTTTACTAAATCAAAATCTATATTAAAGTATTTTGCTATTATGATGGCTGAAGTTGCATTGAATATTTGGTGTTTACCTAGTAATGGTAAGAAAAATACAGGTGACTTTTCCTTATTAAAAGTAAAAGATATTCCTTTTTTATCAAAGGATTTAACTTTAACAGAGTAGTCATTTGATTCACGTTTACCAAAGGTTATAAAGTTTTGATTTAACTTTAAGTTATTAACTTCTTTTATTAAAGATGGATTATCTCCATTGCAAACAAAAAGGCCATTTTGTTTTAAACCTTTAACTATTTCTAGTTTAGCTTTTATAATATTATCTATGGTTTTTAAGTCTAATAAATGAGCATTACCTACATTAGTTATAATAGCAGCATCGGGCTTAGCTATTTTTGAAAGTAGTTCAATTTCACCTAAACAAGACATACCCATTTCAATAACTGCCATTTCTGTATCTTCATCGATAGAAAGTAAGGTTAAGGGGACACCTAAATGGTTATTAAGATTACCTTGGGTTTTATATGTTTTATATTTAGTTTCTAAAATACTAGCTAATATATCCTTAGTAGAGGTTTTACCATTAGTTCCAGTAATGCCTATAACCTTCATTGATAGTTCTTCTCTGTATTTTTTAGCTAAGGTTTGAATAGCAGTAACGGTGTCTTTAACAAAAATTAAAGGTATGTCAGTATCAGGGGTAGGCTCTGATTCACACCATAAAGCTGCACAAGCTCCCTTTGATTCAGCTGATTTTATAAAATTATGCCCATTAAACTGTTCACCCTTAATAGGAATAAAAAGTTGATCTTTTTTTATTGTTCTTGTATCTGTAGATACACCTTTAATACTTTTAATTTTATTTTTGTTATTAAGACCATAGCCATTAACCATAGACTGTATTTCTTTAAGGGTACGTTTAATCATCTAATTTCCTCCTTGAAAATTGAGTTGATTGTTTCATTTCAAATCTTTCAAATCCTAAAGATATTAATTCATCTACTAATTCTGAACAGGATGTATTATAAGTATTTCTCCATAAATCAGGAACCATACTTACTTTTGTAAAACCAGGCATAGTATTTACTTCATTTAAATAGATGATATTATCCTTTGTTACGAAAAAGTCTACCCTTAAAAGACCGGAAGCATTTAATGTTTTGAATATATTTATTCCTAGTTTCTTTATTTTATTTTGAATGTTTTCATCAGCTCTAGCAGGGATTATATGAGTAAGTCTTCCGTCTGTGTATTTAATATCATAATCTAAAAACGGGTCTTCTTGACTTATTTCTCCTACATGGGATGTTTTTGGTTTATTATTTCCATAAACTAATATTTGCATTTCTCTTGCTATTATTTCTTGTTCTACAATAATTTTATTATCATATATAAAAGCTTCTTTAATAGCCTTATTTAAGTTATTAATATCTTCACATCTAGTTATTCCTACACTTGAACCTAATCTTGCAGGTTTAATGTAGCATGGAAATCCTATTTGTTCTTTTATCTTTTTACTAAACTCATATTCTTTAATTTTGAATTCATAGTTTGAAATTGAAATATAATCAGGTTGAGGTATATCTTGACTTTTAAATAAATCTCTCATAACACATTTGTCTATACCCACAGCAGAAGCTAAAATTCCATTCCCTACATAGGGAATATCTAATAATTCTAAAAATCCTTGTATTGTTCCATCTTCACCATTAGTACCATGGATAGCAGGAAAAACTATATTTCTTTCTCCATTTTTTATATTGTTTAAAAGATAATTACCAACTGAATCATATATGGATTTTTTATTATCGCTTTGTAATTCTTTTTCATTTTCTAAAGGATTAGTTATCATATCTAAACTGCACCATTTGCCATCTTTTGTTATATAGACAGGATGAACATTATACTTATCTTTATCAAGTAAATTTATTATAAAAAGGGCACTTTTTATAGATACTTCGTGTTCAACAGATTTACCACCATAGATTACATAAACATTTGTTTTCATAATAAAACCTCCTGAAATAATAATTGAAATTTTGATATGTATTAATTTTAAAAAAGCTTTAAAAACTTATGATTTTCTTAGATATAATATAATATTATCATTTTATATAAATAAATAAAAGAATCCTTATATTATATTATGTATTATTACAGGTGAGGTGAAAAATATATATTTTATGGTTAAAAAAATTAAAATAATTTTATGTTAATAATTAGTTTTTATTTAAAGATAATGGTGAGGTCCTTAATTTTACTGCTAAGAGACATAGAGAGTCTAATGGTGAATATAAAAAAACTTGGACGATTCCAATAATAGAATATAAAGAAATTAATGACATTAAAATACCTACAAAGGGTGAAGTGATTTGGATAAAAGATGGTGATTTTAATTGGTACCATTTTGAGATTATAGATATTGAATATAATATAACACCCCAAAAGTCTATAAATAAAAATCTGGAGAATATTCTCCAGATTTTTTAAACTTTCTAATCTATTATTTCTATTTCTTTAAAATTAAGCATTCGTAAACTTTTCCTAACCATAAGTATATATTTAGATTTGTATTTAGAACCTGAATTTGTCTAAAAGCAAATATTTAAAGGATTATTAAATAAAAGTTTAATTAACTATTTAGTCCATCTGAAATTAATATTTCAGGTGGCTTTTTTAAAACTTAAGGATATCTTAAGGTTAAGATAAAACCCACTTAAAGTTAGAAAGATATAATTAACAAAGAATGATAAGGAGGTAATGAAATTGGAAAAATATTTAGTAGAGACTAATAATTTAACTAAAAGCTTTGGGAAATTTACAGCAGTTAAAGATATTAATCTAAAAATTAAAAAAGGTGTAATATATGGATTTTTAGGACCAAATGGTGCAGGTAAATCTACAACAATACGTATGCTTTTAGGCTTAGTAAATCCAACAAAGGGAAAAGTTAAGGTATTTGGAAAATCAATAACTAAAAATAGAATAGATATACTTAAAAAGGTAGGTTCTATTGTAGAAAGCCCATCATATTATGGTAATTTGACAGCCTATGAAAATTTATATATTACTAAAGAAATTTTAAATGTGAAAAAAGAAGAGATAAAAAAGGCGTTAGAAATAGTAGGTTTATCAGAAGAAAAAAATAAAAAAGTTAAAAAGTTTTCATTAGGGATGAAACAAAGGTTAGCTATAGCACAGTCTATATTAGGTAATCCAGAATTATTAATCTTAGATGAACCTACAAATGGATTAGATCCAAGCGGAATACGGGAAATTAGATGCCTTATTAAAAATTTAGCAGAAAATTTTGGGATGACAGTTTTAATATCAAGCCATATATTAAGTGAAATAGAATTAATAGCCAGTGAAGTAGGGATTATTAATAAGGGAAAATTAGTATTTCAAGGAACTATAGATGAATTACATAAAAATAGTGCTGAAGAAATTAAGGTAAATGTAAAACCTAAAGAGCAGGCTATAAAATATTTTAATAGTAAGGGATATAAAGTAGATATAAGAAATGAATATATATATTTAAAAAATTGTTTAGACCCATCTAGTATAACTAGAGAACTTGTAATGAATGATTTAGACGTTTATCACATTAGTAGATATAAAAGTAATCTTGAGGAGATGTTTCTTAGTTTTACTAAAAAGGAGGGTACTAATGATATTAACACTTTTTAAAACTGAATTAATTAAACAAAAAAAGGGATATATTTGGTTAATAGTAACAATTATTCCTTTAGGTACAATGGTAGCTATGTTTTTAGATATGTATCTAAGATATCATACTTACTTATATGGTTTAGCTCAAAAAAATAAAATAACATCTTGGGTGATATTATTAAAGGAAAATCACAATATCCTAGGGTGGGGAATGTTTTTACCGTTCTTTGTGTCTATTATTGCAACTATTATTTATTATACTGAGTTTGAAAATAATAGCTGGAAGAAACATTTATCCTTACCAATTTCAAAAGTAGAAATATATATATCTAAATTCTTTGTTATTTTATTTTTCAGCTTAATAATGATTATTTTAAATTCACTAGGTTTATTAGCAGTTGGAAAAGTTATAGGATTTCCTGAGGTTTTTGACTATAAACTCTATGCTAATTATATATTGTTTCAATTTATTGCTATTTTAGGAGTTTCAGCGATTCATAATCTTTTAAGTTCATATTATGAAAATGCGATTGCATCAGTAACAATAGGTTTTATAAGTATGATATTTTCTAAGATAGTACTACTTGCACGTCCAAGTATGGCAAAATTTAGTCCCTATACATATACTTATTATGCAAATATATTAAATGGAGAAAGTAAAGCTATAGTAGTATATGGAGGTATTATTTCAATGGTGATATTTTTATTTTTAGGTATATTATCATTTAAAAAAAGAGATATTTTATAAGGAGGAAAAGTATGTTAAAAGCGTTAAAGATTGAACTACTAAAAATAAAGGGGTCAAAAGTTTTATTTATAGCAATCCTTTTTCCAATATTTTCAGTACTACAAGGTGCAATGTTTTTACAATATATAAAAAGAAGTGGAGAATCATTTCAGTTTTGGAGGATGCTTTTTTCTGGAAGTACATTTTTTTATGCTACACTTTTATATCCAATGATCATTATATTAGTATTTGCTATAATCACCCGTTTAGAGCATATAAACAATGGGTGGAATCAGCTACTTACATTCCCAATTAAAAGAAAAAATGTTTATTTATCAAAGCTTTTATTAGGGTGTGTTATTATATTTTTAAACTTAGCTATGCTCTCTATTGGAATTATTATAGCGGGATTAATATTAGGAGGCGATGCTAATATACCTTATAACATTATTTTAGGGAAACCTATTTTAGCTTTTATATCTTCCTTGCCTATTATTTCATTTCAATTTTTTCTAAGTATAAAATTTAAACATATAGGAGTTCCATTAGGAATCGGATCAGCTCTAACCTTACCAGTAATTTTAGTAATAAATTCAACAAAATATTGGATAGTTTACCCCTTTGCTTATCCTATGATAGCTATAACTCCAAATCTAGTAACGTTAAGTGAAGAACAAATACTAAAGCATTATATAATGTATGGAGTTAGTGGTCTGATTTTTATAATAATCATTGGAATTGGTTTGTTAAAATTTAAAAATAAAGATATTATGTAGTAAAAAATGAAAAATGTAGTATAATTAAATTAAACTACATTAACGGGTGATTAAATGATAAATATTAAAGGCATTGTAAATAAAAAGATATTAATAATCGATGATGAGAAAGAAATATTAGACCTTTTAGAAACTGTTCTTTTAAAAGAGGGATTTAAATACATCTATAAATCTTTAACAGGCAACAAAGGTCTAGATTTATGTAGAGATAAAAGTCCAGATATAATAGTACTTGATATTATGCTTCCTGATATAGATGGCTTTGAGGTTTGTAGAAAAATAAGAGAGTTTAGTACAGTTCCTATCATATTTTTGTCCGCAAAATCCGAGGACTTAGATAAACTTCTTGGATTAGGTATAGGTGGAGATGATTATGTAACAAAACCCTTTAGCCCAAAGGAGATAGCCTTTAGAATAAAAGCACATTTTAGAAGGAGGGAATATTTAGAAGAAAATAGAAATCCCAGATTTAATTTTGGAGATATTGAATTAAATTATAAAAGTAAAGAGGTTAGAAAAAACAAAAAATTAATTTACTTAACAGCTAAAGAATATCAGATTCTTTCATTTATGAGTAAATACTCTAATCAGATATTAAGTAAGAAAAAGATATGTGATAATGTTTGGGGTGATGAGTATATAGGGTATGAAAATACAATTATGGTTCATATAAGACATTTAAGGGAAAAATTAGAGGATAATCCTAGTAAGCCTAAATATATAAAAACAATAAAAGGTTTAGGTTACAAGCTTTCAATAAGGGGAGAATAAAATGAAGTGGAGGATAACTGCTAGATTTTTTATAGCCATTATAGTTACAATATTAATTTCTATTATATCTTTTTTAGTAGTAAATATAATAAAAATACAGAATAACAATATAAACCCACAGGGAATCACTTCTCAAATAGGACCTAATTATACTTTAGATTATGGAGAAAATATACACTTTAAAAATGAAAAAGTTTACATAGAAGAAGATAAGATTAAAGAATTAAAGAAAAATGGAAATTGGATACAAGTACTAAATGAAAATGGTACTGAAATATATAATAGATTGAAACCAGATAATGTACCAACACATTATACTCCTGGTAAACTAATTTTTTATCATAAATATTCTGGAGCTATAAAAGGATATACAATATTTGTAGGGTTAGCGAATAGAAATGATAGAGAGCTTAGTTACATTATAGGTTTTCCAGATAATAAGATTTCTAAATATCAATTAATATATAGTCCTGATACTTTTTTTATAGATTTATTAAAACGTATTATTAAATCATTAGTTATAACTATAATAATTGCATTATTAGTAGGATATATATTAAGTCTTTTTCTTTCAAAACCTATTATAGAAATAATTAAAGGTATTGAGGATTTATCAAAGGGTAGATATATTAAAAGAAAAAAATCAAAAGGAGTTTATAAGAAGGTTTATGATAGTTTAAATATTCTTTCTATGACTTTAAAAAGAAATGAGACTGAAAGATTAAAAAATGAAAAGTTAAGGGAAGAATGGATTACTAATATCACCCATGATATAAAGACTCCTTTAGCATCAATTAAAGGTTACTCAGAAGTTTTACTTGATTCAGATTATAATTTATCTAATAAAGAAAATAAGAAATATATTGAAATAATAAAAAATAAATCTAATTATATAAGTAAGCTTGTTTCTGATTTAAAATTAACTTATGAAATCAAAAATTCTAGTATTATTAATATTAATAAAAAGGAAAATTTAGTTAATATTATTAGAGAAACTATTATTGATATATTAAATCATCCTAAATATCAAGATAGGTTAATAAATTTTTATACTGATATGGATAAAATCAATATTAAATGTAATCCTTTACTTTTAAAAAGGGCATTTACTAATCTTTTATATAATGCAATAATACATAATCCAAAGGATACTAAGATAAAAGTTAATATAAGAAAAGAAGAAAATATTATTATTGAAATTGAGGATAATGGAATTGGAATGGAAAGTAAAGATATAGAAAATCTATTTAAAAGATATTACAGAGGTACTAATACAGGAGAAACCCATAAAGGGTCAGGTCTTGGTATGGCAATAGCTAAACAAATTATAAATGCTCATAAAGGAAAAATACAGGTAAATAGTAAAGTAGATGAAGGTACTAAAATCATTATCTATTTTTAAATAAAATTTTTAGGGGGAAAAATGAAAAAGAAAATACTAATTATTATATTGATTTTAGTTATTATTTTTTCAATACCATTTGTGTATGTTGAAGTAGGCAAAAGAAAATTATACAAAAGAACATTTAATTATCTAACAAATGTTAGAGGGTATGAAAAAAATGAATTTAAAATTGAAAATCCAAGACATTCATTTATAAATCGTATCTTATCATACCCTGAATGGGGTATAGATGTCGTTTTTAAGGATGAACCAACTAGAGTGTATATGTATACTTATGACCTAAGTGATAATAATATTATTCAATATGGTGGGGTTAATGGAAAGCATTTTGAAGCAGATTAACTATAAGAATATTAAGAATATTTAAAAAATACAAAAAAACAAAAGGGTTTGATATATAAACGTCAAAGTTAATTATAATTAGCTTTGATTTTTTTATGTTAGAGTATTATTTATTAAATAAATAGTATATATTTTATAATAAATCAATAGGAGTGAAAATAATGGATAATACCAAACTAAAGGAAATTTTAAAAGAAGATATAAGTAAAATTAAAACAACACATAGGGCTATTGTCTTAGAAAATAGTAAATAAGTATTATAAAATAGCTCCGAGATCTGATGAAAAACTATTAGATATTTGTGAAGATTTAATAGCTTCTAATAATATAGATTTATTTTCAATTGCAACTCTTTGGATTAAAAAAAGAAAAACAGTAATTAATATAAAATATTTTTCTATTATAGAAAAATGGCTTTACAAGTATATTAATAATTGGGGAATGTGTGATCAATTCTGTTATAGAGTGTTAAATCCCTTAGTTTATAAATATCCTGGATTATTTAAAAATGTTTTATCATGGACAGAGTCTGATAAGACATATGTCAGAAGAGCAGCTTTAGTATCCCTTATAAGAAGCGGTAAAGGTATTAGAGTAAAATATGATATAAAAAAGGTTTTTACTGTAGTAGATAAACTTAAAGATGATGATGAATTACATATCCAAAAAGGGGTTGGATGGTTATTAAAATATACCTATCAAGCTAATCCTGCTGAAGTAATAAACTATCTGAAAGAAAATGTAGATAACCTTTCACGGACATCATTTAGATATGCCTTAGAAAAGGTACCAAAGGAAACTAGACAAGTTATGATGAAATTGTAGTAATAAAAAGAAAAGCTTTTTAAATATAGATATTATTAATTAAGATTAAGTTTAGGAGGAAGTAGATTTGTTATTAGGGGGGAAGTCTTTAAATAAAAATAGAAAAATATTATTCTTTTTTATTTTAGCAAGTATAACAGCTTTTATTGATTGTTATTTAGCTCCATATATATCTTCTAATAGTTCTATTTTAAAGTTTGCTTTCTTGATTTTATCATAGTGATAATCTTTGCATGGTTAGGAAGTATAATTACTAAAAATGTAGAATTTAAAAGTAACAGTAAAGATAAATCTAAAACACCTTTTTATATTTGGAGTGTTATAATTTTTTTAGTATTGACTCTTATATCAGTCAATACTTATACTTGGATGCTAAATTATAATGAAAATATTCAAAACTATAAATGGTTAGAATCATTAAATTATATTGGTGCAGTATTAATATCTATTAGAGCTGCTATTACTGAAGAGATAATTTTTAGATTTTTTTTATTTTCATTTATTTTTTTGATATTTTCAAAATCGTTGATTCAAGGAAAAGTATAATAATATTAAGTATACTAGTTTCATCTTTTATATTTTCCTTCTTTTTACATCGCGGTTCGTTAGTTTCCTTTGGTGCTGGGATAATAATCACATATATTTTTTATAAAAAGTGTTTAGTAACAAGTATGATAGTTCATTTTTTAGTGGCTGTTATACCCTTTTTATTAATTTCTTTTAGAACTTAAAGTTATTTCAACATTACTTAATCTTTATACAAATGAAATAAATGATACTATTTTTTAAAAGATAAAATTAATACATTATTTATATGATTTAATTAATATTAAAAAGAGTAAGTAGGTGATTATATTAAAGTAGTTATTGTATATGGAAATCAAAGAAAAGGAAGTACTTATAATTGTGTAAGAATAATAAAGGAAAAGTTAAAAAATCTTGATGATATTACCTTTGATGAATTTTGGCTACCTAAAGCAATTCCTAACTTTTGTAGAGGTTGTTTTAATTGCTTTTTAAATGGTGAAGATACTTGTCCTCATTATGATAATGTTAAACCTATAGTAGAAAAAATAATTAATTCAGATGCAGTAATTTTAGCTTCCCCGGTATATGGTTTAGATGTAACAGGGGCAATGAAAACATTTATTGATCATTTATGTTATATGTGGATATCACACAGACCAAATATAAAAATGTTTTCAAAAATAGGTTTTACTGTATCAACTACTGCTGGAATGGGAACTAAAAGTTCAAATAAAACTATGAGAAGAGCTTTAGACTATATGGGTATTAAGCGTACATTTTGTTTTGGTACAGCTGTAGCCGCTACTAGTTGGGAAGAAGTAAAAGAAATTAAGAAGAAAAAAATAGAAAATAAATTAAATAAAAAGGCTACTAAGTTTTATAAAGCGATCTATAATAGAAAAAAGCTTTCAAATAGATTATTTACTAGATTTTTATTTAAAATAATTAAAAACATGGTATCGAGTTTTAATGATGGACATTATGATAAAGAATATTGGAAAAGTATGGGTTGGTTAAATAAAAATCATCCATTTAATTAGTTTTTATTATACTTAAAAAAACTATATATAAGTAGTATATAAAGGGGATGAGGATATGAAAAAACGTTCAGTTATTATTTTTCCTAAATTTAATAATATAGAAAAAATTGAAGATATTAGAAGCAAGTATGACCCTCTTTATAATTGTATTAAACCACATATTACTCTTGTCTTTCCTTTTGAAAGTAACATACAAACTAAAGAGCTTAAAAAACATATTAAAGAAGTTTTAGGTGGTATAGATAAATTTAAACTTAAATTAAAAGGGATAACAGGTTCACTCGATAATTATTTATTTTTAAATATAAAAGAGGGTAATGATAACTTAATAAAAATACATGATAAATTATATACAGGAATTCTAAAGAAGCATTTGTATAAAAAAATTACATATTTTCCTCATTTGACTGTTGGAAAGTTTGAAGATTCAAATAGTTTTCAAAAAGCTTTTATGGAAGTGAAAAATATGGATTATGTTTTTGAAGCAGTTATTGAAAAAATTTATGTTGAAATAATAGATGAAAATGAAAATTCAAATATAGAGTTAAGCATAAGTATATAGTTAATATTAGTTAAATCATAGATTTGAATTAAACGGAATTTAAGTTACAACTTATCTCCACTTTTCATGGCTAATAGGAGAAACGTATAGGTTTGATTTTAATAAAGATTAGACAAGTTACATTAATTTTTTAAAAACAATAAGTAAGGGTGATATAGTGAAAAATGCTATAGATTATATTTATCAAAGAAGAAGTATTAGAAAATTTAATAAAAAAAGTGTTGAAAGTGAAAAGATTAATCTTTTAATTAAAGCAGCTATGGCTGCTCCATCTGCATGTAATCAGCAACCATGGGAATTTATAGTTGTATCTGATAAAGAAGTACTTAACGATTTAAAAAGTAGTTTATATTCTGGTAATTATAATGCCCCATTAGCAATTGTAGTTTGTGGAAATATGAAGTTGGCTCTTTCAGGACCAGGTAAGGATTATTGGATACAGGATTGTAGTGCAGCAGCAGAGAATATGCTAATCGCAGCTACAGATTTAAACTTAGGTAGTGTTTGGATAGGTGTACACCCTATAGCTAGTATAATAAAGCCGGTAAAGAAAATATTAAATATTCCCGAATATGTAGTACCTTTAGGTGTAATATATATAGGTTATCCAGAAGAGGAGAAGAAAGCAAGGACTCAGTATAATAAAAAAAGAGTATATAAGAATAAATATGATCCTGATAGAAAACATCGTGCCAGAAAGAAGAATTTAAAATATACATAAAGGATTTTTACCTTTAAAAAGTGTTCTAAATGAAGAAAAAAATAAGTTTTGAAATGAAGTAAATTCCTTATATTGAAGCAAATGATATGGATAAAATGATTTAAAAGTAGATATTGTATTCCCTTTAACTAAAATTGTGAGAAACTTTGTTTTAGAGTTAAAGATACAGAAGGGAATATTATAGAGATTTATTGTAAAACACACTAAAACTGATGGAGGATATATGAAAATTTTAAGTAATAAAAAACATACTCTATATCTAATTATTATAATTATTTTAGTATCTATTGTAATAATAAAGGATTATAGGTATAAAACTACTGTTGGAAATTATGATTTAAAAGCTCTTATTATGTTAGAGAGAGAACTTTATTTTATAAACGAATCTATTGAAAATAGTAAGTTTAGTGAGGAAACTTTTAAAAAGGAAAAAGAAAACATGGAAAGGATTGCCATATTTATAAATAGTTCACCGAATATAGGATATATGAGTGATTATATAATAAATATTATGGCTTACAAAGATAAAGATAAATTTGTTTATAAAAGATTTAATTACTGTAAAAATTTACATAAGGAGTTAAAAGTATTACATAAAAATTTTGTAGATGGAAAAAAGAATGGGATAAATACTTATAGATACTTTAACAGTGAAAAAAACAAAATAAAATTTATTAATTTATTAAAGGGGAAATCAGAATAAGTTAAAGATTGAAGGTGATTATAATTTGGGATTATATTTAGATAAAATGACTGAAGATATGGCAAAAAGAATATGTAAGTGGAAGTATCCTGGTGTTTATAAAACTTATAATATGCCAAGCTGGAAAAATTGTGTTGATAAAAATTTTGGTATAACAAATCATAAAATAAGAGAGAAAGAATTTTTAGTGTTAAAAGATAATAATAATAATCTATGTGGATATATAAGATTAAAAGAGGATAGTGATAATGTATTAATAGGTGTGGGGTTAAAGCCTTCTAAGTGTGGACAAGGTATAGGAAACAAATTAATGAAACTAGTACTTGAAGAATGTAATAATAGATATGGTAATAAAAATATAAGGTTATTAGTTCGTTCGTTTAATAAAAGAGCCATACGTTGTTATGAAAAAGTAGGGTTTAAAATTGTCAAAACAGTAAGGAAAAATACTTTAATGGGGGAAGATAAATTTACAATTATGGAATATCAGTTGAAGATTAGATAGTAATAGGCTAGGGGGAGCTTTATGAAATGTAAATTAGAAAAAGTAATACTGAATTATAAAGTAAAAGGCAAGGGGAAACCTATATTAATGTTAAATGGATATGCAACAGATATGAATACATTAATTGGTTGTATGGAACCTATTTTTAAAGATATTAGTGGGTGGAAAAGGATATATATAGACCATCCAGGTGTTGGAGAAACTAAGATAAAAAGCGATTCATTTAGCTATAAAGATATGATTTAAAGTTTTATTGAATTCATTGATAAAGTAATAGGCGATGAAAATTTTGTACTTGTAGGAAGTTCCTTTGGAGGTTATATAGCTAGATACCTATTAAAGGAGAAATTTGATAGGGTAAATGGATTATTATTAATATACCCATTAATTTTTCCACAGCTAAATAAAGCTAATATAGATAAAGATCTAGAATATATTACACATAAAAATAATGATACTAAGATGAGAATAAATCAAAGAATTAAGAAAGAAGTTAAAAAAGCTATGGAAAATACTGATTTTAGTTTTCTTGAAAAAATAACAAAAGAAGGACAAAAGATTAGTACAAACATTGATAATTTAAAAACTCCTTTTGAAAAGCCTACTTTGATTTTAACTGGGAGACAGGATAAAGAAGTTGGATATAAAGATACTTTTAATATTTTAAATAACTATCCAAGGGCTACTTTTTGTGTTTTAGATAAAGCTGGTCACAATTTACAAATTGAACAAGAAAAAATATTTAATCAGTTAGTTAGAGAATGGATATATAGATTAGAGGAAGTGTATAAGTAAAATACATAGTTTATATGAAACTTTTATTTGCTAGGAGGAAATAGCTTGGAAAAACAATGGTTAAAATGGGCAAAAAAGTTACAGGCCATAGCACAAACAGGTTTAGAGTATTCAAAGGATAAATTTGATATTGAAAGATTTCAAGAGATTAGAAAGTTAAGCATAGAAATTATGAATGAATATACAGACATTGATCATGAGAAATTAAATGATTTATTTGCCAATGAAGTAGGATATCAAACACCAAAGGTAGATGTTAGAGCGGCTATTTTTAGGAATGAAGAAATTTTATTAGTTAAGGAAAAGTCAGATAATAAATGGGCCCTTCCTGGAGGATGGGCAGATATAGAAACTTCAATTTATGAAAATGTAGTTAAAGAGTCTATGGAAGAAGCTGGAGCAAAAGTTAAACCTAAAAGGATTATAGCTATATTTGATAGACGTAAACATAGAACAGATAATTATCCTTATTCAGTATATAATGTTTTTGTAGAATGTGATTATATAAAGGGAGAGTATATAAAAAATATTGAGACAAGTGACGCTCAATTTTTTAAAATTCAGAATTTACCAGAATTATCTGAAATACGTAATTCTAAAGATCAAATAAAATTATGTTTTAAAGCAAAAAAAGAAGATAAGTTTGAAGCTTTATTTGATTAACTTAATTAAAGGATAAGTGACTTATTAAGCATGTCATGTTAATAAAATTCCATTTGTAGTTATACGTTCAATATCAAATAATGCAGATGAGAATGGTTTAGATACTTTAAGTAATGTTAAGTCAATCTCTATTAATTCCTTAGCTTTAGTTGAAGAGTTATTAGTAAATATAGTAATGAAATGACAAGTACCTAAATTAGTTTGAATTATTTTATTACTGAGTTTAGACTTATAAGAAATTATTATAATTATGGAGTGTGATAAAGATGTATACTTTTAAACCTATGAATAAAGAAGACGCAAATAAAATTGTTAATTGGCACTATGAAGGGGATTACTCTTTTTATGATATGGAAAGTGATCCGGAAGATTTAGAAGAATTTTTAAAGCCAGAAAATTGGAAGGATAGATATTTTTCAGTATATAGAGAACAGGAACTTGTAGGTTTTTTTAGTTTTAATAAGCAGGATGATACTATTGCAATAGGACTTGGTATGAGACCAGATTTGACTGGAAAGGGACTAGGAAATGAATATTTAAAAGAAGGTTTAGAGTTTGCTAAAAGAACATTTAACGTTAAAAAATTTAGTTTAGCTGTTGCTACGTTTAATAAAAGGGCCATTAAGGCGTATAAAAAAATTGGATTTAAATCTTTGAATACATTTTCACAAGAAACTAATGGTGGGGAGTATGAATTTTTAAATATGGAAAAGAAAATATAAAGAAATATTAAATGTAACTCTAAAACATTCAATAAAAATCTGGAGATTATTTTCCAGATTTTAATTATATCAATAGCTTAAAATACATTCCAATATTTAACTAATATGATATAATAAATTCAGAAAATGTAGGTGGATCTTTAATAAAAGTAAAAGAGATTTTAAAATATTAATTATGAGGAGACTAGGATGTGAACCGAAAGGAAAGTTATTTAATATTTATAATTTTTATAATTATAATTTTAAATTTCAGTACTTGCAATAATTTAGAAAATAGTTTAGATACTGAAGTTAAATTAGATAATCTAAAAGCTAAGAATGAAGATTTAAAGAAGGAACTTTGTATTTTAAAGAATAAGTTAGCAAAAAAAGAAACTGAATATAAGGAGGAATTTAACCGACACTTTGAAAAAACCAGTGAATTAGAGAAACAGAATAAAATATTGAGTAAAACAAATCAAAACCTTAAAGGCGAGTTAAGTGAATTAAAATACTTGATAAATAAAGAAATAAATAATAATTTAAAATATATAAATATAATAGAGAAAAATAAAAATGAAATAGAGAGTATAATAAAACCAAAATACATACTAAATATTTATAATCCTCTTACATTAAAAAAAGACCAAATAGTAGCTGGTTTAACTGTAGAAGAAAAAGTTATTCAAACCTTAGAAGATATTAATATGTGCACATATGAAAGGATAATTTTCAATGGAGAATTTCAGCTTAAAGGAAAGTTATATAAAAGAGATTCTAATGTGGAAATTGTAATAGATAAATCACAATATAAAAATGTTCCATTAAAGTTTGAAGATTTAGAAAAGAATAAAAAATATATTGTAATTGCTAATGGAGAAAAACTTATAAAAGAAATTGGAGATAGGTATAAAGAGGGGATTTTAATAACAGCTAAGTACAGTGGATACTTATATGAGGGGAAGATAGAATCTGAAAATATCAAGAAAACTAATTATATTGAGTTATTATCTATTAAAGAATAAAAATTATAAATATAATATCTTTAAAGGGTATCTTTGAAATGTTTATATAAAAGGGAGAAGATAAATGAAGGTAGCTAATTTAACTATAAAACTTAAAAAACGATATAGTAGTTGATGTAGAATAAGTGGTTAGTGGATGTAAAGGTGGAGGGTTCATGCATAGCTAGGGAGCAGAGGATAGTGAAAATTGGACCATTATAAAATAATAATGGAAATATGTAATGAAAATTCATGGGAAATAAGAAGTGTGATATTTGAAGATTTAAAAATTTTCAATTAAATCAACACTAGATAAGTATAAAAATAAGATACTAAAACGATTAAAATAAAGGAGAAGTTAATGGATGATTTTAAATTAGGTATATTTAGTTGGTTTGGCTATATTATGCCTTTTGATGAACGAATAAGAATGATAAAAAATGGTGGATTTGATTCTACTATGTTATGGTGGGATGAAGAACTTTTTTCAAAAGAAGGTAAGAAAAATTTTAAAAGCATAAAAGAAAATAATTTATATATAGAAAATCTTCATGTACCGTACTTTGAATGTGATGCTCTTTGGAGCAGTGATAATAAAAGACGTAAAAGAGCAATTAATAATCACTTAATATGGATTAATGATTGTGCTAAACATGATATTCCAATGATGGTTATGCATTTAATAAGTAATAACGGATTAGAGAAGGTTAATGTTAATGGATTATATAGTTTAGAAAGAATAGTTAAAGAAGCAGAAAAGCTCAAAGTTAAGTTAGCAGTTGAAAATACTGTAAAAAATAGATTTATAAAAAATATATTAACTAATATTCAATCACCCTATTTAGGACTGTGTTATGATTCGTCCCATGCAAAGTTAGAAGATAAGGATAATACATACTTATTAGAGAAATTTAATGAAAGAGTATTTACTTTACATTTATCAGACAATGATGGAAGAGAAGATAAACATTGGATACCTAATAAGGGGATAATTAATTGGGATAAAATAATTAATAAATTAAAAGAAATAGATTTTAGAGGGAACATATCTTTAGAAGTTGTACCAAAAGATTCTTATCAGTCACCGGAATACTTTATAAAAGCAGCATATGAAAGTGCAAATAAATTAAGAAGGAACTTAAACAGTAAAGGATAAATTTGATATATAAAATATTATTTTAAACAATTATATGACAATATACTATACTAAGTACTGGAGGCTTATTGGTATGAAAAAATACTTAGAAAAGATACATGATATGTACTGGAACCATGATTTAAATTGTGCTACTACCATAATAAAAGTATTAGCAAAAAAGTTTTCATTTAAAATTAATAAGCAAGTTATTGATGGATTAATCGCTATTCCGGGAGGAGCAAAACATGGAGAACTCTGTGGACTTGTTATAGGACCTATAATGTTTATAGGAATGTATGGGAGAAATAAAGGACTAAATGAAAAAGAAATTAAAAAAATATGCTATGATTTTACAGAAGGTTTTAAAGATAAGTTTTATAATTTACAGTGTCGTAAATTAAGACCAGAAGGATTTAAACCTAGTAACCCGTCTCATTTATGTGAAGAATTAACAAAAAAAGTAGTTGTATATACAATATATTTTATTGAAAATAAATTATAATATAAAGTATTATACTAAAATCAGAGGTATCTTTTTAAAGGAAATATATTTTTAGAAGTCATTGTAAAGGATACTAAAAACCTCTAGAATATTTTTAAAACAAGCATATGAAAGTGAAAATAGTTTATGGAAAGCTTAAAAACTATTTTAAGTATATTAATAGTGCTAAAAGTGTCTGAAAATAATACAAAGTGTATTATTTTTGTACATTTTTTAAAAAGAAGATTATAAAAGTACTTATTGTAAAGCATGGCATGTTTTTTGCAACAATATATTATAAGGGGGAGATAAAATGGATATAGAAATAAAAAGTGTTGAAATAGGTAATGGTGAAACCATAAGCTACAGAGAAAGTGGTGAAGGTGATAAAAAATTAGTTTTAGTTCATGGGAATATGACTTCTTCTAAACATTGGGATTTAGTTATTGAAAATTTACCTAAGAATATTAAAGTATATGCAATTGATTTAAGGGGGTTTGGAAATTCTTCATATAATAAGCCCATAGATTCTTTAAAAGATTTTTCTGAAGATTTAAAGATGTTTGTTGATAAAATAGGAATTAAAGATTTTTACTTAGCAGGTTGGTCTACTGGTGGAGGAGTTGCTATGCAGTTTACAGCTGACTATAGTGAATATGTAGAAAAATTAATCTTAGTTGAATCAGTAGGAGTTAAGGGATATCCAATATTTAAAAAGAATGAAAAAGGAGAACCAATTATCGGTGAATTTTTAAAAACAAAGGAAGAAGTGGCTAGGGATAAAGTACAGGTAGTACCTATATTAAATGCTTATAAAAATAAAGATACAAATGCTTTAAGAAAAATTTGGGAGATGACTATATATAACCATAATAAACCAGAAGAAAATAGGTATAAAGAGTACCTAAATGATATGTTAACCCAAAGAAATCTTGTGGATGTTGACTATGCGTTAATGAATTTTAATATTTCTAATGAACATAATGGTGTAGTAATGGGTACAGGAGATGTTTCAAAAATTAATATTCCTACATTAGTTATACAAGGAGATAGGGATTTAGTAGTTCCAAAATCAATGGCAGAAGGTATAAATGAAACTATTGGTGACAATGCGAAGTTAGTAATTTTAAAAGATTCAGGGCATTCTCCTATTATTGATAATTTAGATAAACTAATAAATTTAATGGTAAATTTTATAGAGTAGGGATTCGTTTAATTAACGAATCTCTTTTTATATAAAAATTTTTAAATAAAATTAAATTATAAAGGTAAATTAATAATTAAAATAGAATATGTAAATAATATCCAAAGCATATAATAAATCTAATTCAAAAAGGGGGATGTTATGAATATGCTAAGTGCAATAGTTGGAATATTAGTTATTGTTATTACAATTATATATTATAAAGCTACTAAAGATTATTCACTAAGATATAAGCTAAAGACAACTAAAATTGCAAATACTATATTGATAGTTAATATACTTAATTCCATATTTATTGGTTATTTAAGTTCAAATCTTAATACATTCTTTTTTGTCTTTGGATTGTTTATTGGATTGATAATAAATTATGTTATATTAAAAGGACAACTTAGATTAGCACAATCTTTATCCGATAAAAATTGGTTAAAGGGAAGTAGTTTTTTAAAGAATAAATTCAAATGGAAAAATATTGATTGGAAACTTATAATAAAGTTAAATATAATATTATTCATTTGGACTTTAGTTGTATTTAAAATAGGCAATCCAGAAATTAAGCCAAGTTTGTTAAAAAAATCAACCCAAGATCCTCTTTGGATTTTCATAATAAGTAATGTATTAACATTTTATTTTCTAGCTCCTATAAGAGAAGAAGTTATCTTTAGGTTTTTAGGAGTGAATTTATTTTTACACTGGATGGGTAAATCAAAGATTAGTAAAAAGATAGCTGTAATTATTCCTACTTTAATATGGACATTATTGCACACGGGAGTTTTAACTAATAATATATTAAAATATATACAGGTTTTACCTTTAGGAATAGCCTGTGGGTATCTTTTATACAAGAAAGATATTGAACATAGTATTTTATTACATATAACGTTTAATGTTCTTGCTACTCTAAATGCACTAATTTTATTTAAATAATTATATTTACTATAATAACAGAAAGTCCTTGGCAATTGGCCAAGGACTTTTTATCAGTTTTTTAAATATTTTTACTAGATTTAATATATATAGTTTAAACTTATATTAATTAAGCTCATTTTCTAAAATGTTTACTATAGCTTCTAGAGCTTTTTTTTCATCAGAACCATTAGTAATTATAGATATTTCAGAACCACTATTTATACCTAAACTTAAAAGATTCATTATAGATTTCGCGTTTACTGTTTTGTCTTTATAATTTATTTCTACATCACAGTCATACTTTTTTGCTTCATTAACAAGAACTCCTGCCGGTCTTGCATGTAACCCTGATTCGTTTGTTAATTTAATAGTTTTTTTCATATAAATTTCTCCTCCTAGTGCTATTATAATTTTATTTTCATTAAATCATTTTCTTTATTTGTACTCTTACTATCTAATAATTCATAACCTTTAAAGTCGCCAATATTAGTAATGATAACTGGAGTTATTATTGATTTAGCTTCTTTATTTATTAAGTCTATATCAAATTCAATTAATTTCTCTCCTGCTTTAACTTTGTCTCCTTGCTTTACAAAGGCTTTAAATCCTTTACCCTTCATTTTAACTGTGTCAATACCGATATGAATCAATATTTCAACACCCGCATCTGTTACTATGCCTATGGCATGTTTAGTTTTGAAAAGTTGTGCAATTTGACCTTCTATAGGTGAATATACAACACCTTCTAAAGGTTTTATAGCAACCCCATCACCTAAGAGCTTTTGTGCAAACGTAGCATCAGGGACATCTTCTATTTTTACTATATCTCCTTTAATAGGTGATTTTAGAATAACTTCTTCTCCTTTTGAAGATTTAATATCTTTTGATTTAGTATCTTTTATATTGTCAGTTTTTTCTTCAGTCTTAACGGCATTAATACCACCTTTAGCTATAATTTCATTTATATCTTCTTTTAATTGGTCAGATTCTGTTCCAAATATCACTTGGAAGTTTCCACCGCCAGCATCTACTATTCCGGATGCACCTAAGTTTTTTAATCTTTTTTTATCAACTTTAGATGAATCATTAACTGTTAGTCTTAATCTTGTAATACAAGCATCTAAACCATCAATATTTTGAGCATCACCTAAAGCCTTTAATACTTCTTTTGCCTTTTCAGAAGCTGATACTTTTTCTAATTCTTCTTCTGAGTTATCTTCTCTACCTGGTGTTTTAAGGTCAAGTACTTTTATTAACCAAAAGAATACAACAAAGTATAGAGCGAAAATAATAGGACCAACAACAGTAAATAAATATATACTATTTTGTTGATTAAAGAATCCTACAACATAATCTATTAAAGATGCTGAAAATGTATATCCTAAATGGATGTTAAAATAATTAGTTAATAAACCTGATATAAATGCTGCACCTACATGGAATACATATAATATTGGAGCAACAAAAATGAAAGCAAATTCAATAGGTTCTGTAATACCAGTTATAATTGATGTTAAAGCAGCAGGAATCATTATACCAGCTATAGCTTTCTTTCTTTTTTTGTCTGCTCTAAGATACATTGCTAATGTAGCAGCTGGTAAACCAAATAACATTATAGGAAACTCTGCTGCCATAAAACGACCAGCTGAAGGGTCACCGGCAAAATATCTTGTAGTTTCACCATGTAATACTTTTCCTGATTCAGTAATGAATTCACCAAATTCATAAAGGAACGGAGGATAATATACATGATGTAATCCAACTGGTATTAATAATCTTTTACCTGCTGCATAGAATGCAGGTCCAAGATCTGAAGACATTACTGCTTTACCAAAGGCATTAATTTGACTTTGTATGGGAGGCCAAATAAATCCAAATAATAAACCTAAACCTAAGGCTGTTGCAGCAGTTACTATAGGTACCAAACGTTTACCTGAGAAAAATCCTAATACTGGGTGTAGTTTTGTTTTATAATATTTTTGATAAAGTTTAGCTGATACTAAACCTATTATAATACCACCAAAAACTCCTGTATTTATTGACATTTCTAGACCTCTTAAATCACCAATAACATTAATAACATTAGTCATTGTAAAATAACCTACAACTGAAGCAAGGCCTGCTACACCAGCACCGCCAGCAAATCCAATAGCTACACCTATTGCAAATACAACCGGGAGTTGTTCAAATATAGCTAAACCACCGCTGAAGATAACTTTACCAAATCCATTTAATAAGGCATTTGTAATTTCACCATTTGATGTTTCAGTAACATTTTGAAGCATTCTTCCTAAAGCAACTAATAATCCAGCTGCAGGAAGTACAGACACAGGCATCATTAAAGATTTACCTATCTTCTGCATAATTGAAAATAGTTTATTTTTTCCTTTACTCATAAAAATACCTCCTTGAAGTAATTTAAATTATTTATTTTAAATATAAAAAAGGCATGAGCTAAATTTATCAATAGTTTATACCAAAAAAGATATAGCTATTAATAAAAATTTTAGCTCATGCCTGATCTAATCAGTAACACGCCTTAATTTTTAATTATTCAATTTATATAAGTGAAGAGTGATATATCCTATTTCATCTTCTGGAACTTTTAAGTTCAAATTTTTTTCAATTATTTTAGATATATCATAAGCCACTTTAAATTCATATGTTAAATCATTTTTTAATTTAGATAAAAAAACGTTTGTTACAGTCTCACCTGTTTTAATTCTATTTAAAACACCCCTAAGATGTGTTATAAATCTTACATAATTAAAAGAATTTTTATCTAGTCTTATTTCAAACTTTCTCTCTACAAACTTAATTATTTCTTTAATGATCTTTGAATTTTTAAATGCATCATTTTTAGTTTTATCATGGGTAGCTCCAAATATGTGAAATGTGATAAAACCAATCTCTGCTTCAGGAATATCTATAATTAAGTTATCTTTTATAATATTAACAGATTTTTCTGCAAGGTTATATTCTTTAGGGTAGAGAAGTTTGGTTTCTGAAAGGAAAGGGTTTACTATTTCTATACCTTCCTTTAATCTTTTAATAGCAAAATTAATGTGATCTATAAGTCCTAGATGAAAATGAGGATTTAATTCCTTATCTATTTCTTTCGAAATCATTTTCACAATATCTTGAGTTATCTCAATAATTTTAGGATCTACCTTTGAGAGTAAATTTGTATATTCTTCAGAATTTATTCCCTCTAAAGATACAAAGGTTTCTTCTACATTTTTAGGATTTTTTAATACTTGACCTTTTTTCTTACCAAAACCAATTCCCTTACCAATTAAAATATAATTTTTATATTGATTTTTTACTAATACAACGTTATTACTTAAGACTTTAACAATTTCATAATTTTTCATCATGGCCTCCATGAAAATTTTATTGCGAGTAAGTCTACTAGTGATTTTAATAAAAAAAATAAGACTTGTCAAATGAAACTTGAATTTTGTTTCTGTCAAGTAATCGTTGGCAAATATTAATCTTTAAATAAAATCACCCATTATTTGTTATTTTTATAGTTGAATTTCTAATGAATAGAGTTTAATAATAGTAAAATTGATATCTTTTATTTCATTATCATCATCATTTTTACATGAAGACATACTCCTCCTATAGACTATAATTCAACTAACTTTTACTTTAATATCTTAATTCTAGTGAACTAGCACATTTATCATGAAATATTTTCTTTATTGTCTTTCTTCCATTTGTTAAAGCACATTCACTAAATGGAATGTTAGTTCTTTTATGCTTGTAAATTTTACTTTTAGTAGGTTTCTTATTCACTTCTGCAACTGTTAACCCTGTTTTTTCTATTATTTCTTTAAATTTTTCTTCTTTTATTCCTTTTACTAATAAATTATTTAATGTTGAATATAATTCTTTACTTGCTTTTAAAGCTAATATCTTAGCTAGGTTACTAGCCCCTT
>VENA01000035.1 GCA_009711785.1 Bacillota bacterium
TTTAGTTTTTTCTTCAGCTTCAACCTTTTTAACAACTACTCTGTCTCCTAATGGTTTAATGTTCATTTAACACCCTCCTTATAAGTTTTTTATATAAATTATTTGCT
Source organism: Bacillota bacterium (assembly GCA_009711785.1). Lineage (GTDB taxonomy): Bacteria > Bacillota > Clostridia > Tissierellales > MES13 > MES13. Next base: position 108 of record VENA01000035.1, read on the forward strand.
TTCATTTTTATTAGCACTCATCATTAATGAGTGCTAACACCTACAAATATTATGTTACATAATACATGGTCTGGAATCAAGTACCATCTTTACACAATTATACCCATTAAAAGTGATTATATTCAATTACATATTATTTTATTCTTTATTCTTTGATTTTCTTTAAATTCCTAACATTTAAACATTTATTTATATTCACCCCCAATATATTGTCACTTTTTAACTTTTTAGATACTATTTATGAACGTGAAAAGAGATATAATGACCAATCATTATATCTCTTTTATATCCTTTTCTTCAATTTTTCTATCTATATATCTTTCAACTAATAATTTTATAACAGCAATAACAGGAACTCCTATTAGCATTCCTAAAACTCCAAACAATGCACCACCTATTACTATTGCTGATATAACCCAAAACGGCTTTACACCAACTTGGTCTCCTAAAATTTTAGGTCCTAATATTAATCCATCAAACTGCTGTAAAACTAAAATTGCTATTAAAACCCATAAAGCCTTTAATGGATTTATAAAAAGAACTATTAAAACAGATGGAACGGCTCCTATTATAGGTCCGAAATATGGAATCATATTTGTTATTCCTACTATCACACTAATAAGTAAAGCATAGGGCATTCTCATGATAGTAAGGACTATAAAACATAAAAATCCTATTATTATAGAATCTATAAGTTTACCAATTAAATATCTTGAAAATATCGTATCCACTTCTCTAGATAAACTTATAAGCTTTCTTGCTCTCTCTTTAGGTAATAAAGCATATAAACCTCTTTTTATTTTTCTTATGAAATTTTCTTTATCCTTTAATAAATATACAGATATAGTTACACTAAGAAGTAAATTAATTACTACTGAAGTTACATTTATTGCTTGATTAATAACTTCATTAAATACACTTGATAAAATATCCGATGACTTTTGTAATAAATCAGTTGATTTTTCCTGAATAAAAGAGGTTATTCCAAATTCATGTAAAAAGTCCCATTTATTCACTAGATTTTCAATATAATTTTGTCCTGTTACAACATATTCTGATGTATTAGTTGCTAAGTTACTAATACTTTCTAAAATATTTGGTGTTATTATTGTTATAACAAAAACGACTAATCCAATTACAATAATATAAGATATTAAAATACTAAATCCTCTAGGTATAGTAAAGTTTTTTTCAATCTTCATAACCATAGGATTTATTAAATAGGCTATTGCAAAGGCCCCTATAAAGGGACTTAATACTCCTAAAATTAGACTTATATTTACAAATTCCATATTGTTTATGAATTTAAACAACACAAAGGAAATAATTAATATCGGTATTAAATTTAAATAAGGTATTTTCTTATTTTTGTTCAATTGTAACTTTCCCCTTTATAAAATATATTTTTATAAAACAACTTATTTTAAAATCTAAAACACTTAAGGCTTATTATATTATATTGAAATATAATAATTTAAGTGCATAATATATAATAGGTATAAATACTGCAGGTAACATATTACCTATCTTTATCTTTTTTACCTCTAATATATTAAAACCTATACCCATTATCAATATTCCACCTACTGCTGACATTTCTGTTACAACGGCATCTGTTAATAATGTTTTTAAAGATGATGCTAAAAGGGTTATCACTCCTTGATAAATAAAAACACTTATAGATGAAAAAACAACACCTATTCCTAAAGTAGATGAAAATATTATAGAAGATATTCCATCAAGTATTGATTTAGCAAATAAAGTTTCATGATTTCCAGTTAATCCACTTTCTAAAGCTCCTACTATTGCCATTGCACCAACACAATATATTAAAGAAGTTGTTACAAATCCCCTAGAAACATTTGAGTCACCCTTAACTTTACTTTCTATAAAATCACCTAAACTATTTAACTTTTGTTCTATTTTTACTGCTTCACCTATAATACTACCAATAACTATACTTATTATTACTAATAAAATATTTTCTGCCTTTAATGCTCCCATAAGTCCTATTACAATAACAGAAAGACTCAAGCCTTGCATTATCGTTTCTTTAAATCTTTCCCTTAAACCATTTCTAAACATAACACCTAACATTCCACCTATTATAATAGCTAGACTATTAACTATTGTACCTAACAAAAGCTTGTCCCCCTTATCATTTTCCTATTCCTAATTCCCTTGCATAATAAAATAAATATTGTTGAGCAAATCCTGCTAAGTCCATAAATTTATTCTGGGCATACTTTTGTATATTCTTTAGTTTTTCATCACTATCAAGATAAAAATATTCCATTATCCTTTTTACCCATACATCAATGGGAAATGCATCCCTTTTATTCATTGAAAATAACATTATACAATCACTAACCTTAGGTCCTACACCGGAAAATTTCATTAAATCCTTCCTTGCCTTATCAGTTTGTAAATTTTTAATATTATAAAGGTTAATTTCTTTATTATGAACTATTTTAGCTGCTTTTACTATATATTTTGCTCTAAATCCTGTAGAGCATTTTTTAACATCTTCTATTGTTAAATTATATAAATCCTTAGCTTTTGGAAAAGTATAATAATCCTTCCCCTCAAAGGTTTCAATAAATTCTCCATATTCTTTACTTAACTTTTCAATAGCTCTTTTAATCATAGGGATTCTATTATTTGCAGATATAATAAAAGATATAAGTATTTCCCACTCATCTTGATTTAAAATCCTTATGCCTTCTCCAAATTTTATTGCCTCTTTTAAGACTTTATCATTAGATAACTTTCTTTTTATTTCTTCATAATCTGTATCTAAATCAAAATAGTCATACCATATTTCTTTAAAATCCTTCATATTAGTATTTCTTATATAAAGATCATTTCCATTTTTAAAAACATTTATAACCCTTTTATATGCAACTACAGTATAACTTCCATCCTCATTTTTTTTCCATCTAAAGCATTGTCCACATTCAAATATATGTTCAGGAATGAAATTTTTAATATTTTTAATAATTATATTATTATTTTCTTCAATAATGTTATATTTCATATAAACTCCTTTCTAAAATATACTACTATTATATTTTAACATAACTGATTTGTTTTTTATAAAAAATCTTAGTGATAAAAGAAAAGTTTAAATATTTGATTAACATTTAATAAAAATATTTTATAAAGTATATAATAATCCTATTAATATTATAAAGGAATGATATAAAAATGAACTTAATTTTAGGTCATAAAATAGTTAAAACTAAAGAAGGTAATATATATATACTTTTTTTAAACCAACAATTAAATGAATTTGCAGAAGAATTTAACGAAGTAGGAAAAAATAATTATAAGTTAGAAGAAAACCTTCAAAATCAAATTAAAAAGTATATAAATAAAAATTTACCAGATCTAAAAATAAAAACAGTTAATATTATGATTGGTTCATTATTAATAGCATCTATTCCCTTTGCTAATTTAAATGTTGTAAAGGCTGAAAAAAATAGCTTAATAAATGAATCTCAAGTTAAGTCTTTTATAACATATACAGTAAAAAAAGGAGATACATTATTCAAAATAGCAAATAGATACAATGTCACTGTAAATGAAATAAAATCTTTAAATAAATTAAATACAACTTATATATATCCTGGAGATAAATTAAAAATCCCTAGGAAAAATTATGGATTTTATAATGTAGTAAAGGGTGATACTCTTTATAAGATATCAAGACTATTTAACATTTCTATAGCTAATTTAAAAATTACAAACAATCTAGAAAAAAATACTATATTCACCAGACAAAGGTTATATATTCCTGATAAAAATACCCTTTCTTTAGTTAATGACTTACCTAAAGGTATTCTTAATTTTCAAAGTAAAGGAATAGATGTTTTAAAGGTTCAAAAAGCATTAAATAGTTTAGGATATGGATTAAATGAGGATGGTAATTATAATCAGACTACAAAAAAAATAATTACTGACTTTCAAAGTCAATATAAAAACTTAGTTAATGATGGTATATATGGTCCAAATACAAAAAAGACTTTAAAAAAAGCTTTACTTACTGATCATTTTATTGTATCAAATCCAAGGGATGTATTAGTACTTGTAAATAAGAACTATAGTTTAGATTCTACTTATTTCCCAGAAAATCTCATTGTACCTAATGTATTATTTCCCTTTAAAGAGTATCATCAAAAGAAATTAATGAGACAAGACGCAGCTTATGCCCTTGAAAAATTATTTAAAAAAGCAGAATCCGAAGGAGTTAAATTATATGCACTATCTGGGTTTAGATCCTTTGATAGACAAAGAGTAATATTTTCTTCAAAAGCTATGAGGATGGGTATAAAAAAGGCAAATGAGTATAGTGCAAAGCCAGGGGAAAGTGAACATCAAACAGGCCTTAGTATGGATGTAACAAGTAAATCAGTAAACTTTGGTTTATCACAATATTTTGGTGAAACAAAGGAAGGGAAATGGCTTAAAAAAAATGCTTATAAGTTCGGATTTATAATACGTTATCAAAGGGGTAAAAAGCATATAACAGGGTATAATTATGAGCCATGGCACATCCGCTATGTAGGTAAAGGCCCTGCAAGGATAATAACTAATAATAATTTAACCTTAGAAGAATATCTTAAGAAATAAACTTAAATTAGTAACTAGAAATTAGACACTCTTTAAATATTAACCCCATTAAGTAATTTAATACAGAAAAAGTGTTAAAACAGTTTGGACTAAACTTGCTTTAACACTTTTTTTGTTAATATTTCCTATTTTTTATTAAAATTTATTGTACAGGCTGACCTGTATGAATATTTAATCCGCCTGTTATTTCTAAATTAATGCCATTACAAGAACTTGATTCATCGGATGCTAAGAAATACATAGCCTTAGCAACCTCTAAAGGTGTACAAATTCTTTTAAGAGGGTTTTTATTATTAAATTCATTTATAACTTCCTTAGGATTAGCTAAAAACATAGGTGTTTTACAAGCTGAAGGACAGACATTATTTACACGGATATTATACTTTCCATAATCAAGTGCCATAGCCTTAACTAAATTTACAACAGCACCCTTAGCTGCATTGTAAGCAGCCATATCATAATCACCATACATTCCAGAAACTGAAGCTGTATTTACAATGGATCCTCCACCATTTTCTATCATATATGGTATAAAATATTTGGAAGTTAAATATATTGATTTAACATCAACATCAAATATTTTATCCCAAGCATCTTCCTTAGTTTCATGAAGCATACCACCAGTCCATATACCAGCATTATTAATTATACTATCTATACCACCTAATATATCCATAGTATAATTAAAAAGTGCTTTTACATCTTCATCTTTTGATACATCACATTTACAAAAGTAAACTTCATTAAAACCTTTTTCTTTAAGTTCTTTAATTAATTTATTTCCCTTTTCTTTATTTATATCTACAACTATAACTTTCCAACCTTTTTCTAAGAAAAGTTTAGTTGCACTAAGTCCCATTCCTGATGTACCTCCGGTTATTAAAACTCTTTTCATAATATATTTCCTCCTTTAAAACTTACGCTTTAAGACCTGCTTTATAACCATCCTGTATAGCTTCTAATGCTCTACCTACCTTAAAAGCATCTCCTATAGTTATTACATTTTCAACTGAATCTTTTATTTCATCACTTAAGTTATTAACAGATTTTGAACCTATTGCAATTACAACTGTATCTGCATCTATTTTAAAACCATCATCATCTCTTTGTAATGTAATAAAATTATCATTTATTTTTTTAACCTTTGTATTTGTTAATATCTTAGTATCAGTAGATTTGAGATTTTCCTTTAGAAAAATTCTAGGTCCTTCTTCTAAATCTGATACTATTTCAGATGCCATTTCAACTAAAGTAACATCTCTCCAATGTACTGCTAAATGTTCAGCTGTTTCTGCTCCAACTAAACCTCCACCTATTACTACTACCTTTTCACCTGTATCTACTTTTCCATTTAAAACCTCTTCACTAGTTACTACATTTTCTTTATCTATACCAGGAATATTCGGTATTATAGGCTTTGCTCCAGTTGCTATAATAACAGTATCTGGTTTTTCTTTATCAATAATATCTTTAGTAAGTTCTTTATTAAGATTAACTTTAACTCCTAGTTTTTTAAGCTGCGTCTTTTGCCAAATTGTAAGGGTATTTAATTCTTGCTTATTAGGTGGTATTGAAGCGCTTAACCATTGACCTCCTAATTTATCACTCTTTTCAAATAAGTGTACTTCATGTCCTTTCTTTGAAGCAACTATACTAGCTTCCATTCCGGCTAATCCTCCACCTGCTATGAATACTTTCTTACTTTTTTCTGTTTTTTTAATTTCTAATTCTTCTTCTTTGCCTGTTTTAGGGTTTACAAGACACTCCACATCCTTACCCTTAACTTGTCTTCCTATACAACCTTGCATACATCCTATACACCTTTTTATATCTTCAAATCTTCCTTCTTTAGCCTTATTTGGTAAATGGGGATCTGCAATTGAAGCTCTTCCCATTGCAACAAAATCAGAAACTTTAGATTTAACTATTGTATCAGCTAGTAATGGATCTGTTATTCTATTTACTATTATTACAGGTATATCTACAACGCTTTTTATTTCCCTTGCATAATTAACCATCCATCCATTTTCCTTAGCTGCTGGTGCTGCAATAAGGTATCTACTTGCATATACTCCAACTGATATATCTATAGCATCTATTCCTGCTTTTTCAATAAGTCTTGAAATTAGTTTAGTATCCTCTATTGTAAGTCCACCTTCTACTAATTCCTCTGCTGATATTCTAAATAGTAATGGATAGTTTTCTCCTACCTTTTTCCTTACATTTTCTATTACTTCAAGGGCAAATCTTGATCTGTTAACTATATTTCCTCCATACTCATCAGTTCTTTTATTAGAAAATGGCGATAAAAATTGATTTATTAAATATCCATGGGCACCATGTATCTCAACTGCATCAAATCCTGCCTTTTTCCCTCTTAACGCTGCATCTCCAAAAGCTTCTATTATTTCTTTAATTTCATCCTTTGTAAGTTCCTTTGGAATTTCTGGCATAGTAGGATCTTTAACAGCTGATGGCGCTACTGGTTTCTTACCTGTAATTTCAGTAGTAGTTTCCCTACCAGCATGATAAATTTGTAAACAAACTTTAGAATCATGTTTATGAATCCTATCAACTAACCTTTTGTGATCTTTCATATGCTCATCATTCCACATAGCTCCCATTTTTTTAAATCCACCTGCTCCAGGCATAATTGAGTAATTTTCTGTAATTATAAGTCCAAATCCACCTTTAGCTTTTTCTTCATAATATCTTATAAACCTCTCTGTAGTAGTTCCATCTTCATTAGTATACATCGTTACCATAGGTGGAACAACAAATCTGTTTTTTAATTCCATAGTACCTATTTTTCCCTTTTGAAATACATTATCAAGCATGAAAATTCTCCCTTCATAAAAGTTTTTATATTTAATTTTAAAATGTTAGTTCTATATTATCGAACTAGTTCGTCTATTACATATAATTATAATTTATATTCTAATCATTGTCAATAATATATCAATATTCATTTAATTTTTTTGTTATAAATAGTATAGAATATGATAATAAATAAAAATGTGCTATAATGAAGACGATTAATTTATTAGCTTTAGAATTTAAGGAGTGTTAAAATGGGTAAAATTAGGACTATTCAATCTATAGATAGAACTGTTATGATACTAAATTACATTGCAAAACACAATAACAATGTAAGATTTATTGATATAAGTAATGATTTAAATCTAAAAAAAGGCACACTTCACGGGATTTTATCAACCCTTGAATATAATAACCTTTTATCAAAGGATAAAGATACAAACAGATATTCCTTAGGAATTAAATTATACGAGTTTGGAAAAATTTACGAAGAGGATTTTTCTATAAAAAAAATTGTACGTCCATACCTTGAAAAATTAGGTGAGAAATTTTCTGAAACTATTCATTTAGCAATAGAATCTGATTATGAAGTTTTATACATAGATAGGGTTAAATCATCCCATTCTGTTAGAATGGCTTCAAAAATAGGTCATAATGATCCTTTATATTGCAGTGCTATAGGTAAAGTTATTTTAGCCAACATGGAAAACGAACGACTGAAGTATTATTTAGAAAATTATAGATTATATAAACGTACTGAAAATACAATTACTGATAAGAAAAACTTAAAAAATGAACTAGATAAAATAAAAAATGACGGTTATTCCATAGATAATGAAGAATTAGAAGCAGGTTTAATATGTGTTGCTAGCCCAATAAAAAATCAATCAGGTGATTTGATAGCAGTGATAAGTATAAGCGGTCCTACCAGCAGAATTTCTAAAGATGAGTTTGAAAATATGGAATCAACTATTATAGAAACATCAAAAATAATATCTGAATCAATAGGTTATAAAAATATATAATTATACTTTAAAAAACAGAAATTCTTCACTAGATTTAAATTATTTTTAACTTTCAAACCATTACATACCCATGAAAATTCACATCGTCAGTTTAAAGTTAAATATCTAAATATTATTCAAAGTCAAAATATCTATCAATGATAATGAAACTAATCATAATTGGGGATGAAAAAAGATACTAATGGTAATAACTTACGGTGATTTGGGTTAAAGCTTTATATTATGTGATTATAAAAATCAACTACTGTTAGATCCTCTAGTAAGTACTTATGATGGTACTTTATCTATATCTTTAATAAAACAATTTCTAAACAATTATAAGGATGCTTATACTCCTACTTATTATATTATGGATTCTAGATATGATCTTGTATATGTTTATAAGGATCTAATAAACAATTTAATGATTTTTAAATATTTGCTTATAACCCTATGCACCCGAAGGGTTAGATGAAGATTTTAATCCTATATGTTGTGTAGGTTATAAACTAGTATATTGTTCTTCTTCTAACTATGGTTATACTTTAAAGTTTAATTATAAAGATAACCCAAGACATTAGGGATATCCTTTAAAGTCCTCAGATTTATGGCCAAAACATTATAATGAAAGAACAAAGGTTACTTCATTATTAGATTGCATATAACTTATTGCAGGAACTATTGCCCTAAATTCAAGTAAAGATGTTAATAAAGCTGCCTAATAACATTTATAAATAATAAAAACATTTAGGAGGTTATTGTAATTTTTAAACTAAATATATTTTAAAAAAACCTCTTTTTTTGAGGTTTAGCTTTGTGATATTTTTCAGTTTTATAAAAAATAATTATGCAATTTCTTCAATTAAAAAGAGATTTCCAAAATGGAAATCTCTTTTTATATATTATAGTTTTCATTGAAATATTTTTATAGCAATTCATTAAATCGTTTTGTTATAATTTGATGTATTAAAATATTTTAAACCTCTTATAAACTAATAATGTATCTTCATCATGATAATTTACATTCATAAGTTTTGGCATATAATTTATCATTCCCTCTTGAAAATCTAACTAGAGGCGACCTTCATGCCTTTTCATTTAAATTTTTATTTAAAGTATTTTCTTTAGATTCATTAACAAAATCTATAATAGATTTTGTAATCCACTTATTAATATCCCTTTTTTTATTTATTAAGCTACTCCTATAAAATCTTTATTATCTTGGAATCCACATAGAGTTATCATTATCTTTGAAACCACACTTTTCATAAAATTCCCTTTTACCTTCAGTATACGTTAAGAAAAAGTAAGTTCCCTTAAATTCATCTAATATAATATTCATCATATTTTTTCCTATCCCATTTTTTTGATACTCTGGCATAACTATTACATCATAAACTCCTGTATAGTAATGATTATCTGAAATTGCCCTTGAAAAACCAACTAGTTTTTCATTAACATAGGCTGTAATATAATATGAATTTTTAAAAGCCTCAATAATATTATCCTCTTCTTTATTCCAGCCAACACTTTTAAATACTTCTAGTATCTCCTTTGAATTTAATTTTCCATTTTTAATATATTTTACATCCATATAAAAACTCCCCCTATTATTTTTATCTTTCTTTTCATTATGAATTGTTCATTCGTTGCTTTTTAGCTTCTTTTAATAAATCTTTTAAAGGACGTTTAACTCCTCCCCACCACTCCAAAACATGCATCCCTTCATCTTCTAAAATAGGACCTATCATTTGAAGTTCAATATTCATTTCCTTTAATATATTTACATAATCATATGTAGCATTTTCAAAGGGTAATAATTTATTAAAAGAATCATATGAAACACTATATACTATTTTACTAATACCTAATGAAAGAATAGACATTAAGCATCTAGTGCATGGTGCGCAACTTGTATAAAGAATACTTTCTTTTAAGATTTCATCAGAATATTTATTAGCACATTTTTGAACAACATTAAATTCAGCATGTCCAAATAAACCCTTACTATAATCAGCAGTATTTTCTGAAACCTCAAGTATTGTATCATTATAAACAACCAAAGCACCAAAAGTATCCTTTCCCTTTTTGCCAGAAGAAATAGCTAACTTTAAACACTTTCTTATATAAAATTTATGGTTATAAAAATCTATATTGATCATCCCCTGCATATTTTTAAAATTAGATAATCAAACAGTCCACATATTTTATGTGAACTGTTTATTATAAGTTTTAAATTTTACTTATTTTTTTATAGCAACTAAGAGATATCTATGTTCTGTAGTCTCTATATACCCCTTATTTTCCATTTCTCTTTTTAGCTTAACTAACTTATCAAAACACTTTTCTACAGAAAAGTTTGGAAACTCCCATTCAATAATTTTTGCATAATATACTAGCGCCCCCACATCATAAAAGTATGTCTTTGGAAAACACTCATCCTTTTTAATTACTTTAAAGCTAGTATTTTTAACTTCTTTCAATGCTTTTTTAAGATTTAACTCACTGTCTATAATATTTGGATACTCCCCTAATAGAAATTTTGCTAATTCTTTATTATTTCTACCTCCTACCTGTTGGGTTATAAAAACTCCTCCAGATTTTAATATACGATTAATTTCAGACAATGAAAATGATTCGTGTCTGTTAATAACAATATCAAAATAATTATCTTTAAATGGTAAATTATTATCATCACTAACAGGTCTTACTTCTATTCCTCGGGGAGTTAAAACTTTTTTACTAAGTTCTATATTAGGAAGATAGCTTTCTGTAGCATAGGTTAATCCAGATGTAGGATTTAAAGATAAAAGAAATTCACCACCACCTGTTCCCATATCTAGTAGTACTTTTTCTTTTTCCATATATGATTTAACTATTTGTCTATAATCCCAAGGTAATTTATCTTCTTTCATACGATTTTCTATATGGGAAAAATCCCACCCTTTAAAGGAATAATTTTCTTCTTTTTTCCAAGCTTCTTTCATTTTTTCTAAATTCATTAAACTACACTCCCTTTAATATTATTAATTATTATTAGTGCAGTTTACTGATAACTAAATCCTTTGCTCGATACAACTGTTATCAGTTTTTTAAAACTGCACCGAGCAATTACCGTATTTAAGATTCATCTAAAGCACCTCCTAATATTTTTAAAGTCAACTTAATCTATTTCTTTAACCCATTTTCTATAAACATCATACTCTTTAAAGCCTGCGCTTTTATAAAAAGAACTCCTTTTTTCATCTGCTGAGCCTACATAGGCTATTTTAGCACCTAAACTTTTAAGTCTTTTTAAGCCTTCAATTATAACAGCTCTACCTAAACCCTTTCGTTGATGTTTATTATTTGTTGCAACCGGTTCATACACTCCAGTCTTAGTAACTGGATTAAACCAAATAAGTGCATATGAAGCCATATCCCCATTATCATCTTCAGTATAAATCTCTAAATCCTTTCTATACATCGGTGCATTTTCTACACTTTTAAATATAGATATATCCTCTTTATCAGGTTCAATTTCATTATAATCTTGGTTATTAAAAGCACTTACTACGCACTTGTTCTTTTTCTTTACATCTATACCATCTTCTGCGCTATGAATGCTATATCCTTTAGGTAGTTTAGCATCTTCAATTTCTTTATCTAAAGTTTGCCATTTTAAATACTCAAACCTATCACTTTTTTTATACCCTTTATCCTTTAAAAGCTTTTCTCTATGCTCATCACCATCATGACAATGTATTACTAACTTTTTAGTACCATCATCTGTTTTAAATGCTATGTTTTTCTCTGCCCAATTTATCATCTCTTTTTCTATATGGCGATAATCTGGATGGATTTGAATAAAAACCTCTTCGCTAGGTTCTTCTGAATGTATAATACCTACAATTTCAAAATCATCATTAATCCATAATCTCATTGTACTTATCCAGTTATCACGTCCTATAATTGTATATAAAGGACTAACAAAATACTCTGCATACTCCCATCTAGCCATTAACCAACTATGTTGATTTTTATTAATCATATATAATTCATTTAAAAAATCCCTTACACTTTCATAATCATTATTTGAATAAGCTCTTGAATACATATTCATCCCCCTATATTAACTTTATTAGTTATTTTTATATAAGTTATATACTATAAATCATCACTACCACTCCTTAAATTTAGTATGGGGTTTAATTTATTATTAAGATCATTCTCACCTCTGTTTAAAACATTTTAGTTTTCAATTTTTAAGCTATAAAACCATTATATAACAATTCAGAATATTTTAACAATATATTTTTTATCGTTAAATATTACATGGTAATTATTAATACAACGTAACAATTAAAGAGACTTTGTTGAATTCAAAATCCAACAAAGCCTCTTTAATCTTTTATCTAATTTCCTGTACTCCCACATTAAAAGTTTTCCCTTTAAATTTTATCTTAAAATTTTTCATTTCACCTTTAGGCTCAACTTTTTCTTTTTTAAAATCATCTATTAGTTTTAATATTTTACTTTCTCTTTTTTTTATTAAATTCTGTGCATTTGAAATATCTGTTTTTTCAAATTTTACTTTATCTCCTGGTTTAAGTTGTGCTAAATATGGAAGATCATAACTAATAACATTTGCTATTTTTGTATATCCACCTGTTGTTTGTCTATCTGCCATCATTATAATAGGTTCTCCATGTCCTGGAACTTGAATAGCTCCAAAACTAATACCTCCTGATATAATATCTGCTCCATTATTATGTTTGATTTTTTCTCCATCTAATCTATAACCCATCCTATCGGATTGATTAGTTATTGTATATACTTCTTCTAAAAATGTATTAATTCCCTTTTTAGTAAATCTATCCTCTTCAGGCCCCATAAGTACTCTAACTGTAATCTCATTTTTATATTCTGGTATTAAATCCTTAGGAATTTTTCTTACTCCTAATGTATAATCACTTTTATTGACTTTAAGTTTGTCCCCTGACTTTAGTTTTCTACCTTCTAACCCTCCTATTTTAGCTCTAAGATAGGTTGATTTACTTCCCATAACTTTACAAATATCAAATCCTCCTGAAACAGCTAAATAACTTCTACATCCCTTTATTAAACCATTAAACTTTAAAATATCCCCTTTGTTTATATAAATAGTTTTATACATTTCTATATTTTCACCATTAACTGTAGGTTTCATATTAGCACCTGTTATGGCTATTTTTGTATTTATATTAAATTCTATTTCAGCGCCCATAAATGTCATTTCTAAACAAGCTTCATATCTATTATTACCAACAAGTATATTAGAAAGTTCTAAAGCATATCTATCCATTGCTCCAGCAACGGGTATACCATATTGTTGATAACCTATCCTTCCTAAATCCTGAATAGTAGTTAATAACCCAGGATTTTTTATCTTTAAGTATCCCATTTAATTATCACCTTCTAAGACAGTTTTCTTAATTTGGTATTCATTACTTTTAACCTTTTTTTCTATTTCTTTATATTCTTCTTCATCTATAGGATAAAATTTAAGATAATCTCCAGCCTTTAATAATACCTCTTTTTCTCTATCTAAATTAAATAGTTTAATAGGTGTTCTTCCTATAAGCCTCCAACCCCCTGGACTATCTATAGGATATATACCTGTTTGGCTACCTGCAATGCCAACTGAACCAGCAGGGATCTTTTCTCTAGGTGTTTTTAGTCTAGGTGTAGATATTTTTTCAGACATACCTCCTAAGTAGGGAAATCCAGGAGTAAAACCTAACATATATACAAGATATTTAGCTTCACTGTGGATTTTTATTACTTCTTTGGCTGTAATATTGTTATGTTTAGAAACATATTGAATATCTTTACCGTATTCTCCACCATAAAGAGTTGGTATATGAATAACTAAAGCTTCAGGTAGTTTAATTTCCTTCATATTTTTTTCTACTTCCTTTAATTTTTCAACTAGCCCATTAAAAGATATTTTTATAGGATCATAGGATATTAAAATTGTACTATATGTTGGTATCAATTCAACAATTCCCTTAATTTTAGCTTTGTTTATACAATATACTAGGTCTCTTATTTTTTTATTTATATTCTCAGAAATTTCATTACCAACTTCTATAATTAAACTACTATCTCCAGAGGGTAAATATCTTAATTTATTCATATAAAAAACTCCTTTAATTACTTAATTTCCTTTAATGGTTTAACATTAATCCCTTCTTTTAAAAGGCTTTTCTTTAGATTTTTAGTAAATTCTAATGCCTTTTCATTATCACCATGTACACATATACTATCAGCATAAATATCAATGTCTTCACCATTAATAGTTTTTACTCTTTTGTTTTTGACCATATTTAAAACTCTACTTACACATTTTCTAGTATCATGTATAACAGAACCTTCCTTTTTCCTAGATACTAATGTACCATCTTTATTATATGCTCTATCTGCAAATACCTCATTAGCAACCTTTAAGCCTGTATCTTTAGCAGCCTTTACAGACTCTAAATTAGATATTCCCATAAATATTATTTCTTTATCCACTTCATAAACTGCTTCAGCTAATGCTTTAGCTAAATTATAATCTTTAGCTGCTTTATTATACATTGCTCCATGGGGCTTAACATGCTGAAGTTTTCCTCCATTTGCTTCAACAAAAGCTTTTAATGCTCCTATCTGATATATCATATAAGCTTTAGCTTCCTTTAAACTAATATCCATATTACGTCTTCCAAAACCTAATAAATCTGGATACCCTGGATGGGCTCCTATAGATACACCTTTTTTAATTGCCATTTTTACAGTTTCATCCATAACAATAGGATCTCCAGCATGAAAACCACAGGCAACATTTATACTTGTTACATAATCTAATATTTTTTCATCACTTCCTAAAACATAGTTTCCAAAACTTTCTCCTAAATCACAATTTAAGTCAACACTAAACATAAAAATCCCCTTTCTAAAGAATAGCTAATTCAGTATTTTTTATATCTGTTATAAACATACAACCTGGAGCATGGGTAATCATAATTTCAGGTTTTACATTCATAGCTACAGCCTGGGGTGTTACACCACATGCCCAAAATACAGGTACTTCTCCTTTATTTATATTAACAGAATCTCCAAAATCAGGATTATTAATATCCTTTATACCTATTTTAGATGGATCTCCTATATGTATAGGTGCTCCATGGACATCAGGATATTTTGATGTTATATTAATTACTTTAACTAATCTATCTAAGGGTATAGGTCTCATACTTACAACCATAGGACCTTTAAAAATTCCTGCCGGTTCACACTCAATATTAGTAATATACATAGGCACATTTTTATTTTCTTTAATATGTCTAATTTCTATTCCCTCATCCATTAAAGCTGATTCAAAGGTGAAAGAACAACCTAATATAAAAGAAACAAAATCCTTTCTAAAAAAGGACTGTATATCAGTATATTCTCCCTTTAATTCTCCATTATTATATACCCTATACTTTGGTATATCAGTTGTAATATCAGAACCTTTAGCTATACGTTTA
Source organism: Bacillota bacterium (assembly GCA_009711785.1). GTDB lineage: Bacteria > Bacillota > Clostridia > Tissierellales > MES13 > MES13. The sequence goes on from VENA01000035.1 coordinate 16,093, forward strand.
AGCTCTTTTTCTCCAACATCTGTAACTTCTAATAAAGGGCACGCTTTTTTATTTCTCTGGGTGAAAAGTAAAAAGTCATATGCTAAATCCTTCGGTAAAATAACTAAATTTCCTTGAACAAACCCATTACATATACCCGATGTATTTTCTTTTATCTTTTCATTTCTTATAAGTTTTCTAATTATATGTGGTACTTCTTGAAATAAATTATCCATTCAATCCCCCTTATTATGTGAAAATATCAAAGAATAAACCTTTAGTTTTTATCTACATTATTCCCATTACACTTAATAAACTCTTAATTCCTAAAAATACAGCTACTAAAACAACAATTCCTCCTAAAATATTAGTTACTTTACCATTTACATATTCCCCTAGTCTTTCTTTATTGTTCATAATATATAATAAGAAAATTGCAACTATAGGAAGTAAAATACCATTTGCAGCCTGTGCAAATATTATAGCAGCTATTGGTTTTAGACCTATCGCTGAGAAAATAATTCCTATGAGTAAAACTATCATCCAAATAGCTTTAAAGCGCTTATCTTTAAAATCTCTACTAAATCCTAACGCTCCAGCAGTTGCATATGCAGCAGCTAATGGTGCTGTTATTGAAGATGTTAATCCAGCTGAGAATAATCCAAATGCAAAGAAATATTTAGCCCACTTACCTAATAAAGGTTCTAATTGAACAGCCATATCCCCTGCACTACCTATACCTACTCCCGAAGAGAAAAACGCTGCAGAAGCTGTTATTATAACTGAAAGTGTTATTAATCCACCTAATATAATAGAAAATAATATATCTGTTCTAGATTCTTTTAACCCTGATGCATCCTTCCATCTTTCTTGAACTGCAGATGCATGTAAAAATAAGTTATATGGTACAACCGTTGTACCTATTAATGCTAAAATAAACATTGTTGAACCTTCTGGAACTGACGGTACAAACATTCCTTTAAGTATCTCTCCCCATTCTGGACCTACTATGATAGCTGTTGTAATAAATACTAAACTCATTGCTACAACTAAACCTATAAGAACCTTTTCAACTATCTTATAACTTCCTGTATAAAGTAATATAAATGCTCCTATTCCCATTACCGGTCCCCATACATTCATTGATATACCGGTTATAGCTTCTAGCCCTAGGGCTCCCCCTAATATGTTTCCTGTCTCATAAGCAGCACAACCTACACCTATTGCTGAAACAACTAAGAAAATACTAATAAATCTTGCAACTGGATTCTCAAATTGATCCCTTAATGCTTCACCTAATCCAAATCTAGTTACAATACCTAATCTAGCTGCCATTTCCTGAAGAACTATCGTTGCAAAAATAGAAAATACCATTGCCCAGATTAGTGCATAACCAAAATTTGCTCCAGCCATGGAAGCTGTTGTAACAGTTCCTGGACCTATAAATGCCGCTGTTACGATTGCTGCAGGTCCCATTGATTTAAGTTTCTCTAAAAATCCTTTTTTTCGTTGTTGCTTTTCCATCAAAAAACCCCCTTAATTATATTTAAACTTACTTATTATAAGTTGCAAATATAATGCCAACATAATTTTCTATAATTTTCTGTATTTTTAGACATTTCTCTATTTTGCAATTTTTGATATGTGCAGTTTCACTCACAATAATTGAGCGATTCCGCAACATTAGTGCGAAATCGCCCATCTAAAAATATTTTTCAATTCTTCTTTTAAGTGCAAATCTACTTATGCCTAAAAGACTTGCTGACTTAGAATAGTTATTATTACATTTATCTAAAGCAATTTTTATATACTTTTTTTCTAGTTTTTCAATTTCTTTCTCTAAAGAAAATCCTTCATTTATCGTTTGAACTTCTTGACTTTTTATTAGTTTTTTATTTGAACTTGCGCTGATTTCAAGAGGTAAATGTTCAAGCCTTATTAAAGGGATGTCATGTAGGATTGTTATTCTTTCTATAACATTTTTTAACTCCCTTACATTCCCAGGCCAATGATAATTTAAAAGCTTACCTTTAACTTCATCATCAAATCCCCTTATCTCTTTACCAAATTTTTTATTATATTTATTAAGAAAATATTTAGCTAAGATTAATACATCTCCCCCTCTATCTTTTAAAGAGGGGATGTTAATAGGTACAACATTTAATCTATAAAATAAATCCTCTCTAAATTCATTATTTTCTATTGCCCTTTCTAAATCTTTATTAGTTGCTGCAATAACTCTAATATCAACCTCTATATCATCGACTCCACCAATTCTTTTAAACTTTCTAGTCTCTAAAACCCTTAGTAATTTTGTCTGTGTATCATATGAAAGTTCTCCTATTTCATCAAGTAAAACAGTTCCACCATCTGCAATTTCAAGTAATCCCTTTTTTCTTTTTAAAGCTCCAGTAAATGCATTTTTTTCAAAACCAAATAATTCACTTTCTACAAGTTCTTTTGGTAGTGCACCACAGTTAATAGAAAGCATGGATGAATCCCTTCTATTGCTTTTTTTATGAATAGAATTAGCAACCATTTCCTTTCCCGTTCCTGTTTGTCCTCTAATTAATACTGTAACATCATTTTTTGCTATTATATTAATCTTTTTAAACACTTTCTTCATAACTAAATCGTTCCCTATAATAGCTTCATCCTTTAACTTTTTTTCCTTTACATATGAATTTAATTTTCTTTTTACTTCTATACTTTTTAAAGCTTTAGTAATAATTAAGTTAATCTCTTCTAAATCAAGGGGTTTATTTATATAATCGAAGGCACCATTTTTTATTGCTCTAACAGCTGTTTCTATATCTCCAAAAGCTGTCATTATAACAACTTCTATATCTTCATCTATTTTTTTGATCCTTTCAATTAAATCTATACCATTTACCCTTTCTAATCTCATATCAAGAAATACTATAAGAGGTTTAAAACTTTCTATTTTTTCTAATCCATTTTCCCCTGTAAGGGATGTTTTTACTTTATAACCGAAATCAGTAAGGCCTTCTTTTAATGTTTTACAAATAAAAGCTTCATCATCAATCACTTGTATTCTCTTCATTAATTTCACCACCATATAAAGGTAATTTTATTATAAAAACTGTTCCTTTATTAACTTCACTATTGACTTTTATATGTCCTTTATTTTCTACTACCAACTTATGGACCACAGAAAGTCCTAAGCCTGTCCCTTTAGAATCTGTTGTGAAAAATGGGTCAAATATTTTACTTATATTCTTTTTACTTATTCCACATCCATTGTCTTTAATTTCAATTTTAAGATAATTTTTAGAATCTATATCCATGTTAATACTTAAAATTCCCTCTTTATCCATAGCGTTTATTGCATTTGCCAAAATATTAATAAAAACCTGTTCAATCTGAGCTTTATCTACATAAATGTAAGACTTTTCATTAATATTTATATTAACCTTAATATCCTTTTTTTCATAATTCTTTCTTAAAAGCTCTAATGACCTTTTTAAAATTAAAGCTCCATCTACTTTTTCATACTCCGGATGATGGGGTTTAGCAAAATTTAATAAATCAGAAACTAAACGATTAATTCTATCAATCTCATATAAAGTTCCATCTAAAAGTTCTTTATTCGAATTTTTATCATTTTTTAGTCTCCTTTTTAATATTTGTACACTCATTCTCATTCCTGATAAAGGGTTTCTTATTTCATGGGCTAATCCAGCTGCAAGTTGTCCTGTAGAAGTTAATCTATTAACCTTTTCCATTCTTTTTTCTATTGTTTTTCTATTTGTTATATCATTAAAACTACATATTACACCACTAAATTTACGATCATCAGTTTTTAAAAGGGATGTTGTTACATCAATAAATAATTCATTATCACCCAATGCATATTCATATACATCATTAATTTCTTTCTCTAGTTTTATTGTTTTATTAATTTGTCCTTTTAATGATTTATTTATTTCTTCTTTCTTTGATTTATATTTTTGTATAATTTTCTGTGCTGATTTGTTTATAGAAATTATATTTCCCTCTCTATCAGTAGTTATCATACCTGTTGATGTATTATTAAGTATATTTTCGTTAAAATTTTTCATTTTTAATAACTTCTTTGTATTTAACTGTAGCTGATAAATCATATTATTAAATGCCCTTGCTAATACTCCTATCTCATCCTTTCTTGTTAAATTTATTTTTTCTTTTAAATCTCCTTTAGCTATCTTATTACAGGTATCAGCAAGCATTTTTATTGGTCTTGAAATATTATAGGCAATTAATATTGTAGCTTCCATGGAAATAACTAAAAATATTATAGCAATTAAAAGGGTGTCCTTTTGCATATCTAAAAGTTCCTTTGAGAATATATCTTTTTTTAGTTCATAACCAATTATCCAGTTCCACGACTTAAATCTTTCATAAATATATATTACTTCTTCTTTTTCTATCCTTCCCTTATCATTAAAATTATTTATTTTAATATCCTTTGAATTATCTAATATTTTATTTCCATTCTTTATAATAAATATACCTTTTTTATCTACCCGTTCAAAATAACTTATAGCTTCTTTCTTTGCATTTTTTATTTTTATTTCCCCTTTAGTTATCCTTTCATTTAAATCTTCAATATATATGATTGATTCTTTAAGCTCCTCTTTAATATGTCTTTCTTTAATATCTAAAAGAAGATGATAACCATTTAAATATGAAACCATTCCTAAAACAATTATAGATAACATTATTAAAATCATAAATGGAAATAGTATTTTATTTTCTATATCTAGTTTCATGACTCATCTCCTTTTTTATAAGTATAGATACTAACAGTAATAAAAAGTATAAAAGCTATAATAAAACTTGGAAAAGCAGGATGTATAAAACTATTTCCACTAATTCCTAAAATATTGTTTTTATCAAATACTAAAAACATTGTCATCATTCCACCTATGATCGAAGCAAATGCCCCCTCCTTTGTAGCTTTTTTCCAATATAAGCCTCCATATAAAGGAAGAAGAAATGTAGCTGAAAAAATCCCCCATATGTTACCTCCAAAGATGAGAAGACTTTCAGGTGGACGTATTGAAAGTAATAAAGAAATAGTTCCTGCAATAAATATAAAAATCCTATTAAGATTTAAAAATCTATCTTCTTTTATATTAGGATTGAATAAATTCTTATATATATCATAGGTAAAACCACTAGCTAAAATTAAAAGCTGTGAATTTGCTGTTGAAATAGCAGCTGCTGCTATCCCTATTAATATAAAACCACTTATTTTAGAATAAATCACATTATTAATTGTATATGCAAATACTTCATCAACTGAACTTACACTCTCAATGGTGGGTTCTAATACCCTTGCACCTATACCAATTATAAATATACCAATATAAATAAGAGCTAATATTAAAACTGACATGCAAATGATTTTTACAGCTGTTTTTTTATCCTTTGCTGAAACTATTCTTATTGCATACTGAGGATTTGCGGCAAGTCCTAATCCCCAACCAAAAAAAGAAGTAAATAATACCATTGGTGGAGTTATTCCCTTTGAAAATGGATCTATTAAAGCACCCTTATAAGTTTTATATGGGAAACTTGGAAATGGTCTAGAAGATATAAGTGCTGCCTTTTGATGTAAAAGTGTTATTCCTCCTATGTCTTTTAAAATAATTACAACGGCTAACAAAATTCCTAAAAAAATCATACCAAAATTAAAACCATCTGTTTTAGACACTGAATATAATCCACCGAAGGTTGTATAAATAATAAATAAATATACTAAAAAAATAGATACTGTATAATGAATATCTAAAAGTTCACTCATTACAATACCAAAGCCTCTAATCTGTATAATTATATAAAATACATATGTAATAACTATAATAAGTCCACCTAAGGCTTGTAAAATCTTACTATTATATCTTATGCTAAAATATTCTGGTACTGTAAAAATATCATAATCCTTTAATTTTACAGCCATTATAACTAAAAGTCCTGCACCTAAAAACCAGGCAACAACAGAATATAATACAGATGAATAACCATAGGCAAATATGGAACCTGAAAGACCTTGCATTGACGCAGCACTAAACCAAGTAGCTGTAAAGGTTAGTATACTTGCTACTAGTCCTAGACTATTACCTGCCACAAAGAAACCTCTTATGTTTTTTGTCTTTTTAAAACCACTTTTCCCAAAGAAAAGTAATACTAAAGTATAAAGAGTAAAATATAATAAATATATGATTGCTTTACTCATTTTAAAACTCCTCTAAACTTTAATATTAAAGCTATTATTGAGGGAAATAATGCAGATAATAAAAATAATCCTCCTACTATAAACCATGTTTTTATTGGCAATCCTAAAATAAACATTTTTAACCCCTTCTCTATATTTCTTATTTTTAATATCTATAATATCATAATACAACAATTCTGAATATTTTTAAATTTAAATCTATAAAAAAAAGACTATTTGCTTTAAGCAAATAGTCTTTAATATCATTTTTAGTATTTTCCTTGAGCATGCATAGCTTCTGCTACTTTAACAAATCCTGCTATGTTTGCTCCTTTAACTAAGTTATATCCAAGTCCATACTCTTTAGCTGCTTCCATTGCATTGTTATGGATATTTACCATTATTTCTTTAAGTTTTGCATCTACTTCTTCTTCTGTCCATGACATTCTCATACTATTTTGACTCATTTCTAATGCTGATGTTGCAACTCCACCTGCATTTGCTGCCTTAGCAGGTCCTATGATTACTCCCTTTTCCATTAAGTAATCCATTGCATCATTTGTACATGGCATATTAGATGCTTCTGTTATGAATTTAACTCCATTTTCTACTATCTTCTTAGCATCTTCTAAGTGAATTTCGTTTTGAGTTGCACATGGCATTACTATATCTACGTCTACTCCCCATGGCTTTTCTCCTTCGAAGTATTCAACACCAAATTTATCTGCATAATCTTTAACCATGTCTCTTCCTGAAGCTCTCATTTCTAACATATAATCTATTTTTTCTCCAGTTATTCCATCTGGGTCATAGATGTATCCATCAGGTCCTGAAAGTGTTACTACCTTTCCGCCTAATTCACTTATCTTTTGAGCAGCTCCCCAAGCAACATTACCAAATCCTGATACTGCTACTGTTTTACCTTCAAAAGTTTCTCCTTCATGCTTTAACATTTCATTACAGAAGTAAGTTGCTCCGAATCCTGTTGCTTCTGGTCTTATTAAACTTCCACCATAAGCTAAACCTTTTCCTGTAAGCACTCCATTTTCAAATGCTCCTCTTATTCTTCTGTATTGTCCGTAAAGGTATCCGATTTCTCTTCCACCTACTCCGATATCTCCTGCTGGTACATCTACATCTGGTCCTATATGTCTATATAATTCTGTCATAAAGCTTTCACAGAATCTCATTATTTCTCCGTCTGATTTTCCACGAGGATCAAAGTCTGATCCACCTTTTCCTCCTCCTATTGGAAGACCTGTTAATGAGTTTTTAAATATTTGTTCAAATCCTAAGAACTTAACTATTCCTAAATAAACTGATGGATGAAATCTAAGTCCACCTTTGTATGGTCCTATTGCTCCATTGAATTGAACTCTAAATCCACGGTTAACTTGTGTTTTACCTTCGTCATCAACCCATGGTACTCTAAACATAATCTGTCTTTCTGGTTCACAAATTCTTTCTAAAATATTAGCTTCTACATACTGAGGATTTTTTTCAAGTACAGGCCCTAATGAACCTAATACCTCCTCTACTGTTTGTAAAAATTCTGGTTCGTTAGCGTTTCTTTCTTTAACTTGATTAAATACATCTTGAATATAAGACATGTCTACATCTCCCTTCTTTTTTTTAAGAAATGTTCATAAATATATTGATTAAGGTCAGATGATAGCTGGTGTTGAATACACCTTCATCTGAAAAATTAAAACCATAAAATAAGTGTTTCCTAAATTTTGTTATAATTTCCTTGGTTTGTTAATTATTTAACTTATGTATACGCAGAAAAGGTTTTCATAAGTAATATACAAATAACTTTTGCACTTTTGTACAATGAAGTTCTAAAACAATTCGTGATTTCTTTTACATAAGTAATCATAACATAAGGTTTTCTCTTTGTAAACATTTTTATATCTTTTTCATTTTCTTAACAAATACATTAACTGCTATGATATTTAAAGAGGTCATTCTTTCAATCTCTTCTATTATATTTTTTTGCATTTTTTTAACAAATGGTACAATTTTTATACCATATTTTATAGTTATATCTAAGTTTATAATGATTCCCTCTTCCTTAGCAACTATATATATATTAGAGGCCTTTAATAAAGAATCCATCTTTTCACAGGCATATTTAGTTAATTCCCTTATAACACTATGGGATATTGTATATTTACCTAGATAACTAAATGTTGGTCTGACAACCGTCTTTTCATATATCTGTTGTGGATTATTTTTTTTACCTGTTAAAACTTTTAATTTATCTATGAAATAACCAGAAAAATCCTTTTTTATCTCAAAAGTAGGTACTGGTATTACATGCTTTCCTTCTCTATTTCTATATTTTTTTGCTATTTTTATATCTTCTTTATTAGATATATCTTCTATATAAATCTTTTTAGATATTTCTGGTAAATTTAATGCCTTTGCTATTTTTACAACCATTCTATCTGAAGTTCCTAATATCAATATTTTTTTAGGTTTAACTTCCTCGATAGCTTTAATAACTCCCATTTTATGGTCATTATCCATGAATAAAGCTCTTTTTACAGCACTAACTATGGATTTTTCTCTCTTTGCAGATTTACCTGCAATAACTTTTGTTCCTTTTATAAATAATCCATCATCTATTATACATTCTATATTCTTTTCTTTTGCTATAATAATTGCTTTATGACTCTTTCCAGTTCCACTTTCTCCTACTAACGCTACTACTTCCATATATTTTCCTCCATGAAATTATATTCATTTGAATTTATTCATATACATTAATCTTAACATATTAATGTTATTATGAAAACTAAATGAATATATTACCATAAAATACACAATATTTTTCATAAATGGATACCAAAAGAAAAGAAATCCTAATTTAGGATTTCCTTTCTTCTATTTATTCATTTGAAGTTGCTACTTCTTTAAATGTATCTATAATATCATCTACGTTATCTAAAGCTTCAATTAACTGAGGGATAACCTCATAAAGGTCTCCTACTATTCCATAATCAGCTACTTTAAATATAGCTGCTTCAGGATCTTTATTAATTGCTACTATACAATCCGAGTTTTGCATACCAGCTAAATGCTGTATAGCTCCTGATATACCACAAGCTATATAAAGTTTAGGTCTTACAGTTGTTCCTGTCTGACCAACTTGATGGGCATGGTCTATCCATCCTGAATCAACTAATGGTCTTGAAGAACCAACAACTCCACCTAATTTATTAGCTAGCTTTTCTATTAAGTCAAAACCTTCTTTTTTACCTAAACCTCTTCCTCCTGAGACGATTATTTCAGAATCTTCTAAGGATACCTTTGCCTTTTCATGCTTAACTCTTTTTTCTACTTTAGCTTTAATATCTTTTTCTTTTATATCAACTTCAATCTTTTCTATTTCACCATTTCTACCCTCATCATAATGGGCTTTTTCCATAACACCTGGTCTTACTGTACACATTTGTGGCCTATGATCTGGACAAATAATAGTAGCTAATAAATTTCCACCAAAGGCTGGCCTTGTTTGAAGTAACTTTTTATCTTCATCATCTATTTCTAGTTTTGTACAATCTGCTGTAAGACCTGTTTTTAATCTAGCTGATATTCTAGGACCTAAATCTCTTCCTATTGTAGTTGCACCTATCATTAAAATTTCAGGTTTTCTTTCGTTAACAAAATCGCATATAACACTAGTATATCCCTCTGTTGTATATACTTCTAATAATTTATCTTCTGCATATAAAACTCTATCCGCTCCATACTTTACTAAATCTAGTGCTAAATTATCTATATCATTACCAAGTAATACACATGTTAAATCAACACCTAGTTTATCAGCAATTTTTCTACCTTCTCCTATAAGTTCTACAGATACATTTAAAAGCTCACCTTCTCTTTGTTCTGTTAAAACCCATACACCTTTATACTCATTTAAATCAGTCATATTATCCCTCCTTATCCTTATATAACCTGTCTTTGTTTTAATTTTACAATTAACTCATTAACAGCTTCTTCAGTTGATCCTTTAAGTAATTCTCCTTCTTTTTTAGGTTTAGCAGTTTCAGTTTTCTTAACTCTTGTCGGTGAACCTTTTAATCCTATTTGAGTAGTATCAACAACTATATCATCAACACCCCAAATTTCTATTTCTTTATTAGTGGATTTATATATACCACTTATAGATTCATATCTTGGTTTATTTAATTCTTTAATAGCTGTTAAAAGTACAGGCATTTCAGAGTTAATAATATAATATCCATCTTCTACAGCCCTATTTGCCTTTACCCTTTGTTTTTCTATATCTAAGTTTTCTACATAGGTGATTTGTGGTATTTCTAGATGCTCTGCTATCTGTGGTCCAACTTGTGCTGTGTCTCCATCAATAGCCTGTCTTCCACAGAATATAATATCGTAATTTTTAATTTTTTTAATTGCTCCTGCCAAAATTGTCGAGGTTGCCCATGTATCAGAACCTGCAAATGCTCTATCACTTAATAAAATAGCTTTATCGGCTCCCATAGCTAGAGCCTCTCTTAAAGCATTTTTAGCCTGACTAGGCCCCATAGATAATACAGTTACATTAACATCTTCTAATTTATCTTTAATTCTTAAAGCCTCTTCTAAGGCATTTTTATCATCAGGATTTATAATACTTGGTACCCCTTTTCTAATCAATGTTCCCTTTTCAGGATCTATTCTAACTTCGTTAGTATCAGGAACTTGCTTTATACAAACAATAATCTCCATTTTTATTCCTCCCTTTTTAGATTACCTTAAAACTGAACCTGCAATAACCATCTTTTGAACCTCAGATGTTCCTTCATATATCTCAGTTATTTTTGCATCTCTCATCATTCTTTCAACAGGATAATCTTTAGTAAATCCATATCCTCCATGTAATTGTACTGCCTTTGTAGTAACTTCCATAGCTGCTTCTGATGCAAATAATTTAGCCATAGCTGCTTCTTTACCATAAGACTCTCCATTAGCTTTTTTATAAGCAGCATTATATACAAGCCATCTAGCAGCATTTATTTTAGTTTCCATCTCTGCTATCATCCATTGCAGCCCTTGGAATTTAGCAATAGGTCTATTAAATTGCTCCCTTTCTTTAACATATTTTATAGACTCATCCATGGCTCCCTGGGCTATACCTAGAGCTTGAGCAGCTATTCCTATTCTACCTCCATCTAAGGTTTTCATTGCTATTTTAAATCCTTTACCCTCTTTACCTAATAAATTTTCCTTTGGTACCTTACAGTTTTCAAATACAAGCTCAGTAGTTGAAGATGCCCTAATACCTAACTTTTCTTCAACCTTACCTATTGAAAATCCTTCAAAATCCTTCTCAACAATAAAAGCACTTATTCCTCTTGTTCCCTTTGATTTATCAGTCATTGCAAATATAATATAAACATCCGCTTGTCCACCGTTTGTTATAAATATTTTTGATCCATTTAGTATATAATGATCTCCTTTAAGTTTTGCAGTTGTTTGCTGTCCTGAAGCGTCAGTACCTGCATTAGGCTCTGTTAAACCAAAAGCTCCAATTTTTTCACCACTAGCTAAGGGTTTTAAATACTTTTCTTTCTGCTCTTTATTTCCAAACTTATAAATAGGCCAACACCCTAAAGAAGTGTGGGCAGATAGTATAACTCCAGTCGTTGCACATTTTTTAGATAATTCCTCAACAGCTATTGCATATGCAACTTCTTCTCCCCCAGCACCGTTATACTCCTTTGGAAAAGGAATTCCAAGCATATCATATTTACCCATTTTCTTAACATTTTCCCTTGGATACTTTTCTGTCTCATCAATCTCTGCTGCAATTGGTTCTACCTCATTTTCAGCAAATTCTCTCATAACCTTTCTAATCATCTCTTGCTCTTTGGTCAATTTAAATTCCATATTTCCCCCTCCTTATTATATGTAAATAATTTGTTAATAAAATAACATCGCAAATCAAAAAAACTCTACTATTATAATATCAAAATTTCATAATATTTTAAATGATAAAACTAAAAAGACCATCTATAGATGGTCTTTATTTTTCTGCGTTTTGTTTTAATAGATAGGATAAAGTAAATAAACTTTCATTTAAATGAACATTTTCTACCGTTACTCCCTCTGGTACCTTTAAATCTGCAGGAGCAAAATTCCATATTCCCTTCACTCCACATTTTGCTAATCTATCAGCAATATCTTGGCTACCATATTTCGGAGTACATATAATACCTATTTCTATACCGTTTTCTTCAACAAATTCTTCTAAGTCGTCCACATCTCCTATTTCAATATCTTTAATTCTTAAACCTATCATTTTAGGATTTTTATCAAAAATACCTAATAAATTAAATCCTGCATCTTCAAAACCTTTATAATTTGCTATCGCTTGACCTAAATTACCTGCACCTATCAATACTGTTTTATATGATTTGTTAAGTCCAAGTATTTTTCCTAATTCAACATGCAATCCTTCAACATTATATCCGTAGCCCTGTTGTCCGAATCCTCCAAAATTATTTAAATCTTGTCTTATTTGTGATGCTGTAAAGCCTGTTAATCTACTTAATTCCTTTGAAGAAATTCTTCTAATATCATTTTCTAATAACTCTGATAAATATCTAAAATATTTAGGTAGTCTTCTTATTACAGCCATAGAAACTTTTTTCATTGATAGTCACCTCGCTTCATAATATATATTTTTATTATTACACATAGTTGAATTAATACAATACTATGTTAATTATATAACAAACTTTGTATATAAGTCAATACTTTATTTGTAAATTTTTTCTTTGCAGTAATGCGGAAAAATTTAACTATTAAAAACATTACAAAATCCAATTAATACTTATTCTCATTCATAGTATACCAGAAAAAAATATGCTTGTTAAGTCTTCTACAAAATTAAAATATTATCGATGATATAATCTGCCTATTTTTAATCTCGCTAATAAAATATTTAATCGAATAAAATTATATATTATTTATTTTAAAAAATCAATTGGTGTAATTTTCATTGTAAATATCGATAAAAAGCCTTAATAATTAAAAATAATTATTAAGGCTTTTTATCTGCTTTCTCTTTATTCTTCTTTCATATATGGGTATCTATAATCCTTTGGTGGATTAAAGTTTTCCTTAATAACCCTAGGATTCATCCATCTTATTAAGTTAAGTTTACTCCCTGCCTTATCATTTGTTCCTGAATTTCTTGAACCTCCAAATGGTTGTTTTCCTACAACTGCACCAGTCGGCTTATCATTTATATAAAAATTACCTGCAGCATAGTAAAGTTTCTTTTCAATTTTTTCTATAGCTTCTCTATCTAATGCAAAACATCCACCTGTAAGGCCATAATCAGATGTTTCATTACATATATCTAGAGTCTTAATAAAATCTTTATCTTTATAAACATAGATAGTTAATACTGGACCAAATATTTCTTCTTCCATTGTCTTAAATTTAGGATTAGTTGTTTCAATAATAGTAGGGGTAATAAAATAACCTTTACTTAAATCGTATTCTCCTCCACATATTATTTGAGCTTCTTCTGACTTATTAGCATAATCTATATACCCTTTAATTTTATTAAATGCAGTTTCATCTATAACAGCCCCTACAAAGGTAGTAAAGTCTTCAACATCTCCCATTTTTAATGTTTTCATATCATTAATTAACTTTTCCTTAACCTTAGGAAAAATGCTTTCAGGTATATATGCTCTAGAAGCAGCTGAACATTTCTGTCCCTGATATTCAAATGCTCCCCTAATAAGTGCAGTAACTAATGAATCTATCTCTGCTGATTTATGGGCAAATACAAAATCCTTCCCGCCTGTTTCTCCAACTATGCGTGGATAGCTTTTATATCTTTTTATATTTTTACCTACCTTTTCCCACATACCTTTAAAAACTTTAGTTGAACCTGTAAAATGTATACCTGAAAAATTTTCATTCTTCATAATAACATCAGAAATCAAGCTACCATCACCTGGTATAAAGTTTATTACTCCTTTTGGTAAACCTGCCTTTTGTAACAGTTTCATAAAGAAATAATTTGAATAAACTGAAGCTGAAGCTGGTTTCCAATTTACAACATTCCCCACCACAGCTGGAGCTGTAGGTAAGTTAGCAGCTATAGAAGTGAAATTAAATGGAGTTACAGCAAATATAAAACCTTCAAGGGGTCTATACTCCATTCTATTCCATGAAATATTGCTAGAATCTGCTCCTTCATTATATAAGTCAGTCATATAATATGCATTATATCTTAAAAAATCAATTAACTCGCAGGCTGAATCTATCTCAGCTTGGAAAACAGTTTTACTTTGACATAACATAGTTGAAGCATTTATAGTAGATCTAAAAGGTCCACTTAATAATTCAGCTGCTTTTAAAAATATAGATGCTCTATGTTCATAGGACATTTCATCCCACTTTCTTTTAGCCTCTAAAGAAGCTTTTATTGCCATTTCAACTTCCTTTTTAGTTGCTCTATGATAAGTAGCTAAAACATGGTTTTTATTATGGGGCATCACGCATGTTCCTATATTCCCGGTTTTTACTTCTTCCCCCCCGATAATCAAAGGAATTTCTATCTGTTTACTTTTAAGCTCCTTTAATTTTTTCTTAATTTCTATCCTTTCTTTACTGCCGGGTTCGTAGGATAGTACTTTTTCATTTTCCGGTTTTCTTACTTTAAAATAACTATTTGTCATTAAAACTCCCCCTGTTTTTAATTTTATACAACTGATGGTTCAAATATTAAATTACCCTCTTTAAACCTTTTTAGATTATACATATCAATAGGCAATGTTGTATTTTTACCTAAAATTGTCTCTGCTATTAATAGTCCTGTAGCAGGGCCTAGCATAAATCCATGTCCACTAAATCCCACTGCTAAATAAAAACCTTCTATTTCATCAACTGCCCCTAATATTGGCTGTCTATCTGGACTAAGATTATATAGCCCTGCCCAACTTCGTATTAACCTTAAATCCTTTAAAGGAGGTAAAACCTTTGTAATAGTTGATGTCATTTCATCAAGGAACTCCCAACCTGAAGTAATTCTTAAATCCTTAGGCTCATTAGAATCCCCTCTGCCCATAATAATTCCTCCATGGGGCACTTGTTGACAGTAAAAATTTAATGAAAAAGATATTATCATAGGTTTTATAATAGGTTTTATAGGCTCAGTCACTAATATTTGATGTCTTTCTGAAAATACAGGTATATCTAGATTTACCATTTTCCCAATAACTTGTGCATGCCCTCCAGCGGCATTAACTACAATATTTGTTTTAATAGTTCCTTTATTAGTTTTTACACCTTCGATTTTACCTTTATTAGTTAAAATATCAGTAACTAAAGTATGTTTATATATATTAACCCCTAACCTCTTAGCTGCTTTAGCAAATGCTAAGGTAGTATGAAAAGGATTTAAATGTCCATCCTTTTCATAATATGTAGCACTTTTTAATCCTTTAGTATTTAAAATAGGTACTAACTCTTTTGCTTCCTTTAAATTTATAAGCCTTGATGATATACCTAATTTATTTTGAAGTTTAACATTTTTTATAAATTGTTCATGTTCTTTTTCAGTACTTGCCAGTACTAAATATCCTCCTTGCTTAAATTCTAAATCCCTTTCATATTCTAATTCTTCTTTTGCATTTTTAAAAAAGTCATAGGATAATTTAGCCATTTTACAATTTCTTTCAGTGCCCCATTGCTGTCTTATGCCAGCACCACATCTTCCTGTTGATCCACTAGCTAAATAATCTTTTTCTAATAAAACAATATCTTTAACACCTTTTTTAGAAAGATTATAAGCTATAGAACAACCTGAGATTCCTCCCCCTATAATTACAACATTAGCTGTCTTTTTCATCTTCTAACCTCCCATCTTTAATTAAACCTAACTTTATCCCCTTAACAGGAGGTCTAAAAGTAGCAGGCATTAAATCTTTAATAGGTATCTTTGTAATATCTGAAATCTCTTTTAATACAAGTAAAGTACATGTTCTTCCTTGACAGGGGCCCATTCCTACCCTAAGTATTCTTTTTATTTCTTCAAAGGTTGTAAATCCTTCATTAATTACCTTTCTAATATCTTCTTTTGTTACATCTGAACATCTACATATGATAGTTTCATCCATCTCTATTCCCCCTTCAGTCTGATATTTCTTATATCTTTAATATATCTTTTATCGATAGATATACTTACTATAGGGGTTTTATCTAACCCTTTTGAGTTTAAAACATTAATAACCTCTACATCTGTGATATATTCTCCTAATCTATTTAATCCCTTTACTACTTCTCCCTTTTTAGGTAAGGGTAAAAATTCATAGGGTATTTTTACTAATGCTTTATCCAAAGAGTAGGTCATATCAACAACCATAATAGCAAGTCCAGGGCATTTACTTATACATAAACCACATCCATTACATTTTTCAAAATCAATTTTAGGTAAATCATTTATATCTTTAAATTCTTTTATAGCTTTTCTTTTACAAGCAGTAAAACAAGGATTACAAGGTATTTTCTCGAAACATTCTATAATTGCCACAGCCTTTTTATTAAGTCTTTCTTTATTAGGAAATACCTTCTCAATATCTTCTTTAGTTGCTACACCATCAACCTTTAACATATCCATACCTCCTATTAAATTATGGATTTTTTTATACCCTTAGTTATCTTTTCTCCTACCGGTCCTTTTCTTAATAAATTTAATTGATTTAAATAATCCTTATTTAATTTATCAAATTCCTTAATTTCATACCCTAAATATTTTGAAGCATTTAAACCTGCTAAGTGCCCCTCAACCATAGCGCTACTTGCTTCTTCAACTCCAGCTACATCCCCTGCTATAAAAATCCCTTTAACTGTTGTTTGCATAGACTCATCCCTTAAAGGAACAAAACCACCAAGTTCTTTAATATACTTCATTTTTAAACCAGCCTGCCATAACAATTCTGTTAATGGACTAAGTCCAACAGCTATACATAAAACATCTATATCCATTTTCTTTTCAGTGCCTTTAATAGGATTAAAGTTTTTATCAACTTCTGTTAAAACAACCCCTTCTAAAAAATCTTTGCCATATGCTTTTTTAACGCTACATTTAGTATATATATCTACTCCCATTCTTCTTACCTTACTAGCATGTACAGAATATCCCCCTATATAAGGAGCCGCATCTATTATTGCCTTAACATTAACATTAGCTTGTAATAATTGATAAGATACTATAAGTCCTATATTTCCTGCTCCAACCATTAATACATCATCACCTGGCTTAACACCATAAACATTCATTAAAGTCTGAACAGCGCCTGCTCCATAAATTCCAGGTAAATCATTATTAATAAATCCTAAAGGTTTTTCACTAGCTCCTGTAGCTACTACTATTGATTTTGGTTTAATTTTTCTATACTTACCCTTTGATTCTAATGTAACAACACCATCATCATATATCCCTAAGACTGTGGTATCATTAAGTACTTTTATAGACTCATTACTTTTAATTTCTTTAAGTAAAATATTTTTAATATCAATTCCTCTATAAGAAGCATACTGCTTTTCAGAACCAAAAAACATATGGGTTTGTTTTACTAACTGTCCTCCTAAACTTTCAAACCTATCGACAAGTAAAACATCACACCCTTTTTTAGCAGCTGTTATAGAGGCACTCATCCCAGCTGGGCCCCCTCCAATTACTAAAAGCTCAACATCTCTCATAGTATATCCCCCTTTCCTTTCTGATTTTTTATAATCATACCTTCTTTTAAGGGTTCAATACAGGTTTTTACGTTTGGCTCTCCATTAACTTCCATAAAGCATGAAGAACAATTACCTATAGCGCAAAATAAGCCCCTAGGTCTTAATTTATCTATACTGTGACTAATTACTTTTATTCCATTAGCATGTAAGCTAGCTAAAATTGTATCCCCTTCATATCCAATAAGCTTCTTTCCATTATAAGTAAAAGTTATTTCTTTACCCCTTTTAAAAGATAAGATTGGATGTTTATTTATTCTCATATAACTCCCTCCAATAATTACTTATTAAAAACAAGATACCTATTATAATAACTATGACAAGCCCTTTTGTTATATGACAGTTAAATATTGAAATTGACAATGCTAGGTTTACACCTTACAATTAAAGAGACTATATGTAGCCTTTTGGCACAAAGGAGTGATACCATGATAGTCTTATCATGTAATAACATCTCAAAAAGCTATGTTGTAGAAAATATATTAAAAGATATATCCTTCTCTATAAATAATGGAGAGAAAGTGGGATTAGTTGGACTAAATGGTGCCGGTAAAACTACTCTTTTTAAAATTCTTACAAATCAAATTTCTAAGGATTCTGGAGAGATCTATATATCTAAGGATTGTAAAATTGGATATTTAGAACAAAGTAACCAGATATTAAGTGATAAAACTGTTTTTGATGAAGCATTAGAAATTTTTAAACCCCTTATCAAAATGGAAAAAGATTTAAGGGATCTAGAAGAAAAAATAAGTATAGAAGGAAGTAAAGCTAATTCAAAAAACTTAGAAAAACTGATGAATAAGTACTCAAGACTTTCTGAAAATTTTAAAGAACAAAATGGATATGGATATGAAAGTGAAATAAGAGGAGTACTAAAGGGGTTAGGATTTGAAGAAAAACAATTTAACCAACCTATTAATCAGCTTAGTGGTGGTCAAAAGACAAGGGTTATTTTAGCAAAACTGCTTTTACAAAAACCGGATTTACTTTTACTTGATGAACCAACAAACCATTTAGATCTTGAAGCTATTAATTGGCTTGAAAGATATATTAACGAATATAAGGGCGCAGCCTTAATAATATCCCATGATAGATATTTTCTAGATGCAACTGTAAGTAAAATTTTTCATTTAGAAAACTCTAATTTAGAAATATATAATGGCAATTACACAACATACATGAAAAAAAGGAAAAAGAAACTTGAGTTATTAAGAAAGAAATACGAAGAACAACAAAGAGAAATTAAAAGACAAGAAGATATTATTAAAAATCTTTCTCTAGGTGGAAAAAGAGCTAAAAGACAAGCAAAAAGCAGACAAAAAATGCTTGATAAAGTTAAGAAAATGGATAAGCCTAGCAGTGAATCAGGTACTGTAAAGTTAAGATTTGAACCTAAAATAAAAAGTGGTACCGACGTTTTAAAGGCAGATAATATATCTAAATCCTTTGATACTTTAAATTTATTTGAAAACATTAATTTTAGAGTCTATAGGGGTGAAAAGGTAGGCCTTATCGGTCCTAATGGAATAGGAAAAACTACTCTTTTTAATATTATATTAGGCAATATGAAAGAATTCAAAGGAGAGTTATCTCTAGGTCATAAAGTTAACATGGCATATTACGACCAAGAACAATCAAACTTAAATGATGAAAAAACTATTGTTGATGAAATTTGGGATGAAAATCCTGATTTTGATCATTACAAAATAAGGTCAATGTTAGCAAGATTTCTCTTTCAAGGTGATGATATATTTAAAGATATTAAAGATTTAAGTGGTGGAGAAAAAAGTAGGGTATCACTACTTAAACTAATGCTTTCAGAGGCAAATTTTCTATTAATGGACGAGCCTACTAATCATTTAGATATTGATTCAAAGGAAGTTTTAGAGGATGCATTATCTAATTATGATGGAACTTTATTTGTAATATCCCATGATAGATACTTCCTTAATA
>VENA01000007.1 GCA_009711785.1 Bacillota bacterium
AATAGTTTCGGGTGATACGGACTTTGTTTTGTTTTGCAAACTCATCCAACTATATTCAGCCTCAAATGTGATTTGTGTACCTCAGACCAGAATTTTGCCGCCGACTTTCTTCAGATCCCACCTCACAGTGGGCACCCTTGTCTTAAGCTAACACCTATATCACCTTCGGTGTTCGGGACTTTCACCCTATAGACTGTGCCCATACTGGGCACACAAAATAAGGACTAGTAAATATATACTAGCCCTTAAAACTATATATTAAATTTTTCTATAATTTCTTCAAGGTCTTTAGATAATCTTTCTAAATCTCTAGAATTACTACTAATTTCTTCCATGGTAGCTAGTTGTTCTTCAGTTGAAGCTGAAACTTCCTCTGTAGCTGCAGATGTTTCCTCTGAAGTAGCTGAAATATTTTCTATCATTGTAACTATCTTAGACTTATTTTCTGACATTGTTTTACTTGAAGATTTTACTTCCTCAACGCTTCCTAATAACTCGTTTAAAGAATTATTAATCTCTTTAAATACATCCTCTGTATCTTTAACAGCTTCATTTTGTTCTTTTTTAACATTTTCTACAGATTTTATTGTATCTACTGCATTATTTGAATTAGCTTGTATATTTTTTACTATATTATCTATTTCATTAACAGCTTCCGATGACTCTACTGCTAATTTTCTTATCTCTTCAGCAACAACTGCAAAGCCTTTACCTACTTCTCCAGCCCTTGCTGCTTCTATAGATGCATTAAGGGCAAGTAGATTAGTTTGTTCAGATATGCCGTTTATAGTTTCTGTTATAAGATTTATCTTTTCTGTACTTTCATTTACCTTTAATACAATATCATTTACTTCCTTTGAAGATTTATTATTTTCATTTGTCTTCTCTGTAAGTACCTTTACAATATTTAACCCTTTTTTACTAAAATCTTTAGTCTTATCAGCTGTTTCATCCATTTTATCTGCTGATAAATCAACTAAATCAATTTGATCTGATAAGGTATTAACTTCTGAAACGGCTTTTTCAGTATCCTTAGCTTGGTCATTTGTAGCTAAGGCAACCTCTTCTACAGTATCTGCTACACCTTCTATTGCCTCTGTTGTATTCTCTATTGTTTTATTTAATGAAACAGATGTATCAAAAACATGGTCTCCAGATTCCTTTACCTTAGAAATCATTTCTCTCATATTTACTAACATTTTATTAAAGGAACTTGAAAGTAATCCTATTTCACCCTTAGATTTAACATTAATTTCATCCACATCTAAATCATAATTTGCTACCTTTTCTGCTATATTAGAAATATTCTCTATAGGTTTTGAAATCCTTCTTGAAAGGTATATTCCAAATGCTATAGACGCTAGTCCCATTATAATAGCCATAATAATTACTATAAATCTAAATCTCTTTAAAGCTATGAAAGCTGATTTTGCATCATAATCTACACCTACAAAACCAATAACTTCTCCACTATTATCTTTAATAGGATAGTAGGAATTAATTAATACTCCCCACTCTCCAGCATCTTCTATTTTATCTCCCACATAACTTTTTCCACCTATAACCTTTTCGTATTCTTTAGAAGACTTTTCTGTTTCACCTATATGGGATACATCTTCATAATCCATTCCATCAACTACATACATAAATTTACCATCTTCAGTTTTTCTCATGGTATATAGGTATTTAGCTCCCCCAACTTCTCTTATATGGTTTAATTCCTCTCTCATATCTTGATATATATCCTTTTTTTCATCATTCTCAGTTTTTAAATTTTTAAATTCTTCTTTATCAATATGTTCAGAAGCTACTTTAGCAAGATTTAATGCTTTATTTCCTAAATAACCTGTTATAAGTTTACTAGTCTGGATATAGGATAATACAGATAATAAAATTATAATGATTAAAGATGAAATTAAAAATGATAAGGATAGTTTAGTACCTAACCTTTTAAAAAATGGTATCCTTCTTTTGTTTTTCATTTCCCCACTCCTTTACAATGTTAAAATTTTAACCTTATAATATATTATCACATTATGTTGTAATATCCTAGCAAAATTTGTCATAAAAATCATAAATTTTAGTTATTTTTTTATATTCATAAACCTCCCATTTTACTTTTGTATAAAAAAATACTTTAATTTAGATTAAAATATCATTTTACCCTATCTATATAACCTTTTTTTATAGCCCAATTTCTTTTACTATTTAATAAAAGTTTAAATTCCTTAGCTACAAACCCATCTACACTTTTTAGAAAACTATTTGCATATTTTAAATCATTATAAGTTACTAACGGATAATCCTTTTTTATAAACTTTCCTTCGTTAGTTACTGCATACCATAAATCTCCGTCTGGCTTAATCCATTTATCATAGGAATTTATTATAGTATCCCTTAAAAAATGGGCTGTTTTTAAAATATTTTCATCCTCAGTTATTTCATAATACTTATATAATGCTATCATCTCTGATATTAAATGATTTAAAGAGCAATGATTAGAAACTTTTTCTTTTGAAAAATCCATATAATCAGGTATAAAATATAAGCTATCATCTACCTTGAACTTATATTTTTTTAAATATTTTAGATAAAACTCAAAGTAATTATCTATTTTTTCTAATACAAGTTTATCAGGATATTTCTGATAATAATACATTAATGAAATAACAGTATCTGTATTAAATCTTGTATCATAAAAATTATGTCCGATTTGAAAATCATTATATAACCATTGTGACAAAGGTTTAGTAGGAATATAGTTTTTATTATTAAAGCTACTCGCATAGGAATACATCATACTTATTCCTTGACTTTTGAATAATTCCCCTTCATTTAATGCCCAATAACTTGCCCTAATTTGTAAAGCTGATGGTGTTTTAAAGAAAGATTCTTCACTCCTTGGTAAATAATTGTACATATTAGGATAATATATTCCATCTTCCCAAAATAATTTTTTATCATTTAAATCCATTACCTTTAATGTATTATAGGCTAAATTATTTTCCCAATTAATTAATGGCTTTATAGACAATATACCTTCATACCTTATACCATATCCTTTTTTAACAGGCATTTCATATTGAAAAAAGGTATCTTCTTTTCTTCTCTTAATAGACAAAATATTATCTATCTCTTTTTTATCAAATACACTATATCCAAGTGGTTTATAGTAATAAGCTTTTCCTAATCTAATATATTTTCTACTCTTTTCCCCTTTTATAAATAAGCTAGTATTTTTTATTTTTTCACTACTTAATTTACTTTCTTTATACTTTAAATTCAAGCCTTCTTTATATGCTTTTTTAATCTTAAAATTTTTAGTCATATCCTTAGATACTATTTCTAAATTTATTTTAGCGTTTTTTTCCTTTGGAAAATAATCTATAAAAAATACACAATTTTCATCTATTCTATGTAAAGTAACTTTTATTAATCCATTACTTTTTTTATTTTTCACTAACTCAAAATTATAAGTACTTTCCTTCATATACTTATATTCTTTTACTTTTTTACTTTTAAGTATTACCTTTGTATCCTTTGTATTGCTATAGGCTTGTAAATAGTAATCTATATTATCATCATTATTTAAATCGATCCTTATTATTGGTAATTTTTCATTTAACCCCTTCGCATAAATACCTTTAGAACAGATCATTATAAACATTATTATTGCTATTATTAAAAAATTAAATTTTCCCTTCATAAAAATCCCCCCATATAAACGAATCCATTATATAGTATTAAATAAAAAGAGAATTAGATTTAACTAATCCTCCTTTAATTAATCTCTAATATATCCTCTGAGTCTTTTAAATACTCATCTATCACATTCTGTACATGGGAATCTTTAAGTATTAAAGATATTTCTATTCTTCTATTTTTTTCTCTTTGTTCTTCAGTATTACCAGGAGTTCTTGGTCTAAATTTAGAATAACCACTGGCCATAAAGAAACGTCCATAATTTTCTTCTAATGTTTCATTAGACTCCATAAGATAGTTAACAACAGCAGTAGCTCTCTTTGTTGATAATTCTCTATTATACTCAGAAGAACCTATTTTATCAGTATGCCCTTGAATATTAATAGCATCTATATTTTTTCTAGTATCGCCATCATCTAAAACCTTTTCAAAGGCTTCTGAGAGTTTACTTAAAAGTTCTTTCCCCTCAGGTTTAAGGGTATAAGAATTATAGTCAAATACTAAATTTTCATTTATAACTATATTCCCATTATCAGCTATTGATACTTGTTTTTTACCATCATCTGTAGTCTTTCCTAGTTCACCTTCTAATGAGGATTTAACCTTTTTTAATACTCCTACCCTTAAAAAGGCTATCCCTTCTAACTTTGCTCTTAAGTTTCCTAATTCTTTATTACTTTCTGCTATAATTTCCTTTTGTTCTTCTATTTTTTCTTCTGATATTTTAAGTTCCCTTTCCCCCTCTTTAAGTTCAGCCTTAACACTATCTAGTCTACTTTCTATCATTCTTAAGTTTTCTTCCTTACTGGTTATCTCAGCTCTGTAATCCTCTAATTTTTTCCTAGAGTCCTGCAGGTTTTTACCAGTGACTATGTTTTGTATATACATAAGTAGCATAAGAAAGAAAAGTATTAATGCCACAGTGGATATCATATCAGTAAAAGAAGGCCAAAAGTTTTGAGTAGTATCTTTCTTTTTGAAATTTCTCCTTCTAGCTTTCAATACTAAACCTCCCTTTATCTATTTTATTTTTTTATTTAATTTATCTAAAGCTGAAGCAATTTCTTTATAGGTTTCACTTTCCTTATTTTCTTTTATATCATCGGTGAAATCTGAAAAAGCTACATTCATTCTTTCTATATTTGTTTTTAAATGATGATTGAATTCTGAAAAGTCCCTTGTATTTTCACTAAATGTCTCTAAGGAATTATCAAAATCTTTAATAGCTCTAAGCAAAGAAACCGATGCACTTTCCATTTCCTTAGTAGCTCTAGATAAATTTTCTGCTTGAGTATTTATAACATATTTAAAGTTATCTTCCATTCTACTACCAAAGTCTTTAAATATAGTTCTAAGTTCCCCTGTAACCATATCATATTGTTTTTCTATAGGTCTTTTAAATTCTAAGGCAACTTTATTATCTAAGTATTCTTCCATTTTTACCATAACAGCTTCTCTAGTTTCTTCTAAATTAACTAAAATATTTACTATAGTTATGATAACTGAACTGGCTATACCAAATAAGGACGTTACAAAGGCAACTGACATACCCTCAACTGAATTTATAAGTCCCCCTACTATGGAATCTATACTATTTAAAGCTTCTGAATTAGCTCCATTACCTAAAAGTTTAACTAAATCACCAATTGATAATGTAAGTCCATAAAATGTTCCTAAAAGACCTAAAATTATCATTAATGATACTGAATGTTTAACAAACCTTTCAGCTAAATAAAGCATACTAAGTTCACTATTAAAATTATGTTCAATAATAGCTTGAGTATTAACTTCATCTAAATTTCTCTCAGCCGACATTCTATAATCTCTTACTATGGATTTTAAAACATGATACTTATTTAAATCCTCTCTACCCTCTTTAATGTCTTGAATTGCTTGTCCTATGTTTTTATATTTTTTTCTAACTATAATACTTGCAACTATGGCTATAAAAAATATTGCAACAATTAAGCCTATCAAAAATATAGCCAATGGATTAAGTTTTCCTATGATTTGTGTCATATATATTCCTCCCTTTAAACTAATTAGTGTTATTATAACATATTTTTCATTATTTTTTTCAATATAATATATATATTCCCAAAATAAAACAAATTAACCGGGATATTTTATCCCGGTTAAGCTTTTTTAACTTTAAATCTCTTTTTAAAAATAATTATAGCAACTATCATCCAAACAATTGTATAAAAACCCATTTGAATTAAATTATCCTTAACAGCTTCAAAGGCTAAGTTTTTAAATAAAACCTCTACAAAGTCCCTTGCAAAATATATTAAGGGCCATAAAAGTTTAGTTACAATAACTAATGGCTTAGGTAATTGATCGACTGTCCAAATATAACCACAACCTGCGAATGTGGGTAAGGATAACATATAGGCAATTTGTGCGTATTTAACCTTATCCTTTAAAATAGAAGCTATAATAATTGCAGGGGCACTAATTGCTAATACAAATAATATGCTCATAAGTAGTGCTACTGATAAACTTCCCCTTATGGGGATATTAAATATATTATTAGCTATAAATATCGATATAAATGTAGATAATACAGAAAAGAATCCACAGGCAAATACTTTTGAAAATAATCCCTTTAAAGTATTCTTTTCAGCTAATTTTTCACCCTTTTTAATAACTGATATGCCTACCCCTGAAAGGGTAACTTGCTGTAAAAACACTGCAATAAATCCTAATAATAAATAGTTTATATAAGTCATTTTAGGATCGTATAATAGTCTATCTGTAAATTTAAAAGGCATTGCTAAACTCATTGCCCTATCTGATAAATTACCCTTTGTTTCTAATATCTTAATTTGAGTACCAGAAGCTATAGTTTGTATAATATTAGTAGCATGGGCATAGGCATTATTTCCTATAACCATATTAGAGCCATCTACTAATATTACTGCTTCCGGTGCTTTTATGTTAGTAATATCCTCTGAAAAATCATTAGGTATCACTAATCCCATATGAATGTCATTAGAATTTAATAAACCCTCAAGCTCTTTTCTTGTTTTAGGATATTTAACTATGTTAAACCTTTGGTTTTCATCAAAGCTTTGAACTATCATTCTACTGGTACTTGAATTATCATAATCTATAACAGCTATAGGAATATCCTCTAAATAATCATTTACATATACTCCTCCAAATAAAAGGGTTAAAAATATAGGTCCTATAAGTAAAAGTATAATTATATCTATATCCATTAGTGTTTCTTTTAAATCTTTAAGTAAGTATTTAAGAAACAACTTTATCACCTTCTTTTTCTGTATCTACTTTTCTAATAAATACTCCTATTAAGGCTAGGATAAATACTATTAAAATAAACTTTAAATACCAAAATAAATCTCCATACATACTTGTTAAATCTATACCCTTTAAAAATAAATTTCTTAAATTATCAGCATAGTGATAAAATGGATAAAATCTAGCTGCAATCTGGTAGGGTTTAGGCATAGACATTACAGGCCAAGTATATCCAACCATTAATGTATTAGGGACAAAAATAACAGCATTTATTAGTAGTGCTATCATCTTATTACTAATTAAACTAGATACCATTATAGAAAATGTTGATACTGAAAGGGATAATAATATACTTAGTATTAAAGCTACTTTAAAATCTCCCCTAAAGGGTATATTAAATACCTTCCACTGAATCAGTATACATGAGATTAATGAAATAAAACCTAAACTTCCATAAAATAATATCTTACCTAATAAGTGTGAAGCCCTTTTTGATCTTTTCTTATTTAATTTATTTCTTCTTATGGCCACTGCTGCCATTAAGGCTATAGCCGATTGTACAACTGCTGTTCCTAATCCTGTATTTAAAAAGTTTTTATAACTTTTTGTAGGATTATAAAGTGTTCTTTCTCTAAACTTTATACCTTGGGCTATATTTTTAGCTTCACTTTCTGTTAAATTAAGTTTTCCTGATATCATTTTTATAGAGGTTCCTGTTTTAAGTGTTAATAATATCTCACTCGCCTTAGATTTAGCCTTACTTGCCGTAGGCATGTGACTTCCGTCATATAATAATAATACAGAAGGTGATTTTAATTTAGTAACGTCTTCTTTAAAACCTTTGGGTATTATTAAACCTGTTTTTATCTTACTTTTTTTAAATAAATCTTTCATATCATCACTATTATCTGTAAAATATTCTACATCAAATACTTCATTTTCTATAAAACTACTTGTTATCATTCTACTTAAACTGGAATTATCCTGATCATTAATAGCCATTTTAATATGATCTATTTGCCCTTTACTAAACTCATATCCTATTAATAGATTAATTAGTATGGGTATTATTAAAATAACTATAAAAATCATTTTTTCATTTATCATTAAATTCCATTCATCTTTTATTGATTTTAAAAAACTTTTAAACATTTTTTCACCTACTTAAACTGAACGAAGGCAGTCATTCCTGGTCTTAATACCTTTTCATTATTGTCTATTTCAACCTTTACACCAAAGGTTATAATATCAAAATTTCCATTGTCATTAGTAGCTCTTTTAGTTGCAAAATCTGGCTTTTTATTTATTCTTACTACCTTACCTTTAAAAGTTTTATCTGAATAGGTAGGTATCTTAATATTTACTTTATCTCCTAAAGATATATTTTTAAGATTAGTTTCATCTACCTTTACTTCTACCCAAGGTTTATCTAGATTACTAACAGTAGATAAAGTCATTCCTGTAGAAACTAACTCTCCTTCATCCACATTTAAACTTGTTATAGTACCATCTATAGGTGAAACTATTTTAGTATCTTCAATATAAGCATTAACTTCTTCAAGTCCTGCCTTTGCTTGGTCTAGTTTTCCCTTAGCAGCCTGCTTCATAGAAAGTGCTTGGGTAACTAAAGCTTGGGCTGCATTTATATCTTCACTTCGAGCACCTTCCTTAGCCATACTTAACTTTTGTTTAGCAATATCAAGTTTTGCCTTTACTTCATCCTTTTTTTGTTCCGATACTGCTCCTTTTTCATATAATTTATTAACCCTCTCATAGGTTTTCTTCATTAAATTATAATAGGTTTCAGCTTGGGCTATACTTTGTTTTCTAGCTCCATTTTTAGCTTTACTAAGCATTGCATTAGCTGAGTTAACTTGACCTTTAGAAGCTTCGTATGAAGCCTTAGAAGCCTTTATTAAGCCCAAAGCCTGCTCTTTTTTTGCCTCTAACTCTTCACTACCTATTTCTACTAATAAATCCCCTGCTTTAACACTTTCTCCTTCCTTTATATGAAGGGTGTCAATCTTTCCTGGTATTTTTGTATTTATACTAACTTCCTTTACTTCTATAATGCCTCTTGATACTAATCCTTCATCACTTTTAAATACATTTTCATCTTCAGTTGATGCTTTTATAGTGTCACACCCTGAAAGTAATCCTATAATTAAAGGAATCATTATTAGTAATATATATTTTTTATTAAATTTCATTTTATTTACTCCCTTCTAAATTAATAAATGTTTTTTCCTATATTATTGTAATAATTCATTTTTGCTAAATTATATCCATGGGTTATTTCTATAACCTTTTCTTCAACTTCAGCTAACTTTTCTTCACAGGCTAAAACTTCTACTATTGTTCCTGATGATGATTCTAAATCCATACTTTTAAGTAAACTATTTTCTGTACCAAACCCTTCTTTATACTTAAACTCTGCTATTTCTAAACTTTCTTTAGTACTTTCAACCATACCCTTAGCATTTTTAAGCATAGATTTTGTTGAAAGGTAAGTTTCATAGGATTTTCTTATTGAACTTTTTACATCTACTAAAGTTTTTTCATAATTTATTTTAGCCTTTTTTTCTAAAAGTTTAGCTTCTCTATATTGAAAAGTTATATCAGGATATTTTTTCTTTGTCTTTTTAAAGTTAAGATTATAAACAGCCACTTCTCCTAA
Source organism: Bacillota bacterium (assembly GCA_009711785.1). Taxonomy (GTDB): domain Bacteria; phylum Bacillota; class Clostridia; order Tissierellales; family MES13; genus MES13. Next base: position 9,644 of record VENA01000007.1, read on the forward strand.
ACTCTTTTTAATTTCAAGTCTATTATTAAGTCCCTTCTCTAAACCTGTATCTAAATCAGGAACTTCTCTTTCATTAATACTTACTTCAGCTAATTTAATGTCTTTATCTAAATCTATATTCATATTCTTTTTTAGTTTAAGTAAAGCATTTTTATACTCACTCATAGCTTTATCATATTCTATAATAGTCGACTTATAATAAACCTTAGCAAGTAACATATCATCTTTAGCTTTCATTCCTTCTTTATAGCTTTCCTTAGCAAAATCAAATTGTTTTTTTCCACGTTCCATTGCCTTTTTCTTAAATTCTAATATTTTTTTAGCCTTTAAAGCGTCATAATAGCTTTTCTCTATAAGTAAAGCTATTTTATTTCTATATATACTTTTAGAAGCCTTAGCTACCTCATAGGATACATTAGACATGGTTGATAATAAATCAGATGTAGAATCTACATTAAAATTATCTAAACTATTATAATCTAATTTCTCAGATAATGTATCCCCTGCTTGATCTAGTGCATCAATGAATGTTAATTCCCCTGAATAAAGCTCTCGTTTTTTTTCTTTAAGTAAATCTTCACTTTTATCTAATTCACTTTCCACATTAGTAACTATAGTATCTTTATAAGGCTCTAAACTTGGCGGTAATTTGTTTAAATTAGTTCCTTTAGGTAGAACTGTACCGTCAGGTAGTGTTGCCTTCTCAGGTAATATTCCATTATCTATAGCACTTTTAGCAGCTTCTAATTGATCTTCCTTTCTATTTAATTTTCTTTTATTTTCATTTAATTTATCCTTAGCATCCTCTAATTTATCACTTTTATATTCTGCTCTTTCCTTTTTTAACTCTTTTAAATCTATCTCATTTTCTACCTTTTTTAAATCTATACTATTTTTAAGTCCTATATCTATAGCTTCCTTTAAAGTTAACTTTTCATTAGTATCTAAAGTATCTGCACTTGCTGAAGTCATAGTAAATAAAAGCATTATAGATATAAGTATTGATATCATTTTTTTATTCATAAAAATCTCCCTTCTATACAAGTTCTCCTTCTATTAATCCTGTTTGTAGCTTTTGTAATAGATTTACTAGTTGTTTCTTTTCATCGTCCTCTAAAATAGTCATTACATACTTTGACCACTCCTTATAATCATCCATAATTCTTTTAGTAAACTTTTTCCCTCTTTCAGTTATAACAGCCATTATTTTTCTTCTATCTAAGTGATGTCTCTTTCTTTCAACTAGACCCTGTTTTTGTAATCTATCAACAAGACCTGTTATATTAGCTTTAGTAACTAACATTTCCTTTCCCAATTCAGAAAGCATTAATCCTTCCTTTTCTGAAGTATATAAAAGAACTAAAACATTAAATTTGGTACTAGATATCTCAAACCTATTAAAAAATATGTTGTGAACTTCTTCTAAAATGTCCGATGTCTTTTTAAGTTCAATAATAGTTTTATTAGATATCTCCCCTACCCACTGATAACTTTCATATAATTTTTTAGCCTTTTTCATCAAAATCACCCCGTGTTATTTGTTTACTTATTATTATTTTACTACTCAATATTTAATATGTAAATAGTTAATTCATTAACTATTTATTCATAAACCATTTTTCCTCTCTTTTTTCTGATGATCTAAGTAATCCTATTCAATTTTAATTTTTTTTAATATTTTCGTGCATAAAAAAAGACCCCTATATGATGTGCACCCCATAAGTTAGACCAAAAATCTAATTTATGGGGTGTTTTAATGGTAAAATACAATGAAGAATTCAAACAAGAAGTTGTTAATGCTTACCTATCAGGTGAAGGTGGATATGCATTTTTAGCTAAAAAATTTGGAGTGAGAAGTAAAACTAATATAAGAAAATGGGTTAGTGCATTCAAACAATTTGGGAAACAAGGTTTACTCAATAAAAAAACAAAAACAATTTATCCTGTTCAATTTAAGTTAGATGTATTAAACTATAAATTAAGAACAGGAGATTCCTTTGAAAAAGTTGCTCTAAAATTTGGTATTCATGAACCACCTATGATTTCTAATTGGTTAGGTAAATGGCAAATGGAAGGCATTGAAGGTCTCTCAAAACAAAAGGGGCGTCCAACCATGTCAAATAAACCTAAGAAGAAAAATACTACAAAAAAACTGACAAGAGAACAACAACTTGAAAAGGAAATAGAACTACTGAAGGCGGAGAATGCTTATTTAAAAAAGCTCCGAGCTTCAGGGATAAATATTCCGAACCGACTGCTAAAACAGAATCCAGAATCATCCATGAACTCAGAAAAGAATTCAGATTAGTAGTTATCCTTGAAGCAATAAGTTTTCCAAAATCAACTTATATGTATTGGCAGAAACAATTTGATAAAAAGAATCCAGATGAAGATATTGAAAGATTAATTAAAGAAATCACCGAAAAACATAATGGGAATTATGGATACCGTAGGATTTATATAGAATTACGCAAACGTGGTTATGTAGTAAATCATAAAAAGATTTTACGAATAACTAATAAACTTGGTATTACTTGTACTAAATTCACACGTAAGTCTCGAAAATTTAGTACTTACAAAGGAACCATAGGTAAAATCGCCAAAAACCTTATTAATCGTAGATTTTACACAAATGTTCCATATCAAAAGATAACAACTGATACAACAGAGTTTAAGTACTACACAACTAATTTTGAAGGGAAAATGATTATCAAGAAAGCTTATTTAGATCCTTTTCTAGATATGTTTAACGGAGAAATTCTATCTTTTCGATTATCAAAGCGACCAAACGCAAAATCTATTTTAGATGCTTTGAATGAAGCAATTGAAGTATCAGAGGCTTGTCCTTACCGAAGGACTATTCATTCTGATCAAGGATGGGGATACCAAATGAAAGCCTTCACAAAAAAATTAAAAGATAATAATATATTTCAAAGCATGTCTCGAAGGGGAAATTGTCTAGACAATTCACCTATGGAAAATTTCTTTGGTTTGATGAAACAAGAAATGTATTATGGTAAAACTTATCACTCGTATGAAGAGTTAAATCAAGCGATTACAAAATATATTTTTTATTATAATAATGAAAGAATAAAAGCAAAATTGACTGGTATGAGTCCGGTTGAATACCGTTTTCACATCAGCCAATTATCTGCTTAAATATTTAGTCTAACTTTTAGGGTTCAGTACAATAAGAGGTCCTTATTATCTCATTCCACCTATTTGTGTTTTTCCTATACCTTTACTATATCTAAAGTCAAGAAGTGCCATATTATATGAATGAATTTGGCTTGATAAATCCTTTTTGGCATTCATTAAATCAATTCTTGCCTGATTAACTTCAGTAGTAGTACTCTTTCCTAATTCAAAACTAAGTTTAGCTAATTCATAGGCTCTCTCTGCTTTTTCTACAGCCTTTTCATAGGTAGCTATTTGTTTTTTAGCTGTAGTTAGTTGAATATAAGCTGATCTTACTCCCATTTCTATACCTTTCTCAGCAGTTTCCACTGATTTTTCTGCCTTTTTAACTTCAATTTCCTGTTCTCTATACTTATAAGTATTTTCAGGATATCTTCCTTTAATAGCTTCAAGAGTTAATTTAGATATCTCATGATTAGTTTTAGCTACCTTTAAGCTTTTATTTGTTTCTAAAGCTTTAGTTATAGCTTCTTTTAAATCAATTTTTTCATATTCTTTATACGTAACTTCATCTGTTAATTTTACTTCTTGATCTAGATCTAAACCTAAAGTGTTATTAAAATTCATCTTTTGCATATTTAATCCCATTTTAGCTGCATCTAAACCTGATTGTGCTCTAGATAAACCAAGTTCAATATTAAGTAACTGTTGCTTTGATATAGTACCTAATTCATACATTTTCTTTCCTTGTTCATATTGTTCTTTAGCAAGTTCTACACTTTCTTTAGCTATATCTACACCTTTTTTAGCTTGTGCTAAGTCATAATAGGATTTTTCAACATTATACTTTATTTCATTTATTTTAATATCTTTATTCCATTTAGCAATATTTAAACTTAAATCCGCTGATTTTTCCATTATCCCTAACTTAAACATTTTTCTTTGAACAACAGGTGTCTGATTTTGAATGTAACTAGGTGCATCTTCAAAGTCATCAACATCTGATATATTTTTATCATATGATACTTCTGTTTTTTTGATGTTTAAATCTTGAATCTCCATATAGTCATTGTTTTCTAAAGCATAATCAATCGCCTTTTCTAAATTAAACTTGATTTCAGCTTTTTTTAAACCTTTACTTTCATTACTACTCTCACTAACTTTTTCATTATCTTGAGCATACGATGTTGTAATTAAAGAAAAAGTCAAAATTAATACAAAAACATAAGTAAATATTTTCTTCATAATTTTCCCCCTACCATCTGACTCATTGGTCAGTTTTAACTTTAGAATACAGTATATAACTAAAATTGTCAATAACTTTCATTATATTGTTACAAACATGTAAAATACTAATATATATATAATTTCATATAAAAAAAGATGCGAGCCTAAGCCCACATCTTTTTTAACTAATTTATATTAGTCTAGAGTAATTGTATTACTTGAAACACCGTTTGGTGCAGTAAACTGAATTGTATCTCCTTCAGTAACTCCGTCTATTACAAATAACTCGCTTACAGCATTATAACTATCACTTGATCCGCCTACTACAGTTATATCTGCTGGGTCTAAATCATAATTAGCTGAGAATGAAACCTCTACAGATCCTGTAGTAGCTCCGTCTGCCTTAACAATGTCACTCTCTTGAGCTATTGTTAATGTGCTTTCTACTACATTTACATCAATTGTGTCAGTAACTGTTTCACTATTTTGAGTGAATGTTACCTCTACAGTTGTAGTTCCTTCAGCAACTGCAGTAACTGTTATCGTATCTGTTCCTGTTGTTGCAGTTGCAACAGTCGTATCTTCAACAGTTACGTTAGGTGTAGCAGCTATTTCTATATCACTATCACCATAAAGTGCAGCTACGTCTATAGTTTCGCTTCCATATACTGATCCTGAAACAGTTAAGTTAGATTCAGTAACTTCTGTACCTGATACTGTAAACTTAAGTCCAACAGGCTTTTTAGATTCTTTAACAAAATCTAATACATCATAAGCAGTACTTGAATCCATTACATAGTAACCTTTAACAGCTTCACCTTTAGCTATTGGTGATCCAGCGCTGTGATTTAAACTTATCGCATTTGTTCCTACTGTGATTGTATCATCTGCTGTTGCATAAGTGTCTAAATATTGTGGTAATAATTTGATGTTTTGGATATATCCATCTTTAGCTTTTATTTGTACTTTATCACCAGCAAGTATAGTGCTATCAGCATATGCACTGTCAGTATAAGTTATATCAAATGATCCATTAGTATTAGATACACTTGGCATTTCCGCTATAGTTAATGCATCTATTTCATATACTTCACCGTTTATTCTTAGTCTGTCAGCTGTAGTTGCGCCATTACCAGTAACTGCTGCTTCTACAGTCATACTATCTGTGTAATCAACTTGGCTTCCAGTGTCTCCACCTGTATTAACTGCATCGCTTGTAACAAATAGATATTCAACGAATCTATCGCTATTTCCTTCGAAGTAAGCCTTAACTGTTTCTCCTTCTTCGATTTCGTCTAATTCAATTTCAACTACATCTTCATCGTCATCAGTTAAGTCAAAGATATAAGCTCCATCTATTAATTCTAAGTTTGCTGCAGTTCCAACATCAAATGTCTTGTTTCTGTTAGAGATGTCTGCTATTTCTCCTGATTTATCAGCAGATACTATTGAGATGTTTTCAAAAGCTTCATCTTCATCTATTTCGAAGTCTACTACTACTCCTTCTGCATACTTAGTATCTAAGTCATCTCTCTTCTCTTCACCATCAACTGAGATCCAAGTTCTGTAATCTCCGTTAGATAATTTCTTAACTTCTGTTATTACTCCTGTAAGTTCTGTAACTTCTTTGTCTGTCTTAGTAACAACCATGTAAGTTACATAATCATCTGAATCTGCAAATACAAATCCTTCTTCTACAGTATCAAAATCTAATTCACTATACTTAGATACTGCTATATCGTCAGTGTCGTCAGTATAATCTTGGATATCAAATACTACTGCAGAATCTTCTAATCTGTATCCATTGTCAGTGTACTTGTCGTCTGCTACATCAATATCGTCTGAGCTTGCAGTAGTTACTTTCTCATCATGTGCACCAACTGCAACAACTTCATCGATGTCTCCATCTTCATCGTAAGTGATTTCAACTATATCACCTTTTGCTATGTCAGTATTAGCTCCACCATTAGAGAATGTAACTGTATCTTCATCAAGGTCAGCTTTCTCTACATCATACTCAATGAATTCTCCATTTTCAGTAACAACGTCTACATTGTAAGTAGTGCTTCTTACTGAAGATAATTGTTCAACGTCTCTTATAACATAACCAGCTAATGTGCTAGTATCTTCTTCATCTAAATCTCCTACAACGTGTCTAACGTCTCCATTTCTGTCTAAGAATACTCTTACTTCTTCTTCAGCATCTTTCATGCTGTCTAATGCGTCAGTATCTAAAACATCAATGTTTTCTACATCGTCGCCTGCTTCAATGTAAGTACCAGCAGTAGTGTAGTTGTCATCGTCTAAGTCAAAGTCGTTAGCAAATACAGCTGTAACTTCGCCTTCTACTGTATTGTTGTAAACTTCAGCGTACTCAGCGTCTTCATTATAGTAAAGAACGTCTTCAGCATCTATATCATCTATGCTAACAGTCTTTCCATCTTTAACTATAGTGTAGTCTTCTAAGTCGATAGTTTCATCTGCTGCAGTGTCATCATATCCTACAACATCTGTATCGTCTACATCTTCAACTACAAGACTATTGTCCCATGTATATGCATCTACAAACATTACTTCTTCATCATCGTTTAATACAACTTTAGCGTAATCTGCATCTGCTATGTCATCTTTTTCACCATTAACATATACAACTGCATCTTCAACCATGTCGTAAGTTTCGTCTGCATCAACAAGAGTTAATTCCTCGTCGTCAGCATCCCAAGCTAAAGCATCAAATAATGCTTCGTCTTCTACGTCATAGTCCATTACTTCACTATCATCATTTACCCATACTGTTATTTCTAAACCAAATACAGCTTCCATATCAAAATCTTCTGATACAGTTACTTCGTCACCGTTAGCAAGTTCGATTTCATTGTCATCTAACTTACTATCAGTTCTTGGAATCTCTACAACTTTTTCTGTTAACTTCTCAACATCAAGCTTGCTTAATAATGTATCTTCTTTTTCTTTCTCGTTTCCATCTTCATCATACTTAACCATGTTAAGTGTTAAAGAATTGTCTAACATCTTAAAGATGTTTCCTCTGATTGCTGCATCTTCTCCTATAGCAACACCATCAGTGATGTCTAAGTCTTTAGCTTTTACTATGAAGTTATAAGGCCATTGTCCTGCTAAGTGCTCATCTTCATAACCTAAAGCTCTTACTATTACAGTGATTGCTTCACCATAATTAATTTTGTCTCCATATCCAAATGTACCATTACCTCTACCTTGGTATAAACCTTGAGCAGTAGCTACATTAATGTATCCTTTTGCCCAACTGTTTTCTGGTACGTCTGTAAATTGAGTGCTATTTTTTGCGTAGTCTACTAGGTCTTCTAAACCTAATGCAACTACCATAAGTTTAGCAAATTCTTCTCTTTTAATTGTGTTCATTGGCTTAACGATGTTTCCTTCATCATCGTAACCAGCCACGATACCTAGAGCTTTTAATGTCTCTACAGCATCTTCATAATCAGTTCCTACATAATCACTAGTTGTTCCTGCGAAAGCCATACTGAAACTTCCTAGTACTAATGATAATGCAAGTACTATCGATAATACTTTCTTCATCTAAAAGTCCTCCTTTATAATATGTTTTTTATTTTTGTGAAGGAGTTTAATCTTTATCTGGGCTGTACCCCTTCAACCAGTCCAGTAAATTTATAGAAACAAGCTTTTAAAGTGAAAGCTTGCATTCTATACTAATTATAGCACCGACAAATTTGTCAGTCAATAAGACAAGTCCTATTGTAATGAAAATGTAACATTGAATTAACTTCATTACAACAAGTATTACTTATTTAATTTACACTATTAATTATATACTACAAAGTCGTAAATTACCATTACAGTTGTGTTACAATTATTTTACGACTAAGAGTCAGTATATAAAAAATAGAGAAATGCCAAAAAATTTAGCACATTAATTAATATTCTATATGGAGTTTTAAATTCCTTCTTAAAGATAAAAATAACACTCTCAAATTTTGAAAGTGTTATTTTATCAAAACTTTTATATATATTACTTTTTACTAGCTTTTATAAAGTCTCTAAATAGTGGATGACTTCTTGTTGGTCTTGATTTAAACTCTGGATGAAATTGACTAGCTACAAACCAAGGATGGTCTTTAAGCTCTATTATTTCTACTAATCTCTCATCTGGAGATATACCACTTATTATAAATCCTTTATCTAGTAACTTATCTCTATATTCATTACTAAATTCATATCTATGTCTATGTCTTTCATATACTAACTCATCATTATAAGCCTCATATGCTTTAGTACCTTCTTTAAGTTTACATGGATAAAGTCCTAATCTCATAGTACCACCCATATCTTCTATATCCTTTTGTTCAGGCATAATATCTATTACTGGATATGGAGTAACAGGATCTAGCTCTGCACTATGGGCTCCTTTTAATCCAACTACGTTTCTTGCAAACTCAACAACTGCCATTTGCATGCCTAAGCATATTCCTAGGAAAGGTATATTATTCTCTCTAGCATACTTTGTCGCACATATCTTACCATCTATACCTCTATCGCCAAAGCCTCCTGGTACTAATATACCATCGGCATCCTTTAACAACTCTTCACAGTTACTATCTTCTATCTCTTCTGAGTGTACCCAATCTATTTCTACATTAACATCATTAGCTATACCTGCATGTCTTAAAGACTCTGCAACCGATAGGTATGCATCCTTAAGTTCTACATACTTACCTACTAAAGCAATTTTTACATTACCTTTTAAGTTTTTAATTCTTTCAACCATAGACTTCCATTCATCAAGCTTAGGTTTTTCAGTTTCAATACCTAGGTTTTCTAAAACCATTTGTGGAAGACCTTCTTTTTCAAACATTAAAGGTACTTGATAAATATTATCTGCATCTAGGTTTTGTACAACATTGTTATGGTCCATATTACAGAATAAGCCTATTTTTTCTTTTATTTCTTGGGATAGTTCATGTTCTGTTCTACATACTATAACATCCGGTTGTATACCTATACTTCTTAATTCCTTAACACTATGCTGTGTAGGCTTTGTTTTTGTTTCTCCTGCCTTTTCAAGGTATGGAATTAAAGTAACATGCATATACATTACATTTTCTTTACCTATATCATACTTAATTTGTCTTATAGCTTCTAAGAAAGGTAAACTTTCTATATCTCCTACAGTTCCACCTATCTCTGTTATTACAACATCTACTTTCTTTTCCTTTGCTACTCTGTAGACTCTATCTTTAATCTCATTAGTTATGTGAGGGATTACCTGTATAGTACCTCCTAGATAGTCTCCTCTTCTTTCCTTTTTAAGTACGTTCCAATATACTTTACCTGTTGTAACGTTACTATTCTTACTTAAGTTAATATCAATAAATCTTTCATAATGTCCTAAATCTAAATCAGTTTCCGCTCCATCATCTGTGACAAAAACCTCTCCGTGCTGATATGGACTCATAGTTCCTGGGTCAATGTTAATATAAGGGTCAAACTTTTGAATAGTAACTTCTAATCCTCTAGCTTTTAGAAGCTGTCCTAGGGAAGCCGCTGTTATTCCTTTACCTAAGGAAGAAACTACTCCACCAGTGACGAAAATATACTTAGTTGGCATTTTAGACCTCCTCTTTGGGTTTTCATATTTTAGATTTAATCTTTATAGTTTATTTAAATTTTTACCTTAAATTTTTATGTCTTAGTTATTATTTAGTGTCTATAAAATCATTAACTATAGTATTCTATCTTATAGACTATCTTATGTCAACATTATTATAAGACTATTTTAAATAATATATATCCATTACATGAAATAAGAGTAAAGCATGGTAACTTTACTCTTATTAATTTACTAAAATTATAATACTATTCACTTTTTAAAACATCTATAGCTTTATTTAATTGTTTATCTTCATTACTATATGCATATTCTTTTATTTTTTTTGTTAAAGTATCCTGAGTCGAGTAATCTAAGACTCCATAGGCGTATAATCCATTATCCCTTTGAAATTTTGATATTGAATTAAAGGTAGTCTTATCTAATATACCATCTTCACTTTTTATTTCATATCCTAATATATTAAGTATCTTTTCAGCTGCTAATACATCTAAACCTACAGTATTTAATTTAGCCTTTCTTTCCTTTTTAAGTTTAGGGATATCTTCTAAATCTATTTTTGGTTTAATATTATTTTCTATTTTAATGTCCGGTGTAATACCTATACCATCCACCTTTTCTTTATTCCTTGTAAAATATTCAGCTATCGTTAATTTAATACCTGCTTTATTCTTTAAAGGTATTGTTCTTTGCACACTTCCTTTACCAAAGGTTTTAGTTCCTATTACAGTTCCTATATTACTATCCTTAACAGCACCTGCAAATATTTCTGAGGCACTAGCACTTCCACCATTAACTAAAACGGCTAATTTGTATTTAGGATCTTCTTTTATAGATCTATAAGTTTCCATTTCATCGCTACTATCCTTTATATGTACTATAGGACCCTTTGGTATTACAAATCTACATATATTTATTACCTCTTCTAAATATCCTCCTGGGTTGTTTCTTACATCTATAACTAATTTAGTTATATCTTTATTATCCATTTCATTTAGTGCTTTTAAAAAGCTACCTGCTGCATTTGAATTAAACTTACTTATTTTGATATATCCTATATTATCTTCTAATACCTTATATGTTATTGGATTGATATTAATAATATCCCTTGTAATATTAAAATATAATATACCTTCCCTTTCTTCTCTAATTATACCTAATTTAACTTTAGTATCCTTTTCTCCCCTCATTAGCTTTACAGCCTTTGTTAAGGTGAAATCCTTAATATCTGTATCATTAACCTTTACTATTTTATCTCCTGGTTTTATCCCTGCTTTAAACCCTGGAGTTCCTTCTAAGGGTGTAATAACTGTTATAAAACCATCCTTTTCAGTTACCCTAAGACCTATACCTCCAAATTTACCAGAAACCTTTTCATTTAATTCACTAAATTCTTCTTCATTATAGTAATTACTATACTCATCTAAACTATCAAACATTCCATTAACTGCAGCCTCTATTAGATCTTTTTCATTAACATCACCTACGTGATTTGTTTTTATAAACTCTAATACACTTTTTAGATATTCAATATCCATTTTTACTTCTTCATTTTCTCCCTCGGCAAATGTAGGAGTTACTGTAGTAAATATTAAAGCTATTAGTAAAAGCGTAGTACATATCCTTTTGAAATTTTTCATATTAAAACTCCCTTCATAATTCTATCCTAAGTAATTTATTCTATATTCTTTTTATATAACCTTTATTAATAAGTCCTTACTCACCATCTATATATGGTCTATAAAGATTTTTATAACTTTCTATTTTTTTAACTTTCTTTTGATTACATCGCTAAGTACTAAAAAATTAAATATAGGAAAATTATCCATTAAATAAAAATAAACTCTTAAAATTTAAGAGTTTATTTCCATATTATATTAAACTTATAATCCTTATCTAAGTTTTCATTATCTATCTCTAAAGTTACTTCTTTATATGTAATTACTTGAAGGTTCATTTTGTTTTCACAAGGTTTTATAAGTTTAATATAAACATTATAATTATCTTCATCCTTCTCTATCCCTTCAACCTCCATATCACACCCTGTGCATGTTAACATCTTTGTAATAGTAAGTATAGTTTTATCATCTTTATTAGTTATAGTAATTTCTTCCTTTCCCCTATTTAATGTTTCAACTTTAGTTAAGGTATAATCTATTAATTTATCCATATTTAACATCCCCTCCCATTATATTTATACTATCATTTAAATGTAATGTAATTGTAAATGAAATGAAATACTTATAATACCTTACTTTTGTTATAATTTATTTAGAAGATATATTTAAAGAGGTGTGTCTATAATGATAAAGAAGGTTATAGTATTTACATTAATGTTTATGCTTATTTTTAGTTCAATATCACTAGCAAAAGTAGGTGATGCTCAATTAGAGTCTGCTGATAAATTAGTTGCTTTAGGTCTTTTAACAGGATATGAGGATGGTTCATTAAAACTTGAAAATAATATTTCAAGGGCTGAATTTACTACTATAGCTGTAAGATTAATAGCTAAAGACCACTTAGTAGATAAATATAAAAAGGATACAGCCTTTAGTGATGTATCTAAAAGTAACTGGTCAGCTCCCTATATTAATATTGCAGTTAATGAAGGGTTAATTAAAGGATACACAGATGGTACATTTAAACCTAATAGAAAAGTATCCTATGGTGAAGTATTAACTATTTTAGTTAGGCTTTTAGGATATGAAGATTCTTTAAATAAAAATGATACATGGCCTGTTAATTATGCTAAAGTAGCAGTTGATTTAAATCTTAATGGCAATCTTAAACTTCCCCTTAAATCCTTTGCTCCTAGGGGAGATGTAGCCCATTTTGTTGATAATAGTTTATCAGTTAAATTAAATAAAAGTTATTAATGTAAATCCCTCCATGTATCAAAACACGGAGGGATTTTTATTTTACTTATTTTTCTTATTTTTCTTATCTTTCTTATCCTTCTGATTTTTCTTATAATCACTCTTAGTTGTTAACTCATAATTATAATCTACAGTTCCTTTCTTTCCTTCAGGAGCTGCATACCAGATAACTGCATAGTTATTTCCGCCGCTGAAGAATTCTTTTAATTGTAATGTATCTTTTTCTGTGATATTAAAAGGATCAATATTTAATACTCTATAGTTTTGCTTGTTATTTCCTTTGCCTAATGATTTTTCATTTATAAATGATACTGCATACTCAACACGGCTTTCTAATATTTCATCTATACTATAGAAACTTTCTAAGGAACTACCATCATTAGCGTATCCTATTTCTGGTATTTCTATATTTTTGATATACCAACCTGGATCATTATATCCCCAGTCTGTCATATAGTTAAAGCCTATTAATATTTCTTCTCCTGCATATTCAGTTAAGTCAAATTCTTCTTTTACCCAATCTTCATAATATCCTGTAAATCCAGGAAGATTTTCTTTTATTGCTGGATATCCTTCAGGAACTACATCTGTAGTAGTATTTTCATTGGCTAAACTTTCCCAAGTTTCACCGTTATCAGTAGATACTTGAACCATACCAAAGTCCCAATGTTCTTCTATTAGGATAAAGTTATCAAAGTTAAGAGTTGCTGTATCTACATCACTTAAGTCAGCTTTAAAGATTAATTGATTTTGTAATTCATGACCTACATTACCCCATAATACATTTCCTTCACCATTAACTGGGTCTTGTACTGTTTTCCATGGGTTAGCTAAATATTCAACTCCATCAATCTTAATACTTTGAAGTTTATTAGCATGGTCTATTTCTTTATAATCTCCACCCCATGCTGGTACTCCATCTTTGTCATACTCAAGAGCTGATTCATAATTAACTTTTAAATCTATGCTATCAAAGTTATATATTCCATTCCCTGGTTCAGGACTATCTATAGCTACTGCTATTGTAAATCTTCTAAATAATTCTTCAAAGCCTATGTCTGTACCAAATTCATCTAATACTTTATTTACACTCGTAAATCCGTGGTCTTCATCCTTTGCTAATGTTTGAATGAAGTCTTGACCATATTTATCATTTAAATATAACTGCAGTAAATATGCCTGACCATAATCTGCTAGCGTTTCAGGACCAGTTTCAGCACTATAATGATCATCCCACTGTACTAATGAGTTTTCTGGATGGTCTAAAAAGAAATTAACATGACCCATTGGATGTCCATATCCACAAAGATATTCTGCAAAGTCTGACATACCTTCGTTAATCCATGTTTCTTCCATACTATCATTATCATCATGGATTAAATGCTGTAATTCATGGGCTGTTGTTCCAAAGAAAGTAGTTTCAAGTCTTTCTTCCCAATTATTTGTATCTATAGTTATTATATTTCTATCCATATATCCTTCATATGTTGGTGAATAAAATCCTGCTATAAAGAATGGATATGAAGGATCATAATAAGCTTCATCTCTAACATTATCTACTAACATTATAACTCTATCTTTTCCATCTTCAGCTACATAATAATCTTGTGGTAATTTAAGTATTCCCGGTAATGTTGCATTTTCCCCTGTAAGTGATTCTGGTTTACCGAAAAATTCTGTGTCCTTTTCATATATATTATTGTCAAATTCATCTTTTAATTTGTTCACTTGTTCATCAGTTATTACTGGAGTAGGTCTATCATCTGGGAAAGTTAAATCATTAGCTACCCATATCTCAACGTTTTCCCCTAGGCCTCTTAATGTATATGGTTTAACATAATAACCTTCAACATCATCATTAGCTAAGAAATATTTAACTTGGCCTTCATGGATACCTTCAGCACCACTAGCAGCTTCATTTTCATTTTCTTCCTCATCTGGACTGATATTAGAAGCTGACTTTTTAATTTGCTTTTCAACATCTTCTTTATAGTCTTCATCTTTAGCTAAATGTCTTAATTTAGTACCAATATCTAATGTATCCCCATATCTTTCTACATCATAATCATCCTTAGCTGCAAATGCAGGTGTTGATGCTGGCATTAACATCCCACATACTAAAGCTAATACTAATACAACAGAAAACAGTTTTTTTACCATTTTATAATACCCCTTTCGTAATTTAAATTTTAATCTGTTTCTTAAAAACTTTTCCCTCCCTTCAAAGTAATTTTTTAAAGTTAAATTTATAGTTTCTTTACATAAATATTGTATATTACACGGATTTAAAATTTTATCGAAATGGCTTGTCAGGTTCATACTAGTTTTGTAAATTTATATTTATCCTTGTAGACAACTCATTTTTTTACCTCTTTAATATATATATATGCTTGTCCTAGGTATTTAGAACTATTTTTATTAATCGAGTAGGAGATAGATAATTATCTTATAATTTAGTGATAATTTCTAAAACTTTTTCTCCTGATCTAAAGTTTTTCACATATATTACAGTAAGTAGACCAAGGCATCCTTTCCCTTAGCTCCTCTCAGAACCGTACGTGAACCTCTCAGCCTATAGACTGCGCCAATACCGTGCACACAAAAAGAGAGAAATGATTGATTTTAACAACATTTCCCTCTTATATATACTTATGAAATTTAATGTATTTTCTTATAGTATATTAATATTATTTTTAAGCTGTCTTATTAAACCTTTTTTTCCATGCATATAATCCCAGGGCAACACCTATAACTCCATAGGAGATGAAGTTTCTGAAAAACTCTCCTATCTGTGCATCTCCAAATATATTTTGAGCTGCTCTAGGTGAAACTATAAATAATGTATGGAATAAAATAACTCCAAGTATAGCCTGCCCTACTGTTGCCTTTGTAACGGATGCACCACCTATAAGTATTGCTGCTATAGAGAAAAGTGCTATCTGCACGTGACTACCATAGGTATTCATTATACCCATATTTTGAAGAAATATTATCTGTCCCCATCCTGCTAATACAGTTGATATAGTTATAGCTATAACTCTTATTTTATTAACATTAATCCCAGAAACACTGGCTATATGTTTATCTTGACCAACCGTTCTAAACTTTTGACCTAACTTTGTCTTAACTATAAGTATATGAAATACCCCTGAAAGAGCTACTAAACCAAGGGTTGCTAAAGGTATTTTTAACATTCTAAGGGGTTGTAAATTTATAGGTATACCTATATTAAATGTAAATAATAAACCCATTATTATTAAAAGAGCACTTAATCCTAAAAATGCAAAATATTTTGGTCTATACACTTTAACTATTAGTTTCTCTTCATTTTTAGTTAATTGGTATATAGAAAATAAGGCTAAAAGTATACCTGCTACTATGAGTACTGGAAATAATGGAAACTTAGCTAAATTATCTATGGAATACTTAATACCATTATTTCTAGCTAAATCAACAGTATTTCTAATACCTACTCCATCCCCTAATATTAGTACCTTATTTGTCATAGGTATAAAGGTACCTATTCCAAAAAGGAATATAAATTGGTATATACCATTTGCAAAATATCCTGTTATCAAACTAGCAATCATCTCTTGTCCCTTTGTTTTATTAAGTAATTTACCTGTTAATATACCAAGTATAATTGCTATAGGAATAGTTAATATCCAAGCTAATATAAACCCATATATACCTGGAATCTTCCAATGAACAACCATTAATATAGCTGCTTGCCCAGCCATAGCTCCAACTGTTATCGCAAAATTAAGTCCCATACCTGCTAGTACTGGTATTATTAAAGCTAATACTAAAAATGAATTTCTAGCAAGTCTAGTTAAAAGTTCATTTACTATAAAAAATATAGGGAGTTCAGAAAAAATAACTCCTAAAATACCTAATATTAAAAACATTATAGTAACCATATTATCAAATAACAATTTCTTTATATTTTTAGACAGACTCTGTGTATCTTCACTTTGAACATTTATTTTTTCTTCAGTCATATTATTCAGCCCCCCCTACTTTAGTCAATGCATAAAGAATTATGCCATTTTGCACTATCATTCTAAGTACCTCTGATAAATTTCCAACCTTTATTATTTGATTAGCTATAGGTAAAGCTATAGTTAATAATCCCTGAAATAAAAATACACCTATAATAACGTGGGATATCTTAGCCTTTTTAGCTGTTGCTCCACCTATTAAAACGGCTGCAACTGCAGGAAAAGCCATCATCAAAGGAGCCATATATAACTGAAAGAAACCATAACTTTGCGCATAAATAACTATTCCAATAGCTCCTATAACTGTGGATAATACAGTTCCTATAACTCTTGCTTTATCTACATTTATTCCTGAGGCTAAAGCAAATTTAGGATTATCCCCTGCAGCCTTCATTGCAACCCCTAATTTACTTCTTGTAAATAACCATACTAAAAAGCACGCTCCTAAAAATGCTAATATCAAACCGGTTGGAAAATAAAAGTCTCCAATTTGGAAGGCTAAAAAGTCATTTAAAATATATGCAAAAGTTGATTCTAATGAAATAGTCAACCTTAAACCATTACCTATGGGCCATACCATCTCTGGATGTCTAAATGGTAGTACAACCCACATAATACACATAAAAGCCACTGCTGAAAATCCTGTATATGAAGCTACTACTAATTCTGAGCCCTTAATCTTATTTAATAAAATACCATAAAATAATCCTACCATAGTAGCAAAGGGAATAGATATTAATATTGCAGCTAAAAACCCTACTAATCCCACAAAACCTAATTCTATACTTAATATTCCTGCTAATATTCCACAAAGTATACCTAATGGTAACGCAAAATTAGGACCAATACCTGACTGTATAGCAGGTACCATTGCAAGTACTAATATACCAAACATACCAAATCTTCTTACTATATCTCCTAAAAGAGCATCAAAGGGCATTCCAATACCTACCGCTAGTAAACATAAGGCTATAAAAAAGCTAGAAATTATCATCCTTGGAACACCAATTTTATTAAATACCTGTTTTGCTGACTCAGTCATTTATATAGCCCCCTTACCATGAGTTTTTTTATATTCTCCAGCCATCATAAGACCAAAGTCCTTATCACTATCTGTAGGTTTAAGTATACCTTCTACTTTACCTTCTGTGATGATAGCTATTCTATCACTTATAGTTCTTAATTCTGCCAATTCACTAGAAGTCATAACTATAGTCATACCAAGTTCTTTATTAAGTTTAACTAATAAATCTAGAACAATTTTTTTAGCTCCAATATCTATACCTCTAGTAGGTTCAGAAACAAGTAATACTTTAGGCTCTAAAGTAATAGCTCTAGCAACACATACCTTTTGTTGATTTCCTCCGCTAAGTCTTCTAGTTAATTGTTCTGGTCCTGTACATCTTATATCTAAATCCTTTATCATTTTTAATGCATGATCTCTTATTCTTTTTTTATCTAGTTGAGTAAACACTCCAAATCTCTTTATAAATTCATCTTTAATCTGCATTGTTGTAACAACTATATTTTGCTCTATTGAAGTGTCTAATAAAAGTCCTACACCCCTTCTATCTTCAGAAACAAATGCAAGCCCCTTCATTAAAGATTTCTTTGTATCATTAAGACTTAATTTTTCCCCATCTAATATAATTTCACCACTGGTTTCATACATCCCCATAATACCATTAGATACGCCTATTTTACCTTGTCCAGCAAGTCCACCTATACCTAATATCTCTCCTTTTCTAACATTAAGATCTATACCCTTTACTTCTTCTCCTGGCATTTTCACCTTAAGGTTTTTCATAGAAAGTATTATTTCTGAATCTTTATTCGTAGCATTTGAATTCTCTTCAGTTTTATTAGTAACATTAACTTTTCTACCTACCATAAGTTCAGCTAATTCATTTACATCTGTTTTTTCAGTTTTTCTAGTTGCTACTAATTCACCATCCCTAAGTATGGTTACATTATCAGCTGCCTGTATGACCTCATTCAATCTGTGAGTGATAAATAATATGGATATGCCTTTTTCTGTTAGTCTTTTCATAGCATTTATTAAATTCTCAGCTTCACTTTCAGTAAGTACAGCAGTAGGTTCATCAAATACTAATAATTTTATACCCCTTTTATCTATTTCTCTCGCTATCTCTATAAACTGCATATGCCCAACAGGTAGTCCAGCTACTTTAACCCATTCTTCAATATCTAATCCTAAAGTATCTGAAGCCTTCCTAGCGTCTTTTTTCATTTTTTTAGTGTCTAAAAATTTTAATGAATCACGCTTTAAATGTTTAGTAATAAAATTATTCTTAGTTATCTCTCTATTAAGTTTAATATTCTCTGTAAGAGTAAATTCTGGAATAAGCATAAACTCTTGATGTACCATACCTATACCAAGTTCCATAGCTTGATTAGGAGATTCTATCTTAGTATATTTTCCATCTATTTTAACCTCTCCACTAAAACCTCCTGTAGAATGGATTACAGGCATACCAAATAAGATATTCATAAGAGTTGATTTCCCTGCACCATTTTCTCCTAGTAAAGCATGTATTTCTCCTGGCTTAACGGAAAGATTAACTCCCTTTAAGACTTTGTTTCCGAAATATTCCTTTTCTATATTTTTCATCTGCAAAGTATATTTATTCTGCATCAATAAACTCCCCCCTTAAATGTGTCCTAGATTAGTATAAGGTTACCGAACGGTAACCTTATACTATTATTTAATTGAATTAAAGAGATTTAATAGTTAACAAAATCAACTAATACAGTGAAGTAATTATCATATTTCTTTCCGCCTTCTTCTAGCTTATTAACCTGTACGTCAGTATCTGCATATGAACTAAATTTTTCTTTAATAGCTTCTATATCTACCTTTCCATCTAATTCTCCCTCTATATAAGCTTTAGCATAAGCAGCTCCACCTTCTATAAACATCATATTAGCTGGAACTGGCCATGTAGAGAATCTTCCCTCTCCGCCTTTTTCTTTTATAATTCTTCTAGTTTCATCTATCACATAGTCAATATCAGCTTTTTTGTCTTCAGGTATTTCTAAGCTCAATGCTGAAGGGAAACCATGATATGGTGAAGGACAACATGGCTGTGGATATATAGCTCCCTCTTCTAACGAAGCACTTATTAGTGGTACCTGCATAGAACAGTTAGTACTAAAGAAAGCTGTATCTTTTCCATATTTCTCTACCATTCTTGGTACATCTTCAAGTATAAATTGCTGTGCTCCTGATACACCTGCATCACCTGTTGGGTCCGGAGCTGAAGCATCTACAAATTCTAATCCTATTTCTTTACAAGTTTCTTTCATTATGTCTCTTCTTGCTGCAAGAAGTGGATAAGACATATGTCTTGGGAATGAATAGTGTACAAATACCTTAGCACCTTGCTTTTTAGCCTGATTTGGCACAGTTTCACCCATAGCTATTTCATCCATTTGGAATACAACGTCTGCTTTAGATGCGATATCATTTGGATTTTCTCCAGGAGTTCCAGCGATGAATAATATATCTTCTCTAATTTCTCTTGCCTTAGCGATAGCAGCTGAAGTTCCCGGTACAGCTTGAGTTATTATTATAGCTTTAACATTAGGATCTGATGCCATACTAACTACGTTTGCTATAGTAGTTTCTTGCTCATCCATAAACTTTGGTGGATAAGTCATAGTAATTACATGTTCTTCTCCAAATTCTTTAATAACATTTTGTGCGGCATTATATTCCTCTTCATTTTGAACAACAGTACCAGTCATTATTCCTATCTTCCAATTATCTTCTGAGCCTTCATTAGTAGCACTTTCTTGACTACCACATGCAGCCAAACCTAAAATTAATGCTACTATAAGTAAACTTGATAATAATCTTTTTAACATTTGAAATCCCCCTTATATTTAAGTTTCATTTAAAGTCACATGACTTATCTTTAAGTCCCTCCTTTCCTTTTTCTATTTGGTAAAATTATTTTATAAATAACATAATATTATTTATAATATTAACTTAAATTACATGAATGCTATATCATAGGAATTAATGGTTGTATATATTTTCATCTATATGCTTTGTAACAATTAATATTCTTCTTTTTTTTTATAAAATCTCCACTGGATATCCAGTGGAAATAAATCTATACTAATTTTCTTTATATCTTTCAAGGTCATAATGACCATCAAAACCTTTCATGTTCATAATGGCATCTTTATCAACTGTATGGACATCAGTCCCAGTACAAGCTCCGATAATTGTTATCTCTCTTTTTATATTTTCTTTAATATAATCTTCAACTCCGTATTTATCCATGGGGAATAGGTAATGTAAAAGAAAATTGCATCATACCATCATTTAAAATATCTCTATAGGGTTTAACCTTTGTTAAATCAACCTTTTCTAATGCCATTACAATTTTTTATTCCTATACTATAGATATATGCTTGTCCTAGGTATTTAGAACTTTTTTACTAATCTTTTATATAACTTCTTTTTACTATTTCAGTTGCTATTATTATTTACTGGTGGGGTTATATATGCTTCAAAGGTTAAGGATATATAATGGCTTTACCGCTACATCTTTATATGCTTATAAGAGAAGGAATATCTTTAAAAAATGCATACGCAACAGCGTTGGTACTTCTTATAGTTTTAATTATTTTAAATAGTATTAATGTAGGATTTAATAAAAAAATAACTGCCATTATAGGACCTTCTGGATGTGGTAAATCTACATTATTAAAAACCTTTAATGCTATGATTTATGAAAATAATGAAGCTAAAATAACGGGAGATATATTTTTTAATGGGGAAAACTTATCTAATTATAATATTGAAAGAGTAAGAGAAAAAATAGGATTATATGAAGAGATTAAGGATTCATTAAATTATCGAGTATGATAAGGCAGATAATATTTTTAATAATCCAAAAGACGAGAGGACTAAAAAATATATTAGTGGAGCTTTTTTCTACCTAAAAGCACAAATTAGATTACACTACCGTTTTAAAACATAAAAAACATGACACCTAAAATTAGATGTCATGCATAATATTTTTAAAATCTTTTATATTAAATTTCTTTTTACCATTTCAGTTACTATGAAACTTGCAACATCATTAGCATAGTTTCCCGATGTAAAACCAGCATCATAGCCAAGTTCCTTAGCTAGTTCATGGGAGATTCTTGGCCCTCCACAGGCAAGAACTATTTTTTCTCTAATACCCTCAGCTTCTAAAAGCTCAACTAATTCAGTCATATTAGGAATGTGTACATTTTTCTGGGTTACTATCTGAGAAATTAGTATGGCATCGGCATCTTCCTCTATTGCCTTTGCAACTAATTCTTCATTTGGAACCTGACTTCCCATATTAATAGCATTAATCATTTTATATCTTTCAAGGCCATAATGACCATCAAAACCTTTCATATTCATAATGGCATCTATACCAACTGTATGGGCATCAGTCCCAGTACAAGCTCCGATAATTGTTATCTCTCTTTTTATATTTTCTTTAATATAATCTTCAACCCCATATTTATCCATAGATTCTATATCAACCTTGGGTACCTCTATCTTAGTATAATCTACTGTATGTTTACATCTACCATATACTACAAAGAAAGTATAATCTATACCTAAGTCCTCTGAATATACAACCTCTGGTTCTTCAAGTCCCATTTTTTTAGCAAGTATCCTAGCAGCTTCTAAAGCTTCATCTCCATGGGGAATAGGTAATGTAAAAGAAAATTGCATCATACCATCATTTAAAGTATCACCATAGGGTTTAACCTTTGTTAAATCAACCTTTTCTAATGCCATTACTTTTCACCTCCAAGCATCAATCTGATAAATGGATTATAATATTTATCATCCTTACTTATAACACCTTCAAGACCCTTTCCGCCATCTCTTGGTCTTTTTACTCCTGCAAATTTACCCTTTTCTATTGTAGAGAATATTCCTTCCTTTTCAATATCTTTAAGTAATTCATCTGCATTATTTAATACTTCTTTAGCTCTAGTTTGAATTATTCCATTCCTTTTAAATGTTATCTCTTCACCTAAATCCTTTGCATTATTAAATATATATTTAGCATTTTCTATAGAAAGCATTCTATCCTGTAAGTGGGGTGTATGAATTGCTTCTGTAGGCATACCTAATAACTGAACACCTTGATTTGTCCATATCGATATAAGATTAAATAAAGCATCCTGAAGATGTCCTTTAAATATATTACCTGTCATAAATTTAGTTGGAGGCATATATTTTAGTGGTGCATTAGGAAATATCTCTCTAGCCATTTGAGCTTGGGCAAGTTCTAATAAGAAACCATTTTCAATCTTAGGATCCATCTCAAAGGCATGGCCAAGTCCCATTTGCTCTTCCGGTATACCTGCTATAAGGGCAAATTGTTCATTCATAAGTTGTGAAGCTAATACAGTATGGGCTTCTTCTATTGCATCTGCAGTTGTTAGATAATTATCTTCCCCTGTATTTATAATTACTCCACCATATCCATTAATTATTCTAGAAAAATATTGATCTATAAGTGTTCTTTTCATATTTATATCTCTAAATAATATTCCATATAAAGCATCATTAAGCATTACATCAAGTCTTTCTAATGCTCCCATTGCTGCTATTTCAGGCATAC
>VENA01000083.1 GCA_009711785.1 Bacillota bacterium
AACTTCCAGATGTTACCTAGACCGATTGCAGATCCAGCAGCGGCTGCTATAATACCTATCTTAGAACCGAAACTGTCTCTAGGTTGTAAATTATTATTATCCATATTACTCCCCCTTCAAAATTTTTTATTTATTTAAATGCTAAAGCACTTAAATATCAAGTTTAATACTACTAATGTTGCATACGTTTTCATTCCGATGTTTTACAATAATTTGTAAGGCTTATTTCTTTTTTGTAACATCTTAAAATTTATTGTATCATAAAATTAAGAAAATTTGAACAATTTGTCGGATATTTTTCATAAAAAGTTTTCGTTAATTAAATCACTAAAGCAAAGGAATGAGCAGCTGCCTGATTTTCGAGCATTTTAATGCCATAAAAAATATTCTGAATTTTTTAACTTTTGATACCTCGTTTTATATTTTTTTCTTTTTTTTGATTCTTTATAAGTTTTAATCATTTAATCTATATTTATTTTTTGGTCTTCCTACTTTACCATATTCAAGTTCTAATATAACCTTATTTTCCCTTTCTAGATAATCTAAATACCTTCGAGCTGTTATTCTTGAAACACCTATCTTATCTGCAATTTCCTGAGCGCTAAAGGCTCTATTATTCATACTTTTTATATAGTTTAATACTTTCTGATATGTGTGTTTGCTAAACCCTTTAATATCTTTTATATCTGAAGTTTCATCATTACTTTCTTTATTTAATGTATATTTATCTATAATATTTTGTTCTACTTTTTCTATGTTCTCAAAATTTTTCAATCTGTTTTTATACTGCAATAAAGCTTCTTTAAATCGGTTAAACACAAATGGTTTTATAAGATAATCTATAGCACCATATCTAAAAGCTTCTTCTACTGTATCCATACTTTTATCTGCTGTTATAAGTATTACATCACTTTTTAAATCATTAGTTCTAATCCATTTTAAAAGCTCTATACCCCTTCCTTGGGGAAAAAATATATCTAACAATATTAAATTAGGGTTCCCCTTTAATATTGCCTCTTTAGCATCTTCTATAGAATTTACACTTTTATATAATGAAAATCCTTCTATCTTTTCTAAAAATCTTTGATTTATTTCAGTAACCATAGGATCATCTTCTACTATAAGTACCTTTATCATATTAGTTTCTCCTTTCTTTAGGTATGAAAATATTCCATTCTGTTCCCTCATCTAGTTTAACATCTATTGTTCCTTTAGCATTATCTACAATTTGTTTTACATTCCATAAACCATATCCTCTTTGTCCTGATTTAGTAGTTACACCTCTACTAAATATCTTCTCTTTTATTTCTTCACTTATACCTAGACCGTTATCCTTTATGTTTATATAAAGACCATCATCGTTTGATTTAATTTTAACTGATATTTTTCCACCTTTAAGTTTTACTAACTCATCAATTGCATTTTCTATTAAATTACCAATAACTGAACATATTTCATCCACAGTTATATTATCTGGTAAACTTGTAATTTTTGAATCAGGGTCAATTACTAAATCTATTTTAGCCTCTTGAGCCTTATTATATTTAGCTAATAATATACCTGCTATGTGAACATTTTTAATTTTATAATTTAAAGTTCCTAAAACCTCTTGCCGTTGCTCAGATATATCTGATATATACTCAATGGCCTTATTATATTCCTCTAATTGAATTAAGCCTGATATTGTATGAAGTTTATTCATAAACTCATGATTTTGAGCCCTTAAATCGTTAGTTATCTTCTTTATTCCTGTGAGTTCTTCTGCCATTTGCTTTACTTCTGTTAAGTCTTGGAAACTTGATACTACCCCTATAACATCTCCCTTATGATCTTGTAATAATGTATGACTACATAAAAGAGTTTTTCCTGGTTTAATTTTAATTTCTTCATTGTACAAAGATTTTTCAGTTTGTAAAACTTCTAATAATTGATCTGTATAATTTGAATTAAAATTTAATATACTTTTACCTTTATCTTTTTCTGATAAACCGAAAACTTCCTTAGCTGCTTTATTAAATAATATTATATCTCCCTCTTGATTAATAGCTAATATACCATTTTTCAAACTCTGCAAAATTAAGTTTCTTTCTCCTAATAAAAGAGCAATTTCTTTAGGTTCTAGACCAAATATTGTTTTCTTTATATTAAATGATAATATATAAGAAACTATAATTGCTATTATAAGACCTATTACTAATGTCATTTTAAAATTAAATATATGTGCTGATATCTCTTTATAGACAGTATCATTTAATAATCCTACTAATACAGCTCCAACCTGTTCTCCATTATAATAGATAGGGGTAAAGGCTCTTATAGCTGAAATTAATACATTTCTATCGGCAGATACATAAGATTCACCATTTTCTAACACTCTTTTTTCTCCACCACTAATATATTTCTTTCCTAATGCCTTCTCATATGGATATGAATATTTTATACCTTCCATATCCATAACAATAATATATTGAAATCTAGTTTTCTTACGAAAGCTTTCAATAATCCCTTGTATATCATTATAATCTTTCTCAGTAGCTAAATTTCTTTGTATATTTTCCATAGAAGCAATGGTAACTGCTAAATCCATAGCATTATTTCCCATCTGATTTTCTACAGTGTTTTTCACTTGTTCAAAGTTTAAATATCCTATACCTCCGATAACAATAATAAACATTATTGTCATATATAAAGTGATTTTATATTGTAATTTCAAAATTATCACCTCTACAAAAAAATAAGGCATAACAATATGCCTTATGATTTAGTATTTATTTTTGCTTTACTTAGTGCTTCTTTTATGGCTTCTAATAAACCCTTACTTGTAAATGAAGCACCAGATACAACGTTAACATCTGCACTATTAGCATCTATAACTCGCTTAGGTATCTTTTCATAAACTATATCACTTAAACCAGGCATTTCCTGTTGGTCAGTAATTACTATATCCTTAATCTTATATTTATTAGTTATAACTTTTACTTTAATCTTTCCATGATGTCCTTGGCCTGTGCCTTTATAACTTCCTTTTTTATATAAAACTCTGTCTTTTGCACAAAAGGTAATGCTTGTAGAAATGAAAATTATTAAAGTACAGATCAAAAATCTATTCAATTGCATCAACCCCTTTTAGACACAACCTATTATTTATGCTTAAGTGTATTATAACATTTTGTTAATTGCTTGTCATTTAACTCCATGAAAATACATATTTAATATTTTCTTTCTAAAAGTCCTTTAGCTATTTCTTTAATTACATTTTTCCATTTACAATCAGGAAGTTTTTCTATATTATCATAGGCTCTAAAAGTATATTTTTTAGCCACATTTCTTGCTTTTTTTACACCTTCATATTTATTAACAAGTTCAAGTATTTTTTCAATATCATTATCATCTAATATATCACTGTTTAAAATCCTTCTAATATCATTATTTTTATCCTTATTAATAGCAAATATTAATGGCAGGGTATAATATCCCTTTATTAAATCTCTTTGGGCTTCTTTCCCTAATGATTTATTATCTCCTTTATAATCAAGTAAGTCATCAATAATTTGAAATGCCATACCTATATTATAACCAATCTTTGCAAAAGTTTTTGTTATAGATTCTTCACACTTTGATTCTTTAGCTCCAACATATAAACTTAAAGAAAATAAAGCTGCCGTTTTCCCTGAAGCTATTCTTACATATTTTCTAAAATTCATATCTGTTGCGTATCTAAAATTAAACTGTTTTATTTCACCTAAGCAAATCTTTGATATCACTTTAGATATATTTTTTAAACTTTCTTTATCATAATCATATTCAGAAAGCATTATTAAACACTGGCTAAATAAATAATCTCCTGTATATACTGCATACTCTTTTCCATATTTTGATTGTATACTTTCTGTATTTCTTCTTAAATTTGATTCATCAATAATATCATCATGTACAAGGGTTGCCATATGAAGTAATTCAATAACAGCTGCAAGATTATTAAACCTATCTTTTTCATAGCTTCCAAATTTTCCTGAAAGAATCAAAAAACCAGGTCTTAATAATTTTCCTCCATTATCGATCATAGGACTTATTGCTTCATCAAAATATTTCTCACTAGAACGTATGCTTTTTTTCATTATTTTTTTAACATCTTCTAATTCATCCATTATTTCAGGATAATTCTTAAATATTTTACTCATCTTATCACCTTAGACTATATTTTATAGTTTTTATGCAAATTACACTTTTTTATTTAAAAACATCTATATATAATTATAAGATAAAAAACATACATATGTCTATTTGTTTAAAAAAATTCAAATGTCCTTTTAAGTTTAATTTAAAAGGACATTTGCTATAATCTTAATCCGTATAAAAATAATATTTCCTTACAAAACCTATTTTTTTCCACTGTTTTTTTAGAAATGGTAACACATAATAATCAAGTCCAAAGGTACTTCCTGAACCGCCTATTAAGGCTATTGCAGCAAATATATACCATAACATTTCATATGGTGCCATTCCTGAAGTCCAAATCATAGCTCCCATACCTATCGATACAATAGAAGCTAAGGCAGTAAATAATCCTGCTATTAAACATAATCCTACAATGATTTCTGCTATAACCATTCCTGTTTGGAAAAGTTCTGCTAAGAATGTAAATCCACCGTCTCCAGTATAGAAAAATGTATTCATAGACCAATCAACAATATCTTCTATAAAACCTGGTACAGGCAATGCATTTCCCCACTCACTAGCAGTTTCAGCTGCTCCTTCTGCGGCTTGGGATGCCCCTGAAGTTGCATCTGATGGTGGTGCCGGTATTAAGAAAATATTAGTTGGATCCTTTATAACTTTAGTTATTTTATTTATTCCTTCAAGTAACCATTTTACTCCTACAAACATCCTAAGTGGTACTAACCAGAAGTTAGGAGATGCCTTAGAAAAATATCCTCCTACTAAACTTCTTCTATCTTTAATATTAAATATCTCATGCATTAAATAAGACCAACATTTATTAAATCCTGCTACTTGGAAAAAATAAACTATATTAATAAAGTGCTTAACAAACATTGCTAAAAATCCTGATAATCCAAAGAACTTACCTGGCATCCCTAAGTGAGCTACTCCATATTTTCCACCTATAGAAACCATTGCACCATGAAATGATGGTTTATATGATTTTTTTTCTTTATCTTTAATCTCAGAATAAATGTTATTTGCCACTAATGGTGCTGAATGCTCTGCATTTTCAACCATTTGAGGTACAGCTCTTTCTTCTCCCTCTGGAATATAATAAATATTATCTCCTACAACATATACATTTTCATAATCTACAGATTGTAATTTATCATTAGTTACTATTCTCTTTCTTCCTTCTTGCTTTAACTCTGTATTTCCTATAACTTCTGAACCTTCTACTCCTGCTGCCCATATTACAGTTTGCGTTTTAATACTTTCATTCTCACCAAACTTAACCTCATCTTTAGATACTTCTGTAATACCCTTATTAGTTAATATTTCAACACCTAGTTTCCTAAGTCTTTTCTCTGCTTTTTTAATAAGTTTATCAGGGAATATTGGTAATATCTTAGGAGCCATATCTATTACATAAAGACTTACTTCTTTTTTATCTATATTAAAATCTTTACATAATCTATCCTTCCATTCTCCTATCTCACCAATCATTTCTACACCGGTAAAACCTCCCCCTGCTACAACAAAGGTTAGTAATTTCCTTCTTATTTCTTCATTAGACTCCTTAGATGCTTTTCTAAACATATGAAGTATATGTTCTTTTAAATTAACTGCATCTTCATAGGACCAAAGTTTATGGGTAAATTTATCAGCTCCTTTTATTCCAAAGGTAGTTGGTTTAGAACCTGTCCCCATAACTAAATAATCATACTCATAAGACCTACTTTCTGATTTTAATGTCTGTTTTTCAAAGTCTATATCCTTAATTTCATCTAAAACTACATTAACTTTTCTCTTTGCAAATATTTTCTTTAGGTTAATCCTAATTGAATCTTCATTAACTCTACCGGCTGCAACTTCATGCAGTTCTGTTAGAAGAGTATGATATGGTTTTTTATCTATTAGAGTAATTTCTACTGTATCATCTTTTTTAAACTTTTTAGAAAGTTTTTTAGCTGTTAATACTCCCCCATATCCTCCACCTAAAATTACTATCTTTTTATTCATAATGTACCTCCTCTTTTTTTGGTAAAGGAATTTTTATTGTTCATATTGTTAATAAAATAAGTTTTGTTCAAACTGATATAACAAGGTAAAAACCCAGAAACTACTCTGGGTTTTTATTATCTATTCTTCTTCACTAGCTATTGTTGCTTCAGTTTTTTCTCCACTTTCAGCTAATGCTAAAGCTTTACTAGCTAAAGCTTTAAAATCACTACTTGAACTCGTTGCACCTGTTACTGCATCTACTTGTGATAGTTTTTGATTTTCAACTAATCTTTCTTCTAACTTCTTAGTAAATTCAGCTGGGTAAGTGCCAGATTTATCTTCCATTCTAGTCTTATAGCCTTCATCATTAGTCTTTAATTTTCCTTCTTCATTAACATAATCAAAATCTACATTTGAAATCTTTCCATCTTTAACTTCTAACTCTACTTGTCCTTTCCAGCCATGATCATCAAAGGATTCATACGCTACTTTATATGTTCCATCCTTTAATAAATTAATAACTGCATCGGAAGTATCTCCCTTTTTAGCATGTTCTAAAGCTTTTTTTGCTAAAACTTTAAAGTTATGGGATGAATGAGTTGCTCCTGTAACTACATCTACATTTTCTACACTTTGACTAGATACTAATTGTTCTTCTAACTCCTTTGTATATTTCTCTGGATAAGTACCTGACTTACCTTCCATTGCACTTTTATATCCTTCATCTTCTGTTTTAAGCTTTCCTTCTCTGTTTTTATAATCAAATTCAACATCGCTAATTTTTCCATCTTTAACAGTTATATTAACAAATGACTTCCATCCATGACTATCAAATCTGTCATAAACTGCTTTATAACTGCCATCTTCATAATTAGCTGCTGATTTTTCATTAGCACCTTCATTTGATGCAGGCTCTTCGCTTGTCCCACAAGCACCTAGTAACCCAACAGACATTACTAATACTAATAATATTGATAAAATTTTAAACTTTTTCATATTCGCCCTCCTATTTTTTAATGTATTTAATTTTAATGTTTATATAAATTATAGAACCATGATAAACTTTTGTCAATGTAGCGGGGTAATTTTGTTCATTTTGTTCATTTTGGTTATTTTAAACACTTTTCCGCTATGTGCTTATGCCCGTTACAGCCGTTAAAATACCCTTTTATCAAACTATTAAACATTTGTTTCACTTATTTTTTATTAGTTATTTTATTAACAATATATCCATATCACTTAGATGGCATAAAAAAATTCTGAGGGTTAACCCTCAGAATTAGTCGTTTTAAAATGTCTATTCTCAATATATGTTAATATCCTATTCCACATAGCAACTGTAATTATAATAAAACCATAAATTTTAAATTTATCTACTACTATATCACTAAACCCATTTTTAAGCTTCAGTATAATATCTTTATAATATAAAACTATTATATCTTTATAATCTGTAAAAGAAAATAAATTAGCTGGTATCATATTATCTGGAACAATTAAATATGAACATATCTTTATTATAATATAAAACAGTAATAAAGCTCCTACTATTTCTGATAATGAAATTAATAAATTTTTCTTCTCTTTCTTAACATAACTATACAAATGCATAACTCTTCTTTTTTTCTTATATCCTTTTATAATAGTTTTTATTCTGTCTATTAAACTTCCATAAATCTTCTTAAATACATTTATAATGAGATATAATAATATCAATATAATTATATTAATATATCCCCTAATTGCTTCTTTGTAAACAATAGTATTATTAACCTTAATCCCCTGACTTTCTAGTATGTTCTTCGTTCTAATAATAGATAATTCGTATGTCTTTTCATATGGTGCAATATAAGTTAGTAAACTTTCATCCCAATATTCATTTAATTTTTTTTCATTAAAGGGAATATATATATCATTACTATTTTTCTCTATTCCTACTATTTCATATTCTTTTCCATCTATAAACATATCTTCTCCTAATATATTGTAATTCTTAAAATAGGTTGAAGCTACCTTTTCACCGATTACAGTAATAGGCTTTTCACAATCATATAAAAATTCTCCCCTAGATATGTTTATATCCCTCATTTTTCTATCATTCCCAGTTGTCATAATTAAATTGCCGCCATTATACTTCTTAATATATTTTATTGAATATTTTTCTAAATGTAATTCCTTATTAAGATCTCTAAATTTATCTAAAGTAAGTTTTCCATTTAAACTTAATTCAATAGCGCTTATATTATATAAACCCTTTAGATAAAAAAATGATAATAATAGAAGTAAAATAACAAACACTAGAGTAAGTATCTTTTTTAATCCCATAAAAACACCTTCGATCCATCTTTAATCTTATAAGAAGGATTAGTTATAATTCTAAGTTTAGGACCCCCAAGCCCCCTTGTTATTACATTATGGTCTCCTACAACTACCATTTCCACAGTCTTTTTTCTTGCTATTAATTCTGTACCTAATATCCCGTCTCTTTCTTCTACTACAAATACTGTAGCCTCATTACCTTCCTTAAATCCTCCTAATGGATTTAAAACAGACTTTGATACTGTCAAATACTCTTTTATCTTTTTTCTTTCCTTTATTTTACCTTCTATTTCATCACCTATAAAAAGTTTTCTTTCATAATCTTCAGGAAAACTAGCTTCTAATGTCATTTTACCATTTCTAACTATAGGATCTATCTCTGTAATATATAAGTCAGTTTTTGGATCATAGTATTCCTTTTGTATTTGTATTACAGCTTTAGATTTTACAAATTCATATTTTTCAACAGGAAACTCTGCTACATATTTAAATGTAGTTGGTCCATCTATTTTTGCTATTTTAGTTAGTATTGTATCCCTAGTAAGAAGTTTATTTTCTATTGACAGACTTGATATAACTCCACTTACCTCTGAATAATAGACTCCATCCTCATCTATATTAGAATAAAAATAATTATTATTTTCAGCAAGTTTTATTTTATCCTTAAGTTCTTCTATTTGAAAATTTACTTCTTTTATATCTATAGCTTTACTCTTTTTATTTTCTTCTATTTGTAATTTTTTTATTTCTAGACTTGTTTCTAGCTTCCTTAAGACATCTTTAGCATCAGTTAAGTTTGATTTAGAGATTGCATCAGCTTCGTATAGCCTTTTAAGTTTTTCTATGTTTTCTTTAGCCTTTTTTATATCTCCTTTAAGTATTTTTAAGTTTTTTAGTTCCACACTATATTCTTCATTTGTTAAATTTTCTAACCTGATTTTTGCTCTTTCTAATTGAAATTTAAGCTCTTCAACATCCTCATCACTTCCCTTAACCCCATAGCTTGTGTCTATTTTAAATATAGGATCACCCTTAAAAACTGAATCTCCTTCTTCAACGAAGAATTTATCTATTATTACATTCCCTCCTATTCTTACTTGATATTCTTCCCTTGGCTTTACCTTTCCATCTAATCGTAGGGTTTTCTCCACTGGGAGGGATGCAGCGCCAGCTACATTTACCTTTGGTAAAAATAAACTTATTATAGTCTTTGAGAAAAATCCCATAACAAATATTAATATAAAAAATCCTATAACAATATTTTTAATTAGTTTTATAGTTTTATCAGCCATTATTTGTCTCCCCCTAATATTAATCCTTCTTTAAGATACTTTTCTCCTTTAGTAAATATCAATATAGCCGGTATTATATAAAGTACGGCTCCGGCAAAAAATACGCCTTTATCCCCGTCATAAATATCATTTAAAAATACAGACAATGGCATCTTTTCAGGTGTCTCTATGAAAGCCACAGCCTGATCTATTAAATTCCAATTATCTATAAAAGTTAAAATTACAAGGGTGAATAATGCAGGTTTAAGCATTGGTAAAATTATTCTAAATAATATAGTAGCATATCCAGCGCCATCAATTTTAGCAGCTTCTATTATTTCATCAGGTATTCCCCGTATAAATTGTCTTAAGATAAATACACCAAAGGAATAAAACATTCCAGGTAAAATTAATGCAAGATGCGTATCGAATATTTTTATATTAAATAAAGTTTCCACCTTATCAAAGAAAAGAAAATTAGGTACTAAAACTACCTGGTAAGGTAATAACAGAAGAAATATATATCCCATAAATAAAATATCACTTCCTGGGAATTTCATTTTAGCAAAGGCAAATGCAGCTAATATTCCTAAAAGGATTTGCCCCAAAATTATTAAACTAGTTATCTTAACAGAATTTAAAAAGAATTTAAAATACTCTGTTTTATTTATTACAATTGAATAATATTGCTGTAAATTAACTTGGTTAGGAATGAAATTAACTTTATTTGAAATTACTTGTCCATAGGGCATAAGAGAATTTGCTACTGTAAAGGCTATAGGAAATAAAAACATTAAAGATATTAAAACAACAAATATATAAACAATCCTTTTCATCTATTTTTCACCTACCTTTTTAGCATATTTTCTATCCATTAGTAAAAATAAAAAAACAATAGCTAATATTACCAAAGTAAATATATATGCAGCTGCAGTTAAGTGATGATATTTTAAACTTAAATACTTATTAGTTAAATAATGTTGAAGCATATATATTTTAGGATTTGGATATCTTCCTTGAATCATCAGTATATCTTTAAAAACTTTAAAGGAATTTATTATTGTAATTATCCCTACTATAACAGTGGTAGGTGTTAATAACGGTATTATTATATATCTAAGTTTTTCTAAGTAATTAGCACCGTCTATACTAGCTGCTTCTATGGCTGACTTATTTATTTGACTCATCCCCGCTAAATAAATTATTAAGTTATAACCGGTGTTTTTCCATAAAAATATAAGTATGACTACAAATAAAGCGTATTCACTATCAAGAAGGTTCCAACCTGTTACTCCAAAAGCTCTTTTGAAAAATCCTGCAACTGCAGCTGATGGTATAGCTATAGGTATAACTATAAAAAGTTTTATCATTTTCGGTATATTTAACTCATATATACAAAGTGCAAGAAAAAAAGAAAGTACAATAATCAAAGGAAAAGCAATTATCATAAATAAAGCGGTATTTTTAGCCGCTAGCTGAAAAGCACTACTATCTAGTACATACAAGTAATTAGCAAACCCTACAAACCCCTTATTAAAAGCTGTCTTACTAAAAGATACCTTAAATCCCCCGAAGAATGGAACTATATACAATAATAAAAATCCAATAAAACTTGGTAAAACAAATTTAAATCCTTTATACTCCTTTAATTTATTAAACATAAGTCTCCCCCAAATAAATTAGTTATTCATTAAGCCAAATATTATATTTATCCTCTTTTCTTTTCAAAATATGGGTTAATTCTTCCTCTGTGAAAGATTTCTTTCTAAACACATAGTCTATAGAGATTTCTTTTAAATCTCTTAAAATACTAGCCTGTTGTTTACTTATATTATTTCCGATTTTATACATTCCTTTTTTAAGCTTATTAAATGTATACTCTCTAAGATCTATAAAATCTTGATGGGTATAATTTTCTTTTTCAATTTCTTTCATTTCATCTTCTACTCCCTTTATAGATGGGTATAGATATTTATTTCTTTGATGTATAAATGATCCTTGAGTCCTTAAAATGGCTCTTTGAGATTCTTTATTTAATAAATAGTTTAAAAATTTCAGTCCTAATTCCTTGTTTTTTCCATTTCTATTTAAAATAAAGCCACTAACTAATAATTTTCCATTGCCATTTGGTATATCTGGAAGAATAATTTTATCCCTTGCTAAGGTAATTGAATTATTACTTGTAGGTTTTAATGCATTTACCAACGTTGTGTTTATTAATTTTTCCTTTGATTCATTAAGATATATTTTTCTAGCTTGTTTATATTCATCGGAATTATTATCTAATAACATATTTCTAAAATTTTCATAGCCATAATCAGGTGGTAATATGTATCGTCCTGAATAAACTTCTTTTTTTATTTCTTCTAAGGCCTTTTTAACTTCCCTTGTATTGATTTCTGCGCTTTTTTTCTTTTCATTTATAAGATCAATTTCTTTAAAAATCATATTGTATATTTCATTATATGACCATATATTTAGCTGTTTAGATTCCCTTTCTAATGATGCTTCTCTTAAATTTTTATAATCCTCTCTTGTCCAATCAAAAGTTGGTGATTTAGCATCAATTTCTTTAAGTATTTTTCTATCTATACTCAGTGCAGGATAATAAATCCCTAAGGGTAAAAAATATTCATCTGTCTTTAAAGTATCAATTAAATTTTTTCTATTAGGTATCTTACCTGTTAACTTCACGGCAACATCAGTATCTAAAAATCTCTGATAATTGCTACCTAGACTTATAAATATTAACGTAGGTCCTTTAGTTTTATTCATCATAAGAGAAAGTACCTCATTATATTCCTCATCATTTTTAACTTCTACTGATTCTAATTTCACTTTAATATTATATTTTTGTTCAAATAGAACCTTTTGTGATATAAATGTATTCAATTGTCCTTCATCTGAATCAATACAAAATATACTAATTTCTTCTTTATATTCCTTATATTTAGAATTAGTTTCTATATTACAGGATGTAATAAATATCGTTATTAGTAATAAAATACTTAAAATACTTTTTTTCATAAAATGTCCCCCTGATTATAAAATATATTAAAATTTATCAATAATCCAAAATGTTTTTTTATTAAAACCTTTATATAATAAACATATTCCTATTATTAAATTCCTGTTGAATAATATATTCTATAAAACATTTTTAAATATACTAATTTTCATTTAATTCACTTATTTCAGTGAATAAAACTAAACGTTATTATTCATAAAGCTAAATACTATATCATCCTCTTTCCTTCTTAATATATCTTCTAATATTTATATTAGCTAAATTCATTCATAGTTTCATGACATTTCTTGCTATTTATTTTGAACTCTTTATAGGTACTTATATTTATAATAAGTTTCTATATTACTGAAATTAGTAAGTATTTTATTTGTAATAAAATATTTTCTTGTAAAATTCACTCAACCCTGTGAATAAAACTAAATGTTATTATTCATTAAGCCAAATACTATATTTATCCTCTTTTCTTGTTAATATATGAGTTAATTCTTCCTCTGTAAACGGCTTATCTCTAAATACATACTCTATAGATATCTTTTTTAACTCTCCTAATATGCTAGCCTGCTGTTTACTTATATTATTTCCAACTTTATACTTGCCCTTTTTGAAATTTTTAAATGTATGTTTTCTAAGATCAATAAAATCTTGATGAGTATAATTTTCCTTCTCGATTTCTTCCATTATGCTTTCTAATCCCTTTATAGAAGGATATAAAAAAACTGACCTTAAAACTGTTTCTTGAGATTCCTTACTAAGCAAATAATTTAATAGCTCTAGACCTAATTCTTTGTTTTTTCCGTTTCTATTTAATATAAAACCACTAACCATTAATTTACCATTTTCACTTGGTATATCAGGAAGAACAACACTTTCTTTTGCTAAAGATGAAGAATTATAACTTTTAGGTTTTAATGCATTTATAAACATTGGATTAACTAATTTTTCATCTAGTTCCTCTCTATATAAGCTTCTTGAAAGCTTATATTCTTCAGAATTGTAATCTAATAACATGTTCTTATAATTTTCATAACTATAATTAGGAGGTAATATATATCTTCCCGAGTAAACTTCTTCTTTTATTTCTTCTAAGGATTCTTTTACTTCTTTTGTGTTGACTTTTGCCTTATTCTTCTTTTCATCTATAAGATCTATCCCTTTAAAAAACATGTCAAATATTTCTTCATAGGACCAAATATTTAATTGCCTAGGATCTTTATCTAATGCTGCCTTTTTTAATTCACTATAATCCTCTCTTGTCCAGTCTAAACCAGGAATATCCACTTCTAAATCTAATTGTTTATACACTTCTTTATCAATAGATACTGTGGGATAATACACTCCTAAAGGTAAGAAATATTCATCTGTAATTATTTCTTCAAATACATTTTTTCTATTAGGAATTTTTCCTGATAAATTTACGGCAATACCAGCATCTAAAAATCTTGTATAATTTCTACCTAGTCTTACAAAAATTAATGTAGGACCTTCAGTCTTATTCATCATAAGAGTAAGTGCTTCGTTATATTCCTCAGCATTTTTAACTTCTACTGATTCTAATTTTACTTTAACATCATATTCCTGTTCAAAAAGAACCTTTTGTGATAAAAAAGCACTTAAATGTTGTCCGTTTGTATTAATACAAAATATACTTATTTCTTCTTTATCTTCATCTTCTTTATATTTAGAGTTAGTTTTCACATTACAAGATGTAGTAAGTATTGTAATTAGTAATAAAATACATAAAATACTTTTCTTCATAAAATATCCCCCTGAAACTTAATGTACGCTAACGATTTGTTAGATAATTCTGACTTAAGTAAATTTTAGCATATTTTTCCTAATCATTGTGCTTTGTTACATTTTCTTAATACAATATGTGAATTTCCTTAATATTCAAAATGAACACAACTAATAACGATATTGACTTAAGGATAAATACAAATATAAAATTAAATAAACAACTATACTTATTACAAAATTCTAAAATTATATTGAAGGGAAGAAAAAAATGATTAATGTAGATAATTTAAAAGTTAAATATGATGATTATACAGCAATTAAAAACATTAACTTAAATTTAAATAAGAATAAAACTTGTTCAATAATAGGTCCTTCAGGTTGTGGTAAATCCACTTTATTATATAGCTTAGCTGGAATATTAAAACCCTTTGAAGGCACTATTAAAATTAATAATGCTTATGTTAAATCTAATAGAAAAAAAACTGGTTTGATTTTACAAAATTATGGGCTTTTTCCTTGGAAGACTGTGTGGGAAAATGTGATTTTAGGACTTAAATTAAGAAAGGTAAATAAAAAAGAATTAGAAATTAAAGCTACATCTATATTAAAAAAACTAAATATTATAAAACTTAGAGATAAATACCCTTCCCAGTTAAGTGGTGGCCAAAGCCAAAGAGTTGCCATAGCAAGAACCTTAACAACTGAACCTGACCTTTTATTAATGGATGAACCATTTTCATCTCTAGATGCCCTTACTAGGGAAGATATACAAAAGTTTTTACTTAAAATCTATAACGAAAACAATTTAACCATTTGCCTTGTAACCCATAATATAGAAGAAGCTGTGTTTTTAGGACAAACAATATATATTATGTCTAAAAAAGGAACTATAAAAAAAGTTATTAACAATCCTCACTTTGGCGACTCATCATTAAGACAAAGGAAAGATTTTCACAGTATGTGCAACCACTTGAGAATGATTTTAAAAGAGGGTGATACTAATGATTAAAAATAAATCTCTTTATTCATCCATTATTGTTATAATATTTTGGTATTTATTATATTTAGTTATCGATATTAAAGTCATCCCTAGCCCTATTGATACTATTATAGAATTTTTCAAACTACTAAAAGGGAAACTCATAATACATTTATCATATAGTATTTTTAGAATATTTTTAGCTTTAATTATTTCTTTAATACTAGGAATTAGCTTAGGTATCTTTTTAGGTCTTAATAAAAAGTATGACGAATTTATATCACCAATTATATACTTATTATATCCAATACCTAAAATATCTTTTTTACCTGTTTTAATGATTATATTTGGATTGGGCAATTTATCAAAAATAATTTTAATAACTTTAATAATTTTATTTCAAATTTTAGTTACTACAAAAGATAGTATAAAAGAATTAAAAAAAGAACATTTTTACTCAATCAATTCTATGGGTGCAAATAACATTCAAATATATAAACATCTAATTTTTCCTGCTATATTACCTAAGCTTCTTACAGCTTTAAGAATAAGTATAGCAACTAGTATTGCAGTTTTATTTTTTGCAGAAAACTTTGCTACAACCTATGGTATTGGCTATTTCATAATGGATAGTTGGATTAGAGTTAATTATATCCAAATGTTTTCAGGTATCTTAGCAATAAGTATTCTAGGTTTATTTATTTACAAATCTATAGACTTAATAGAAAGAAAATATTGTAGATGGATTACTCTAGAAAATAACAATGAATATTTTACTTAGGTTTTAAACCTAAGTTTTTTTGTAAGAATTTTAGCTAATTTGTTATATTAAACAATTTATATTATAATAATATATATAATTGTTACATTTTGTTAACTTATAGGTATTATTTATTACGTTTTTTTAAAAAAGAGGAGGCGAAATATGAAAAGAACGATCATTGGTTTATTAATAGTAGCATTTATTGTTATAGCTATGTCTATACCATCAATAGCTACATCCTTTGAAAATGAACAAACTGGTTTTGGGTGGATATCATTACTTCCCCCACTTATAGCTATTATTCTAGCATTTATAACAAGACAAGTATTACTATCATTATTTTTAGGTATTTTTATCGGAGTTACAATGATTAATGGCTGGAATCCATTTTATGGCTTCTTAAGAACCCTAGATGAATTTATCGTAGGTTCCTTAGCAGATGGATGGAATGCAGCTATTATAATATTTACTCTCTGTATAGGAGGAATGGTTGGAGTTATTGGAAAGATGGGAGGAACAAAAGCCATTGCAGATACTCTAGCTAAAAAAGCTAAAACTCCAAGAAGTGCTCAGCTTGCTACTTGGTTAATGGGTATATTAGTATTCTTTGATGATTATGCAAATACTTTAATAGTAGGACCTACTATGAGGCCTTTAACTGACAAAATGAAAATCTCTAGAGAAAAACTTGCTTATATAGTAGACTCTACAGCTGCTCCAGTTGTAGGTATGGCGATGGTTTCAACATGGGTTGGTTATGAAATTGGTCTTATTAAAGATTCATTTGCTAATTTAGGTATAGAAGCAAATATTTATGGAGTATTTTTAAGAACTATCCCCTATAGTTTTTATAATATATTCGCACTACTTCTTGTATTTGTATTAGCATATCAACTTAAAGATTTTGGTCCTATGTTAAAAGCAGAAAAGAGAGCTAGAATTGAAGGAAAAGTCCTTGGTGATAAAGCTAGTCCTATGGCTAGTGAAGAGATAACTGATATGGAGCTTAAGGATGATATAAAACTAAAGGCTTCTAATGCGGTTATTCCAATATTAACTTTGATTGTTATAGCTTTTATTGGTCTTTGGTATAATGGATATACCTATAGTGAAGGAGTTAATCCATTTACCTGGAAGGGTATTAGAACTTGTTTTGGTAATGCAGATGCAAGTGTTGTTTTAATATGGGCTGCTATTACTGCAAGTATAGTAGCTATAGTAATGGCTACATCACAAAAGATATTAAATCTTGAAGAATCTTTAGAAGCCTGGGTTAATGGCTCAAAATCACTTCTTATAACATGTATAATATTAGTTTTAGCATGGTCATTAGGTAGTGTTACTGAAGCTGTTGGTACAGCTGACTTTTTAGTAGGAGTAGTATCGGATAGTGTTCCCGGAGGATTCTTACCAATTTTAGTATTTTTAATATCATGTTTAGTTGCCTTTGCAACAGGTACTTCATGGGGAACAATGGCTATAGTGGTTCCTTTAGCTATTCCACTTGCAAACAGTTATGTTGCAAAAGACCCAGCGAGTGCATCTATAGTTATTGCTACTTTAAGTTCAGTTTTATCAGGTTCAATATTTGGAGATCACTGCTCCCCTATTTCAGATACAACTATAATGTCTTCTATGGCATCAGCATCAGACCATATAGACCACGTTAAAACTCAAGTTCCATATGCATTAACTGGTGCATCATTAGCAATACTAGGTTATGCTATAGTAGCATTAACAGGTTGGAAACCATATAGTCCTTTTATTTCACTAGGTGTAGGGGCTATAGCTGTTGTGTTAATAGTAACTTTTGTTGGTAAAAGTACAGAAAAAGAAGATATAAAAGAAAGAATGGAATAAATATAAGCTATCGGTTTAAACCGATAGCTTTTTTACTAATTATATGATTAGTAGTATTTTTTGAAAGTTTTAGTATTATAATTAAAATAACACTTAAAAGGCATACATTGTAATCTATAAAGGTAGGTGATAAAAATGAGTTCTCTTATAAAAATATTGATTCTTGAAAACGAAGTTGAAGCAAACTTATTAGATGAGATTTTAAAAGATAAAAATATTCCTCACATCATAAGAAGTTATCATGATTTAGCCTACGATGGTATTTTTCAAACTCAAAAAGGATGGGGCCATGTGGAAGCATTAGATAAATATAAAGAAGAAATCTTAGAAATATATAATGATATAAAACAATCCTAAGCTTAAGCTTAGGATTTAAAATGTTAATATCTTTTTATCTTTCTTTATATATTCTGTTAATGATTCTCTCATATGCTTTACATCCATGCCCATATTCTCTAAGTCCTTTCTGACACTCCCTTGCTTAAAAGAAAGAGGCTCTTAGATACATTAATTTATCTTCCATAAAACATTCCTCTTTTTAAAAAATTTCAATCTTTATAAAGCATCTCTATATGCTCAATACCATCTTCTAAATAAACTTCAGATTCCTTAGTAAATCCAAGACTTTTATAGAAATTTAATAAATACTTCTGTGCAGATATCCTTATAAAATTTTCCTTTAATTCTTCTTTTATAAATTTTATAGCCTTTTTCATTATTTGTTTTCCAAGTTCTAATCCCCTATGATCTTTTTTTACTAAAACTCTACCAATAGAAACTTCTTTATAAGAAATTCCCTTAGGTAGAATTCTTAAATACGCTATAATCTCATTATTCTTTTTCCCAATTACATGATAGGAAAATTTATCTTTGCCATCACATTCAGGATAAGGACAATTCTGTTCTACTACAAAAATATCTGTTCTTATTTTTAATATGTCATATAACTCATCTAATGTTAAATCATTATATTTTTT
The DNA here is from genome assembly GCA_009711785.1 of Bacillota bacterium. GTDB lineage: Bacteria > Bacillota > Clostridia > Tissierellales > MES13 > MES13. The sequence goes on from VENA01000083.1 coordinate 19,103, forward strand.
AACTATTATCTCCATATATACCCTCCTGATTAATAAGTTTTTTACTATATATAAGCATTATATTTCATTCCATTTTTAGGATTCTTTAGAAACTTTTAATAAATTTCCAGCAAAAAGGAGGACTTTATGTCTATTATGTATAAAAGTTATAATAGCATTTCAATACAATCTCATCCTTTAATAGATAATTATATCATTTCCAAAATTTTTAACAAAATTTAAGTACTTATAAAAATTAATATTCGAGGAAGAGAAAAAATTTATAAAGTTAAGCTAAATTAAATTATTATAAAGAAAGTTATTAATTAGGGGGTAATACAATGAATTTTAAAACAAATTTAAAAAAATACGCTGAGCTAACTCTTAAAGTTGGTCTAAATTTACAAAAAGGACAAACCCTTGTTGTAAATGCACCTTTAACCTCAGCTAATTTTGTAAGAAAAATTACTAAAAAAGCCTATGATTTAGGCGCGAAAAATGTTCATGTAGAATGGAACGATGAAGAACTTAAACTAATTAAATACAAAAACGCTCCAGAGGAAGCATTTAAAGAATTCCCAGAATGGAAAGCAAAAGGTTTTGAACAAATGGCTAAAGATGGTGCCTGCTTTTTATCAATAAGTGCTTCAAATCCTGACTTATTAAAGGATGTTGACCCTAAAAGAATCTCTACAGCACAAAAAACTGCTGCTAAAGCTATGGAAGCTTTTAGAAAGTATACTCAAAACAGCGAAGTTAGTTGGGCAGTAGTATCTGTTCCTACTAAAGAATGGGCTCAAAAGGTATACCCTAACTTAAATGAAAAAGAAAGTGTAGAAAAACTTTGGGAAAGCATTTTTAGTATTGTAAGAGTCGATAAAAACAATCCAATAGATGAATGGAAAAAACACCTAAGTACTTTAAAAGAAAAAGTTACATATTTAAATACTAAACAATACAAAAAATTTCACTATAAAGCACCAGGAACTAATTTAACTGTAAAACTACCTAAAAACCATGTATGGATAGGTGGAGATGAGGCTAATTCTAAAGGTGATATGTTTGTTGCTAATATGCCTACAGAAGAAGTATTTACAGTACCTATAAAACATAGCGTTAATGGTACAGTTACTAGTACAAAACCATTAAATTATGGTGGTAACCTTATAGAGGATTTTAAACTAACTTTTGAAGATGGAAAAGTAACTGATTTTTCTGCTGAAAAAGGTTACGAGACACTTAAAAATCTTATAGAGACCGATGAAGGATCCCACTACTTAGGTGAAGTTGCTTTAGTTCCCCATGACTCTCCTATATCTAAAACTGAAACTATTTTCTTCAATACTTTATTTGATGAAAATGCATCTTGTCATTTTGCTTTAGGTTCTGCTTATCCAACATGTGTTGAAGGTGGAGCTAAGATGGATAAGGATGAATTAAATGAAAATGGTATAAATGTAAGTTTGACCCATGTTGATTTCATGATAGGATCGGAAAAGTTAGATATCGATGCAGAAACAAAAGATGGAAAAATAGAACCTATATTCAGAAATGGAAACTGGGCATTTTAAAAGTGGGGTTTAACTCCCACTTTTATTTTTTAATACATCTAAGTTATTTTTATGTATATCTTTATATATTCCTTCTTCATATTTTTCTATCTTATCATTTATTAAATCCTTTACATATTCTAAATTACTTTCCATTAATTTTCCTTTATCTGGGTTACCATGGGATAATACAAAAATGTCAGGTTTTAATAAAGCATATTTTTCAAGAGTTTTTTTATACTTTTTTAGATTATTATAATATATTAAAGGTATAGGGTATTCTATATTGTCCCCTACAAATAAGACATTGTCAGAAATATCATATAATGAAGCAGAATCTTTAGTATGTCCAGGACTATAGAAAAAACAAACTTCTTCATCTTGAAAAGTTAATCTTTCTTTAAAAGTTATATTAGGTAGTTTAATACTCACTTTTCCGCTAGCCAATGGACTGTATTTTTTTAATTCATAATTACCCTTCTTAATAATATTATCTAAACATAATTCATGACTTAATATTTTTTCAGTGAAATAACAATTTCCCCATATATGATCCCAATCTGAATGGGAATTAAAAACAATTACTTCCTTCCCTTTAATTATTTCATTTAAATAGTTAATTATTTTTTCCATAGGTTCTTTTCCTAAATATGTATCACAAATAAATACATGCTTTTTTCCAACTACGACATATACATTTGTTATACAACCAAAATCCTTTAATAAATCATCAAATTGAAATAAGTAACCTCTTTTTTTTACTCTTTTTACTTTCATTTTTTTACCTACATATTTCTAAAGTTAGAAATTTCATCTAATATATTCTTTGTTGTATCAGTAATGTTTTGGTATTTAGGTTTATCAACAATCCTGAAATATAGACTCCTCAAAAAATCTCTTCTATTAACTTGTAAAGTCATATCCTCTGGCTGTATACCCTTTCTAGTTACATTTTTAAATCTTTTTATATAATCTATAATTTCTGATTCATCTAGTAAATTTCTTTCTAAAATAGCTACAACACCTGTTATCATTCTTTCATCCTCTTCATCCACATATGAATAATAGTCTACATTTACTTTTTTATAAATTGCTTCTAATATTTTTCTCATTTCTTTAAAACCAAGCTCTTCACACCTTGCAAATTCATCTAGCACATCAGCTCCATGGGCAGCACCATGAGCCCATCCATTACCTTTAATATATCCTCTTAAATCTCTTTCATTATTATAATATTTAATAAACTTTTCAAAGATTTCTTCTAATTCTTCTTTATTTAAATACTTATCACTTCTATGTCTATATATTGATACTGCTACTATAAGTGATGAAAATGTTCTTGTAAATACAGTATCATTAACTTCACCTAGACCGTAAAATAAATGTTTATCATCTAAGCTAATATCTAATATCTGATGAACTTCATCTGTTTTTAATTCATTAACTATCCAATTTGAAATAGTGGAAAATATTAATCTATCACGAAACTCACCTTCTAAATCTCCAATATAATTCATCATTTCTAACGATAATTCAAAGGGATTAATTCCCTCTGGCACTTTAAAATCATTCTTTTTAATTTCTTTTAGTAATTCCTTTAATTTATTTCTTTCCATATAAATCCCCCTCTTTAATCTTCTTTAATTATTATAACAGTTATTACCTGACATCAGTATGTCATTGAATTCTTAAATTATAAATTCTTTTTATAAACACCAAGAAACTTTTTATTATCGTTTTTAAATCTCACTTCTTCTAAATTATTAGAAGTCATTAACTGCCTAATTTCACTAACTGGCATCCCATGGGTTTCTTTAGTAGGTTCTTTTATGTAAATCTTACCATTTATTTTTAATTTATCTTTTAGTGTTTTTATAATATTTTCTCTATCAGCTATATGTATATCATGCAATACATAATGAATCAATACAGTATCAAAAGAACCTTCTTTAATATCTAGACAATTAATATCCCCCGTTAATATATTTATATTTTCATACTTCTTTAATCTTTTTTTAGCTTTATTTACCCAAAAGTCTGATATATCGATACTTGTTATAAAACTTTTATTATCTAACTTTTTTACTACATGTTTTGTAAGACATCCCCCACCACAACCAAATTCAAGTATTTTTTGGTTATTTTTAAATTCTATTTCCTTAACAAATTTCTTATAGACAAATCCCCCTAATCTATATCCTAATAAACCTTCAATAATTTCATCTATAAAATTAGGATTTTCCATAGTCATAGCTCTCACTTCCTTTGAAAATATAATCATCTTCGTTTTACAAATTTTGTAATCTTATTTTAATTATATTACTTACAATAAGAGATTTCAATGTAAAAAAATAAAGCCCACATTAAGTGGACTTATTTATCTTAATCCGGCTGCTTTTTTTACAGCCAATTGGTGATTTTCATCTTCTCTGTTTGAACCATGGGTTCTGCTATTTTTAAAATGCATACATAAATGGCCATCAAATCCATTTCCTTTTACTGTATCATAATTTATACCATCACCAAAGCCACCACTTCTATCACTTACCCATTTCCGTGCAGGTTCATCTTCTACTCCAGCATGGGGCATTCCATTCATAGAAGCAGCAATGGCCTTTTCATTAGTATAAACAACGACAGCTCTCCTAGCCCAGCTATACCCATTCCAAATATTTTTAATTTTTTTAGCATCACTTAAAGTTAAAGGTTCAACATCCGCATGGTTTGTTCCACCTGTAACTTTAATATTAAAAAATATACCTGTAACTAAATCTTTAACCTTTACAATATCATTTACATTAACTATTTTGTACCTTACTTCTTCCCACCAGTCTAAGTACTCTCCATATTTTCTACTTGAACTTCTTGAAGTTGTGTTCATACTTTCTAAAAATCCCAAACTTCTCATTTTATTAATAGTGTTTTTTCCTACTATGCCATCGACCATTAAACCGTATTTTCTTTGAAAAGATTCTACAGCGTTTTCTGTAATATAACCATAATAATTTGTAATTTTGTAAAAATTAAATGTTCCTGCTTTTTTTAATGCCTTTTGAATAAGGGAAACATCACTATGGGTAATTCCTTTTTTATATATACTTCTTGAAAATGTGATGTCGCTTCCTCGGTTTTTAAATAAACCTAGATCTCTCATCTTAGTTATGGTTTCATTACCAGCAATTCCATCAACGAGTAATCCATATCGTTTTTGAAAATTAGTTACAGCTCCCTTAGTTAGATTCCCATAATAATAAGTTGTCTCACTCATATTAAGTAATCCTTCTGATTTAAGAGCATCCTGTATAACTTTTACATCCTTATGGGTTGTCCCTTTTCTGTAAATAGAAAAAGAAAAATTATGATCGGCATAGGCAGTTGCTGTGGAAAGAAACAAGAAAATAATAGCTATTGAGATAATTAATACCCTTCTTCTCACTTAGCTACATCCTTTCTTTTGTTATTTGATGCTTATATATTACTTTATCTTTTTTTCTCCATAATTTCAATTATTTGTAACATATTTTGGTAATGTAATTTTTGTTAAAGAAAATTCTGGTGAAATCCATTGATTTATCCATCCTTATTTAACTTTAAAAATCCCCCTTAAAATATAATATTTCAAGGGGGATCCTTTATGTTACTATTTTCATTTCTATATCCTCTGCATTAGCATATCTTACTAATAACTTCTTTGCATATTCTAAATATTTTTCTAAATCTTCGTTATCAAAGGATATAATCATCATTAAAATATTTTTAGTTTCATTTTTTATCATGCTTCTTTTAGAATCACTGGTAGGACTACCGAAGTTACCTAATTGGTCTTTGAAAACTGGAAGATTTTCTATATTAATATTTCCCTTTCCTATTGCATTATATGTATCTTTATCCTTTCCATAAGTAAATATAATAGGTGGTTTTAATTTATCAATATCATATGTTCCTACCGAACAAAATGATGATATAGACAATAAATTATTTATATCAACTATATTATTAATTCTATAAAGTCCTTTATCTTTGATAATTCTTCTAAGTAAACTTTCTGAAGAAGCTCTATATCTACTGGGATCTTTCCCAAGACTTTTATATGCATTTCTTATTTTTTTAATTTGTGCTAATTCATTAATTTCGTCTATATCTATACCTTTAGTTATGTTTATAACTCTCTCAATTTCTTTTAATAAATTCTCATCACTTTTTTCTACATTTACCTTTGCTTTAATACAACCTAAAGTTATATTAGTACTAAACTCTTTTAATTCTTTAGATATTTTAATATCAAACAACATATCAGCTCCTTTAAAATTTCTTTATATTTATTATATTATTTTTTATATAATTGCACAAAATAAATATAGTATTTATTCTTATATTTAGATTATTATTTTTTTTTAAGTTATACAATTTTTGTTTAATATGTTATAATTAATTACGTGGGTGATTAATTATTTAGCGAGCATGAAATTTTATGCTCAATATATAGTTTTAAATAAAAAAGCATTTAAGTGGAGGGATTGTATGAGTAAAGAAGTTGATATTGATTGGAGCAAATTAGGATTTAGCTATATGAAAACAGATTACCGTTATGTTTCAAGATGGAGTGACGGCGAGTGGGATGAAGGTAAACTTGTTACAGACAATAAGCTTAGCCTGAGTGAAGCTTCTACTGCACTTCATTATGGTCAACAGTGTTTTGAAGGACTTAAAGCTTATAGAACTAAGGATGGAAAGATTCAGTTATTCAGACCTGACGAAAATGCTAAAAGAATGCAAAATAGTTGCAAACGTATTCTAATGCCAGAAATACCTGAGCAAAAATTTATTGATGCTTGTATTGAAGTGGTTAAAGCAAATGAAAAGTATGTACCCCCTTATGGTAGTGGAGCTACACTTTACTTAAGACCATTTGTAATAGGTGTTGGACATAATCTTGGAGTAAAACCGGCTCCAGAATATATATTCTGTGTATTCTGTGTTCCTGTGGGACCATACTTTAAAGGTGGAATGACTCCTGTTAACTTTACAATAGCAGATTTTGATAGAGCAGCGCCTTACGGTACTGGTGCAGCAAAGGTTGGAGGAAACTATGCAGGTAGTTTATTACCTCATGAAAAAGCTAATGAAAAAGGATTTGCTGATTGTATTTACCTTGATCCAAAAACTCACACTAAAATAGAAGAGGTAGGAGCAGCTAACTTCTTTGGTATCACTGAAGATAATAAATTTATAACTCCTAAGTCTCCATCAATACTACCTAGTATAACTAAATATTCTTTAATGCACATAGCTGAGAACTATTTAGATATGGAAGTAGTAGAAAGAGACGTTCATATTGATAAATTAGATGAATTTAAAGAAGCAGGTGCATGTGGAACTGCCGCTGTTATTACTCCTATCGGTGGTATAGAATATAAAGGTGACCTTCATGTATTCCATAGTGAAACTGAAGTTGGTCCTATTACTAAAAAACTTTATGATACTCTTTATGGAATTCAATTTGGAGATGTTGAAGCTCCAGAAGGTTGGATAGTTGAAGTAAAATAAATTAAAGAGCTTGCCTAATAGGCAAGCTCTTAATTTATTAATGATTTAATTTCATTTAATGATTTTCTATCTTGATCTAATATTTCTTCTGCTATTTTTCTTGAACTATGATCTAATCTCCCTCGTAATACTTTTTCTGCCATATTTATTCCTTGAGTTTCACCTTCAATAACTTTGTTTATTATATAATTATTATCCTTAGAATTTAACTCCCTATTAAGCTTAAAATCTGCCATAGTTCCCTTTAACCCAAGATTCTCCTTAGGTTCACCACCTTGATTTTGTATAAACTCAGCTAGTGTTGATATGTTTTTTCTATGTTCTTTTTGAACCCTTTGAAGTTTTTGTTTCATTTTTTGATCATTTAATTTTGATATGAAAATATTAAAGGTGTCAACTGCCATATACTCTCCTTGCAAAAGTTTATTTAACGTCTTATTTGCTAATTTACTATCCACTTTATCACCTCTTTAATATTACTTTTGTTTTTATTTTTCCCATTTATTTAAGTAATATTATATTAATACTTTTAATGTTTAAATTTCAAAAAATGTATAAATATTCGTTTCCCTATGAAACTTTATTATACAATTCATCTTTATTTTTAATAAAATCAACAAAAAAGTAATTTTATCTACTAATTTATTTTATTTTCCAAATTAAATATATTATAATGTTAGTAGTTTATTTAAAGGAGATTATTATGATTATATTAAATTTAGGTCTATCTATGATACTTATTTTATTTTTAGTAAGTAAAAAAATTAATATAGGTTATTCTTTAATCATAGGAGCTACTGTTTTATCATTGTTAACTGGTAAAAATATATCCTATATATTAAACGTGTTTTTAAAAACTATTTATGAACCTACCACCATTTCATTAGCTATTACAATTAGTTTTATAACAATTCTAGGTTATTTAATGGATAAATATCACATTCTTAATAGAATGGTCCTATCCCTTGAAAAAATGCTTAGAAGTGTTAAATTAACTATACTTATATCTCCTGCACTCATTGGAACTCTTTTAGTTACAGGAGGAGCTTTAATGTCTTGCCCTGTTGTTAATACTCTTGGAGATAGATTAGAAATATCAAAAGATAAGAAAGCATCTATAAACTTAATTTTTAGACATGCCCTATATTTTGCTTTTCCCTTAGCTCCACCGCTTATTTTAGCTTCAGAATTAGGTGGATTTAATATTTTAGATTTTGTGAAATTACAATTGCCTATAACAATAGCTATGTATATATTTGGGTATATGTTTTTTTTAAAAAAACTAAAAGTTAATAAAGAAGTAAGTAAACATAATTATCTTAATTCAGTTTTAAATTTTCTATTATACTCATCACCTATACTTATTAGTTTGATAGGGGCTATAGTATTAAATTTACCATTTTATATATCCCTTATTTTCGGTATAGTTATAAGTATTATAATTAATAAAAAGGATATAAAGAAAGATGAAAAATATAGACTTAACGAACATTTACTAAAAACAATTTATAAAGGTTTCAAACCTTCTATGGTCATAGCAATTATAGGCATTATGTTTTATAAAAATATAGTAAACGATATTGATGAAATATATATGTATTTAAATATACTATTAGAAAAGGGAATGCCACTTGAGTTATTAATATTAATATCAAGTGCTCTAATTAGTTTTCCTCTAGCATCTACACAGCCAGGGATTGCAATATTATATCCTATGATACTACCTTTAGCACCGGATTATGAAACTAAACTTTTATATGGAATGTTTATATATACTTGTTCATTTATCTTTTACTACATTTCACCTCTTCATATGTGTCAAGTTCTTACATTAGAATATTTTAATGTAAAGCTAAAGGATCTTTATAAGAATTATATGCTTATACTTCCTTTAACATTTATAGTAATGCTAGTTATATATTTTATTAATATTATATAAAGGTGAGGCCTTAGGCCTCACCTTTACTTTAATAAATCAAGTGGTTTTTTTGTATAATTTCTTATTCCATTATTTTCTTCATCCCATTTTAATATCTTTTCCATAATATTTTTAGAGCCTTTCATATTGTTAACTAAATCTAAAGGTACATCTTGACTAAAGGGACAAGTTGCTATACATATACCACAGTCAGTTCCTAAACTTCTCCACATTTTATAACAATCTTCTTGGTTTATTTGCCATCTATTTTGACCATTAATTTCTTTTGTATCTCCCTTTGGTATTGCCTTTCCTGGACAGGTTCTTGCACATTTACCACATATTTTACAAAATTCTTCTATTCCAAAATCCTCTTTGTCATCTGTTAATAATGGCATGTCTGTAGTAACTACTCCTAATCTTACCCTTTGACCATATTCTCTAGTTATTAATAGACCATTTCTTCCTATTTCTCCTAATCCTGCTTCTAAAGCAACTAGGGGTGCTATAACTAAATAATTACCATCCATATGATTCCTTGAATTGTATCCTAACTCTCTTAAATAATTATTAAGCCACATACCTATAACAGCTGCATTAATATAACCCTTTGTTACTTCTATGACTTCTTCAACCTGGGGTGCTCTATTAATCATATTTTTATCCATTTCCACAGCAAATACGATACCATACTTATTCATATTATTAACTTCATCTCCATAGTTTTCACGTTGTCTTCCCCTATGACTATAATAATGATTATCCTTCATTTTTGTTATCCCTACTAATTTTGCACCAAAATATTTAGTTAATTTCTTTATTTTCTTAGTCATTGTATCTGGATTAATATCAACTTTATTTTTATTAACTTCTCCATCTACATATTTATTTATATCACCTAGAAATTTAAAACCAGCATCTGCAATCGGGGAGTGGATAGGATTAAAGGTAGCTGTTCCCTCTCCGCATATATTTGGTAAATTTCTTAAATTATCATCCATCTCTTTTTTTTCTGGATTTCTTTTATAATAGTCATTATATTCTTTAGTTCCCTTTTTATAATTCATCCTTGCAAACATCGTGTCTCTTTCATCTATCCTTTTCATTTTTATCACCTTTCTATCATAATTTAAATACAAAAGCTATTATGAATGTGAGTATATATGTAATGTTTATTAAAACAAAATTTTTAACTGCCAATACAAAGGTATCTTTTTTAGTTTGCTTATTTAAAAATAATTTTATGTTTTTATTTATTACTATAAAAGTTAATAACGTTATTAAAGATATTGAAGGTATTATTTTTAAAATCCCTAAAATTAAAATATCAATATACGCTATATAATAAAGGGATTTAAAAAGTAATAATGCTTTTTTTCTCCCTATATTTATAGGGAGAGTATATCTTTTGTTTTCTATATCATCCTCTATATCACAAATATTATTTGCAAGCATTATATTAGCTATTCCTACAACTGCTGGTAATGATATTAAAAATATAGATATTATTTGAGATATATCTAATCCTACATTTAACATACCACTTTCATATAATATATTAACAATCCTTAAATCATAAATATGTATATAAACTGAAATAAATACAATTATAAATCCCATAAAAAAGCCTGAAAATATTTCTCCAAAGGGTGTTCTATTTATAGGTAGTGGTCCTGCTGAATAAAAAATACCTACAATAAAAGACATTGCCCCTAATAAAAGTATTACTATTGAAGTATTTAAAAATAATAATATACCAAATATAATTGCAGTAATCAATAAAAATATTATAGTTCCTATTACTTTTCCTTCAGATAGTTTGTCCCTTACTATTGCATTATGGGTTTCGTAGTTATATCCTTTAGTTTTCTTTGCTCTTTTATAATCATAATAATTATTAACTGCTGTGGCTGTCATATCAAATGCAAATAATGAAATAAACATAAATAAGAAATTTTTAATGCTAAAGTTATTATAATTATATAAAGTATACACTGTTCCTAATAAAAATGGTATTATACTTGCTACTTTTGTTTGAATCTCGACTAATTTTAAAAAGCTTGAAAAAGACATTTCATCCTCCTAAATTTGTTTTTCTTCATTTTATCATAAAAATCATATCTATAATACTTTTCATTAGAAAATACCCAATAGAGTTTACTCTATTGGGTATTTATTTTAATCTTCAAATGCCTCTTCTACTTTCCACTCTTTCCATACATTACCTACTAAATCAGGTCCTGGCTTGAGAGTATTTTTACTAATACTTCCATCTTGATCAGATAACATAGGATATGATATATCCTTATTTATCATATTAGATAGTTCATTATCATTCCACATTTTATGACCAAACACACCATCCACAATTACAGCTAAGACTTCTACATCTAGTTTTTTAAGCTCTTCATACTTTTCATAAATTACTGAAACCTCAGTAACTCAGGAGAATAGGTTTTATTATGTTTTTATCCTGGAGATTTTACTTTTGTCTAATATAATAAAAGCCTATACTTAAATTAAAGTATAGACCATAAAAACTATTTTATATATTTACCCATAAAAAGTATTGTTCCATATTCATCATCTCTTATTATAAACATAAATGGTCTATTAGCTATAAACTTATTAGGATTTAAACTAGCAGATTCCTTCATTTCTACAACTGTTGCGCCTGCTGCTTCACTTCCCTTTTCATTAACCTCTATAACTGCTTTATGAAGTACTCTGTTAATAAATATACCTTCACGTATTTCATTAAAATTAGCATCCGTTTCAAAAACTTTTCCCATTCCAAGTTTAGTTAAACTATCATTTAATTTCTTTACTCCATACTCTATCTTAAACCTAGGTATTTGAAGTATAACATCATCTGTTTTAACTACATTTTTTCTAATATTTTCCAACATATTTGTATTCATTTTAGATATGAATTCATTTAAACCTATACCTTCTTTAGGAAGTATACAATACATTGATAATTTCCCATTTCCATAGGGAAGTCTAACTGCTTTATAGTTATCTTTTTCTAAAAACTCTACTTCCCCTTTTCTATTCATCATATTTACTTTCTTTATACCTTTATTTGCTAACTTAAATTCAGTTTCAAAGGTTTTATCCTTATCAAATTCTTCTGACCACTCTCCATTAAAATATATTGCATTTATTAAATACATTACAACACTTGGATCGATTGGAGGATTTATCATTTTTTCTATTTTTTTATTTGTCGAATCACTTATCCAATCATTTATTTTATCTGCTGAATTTTCTTTAGAGAAATCTAAACTTTTTATATATGCATCAAACACATCTTTATTAGTATTGATAAAATCCTCTTTTATTTTCTCTCCTTCTCTAATCCATATAGAATTATTGATATCAATTTTAACTTTACTATCAGCTTGTTTTAGATATATTAATAGATTCTTATAGGTTTCATTTAAAGTATTTTTATCTATACCTTCATATCTTAATCCCTCAGCCATAGCTTCTTTTGTTGTTT
>VENA01000010.1 GCA_009711785.1 Bacillota bacterium
TTATTTCAATACGGAAGTCATAGTGTAGATTTTTTGCATTATGTTTTTGTATTACAAATAATCCCATTAAAATCACTCCTTAATTTAATTATATACTATTATAAATGAAGGTAAAGTAATTTATTTAATATAAATTTTTATTAAACCCCTTGATTAAGGTGAAATATTTTGGTAAAATACCCTTAATCATAGGAATTATATTATTGCTTTGAAAGGAAGTAGTAGGTTATGAAAGTTTACAGAGAGTTACCGTTTGCTGAGAGGTAATAACCTAATTAACTGAACTCGTCCTTGAGCTATTAAGGTGAAAGTAAGTAGCCTTAATCGGTAATGGCCGTTATCTTTTTTAAGTGGACATATTTATGTCAATTAGAGTGGTACCGCGAACCTTCGCCTCTAAATGGGGAGAAGGTTTTTTTATATTTTTAAAAAAACTGAGAGGAGAAGTGATCGAATGAGTAATTATAATCCAGAAATGATTGAAAAAAAGTGGCAAGATATCTGGGAAGAGAATGGAACATTCTATGCCTCTGATGAAAAGTCTAAACCTAAGTATTATGCATTAATAGAATTTCCATATCCATCAGGAAAGGGACTTCATGTAGGGCATCCAAGACCTTATACTGCTTTAGATATTGTAGCAAGGAAAAGAAGAATGCAAGGATATAATGTATTATATCCTATTGGATGGGATGCATTTGGATTACCAACAGAAAATTATGCTATTAAAAATAAGATACATCCAAAGGAAGTTACTAAAAAAAATGTAGCAAAGTTTAAATCCCAATTAAAATCTTTAGGATTATCCTTTGATTGGTCAAGGGAAGTTAATACTACAGATCCTGAATATTTTAAATGGACACAATGGATATTTTTAAAATTATACGAAAAGGGATTAGCTTACAAAAAAACTACTTCAATAAACTGGTGTGTTGATTGTAAAATAGGATTAGCAAATGAAGAGGTAGTTAATGGTAAATGTGAGCGTTGTGGTGGAGAAGTAGTAAAAAAAGACAAAAATCAATGGATGCTAAAAATAACTGATTATGCAGAAAAACTAATAAATGATCTAGACTTAGTTGATTATATAGAAAGGGTTAAGATTCAACAAAAGAATTGGATTGGTCGCTCTGAGGGAATGGAAGTTAATTTTAACATAACAGAGGATAAGAAAATTAAGGTATTTACCACAAGACCAGATACATTATTTGGAGCTACTTATATGGTTATTGCACCGGAACATCCTTTAATTAATGAGTTAAGTGACAAAATTAAAAATATGGATGAATTAGAAGGATATAAGGAAAAAGCAAACAAAAAATCTGATTTTGAGAGAACTGAATTAGTTAAGGAGAAAACAGGAGTTGAAATAAAAGGAATTAAAGCCACCAATCCTGTAAATGGAAAAGAAGTACCAATTTATATTTCTGATTATGTATTAATGAGCTATGGTACAGGGGCTATTATGGCAGTACCAGGTCATGATACCCGTGACTGGGAATTTGCTAATAAATTTGATCTTCCTATTATAGAAGTTGTTAAGGGAGGAGACATAGAAAAAGAAGCCTTTACAGATATTGATAATGGTGTAATGGTAAATTCTGATTTTCTAAATGGATTAAAGGTAGAAGAGGCTAAGAAAAAGATTAGTGACTGGTTAGAAGAAAAAGGATTAGGAGAAAGAAAAATTAATTATAAACTTAGAGACTGGGTATTCTCTAGACAAAGATATTGGGGCGAGCCAATACCTTTAGTATATTGTGAAGATTGTGGTTGGGTAAAAGTTCCAGAAGAAGAACTTCCCTTAGAATTACCAGAGGTTGAAAGTTACGAACCTACTGATAATGGAGAATCACCCCTTGCAAATATTACTGAATGGGTTAATACAACTTGTCCTAAATGTGGTAAGGATGCCAAAAGAGAAACTGATACAATGCCTCAGTGGGCTGGTTCAAGCTGGTATTTCTTAAGATATACAGATCCACATAATGATGAAGAATTTGCAAGTAAAGAAAATCTTAAATATTGGTTACCGATTGATTGGTATAACGGTGGAATGGAACATACTACACTACACTTACTTTATTCAAGATTTTGGCACAAATTCTTATATGATTATGACATAGTTCCAACGAAGGAACCATATCAAAAGAGAACTTCCCATGGTATGATCTTAGGAGAAAACAATGAAAAAATGTCAAAATCAAGGGGTAATGTTGTAAATCCAGATGAAATAATTGAAGATTTTGGAGCAGATACCATGAGGGTTTATGAAATGTTTATTGGAGATTTTGAAAAAAGTGTACCTTGGTCACAAAATGGAGTAAAGGGATGTAGAAGATTTTTAGATAGAGTTTGGAGACTTAAAGATTCTATTGTAGATGGAGATAAATACTCTAAAGATCTAGAAAGTAATATGCATAAAACAATTAAAAAGGTAAGTGAAGATTTTGAAAATCTTAAATTTAATACAGCCATAGCAAGTTTAATGGAACTTGTTAATAACTTTAATTCTAAGGGTGAAGTAAATAAAAAAGAATTTAAAACGTTTTTGACTTTACTTAATCCAGTAGCACCCCATATAACTGAAGAGCTATGGACCAGTTTAGATTTAGGTGGTATGTTAAACGAACAATCATGGCCTGAATGGGATGAAGATAAGACAGTTGATAATGAAATAGAGATACCTATTCAAGTTAATGGTAAAGTAAGGGGAAAATTAAAGGTTTCTGTAGAGGCTGATAAGGAAGAAATCAAAGAAAAAGTTATGAATGATGAAAATATAAATAATTATTTAGATGGAAAAAATATTGTAAAAGAAATATATGTTCCTGGTAAGATATATAATATAGTTGTTAAGTAACAAAAGTTCCTAAGAGAAATTTCTCTTAGGAATTTTATTTTAGTAAGTATTAAAGAGCATTATTAAAATTATTAAATATACAAGATTCATTAAAAATATACATTTTAAAATATAAATAGCGTTATTTTATATTAAAAAAAAATCAATTTTTTTCCTAGTATTGCCTTTGATATCAATGCATAGACCGGAAAATGGCCATTTGACAAATTTCGATGCATATTATAACATCAATGTTGGTAACATGAAATGCACAAAATATTTTTTATTGATAAAGTAATCTTTAGGTTTAAATGACCTAAAGATTTTTTATGTTATAAAACTTTTTTCTAGGAGGCAAGTAAATGGAAAAGATTCAAGTAAAAAATTTAGTGAAAATTTTTGGAGACAACCCAAAGCGGGGATTAAAATTACTTGAAAAAGGTCACACAAAGGAACAAATATTAGCTGAAACTGGCTTAACAGTAGGAGTTAATGATGTAAGTTTTGATATTAATGCAAATGAAATATTTGTAATAATGGGTTTATCCGGAAGTGGTAAATCAACACTTTTAAGATGTTTAAACAGATTAATAGAACCAACATCTGGAGAGGTTATGCTAGGAGATAGTAATATTACTAGTTTAGATAAGAAAGAATTAAGGGATGTAAGAAAGCATAAATTTGGAATGGTATTTCAAAATTTTGCACTTTTTCCTCAAAGAACAATACTTGAGAATACTGAATTTGGTTTAGAAGTACATGATGATATAACAGAAGAAAATAGAAAAGAAAAATCATTAGATGCTTTAGAAAAAGTAGGATTAAAGGGATGGGAAGATAAATATCCCGATGAATTAAGTGGAGGTATGCAGCAAAGAGTAGGACTAGCTAGAGCTTTAGCAGTAGATCCTGATATTTTACTTATGGACGAGCCCTTTAGTGCACTTGATCCATTAATAAAGCGTGAAATGCAAGATCAATTACTAGATCTATACGAAGAATTAAATAAGACAATTGTTTTTATCACCCACGATTTAGATGAAGCTTTAAAATTAGGGGATAGAATTGCAATTATGAAAGATGGAGAGGTTGTTCAGGTAGGAACGGCTGAAGAAATTTTAACTGATGCAAAGAATGATTATGTAAGGGAATTTGTTCAAAATGTAAATAGATCACAGATACTAACAGCTGAAGATATAATGATAAAACCTGAAGAGCTTTTATATGAAAATGATGGAATAAAAACAGCTAAATATAAAATGAAACGAAATGGACTTTCAAGTATGTTTGCTGTTAAAGGTAAAAGAAAATATAGAGGTATTATTAGATTAGAAAATCTAATTGATGCTAAGAAAGAAAAGAAAGATATTAAAGATTTAATTGAAAATACAAAGACTGCAAGACCTGATGAAACGTTAGATGAATTATTTGGAGATATGGCAGATTTAGATGTTCCTTTACCTGTTGTTGATGAGGAAAATAATTTATTAGGTATAATAGTAAAAGGAACAGTTCTAAGTAATTTAGCAGGGGAGGATGATTAATAATGGAATTACCTATAGGTGAATCCGTTGAAAATTTTATTCAGTTTTTATTAAATAACTTTGAGCCAATATTTGATGGTATAGCAAATATATTAGGTGGTTTTATGGAAGGAACGGGTGATTTTTTATTAATGATTCCACCTCTTTTCTTCATAATACTACTATCAGGAATGGCTTGGTTTTTAGCAAATAAAAAAGTAGCTTTATTTACAGTAGCTAGTTTGTTTTTAGTATTTGGTATGGGATTATGGCAATCTTTTGTAAAAACATTTGTATTAGTTATAGTGGCGACGTTGATATCTTTAATTATAGGTATTCCTATGGGGGTATTAAGTAGTAAAAGAAAGAGATTAGATAGAATAGTTACACCTGTTTTAGATTTTATGCAAACAATGCCGCCCTTTGTATACTTAATACCAGCAGTAATGTTTTTTGGTATAGGAGATGTGCCAGGAGTAATATCAACAGTTGTATTCTCTATGCCACCTGCAATAAGACTTACAAAACTTGGACTTAATCAAGTACCGGAAGAATTAGAAGAGGTAGGAGATTCCTTT
Organism: Bacillota bacterium; assembly: GCA_009711785.1. GTDB lineage: Bacteria > Bacillota > Clostridia > Tissierellales > MES13 > MES13. The sequence goes on from VENA01000010.1 coordinate 4,944, forward strand.
GGATTAACACCTTTTCAAATGTTATATAAGATAAAATTACCTTTAGCATTACCATCAATAATGGCTGGAATAAATCAAACCATTATGATGTCACTTTCAATGGTAGTTGTTGCTTCAATGATAGGTACTAAAGGTTTAGGTAGTGATGTATTAAATGGAATCCAAAGAAATGATATTGGTATCGGATTTGAAGCAGGATTAAGTGTTGTTATTTTAGCTATTATTCTAGATAGAATCACAAGTAGTTTAGGAACAATTACACAAAGAAAAAAAGCTTAAAATTTTAAGGAGGGATTTATTATTAAATTTAAAAATAGTATTATTCTAGCATTTACAGTAGTTTTAATTTTCTCCATTGTAGGGTGTGGGATGTTAGAAGGACAAAAGACTGAAGAAAAAGAAAGTGAAAAAGGAACAGTGAAAATAGGATATGTACAATGGGCTTCAGCAGAAGCATCAACACATATAGTAGAAGAAGTTTTAGAAGAGAAAATGGGATATAATGTAGAACTTTCAGTACTTCAAACAGGAGGAATGTATCAAGCAACTACAGATGGAGAGATTGATGCATTTGTATGTTCTTGGTTACCTGATACTGATAAAAATTATTGGGAAAAACATGGAGATAAGTTAGTTGAATTAAATAATAACTATTTACATGCACAAATAGGTATAGTTGTACCTGAATATGTAACTATAGATAGTATAGCTGAAATGAAAGATCATGCTGACAAATTTGATAAAAGAATAGTAGGTATAGACCCAGGAGCAGCACAAATGATAGTTATAAAGGATAAAACTATGCCTAATTATGGTATAGAAGATTGGGACTTAGAAGAAAGTAGTGGACCTGCTATGACAGCCGAACTTGGACGATCTATAAAAGATAAAGAATGGGTTGCAGTAACAGGTTGGAAACCACATTGGAAATGGTCTAAATGGGATCTTAAATTCTTAAAAGATCCAGACCTAACGATGGGAGAAGGCGAATATATTAAGAGTATGGGAAGACCTAATATTAAAAAAGATTTACCTGAGGTAGCTTCATTTTTAGAAACTTATCAAGTTACTACAGAACAATTAGGTTCAGTAATGTTAGCTATTCAAAATGGTAAAGATCCTAAAAAAGCTGCAGAAGAGTTTGTTAAAAATAATGAAGAAGCAGTTAATAAATGGATTCCAAATAAATAGAAAAAGTTATAACTGTCAGGGTAAAACCTGGCAGTTTTTTTGTGTATAAAATTATATTTAATAGATAATTATAAAGAAGATTAATAAAAAAAATAAAACGTATGCAAATATGAAATACTAAAATGTACATACTAAAATAAGAAGAAAAAAAGATATTTAAACTTTTAATTTAGTACTTAAAGAATCTTTAGGAGGCAAGTAAATGGAAAAGATTCAAGTAAAAAATTTAGTGAAAATTTTCGGAGACAATCCAAAACGGGGATTGAAATTACTAAAAAAAGGTTACACAAAGGATGAAATATTAGCTGAAACTGGCTTAACAGTAGGAGTTAATAATGTAAGTTTTGACATTAATGCAAATGAAATATTTGTAATAATGGGTTTATCCGGAAGTGGTAAATCAACACTTTTAAGATGTTTAAACAGATTAATAGAACCAACATCTGGAGAGGTTATGCTAGGAGATAGTAATATTACTAGTTTAGATAAGAAAGAATTAAGGGATGTAAGAAAGCATAAATTTGGAATGGTATTTCAAAATTTTGCACTTTTTCCTCAAAGAACAATACTTGAGAATACTGAATTTGGTTTAGAAGTACATGATGATATAACAGAAGAAAATAGAAAAGAAAAATCATTAGATGCTTTAGAAAAAGTAGGATTAAAGGGATGGGAAGATAAATATCCCGATGAATTAAGTGGAGGTATGCAGCAAAGAGTAGGACTAGCTAGAGCTTTAGCAGTAGATCCTGATATTTTACTTATGGACGAGCCCTTTAGTGCACTTGATCCATTAATAAAGCGTGAAATGCAAGATCAATTACTAGATCTATACGAAGAATTAAATAAGACAATTGTTTTTATCACCCACGATTTAGATGAAGCTTTAAAATTAGGGGATAGAATTGCAATTATGAAAGATGGAGAGGTTGTTCAGGTAGGAACGGCTGAAGAAATTTTAACTGATGCAAAGAATGATTATGTAAGGGAATTTGTTCAAAATGTAAATAGATCACAGATACTAACAGCTGAAGATATAATGATAAAACCTGAAGAGCTTTTATATGAAAATGATGGAATAAAAACAGCTAAATATAAAATGAAACGAAATGGACTTTCAAGTATGTTTGCTGTTAAGGGTAAAAGAAAATATAGAGGTATAATTAGATTAGAAAATTTAATTGATTCTAAGAAAGATATTAAAGATTTAATTGAAAATACAAAGACTGCAAAACCTGATGAAACGTTAGATGAATTATTTAAAGATATGGCAGATTTAGATGTTCCTTTACCTGTTGTTGATAAGGATAATAATTTATTAGGCATAATAGTAAAGGGAACAGTGCTAAGTAATTTAGCAGGAGAGGATGATTAATAATGGAATTACCTATAGGTGAATCTGTTGAGAGTTTTATACAATTTCTATTAAGTAATTTTGAGCCAATATTTGATGGTATAGCAAATATATTAGGTGGTTTTATGGAAGGAACAGGAGATTTTTTATTAATGATTCCACCTCTTTTCTTCATAATACTACTATCAGTAATAGCTTGGTTTTTAGCAAATAAAAAAGTAGCTTTATTTACAGTAATTAGTTTATTTTTGATATTTGGTATGGGATTATGGCAATCTTTTGTAAAAACATTTGTATTAGTTATAGTGGCTACGTTGATATCTTTAATTATAGGTATTCCTATAGGAGTATTAATTAGTAAAAGAAAGAGATTAGATAGAATAGCAACGCCTATTTTAGATTTTATGCAAACAATGCCGCCCTTTGTGTACTTAATACCAGCAGTAATGTTTTTTGGTATAGGAGATGTACCAGGAGTAATATCAACAGTTGTATTTTCTATGCCACCTGCGATAAGACTTACTAAGTTAGGTCTTAAACAGGTACCAGAAGAATTAGAAGAAGTTGGAGATTCCTTTGGATTAACACCTTTTCAAATGTTATATAAGATAAAATTACCCTTAGCATTACCATCAATAATGGCTGGAATAAATCAAACTATTATGATGTCACTTTCAATGGTAGTTGTTGCTTCAATGATAGGTACTAAAGGTTTAGGTAGTGATGTATTAAATGGAATCCAAAGAAATGATATTGGTATCGGATTTGAAGCAGGATTAAGTGTTGTTATTTTAGCTATTATTCTAGATAGAATCACAAGTAGTTTAGGAACAATTACACAAAGAAAAAAAGCTTAAAATTTTAAGGAGGGATTTATTATTAAATTTAAAAATAGTATTATTCTAGCATTTACAGTAGTTTTAATTTTCTCCATTGTAGGGTGTGGGATGTTAGAAGGACAAAAGACTGAAGAAAAAGAAAGTGAAAAAGGAACAGTGAAAATAGGATATGTACAATGGGCTTCAGCAGAAGCATCAACACATATAGTAGAAGAAGTTTTAGAAGAGAAAATGGGATATAATGTAGAACTTTCAGTACTTCAAACAGGAGGAATGTATCAAGCAACTGCAGATGGAGAAATTGATGCATTTGTATGTTCTTGGTTACCTGATACTGATAAAAACTATTGGGAAAAACATGGAGATAAATTAGTAGAATTAAATAATAACTATCTACATGCTCAAATAGGTTTAGTTGTACCTAAATATGTAACTATAGATAGTATAGCTGAAATGAAAGATTACCCAGATAAGTTTGATAAAAGAATAGTAGGTATAGACCCAGGAGCAGCAGAAATGATAGTTGTAAAGGATAAAACAATGCCTAATTATGGTCTAGAAGATTGGGATTTAGAAGAAAGTAGTGGACCTGCTATGACTGCTGAATTAGGAAGAGCTATAGAGAAAGAAGAATGGGTTGCAGTAACAGGTTGGAAACCACATTGGAAGTGGGCAAAATATGATTTGAAATTCTTAAAAGATCCAGACTTAACAATGGGTGATGGAGAATATATTAAGAGTATGGGAAGACCAAATATTAAAAAAGATTTACCTGAAGTAGCTTCATTTTTAGAAAACTATCAAGTTACAACTGAACAACTAAGTTCAGTAATGTTAACTATTCAAAATGGTAAAGACCCTAAAAAAGCTGCAGAAGAGTTTGTTAAAAATAACGAAGAAGTAGTTAATGAATGGATTCCAAATAAATAATATAAACAATGGGACTATCATGATTTTTTGTGATAGTTCTTTTTTATTGTTAAATTTTATAAAAACTGATAATATAATAATAAAAAGGGAAGGATTTTATGGGAAAAAAGAAAAAAACGCCTAAATATGAAAAAATTGCTTTAGATATAGCCTATAGAATATATAATGGAGATTTTAAAGAAGGTGAAAAGGTAAGTGGAAGATCTACTCTAGCAGGTAGATATAATGTATCCCCTGAAACTATTAGAAGAGCTATGGAATTATTAAATGAAGTAGGGGCAGTAGAAATATTTAATAAAAAAGGTATTGTTATTAAGTCAAGAAGAAATGCTAATGTTTATATAAAAAGACACGAAACAAGGGAAAATATTTTAAATTTAAGAAAAGAAAATGAAAAATTAATAAAAAAAAGACGAGAAATTGAACAAAGAATTGATGAAAATACAGAGGCTATTATTGAATATTCTCTACAGTTAAGACATATCGGATTGGTTTATCCATATGAAGTAAAGATTAATAATAATAGCAATATAATTGGTAAAAGTATTAATGAAACTAGGTTTTGGCAAAATACAAAAGCTACTATCATAGGCGTTAGTAGAGGCGGTGATTTGCTATTTTCTCCTGGACCGGATTTGCATTTTAAAAAGGGAGATACAATTTTATTTATAGGGAATAAAGGAAGTTATGAAAGGGTAAGAAATTTTATTGAAGATTAGTTTACTAATCTTCTTTTTTTTTGCTAAAAACAGATGCAAACGTTTTGGGTGAGCATCTATGTTATATCAAACATAACAACTTATAAGTTTAGCGATGTGTAGACTTGACATATAAAAAGTTTAAGTATATACTATAAAAAGTACTGACAACTTAACAAAGAAAACAAGTTGTCACACAAAATAGTATTTTAAATAACCCACTTTATATTAAGTAGGTTTGTTATAGGAAAATAAAGGAGGAAAAATTAATGATCATATTTAGTAAAAAAATTAGTAAAGTATTAGCAGTGATATTATCTTGTGTATTTATTGTAGGGTTAGTAGGATGTGGAGGAAATGAAAATAAAACTGAAAAAGAAACTTTAGTATTTGCAGATCCAGGATGGGACAGTGTGAAGGTCCATAATAGTATAGCTCAAACTATTATAGAGGAAGGTTTTGGGTATCCGACAGAAGTTAAACCAGGATCTACACCAATAACATTTACTGGATTAAGAAATGGAGATATAGATATATACATGGAATTATGGACAGATAACTTAATAGAAGATTACAATGAAGCTTTAGATAAGAAAGAAGTAATAGAGTTATCTACAAATTTTGATGATAATACCCAAGGGTTATTTGTGCCTACTTACGTAATAGAAGGTGATAAGGAAAGAGGAATAGAGCCTATAGCACCTAATTTAAAAACAATACAGGACTTAAAAAAATATCCTGAATTATTTAAAGATGAAGAGGATCCTGATAAGGGAAGAATTTATGGTGCTCCTACAGGTTGGGCAGTGGATGAAATTTTACAAGCAAAAGTAAAAAATTATGGTCTTAATGAAACTTTTAATTATTTCAGTCCAGGTTCAGGTACGTCACTAGCTGCATCGTTAGCAGCAGCTATAGAAAAGGGAGAACCATGGGTAGGATATTACTGGACTCCTACATGGGTAAGTGGTAAATATGATATTACTCTTTTAGAAGATAAAGAATATAGCGATGAATTATGGAATAATGGATATGCTTGTGAATTTAAACCTTGTGATGTAACAGTTGTTGTTAATAAAGATCTTCCAAATGAAGCTGAAGATGTGGTTGAGTTTTTAAGAAATTATAAAACAAACAGTAAACTTACAAGTGAAATATTAGCATATATGCAAAATAATGAAGCATCTGTGGAAGAAGCAGCAATTTGGTTTTTAAAGGAAAAAGAAGATGTGTGGGGTAATTGGGTATCAGATGAAGTTAAACAAAAGGTAAAAGCAGTAATTAAATAGATATTGAAGTGAGGTATTAAAATGAGAGAATTCCCAGAAGCAATACGGATTAAATTAGGTATATATGTAGAAATTTTTATAGAGTGGTTAAGAGAAGATTTTAGTGGATTTTTCGATGCAATTAAATCAGGGATATTATGGTTTTTAATGAATGTTCAAGATATATTATTATTTATACCTTGGTGGTTAATTATTGTAGGAGTAGTTTTATTAGCTACTAAGGTTAGAAATGTAAAGTCAGGGGTATTTTATGGATTTTTAATATTTTTAATAGGAGCCTTTGGCTTATGGGAAATGATGATATTAACCCTAGCGGTTGTATTAACTTCAGTTGTAATTTCTTTGCTTGTAGGTATACCTATAGGAATAGTAATGGCATATAGTGATAGATTAGAAGTTATTATAAAACCGCTACTCGATGCAATGCAGACAATGCCAAGTTTTGTTTATCTAATTCCAGCTATAATGTTTTTTGACCTAGGTACTGTACCAGCTGTTTTCGCTACAACTATATATTCAGTACCACCGGTTATTAGACTTACTAATTTAGCAATTAGAAGGGTTCCAAAGGAAGTTTTAGAAGCAGCTAAATCCTTTGGTTCATCTCCTATGCAGACTTTAGTTAAAGTTGAATTACCCCAAGCTATGCCTACAATAATGGCAGGAATAAACCAGACAACAATGATGGCAATGGCAATGGTTGTAATTTCATCTATGATAGGTGCTAAAGGATTAGGTATAAACGTATTAACTGCTATTAATAGAATAGATATAGCAATGGGATTTGAAGCTGGAGTTAGTATCGTTATATTAGCGATAATTATAGATAGAATAACTCAAAGTGCTGCTGACAAATTTAAATATCCAGAATAAAAAGTGTAGGTGTGAAAAATGAGTATAAAACTTAAAGCGAAAAATATTACTAAGATATTTGGGAAAAAACCTAAAAAAATAATAAAAAAATTAGATGAAGGATTAAGTAAGGATGAAATATTAAAAGAAACTAATCATACAGTTGGAGTTAACAATGTTTCTTTAGAGGTAAAGGAAGGTGAAACATTTGTAATCATGGGCTTATCAGGCAGTGGTAAGTCAACGTTAATTAGATGTTTTAATTTACTTCATGAACCTACTAAGGGAGAGTTATATGTAGATGGAGAAAATATAGTTAAGTATGATAAGAAAAAATTAAGAGAATTTAGACAGAAAAAAATGGCAATGGTATTTCAACATTTTGGGTTATTTAATCATAGAAGTGTTTTAGAAAATGTGGAATATGGTTTAGAGATAAAAAAGATTGATAAAAATAAGAGACAAGATATAGCTAAAGAAACAATAAAAACAGTAGGACTTAAAGGTTGGGAAAATCAAATGCTTCATCAGTTAAGTGGAGGTATGCAACAACGTGTAGGTCTAGCGAGGGCATTAGCAAATGATCCAGATATATTACTAATGGATGAACCCTTTAGTGCATTAGATCCTCTAATACGAAGGGAAATGCAATTAGAACTTATAGATTTACAGGCAAAGTTAAAAAAGACTATTATTTTTATTACCCACGATGTGAATGAGGCATTTAAATTAGGAGACCGTGTAGCTGTGATGAAGGATGGAGAAGTTGTACAAGTAGGAACTCCAGATGATATATTATCAAAACCAGCTACTAAATATATAGAAGATTTCGTCCAAGATATAGATAGATCTAAGGTTTTTCAGGCAAAACATATAATGAATAAGCCTAGGGATGTAGCCTTTATAAAAAATGGATTAAAGGTTGCAGTAAAAGAGATGAAAGCAGATGGTAGGTCAAGTATTTTTGTAGTTGATGGTAATAGAATTGTAAAAGGAATTGTTACAATAGATGAAGCCATAGAAGGAATAAAGGAAAATAAAACTATTAAAGAAGTTATTGATAATGATTTTAATAAAGCAAATCCTGAAGATTATATACAGGATTTAATATATAAAGCAGTTAAAAGCAAATATCCTATTGCAGTTACTAATGAAGAAGGAAAACTAATCGGAACAATATTACGCTCCACAGTATTATCTGCTTTAGCATAGGGAAAAATAAATAAGAAAGTATATAGGGAGATCTATTTTAGATCTCCCTATATTTTTATGTTTTTTAAATACCTAATTAGTTAAAATCAAAAAAATTAAACAAAATAATACAAAATTCGTCAAAGATATTGATTATTTTTCTTATTAATGAGAAAATGTAAATGGCATTGTTATTAAAAAATCAAAATATTTACAAAAGAGGTGATTTTCATTAAAAGAAAAAGTATTTTTCATTTTATTATTTTAGCTATAATTATTTTTCTATCACCTATAAAGGTATATGCAGATAATCATAGTATAAGATTTAATAATATTACAGTTGAAGATGGTTTAAGTCAAGGGTCAGTATTTGAGATATTACAAGATAGTAAAGGCTATTTGTGGTTTGGTACATATGATGGATTAAATAAATATGATGGTTATGAATTTAAAACCTATAAAAACACTCCCTTTGATGAAGAAACACTAACTAATAATGGAGTTACTGCGATACATGAAGGAAGTAATAATAACTTATGGATAGGTACATATAATGGATTAAATAAATATAGCTATAAAACTGATAGTTTCACTCAATATAGGCATGATAAAGAAGATGATAATAGTATAAGTAGTGATGTTATAAATGAGATTTTAACTGACAAATCAGGAAGACTTTGGTTAGCAACTGAAAATGGTATTGATATATATGATGAAGAAAATGATAAATTTATTCATTATAGAAATGACCCTAATGATAAAAATTCTATTAGTTGTAACAGTGTATATTCATTATATCAAGATAGTAATGGTATATTTTGGATAGGAACTGAAAAGGGGTTAAATAGATACAATCCTAAAACAGGAAAGATAAAAAGATTTTTTAGTAATCCTTTAGATAAAGATACTTTAAGTAATAATGTAATTTATCAAATATATGAAGATAGTACAAATACACTTTGGATAGGAACAAGAAATGGACTAAATAAATTTAATAGAAAAACTGAAGAGTTTAAAAGGTATAAAAATGACCCTAATGATAAAAATTCAATTAAAGCAAATAAAATTCAAACTATATATGAAGATACTAATAATAATTTATGGATAGGTACAGATGGTGGCGGACTAAATAAATATGATAGAAAAAATGATGGTTTTATAAGTTATTTACATAATGCAAATGATTCCCATAGTATAATAAATAATGATGTATTAGAAATAAAAGAGGATTCATCAGGTATAATATGGGTTGGAACATATGGAGGTATAAGTAAATTTAACCCAAATCCTGAATTTAGTCACTATAAAACTGAAAAAGATAAGGTAAATACATTAAATGATAATATGATATTTTCTTTATATGAGGATAAAGAAAATATATTATGGATAGGAACCTCTAGTGGAGGACTTAATAGATTTAATAGATCAACTGGAGAGTTTAAATATTATTCCTATGATAAATCAGATTCTAATACTTTAAGTTCAAATAAGGTTACTCATATATTTAAAGATAGCACTAATACTTTGTGGGTTGCAACAGATAGAGGTCTTAATAAATTTAATAAAGAAAAAGAAAATTTTAAAAGATATCTACATAATAAAAATGACAAAAGCACTATAGTTGATAATAGAGTAAAGTACATATTTGAAGATAGTAACAATAATTTATGGATAGCTACAAGGGAAGGTTTAGATAAGTTTAATAAAGATAAAGAAACCTTTACCCACTATGGGGAAGGTAAAGAACCCTTTGGTTTAAGTGATGACTATGTAAGATATATTTATGAAGATACTAAAGGAAACCTATGGCTAGGAACTGTTTTTGGAGGGTTAAATAAATTTAATAAAGAAACAAAAGAATTTACTCATTATGAAAATGACCCTGAAAATTCAAATACAATAAGTCATAATAGTATAAAATGTATTCACGAAGATGATAATGGCTATTTATGGATAGCTACTAACAATGGGCTAAATAGATTTAATCCTAAAGATGAGAGTTTTAAGTTATATACAGAAGATAATGGTCTGTCAAATAACTATATTTATGGAATTTTAGAGGATGAAAATAATAATTTATGGTTAAGTACTAATAATGGTTTATCAAAGTTTAATATAAAAACAGAAGAATTTAAAAATTATGGAGTATCTAACGGATTACAAAATAAAGAATTTAATGTAAATGCCTTTTATAAAAGCAATACTGGAGAAATGTTTTTTGGAGGAGTAAATGGATTTAATAGTTTTTTCCCTAAGGATATTGAACAAAGACAAAATAAACCTCAAATAAATATAAGTAGTATTAATGTATTAGGTAAAGAAGTTAATTTAAAGAATAAAATTAATTTAGAATATACTGATGATTATATTGCCTTTAATTTTGTAACACTAGATTATTTAAATCCTAGAAAGAACAGATATGCATATAAACTAGAAGGTTTTGATAAAGAATGGAAATATTCAGGAACAAGACATTACGCTAGCTATACAAATCTTGAGGGTGGAGATTATGTATTTAAAGTTAAAGGAAGTAATAGTAATGGAATATGGAGTGAGGATATAGCAAAGGTAAATATAAGCATAGAAAAGCCTCCCTGGAAAAGATGGTGGGCATTTGTACTTTACTTTTTAATATTCTTACTTATAATTTATTTTGTATTTAATTATGTTAATATACTTGAAAATAAGGTTAAAGAAAGAACTTGTGAACTTGATAATACTAATAAAGAATTATTAAATGAAATTAAGGAACGTAGGAAAATAGAAGGAGAATTAAAGGAAAAACTTAAAGAAAATAAACAACTATATGAAAAGATAGTTAAGGATGAAGAATTTCAACGTAACTTTTTTGTAACACTATCCCATGAATTAAAGACTCCAATAAATGTAATATTAGGGGCAATACAATTAATTAATTTACAAGCAAAAAGTAAAACAGATAAAGCAACCGATAGAATTAAAAAGCATACTAAGGTTATAAAAAGAAATAGCTATCGTTTATTAAAAACAGTTAATAATCTTATTGATTCAACGAAAATGAAATCTGGAGACTTTAAATTAAGTATAGAAAAAAAGGATATAGTATATCTAGTAAGGGATATTGTAGATTCTATGAAAGGTTATATAGAACAAGAAAAATTAAATATATATTTTAATAGTAATGTAGATGAAAAAATAATAGATTGTGACATAGTTGAAATTGAACGTATTGTTTTAAATATAATATCAAATGCAATTAAATTCACACCTGAGGGTGGATCAATTTGGGTAGATATGAAAGATCAAAAGGATAGTATAAAAATATCAATAAAGGATAATGGAATAGGTATTCCTAAAGATAAGCAAAAGGCGATATTTGAAAGGTTCAAACAATCAGATAATGACTTAACAAGAAGTCATCAAGGTAGTGGAATAGGACTTAGTTTAGTAAAATCTTTAGTTGAAATGCATGGTGGTAGTATTGAAATTAATAGTGAAGTAAATAAAGGAAGTGAATTTATAATAACTTTACCAACTAAAAATGATAAATATAAAACACAAGAGTATGATACTAAAGGAGTTCTAAAAAATAAAGGAAATAATATAAAAAATATAGAGATTGAATTATCTGATTTATCAACTAATGAATAAGGGTAGGAAACTACCCTTATTGTGTTGAAAATCACTTTATTTTGGTATATTATTTATATAGAGTGATATATTAAAATATGTAAAAAAAACTCCTTTAGGAGGCGAAACTATGTTTTTAAGACTTGGTTTTATTAATTGTCTTGAGAGTAATTTAATAAAATTTTCAGTTCTTATACTAATGGCGGTATTATTATTTAAAGTAGCCAAAAAATTAGTTTTAGTAGTATTAGAATTAGGTTTAGTAGCAGCAGTTGTATACGTTATTTATAACTATACAAACATACTTACCTTTATAAAGGGGAATATGATTTTTTAAAGGATGAATTAAATGAATAAAGTAACTAAAATAGAGCAACAGAAGAATAATAAAGAAAGAGTAAATATTTATATTAATAATGAATTTTTTATAGGAACTAGCAAAGAGATAGTTTTTAATTTAAAAATTAAAAAAGATAACACAGTTGATAAAGATAAGTTAAAAGATTTAATAGAAGAAGAGACTTTTTTTAAAGCGAAAAACAAAGCATATCAGATACTTAATATGGCAATGCAAAGTGAGAGCATACTAAGGGATAAACTATCAAAGAAAGGGTATGAAGATTACATAATAGATAGAGTAATTATCCACTTAAAAAAGTATAGTTTTATAAATGATGAAGAAATGGCAAGGAGTATAACAAGGGATAAAAAAAATATCAAAAAATATGGAAAAAAAAGAATAAGATATAATCTTAAAAATAAAAAAATTGATAAGCAAATAATAGATAGGGTTCTAAACGAAGAAGTAGATAGTGAAGATGAATATGAAAATGCATTATATTTTGCTAAGAAAAAGTATAGAAAAGTTAAGGATACAGATAAAAGGAAAATATATCAAAAGTTAACAAGGTATTTAGCATATAGAGGATTTGATTATAATATAATAAAAAAGGCTATAAAAGAAGTTATGAGTTATGAAAATGAAGAATATTAAAAACCTTCCTACATCAGGGAGGTTTTTCTTATTCTAAAGTTAGTGATATATACAATTATTTAATCATAATTATAAAGTAAATATAATAAAAGGTGATCATATGATTTCATTTATAACTAATTTTTTATATAACTTTTTAATAGCTTTTGGTGTAATAATTGGAGGGGCGTCCTTTGCAGCAATTGGTGCTTTAATAACTAACCATCCTCCATTAAAAACTATGTTAGATGTTTCAAGGTCTATAAAAATATGGGCTGTAGCTGTAGCTTTAGGGGGAACTTTTTCTTCTTTTCAAGTTATAGAAAGGGGATTATTAAAAGGAGAAATTAAATCTGTGTTAAAGCAATTGTTATATATTTTTGCAGCTTTAGTAGGAGCAAACTTAGCTTGTGTATTGCTTAAATTATTAAAAAGGTGTTCAAAATTATGGTTAAGTTAAGTAAAGCTTTTAAATATTTTTTATCAATAACAACTGGAATAATTTTAGGTATGATTATAGGGGTGGCCAGTTTAAGTGTATTTGTAAGTTATAGAATAGATAAATATCATCAAGAAATTGAATATTTGAAAAATGTAATAGAAGATAAAGAAGTAAGATTAGCTAAATTAGAAGAATCTATAAATAAAAGAAGGTTTATACTAAAAAGTATAGAAATTATAATTATCACAGAAGGTGATGATATAGATAAAATAGAACTAGAAAAGTATTTAAAGGAAAAATATAATATGTTAATAGGGAAAGAAGTAAAAAATATTGATATTGATATTCTTAGTCAAATAGTGGATAATAGGTTAATGAGGGTTAATGATAAAGAATACAAAATATCAGTAAAAAAAATATTTCTAACAGACATATTAAAGATATGGGTTGAGACAAAATTAATAGAATAAGAAAGGATGATAATTATGAAAAAACCAGAGATAACAATAAAAATGGAAAACGGGGATAGTATTAAATTAGAATTATATCCTAAGAAAGCTCCTAATACTGTTAATAACTTTTTAGACCTTGCTAGCAAAGGTTTCTATGATGGGGTGATATTTCATAGGGTTATAAAGGGATTTATGATTCAAGGAGGTTGTCCAGAGGGAATAGGTTCAGGCGGTCCTGGGTATTCAATAAAGGGAGAATTTAAAGAAAATGGTGTAGATAATGATTTAAAGCATACTAAGGGTGTCATATCTATGGCTAGAACTCAAGAACCTGATTCAGCTGGGTCACAATTTTTTATAATACATAAAGAGTCACCACATTTAGATGGTAAATATGCTGCATTTGGAAAAGTAATTGAAGGATTAGAAAATGTTGATAAAATAGCCACTGTAGAAACTGATTTTAGAGATAGACCATTAAAAGATCAAAGAATTGATAATGTCAAGGTTGAGTTGTTTGGTGGGATATATGAAGAGCCGGAGAAAGTATTAGATTAAATTAACATTTAGCTAATAAAAATGGGGACGAGGTTTATGAAAAAACAATTAAAGAAAATGTTTTTAGTGGCTTTTTTAGTTGCTATTGGTTCACTTTTTTATTTAAATTTTTTAGTTGATGGTTTTATAATCACTTTAGCTGTAATTATGTTACCTATTTTACTATATAAGTATAAAAATATAAATCCAATTTCAACTTGTAGTATTGTAGCTATAATTTCACCAGGGTTTAGAGGTTTAATAAAAAATATTTACTATAATAATACTTTGATTAAATCTTTTTATATTATAGCTCCTGACATATTTTTTTATGCTACTTATGGTTTTGTTTTTTATTACATGTATTCGATTAAAAAAAATAAGGATTTCAAAAGTTTTTTTAATGCGGTGTTTTTAAGTGATTTTATATCTAATTTAGTAGAGATAGGGGTTAGAACAAAAATCTCAGGTTTAGAACTAAATATAATAAAATGGCTTTTAGTTATAGCATTTGTAAGAAGTTTAATAGTAATAACTTGTATTATTATAATAGAAAGATATAAAGCTTTTTTAGAAAAACAAGAACATGAAATAAGGTATAGACAACTTATGAATATAACTTCAAAATTTAAAAGTGAAATATATTTCATTAGTAAAAACATGACCCAGATAGAAAAAATTATGAGCAAAAGCTTTAAGGCTCATAAGTTAGCTATAAAGGAAAATACATCGAAAGAATTAAAAAATATAACTATAGATATTTCAAAGGATATACATGAAATTAAAAAAGATTATATAAGAGTTATTAAAGGACTAGAAGAAATCCCTTTTGAAAAATATGATACATCAAAAATAGAATTAAAGGATTTAACTAAAATTTTAGAAGCTAACACTATAGAATATATAAATAATAATAATCTTAATATTGTTTTTAAAATAGATGTTAATTTTAACATGTATATAAAGGATCATTATTATTTAATGTCTGTACTTAGAAATTTAGTTAATAATAGTATTGAGGCATGTAAAAAGAATGATTCTAAAATAATATTAGAAATTAAACAAGCTAAAATGCAAGTAATATTTAGTATAATGGATAATGGTATAGGTATTGAAAAAAGCGATATAGAATATATATTTAACCCTGGTTTTTCTACTAAATTTGATATAAATACTGGTGACATTAATAGAGGTTTAGGCTTAACCTTAGTAAAAGGTATAGTTGAAGATCATTTTAAAGGAAAGATCAATATATATTCTGAAACAAAAAAAGGGACAACCTTTAAAATAAATATTAGCAAGTCACATTTGGAGGGGAATTATGCTTAAAATATACATAGCAGATGATGATACTAATATTGTAAAAATACTTAAAAACATTATTAATAAAAAACAATTAGGTATGGTTGTTGGGTTTTCCTATGACGGAGAAACTGTATTAGATGAAATAGAAGAATGTAATCCAGATATTTTAATAATTGATTATTTAATGCCTAATAAAGATGGGGCGAGTGTCGTTAAAGAAGTTCATAGGAAATATAAAAATATTTACTGTATTATAATATCACAGGTATCCGATGAAGAAATGATAAAAGATTCCTATGATTCTGGGATAGAATATTTTGTTAGTAAGCCTATAAATATATTAGAGATAGAAAATGCAATCAAAATGGTTAAAGAAAAAGTTGAAATGGCTGCAATAATAAAAAAGATTAAAGATATGATTAGTATAGAAAAAGAGATAAAAAAGCCAAATGATAACAAAGAACAAATAGATTGTATAAAATTAATACTAAGTCAAATTGGAATATTAGGAGAAAAAGGTTCCTATGACATAATTAGTATATGTAAATATATAATAAATAATAAATTATATGAACCGTTATCTATAAAAAATGTTTGTTTAGATTTAGGGTATAAACCAAAAACTATAAAACAAAGAATGAGAAGAGCTATAAATATCGGATTAATAAATATAGCAAATGCGGGAATAGAAGATTATATGAATGATTATTTTGTAAAGTATTCAAATACTTTATTTGATTTTGAAAGTGTAAAAAAAGAAATGGATTATATAAGAGGCAAGGGTGATTTAAGAGGATCAGTTAACATAACTAAATTCATTGAATCATTACTTATACAAAGTAGAATGAAATAAGCTTAATAATAGAATTTTCTAAAAATTTCAAAAATTACTCCTCTTTTTTGAATCATTTTGAGGCAAAATGAAAGTCTTTTTTTAAAATATAAAAAAAGGGAGGGGTTATATGGAAACAGTGATAGAACATTATGGTATTTGGTCATTATTACCACCATTAGTGGCAATAGTACTTGCATTTAAAACAAAGCAAGTATTACCATCATTATTTGCAGCAGTTTTTGTGGGAGCTACGATAATATATAAAAATCCAATTACAGGCTTTGCAAAAACAATAGAACAATATATAGCTGGATCGGTTGCAAGTCCATGGAATGCAGGAATTATAGTATTTGATATAGCTTTAGGTGGAATGATTGGAGTGGTAGCAAAATCCGGTGGAGCAAAAGCAATAGCTGAATGGTTAGGACGGAAGGCTAAAAATGCTAAAAGTGCTATGGTATCCACTTGGGCAATGGGACTTTTAATATTTTTTGATGATTATTCAAACACGTTATTAGTAGGAACTACTATGAGACCTTTAACAGATAAGTTACGTATATCTAGAGAAAAGCTAGCGTTTTTAACAGATGCAACGGCAGCTCCTGTGGCAAGTATGGCTTTTATATCTACTTGGATAGCTTATGAGATGGGATTATTAAGAGATGCTTTTTCATCCATAGGAGTAGAAATTAATATTTACTCTGCATTTATTCAATCTATACCCTTTAGATTTTATAGTATAATAATGCTTGGTTTTGTATTTATGATTGCTTTTACTGGTAGGGATTTTGGACCTATGTTAAAAGCAGAAAGAAGGGCGAGAAAAACAGGAAAACTTGTTGAAGATGGCTCTACTCCATTAGCATCAAAAGAACTTACAGATATGGAGATTAAAGAGGATATACCGCTTAGAATCTACAATGCATTAATCCCTGTTTTAACAGTTGTAGTTATGGTTATTATAGGTTTATATGTAAATGGACGTATGGCAGTATTAAATGGTGATGATGTAGAATTAATAAAAAGATTAAAAGATAATCCTTTAGCATTTACAGTTATACGTGATGTTATAGGAAGTGCTAATGCAGCTGTGGCTATGATGTGGGCTTCATTTGCAGGAAGTATAGTTGCAATGATATTAGTTCTTACACAAAAGATATTAACATTTAAAGAAACAATGGAAGCATGGATTGATGGGGCTAAATCCCTTGTAATAGCTATAATGGTTTTAGTTATGGCTTGGAGTATAGGAAGTATTTGTAAAGATTTAGGAACAGCAAAGTATTTAGTAGGAATATTAGGAGGAAAAGTTCCAGCTACTATAATTCCTATGGCTGTATTCTTATTAGGTTGTATAATTGCTTTTTCAACAGGAACATCTTGGGGTACAACAGCAATATTAATGCCTATTGCTGTTCCTTTAGTATATCAATTAAGTGGAGGAGATACAGGAGTTTTATTATACGCTACTATAGGTTCAGTATTTACAGGGGCGGTATTTGGTGATCATTGCTCCCCTATATCAGATACTACTATTATGAGTTCTATGGCATCAGCATCTGATCATATAGATCATGTAAAAACTCAAATACCTTATTCACTAACAGTGGCCATAATAGCCTTAGCAGTTGGATATTTACCTGCAGCTATATTTAAAATTCCACCTGTTGTATCAATTATACTTGGTTTAGCCATTTCCTTTATAATAATAAAAGTTTATGGTAAAAAAGTAGAAGATTTAGATAAAGTAACTAATGCATAAAAAAAGCCTAGGAATTATTTAAAATAATTCCTAGGTTTTTTTATTTCATCCTCCAGTTTTTATTATAATAGTTTTTTAAAAAAGATTTAGTTTGTTTTCCCCAACCTACAGGATAACCGTCGATACAGACTAATTTCCAACTCTTTTCATCCTTTATCATAAGGGTTTCACCCTTAAGGTATTTTAAAGCATCTAAATCTTTACTAGATAGATTAATGTTATATTTTGCATCTTTACTATCTAAAGCCATAGCGAGTTCTTGACTCGGAATAAATCTATTTCTTTTTAATTCACCTAATAAAAGTCCTGAATTAACTATTCTTAAACCTTTCATGTTAGGGAAATTATTAGGTATTAAGTATAATCTATCATTTATTAAATTATACTTTCCTTTTAGTTTTTTATTTAAGTATTTATCTTGAAATTCAATAAAGGGTTCAATATTAATATTTTTACTGGATTCAAATTTTTTTAAGGGTTTAGTTTTTTTAGAGTCTTTTTTCATAAGTTTTGCTACAAAGTGGCCATCACCATTGATTTTATGGGGCCATAATCTTTTAGTTTTTTCTAAGTCTTTAGAAGCATTAATAGCTTCTGATAACCCATTGTCTAAATTATCAATATCAATATTAATTAATTCAAATTCATTAAAGTTTTCTAAAAGCCATTTTATCGTGCCTTCATTTTCTTTAGGAGAAAAGGTACAGGTTGAAAAAACTAATATTCCCTCTGGTTTTAACATTTTAGAAACATTTTTTAAAATACCTCTTTGGATATCAGCATATTTCTTTGAAGTGTTTTCACTCCACTCCTTAATAGCTTTTTTATCCCTTTTAAACATTCCCTCTCCAGAGCAAGGAGCATCAACTAATATTTTATCAAAATAATTTTCAAAGTGATTTGAAAGCTTTAAAGGATTTTCATTTGTTATAATTGAGTTTTTCACTCCAAACATTTTCATGTTTTTTTCAAGTGCCTTTGTTCTTTTTGGGTTTATATCATTAGAGACTAAAAGGCCTTTATTATTTAATTTAGCTGCTATTTGTGTTGATTTACCTCCAGGAGCAGCACATAAATCTAATACCTTATCTCCAGGTTTAGGATTAAGAGCTTCCACTGCTATCATTGCACTAGGTTCTTGTATATAATATAATCCACAGTGATAATAGGGATGTTTACCAGGTCGTAAGTTAGTATCTTTAATATAAAAACCTTTATCACACCAAGGAACTTCTTCTAAATTAAATGGTGAAATATCAATAAAATTTTTTTTAGATATTTTTAAAGGGTTAATTCTTAGACCCTTAAGAGTTTCATCATTAAAACTTTCAGTAAAATCCTTTATTTCGTCCTTTAATATATTTTCCATTCTATTAATAAAATCTATTGGTAAATTCATTAAACCACCTACTTTTTTTTATTCAATTTAATTCTACACTTAATAGTTTTCTTTTTCAAATTTTATATTTTAGTATATTTTAATAACTAATATAATATTTACTTTAAATGCCTATAATTACATAAAGGATGTGAAAGGATAAAAACGAATTTATAAATAGAGCGGGAAAAAATATAAGGAGGAATGTTCATTCAAATGAAAAAAATAACAAAAAAGATAATAACAGGAGCTTTGGCAATATCTATTATAGGAACAGGAAGTTCAGTTTTAGCTTCAACTTATCAGGTTAAATCAGGTGATACCTTTTGGAAAATAGCAAGTAAATATGATTTATCAACAAGTGAACTTATGAAAGCGAATGATGCTACTAAAGATACAATACTTTATATTGGAGATAAATTAAATATCCCTGAGAATGAAGAAAATTTTTATACTGTACAAAAGGGGGATACTCCTTGGATAATTAGTAATAAATTTGATGTTTCTTTAACTGAGTTACTTAGTATTAATAATTTAGATAGTAATTCATATATATATATAGGACAAAAGTTAAAAATTCCAAGTAAGGAAACTATAGAAATACCTAAGCAGCCTGAAAGCTATGTAACATATGAAACTCATATAGTGAAAAGAGGAGAAAGTTATTGGTCATTAAGTAAAGAGTATGGTATTCAGTATTCAGAGCTACTTAAAGCTAACAATGCCCCTGTAAATACTATCCTTTATGTTGGAGATGAAATAAAAATACCTATACATCATGTTCCAGTTACTGAAACATTAGGAGAAAAATATGGGGAGTACTTAGATTGGTGGCAGTCAGCACAATATGTTATTCCTATAGGAGCTAAAATAAAGATAAAAGATTTGTATACAGGAAAAACATTTATGGCTAAAAGAACATTAGGTGCAAATCATGCTGATTGTGAAACTTTAACAAAAGAAGATACTAAAATTATGAAAGATATTTGGGGTGGAAGTTTTAATTGGGAAAAACGACCTGTTATAGTAGAGTATGATGGAAGGAAGATAGCAGCTAGTCAAGCAGGTATGCCCCATGCAGGAAATGAAAATGTGCCTGGTGGAGAATATACATCTTGGAGAAATGGTGGATATGGTGCAGGTATGAATTTAGATTACATTAAAGGAAATGCTATGGAAGGACACTTTGATTTACACTTTCTAAATAGTACTAGGCACAAGGATGGTAATAAGGATGAAACACATCAGAAAAATGTTAAAATTTCAGCAGGAATTATAAAGTGAAAAAATCCAGCGGGTTACCGCTGGATTTTAAAATTCCATTTTTCTTACTTTAACATCTTCAATATTATTTAATCTTTCTTCAAGCTCTTTACCCTTATCACCACAATTTTTAACTAATTCTAATATTATTAGTCCCTTTTCTGTACACTCTTCTTTATATTCCTCTTGTTGATGCAAGCCGACTCTTGTTTTAATAATACATCCAAAGTCAGTAAGTGTCCTTTGTACTTCAACTGCTTCATCATAACGATCACCTATTTGTATTCCTAAAATAATCTTTTTCAAATAATCCCCTCCTAATAGTTTATTATTAATTATACCATTATTTAGAAGAATTATTCATTAAGTTATTAATTACTAAATATTGATCCTCCAGGATCAAAACTTATTACGAAATTGACTGTTGTAGTAGGATTTATATATATTAACAAATCAGCTGCAGTAGCTTCTCTTCTAGTACCAGGAGAGAACTGTAAGTCAAAGGGAATCCGAGATTCAATAAGCAAAGTTATAGCAGCATTTAATTGGGCTATTTGTACAGTATCAGAGTTTATTAATTTTTTAAAAATATCTGTTGAAAGTATAGTTAAAATTCTTTTATTAATTGACATAAAATCTCTCCCATTTAGTTCTCATAATATTATATGTATTACTAATGATTATGAGAATAGAACTTAATAAAATAGGATAAGATATCTTATCCTATTTATCAAGTTCTACAAATCTTATAGCCCCTCTAAATCTTCTTTTCCAGTGACGTTTTAACTTACTTATCAAAAGTCCACGTTTAGGTGACATGTGTACAAATCTTTGATTATCAATCATAATACCTGTATGGGTTATTATATTTTTAGTTACTACAAAATAAGCCATATCAAGGGGTTGTAATTCATCAAAAGAAACTTCTTTTTCACCTAAACTTTTAATAGCTCTTATATATCTTTCTGGGTCCTCTTTAAACCAGTATTTATCGATAGGTTTACCATCATTACTTGGAATATTAATACCAAATTCTTTATAAAAAAGAATTAAAAATCCAAGACAATCAATACCTTCTTCTAAAGAACGTCCGTTGTGAACAAATTTTGCCTTTTCAAATTTTTTAATTAGTTTGTTAATTTTTTTTTGATGATCCTTAACAACCATAATATCCCTCCTTAGAGTTAACAATTCAATTGATATTTTCATATATTGTATTAGGATGAAACATTTCCTAATATAGTATATGAAATGAGGTGACTTTATGGGTTACGGATGTGGCGATAGTGGTAGTGAATTACTATTTTTCTTCTTGTTATTGGTTGTATTATTCTGCAGTTGTGGACGCGGCGGTTTTGGATGCTAAAAATATGATAAGCCTATAGTTCACTTTAGGAGCCTAGTTGGCTCCTTTTTGTTTTATTATTTATTTATGATAAAATATGGATTATTATTCTATTAGTTAAAGGATTTTATGTTACAATAAAAATAAGTAAAGAAAGGACTGATAGTATGAACATAAAAACAATTGCTTTAATAGTATTAGTATTAAGCGCTTCAGAAATATTTTTTAATACCTTTACTAATCTTTTTTTAAAAATAGTATCTTCCTTTAAAAAGGATTATTCATTTAGTGAAAAATTTCAAACAGGATTTAAATTATTTTGGATAGCAATTTTTCTAGCATCGACTATATATTTTCTAGATTTAGGGGTAAGAATATTAGCAAGATGGTTTAATATACCCTTAGACAAAAGTTTTTTAGATCTATTTAGATAACTTTCCAGAAAGGAAGGTAATAATGCTTATAAGTAATGGAATAGATATAATAGAGACAGAAAGAATTAAAAAGGCAATAAAAAATAAGAAATTTTTAAAACGAATATTTACAGCTAAAGAACTTGAATACATAAAAAGAAGAAAAGAAAATGTAAATACCATATCAGGTATGTTTGCAGCAAAGGAAGCAGTAAGTAAAGCACTAGGTCGTGGTATAAGAGACTTTAGTTTCAAAAATATTATTATTGATCATGATAAATATGGAAAGCCAATAGTAAAATTAACAGATAATGCTGAAATTATAGCTAATGAAGAAAATATTAACTCAATTAAATTATCCATAACCCATATAAATGAGTATGCTTTAGCATCTGTAATAGCAACTAAGGAAAAAAGTATTTTAAAAAAAGACGAAAATTTTTATAACTTAAAAGATATTTTACCTAAAAGAAGTAAAAGAAGTCATAAAGGTAATTATGGAAGAATAGGTATTATTGCAGGTAGTAAAGGTATGACAGGTGCTTCATATTTGACTTCCACATCTTCATTAAAAAGCGGTGGAGGAATTGTATATGCTTTAATACCAGAGAGTCTAAATAATATATTAGAATCTAAAACCGTAGAAATCATTACTAAACCTATTACAGATAATAATAAAGGACATTTTATTTTATCATCAATAAAAGAGGTTAATAAATTAATTGAAAATTACGATGTTTTAGCTATAGGGCCAGGGATAGGAGTAGATATAGAAAGAACAAAGTTTATAAAAAATATATTAAAAGATACTCAAAAAACTATAGTATTAGATGCTGATGGTTTAAATTGTATTTCAAAAGAACCAGATATTTTACTTAAAAGAAAGGATGAAACTGTAATCACACCACATCCTGGAGAGCTTTCTAGACTACTAAATAAATCTATTAGCGAGATTCAAAATAATAGAGAAAAGTATGCAAAGGAAACTTCTAAAAGATTCAATGTCATAACTGTTTTAAAGGGCTCAGAAACTATTGTTACTAATAAAGAGGGGGAAACTTTTATAAACAATACAGGAAATCCAGGTATGGCAACAGCAGGTAGTGGTGATGTTTTAACAGGTTTAATAACTAGCTTTATAGCACAAGGAATAAACCCTTATAACGCAGCTATTTTAGGGGTATATTTACATGGCTTAGCAGGAGATATAGCAGCTTTAGATAAAGGAGAATATGGTTTAACTGCTATGGATATAATCGATAATATACCATATGCGATAAAGTTAATGGAGTAATATACTAAAGGAGCATTCCTGTTATAAAGTAAAATGAGGTTTGAAAAAAATAGAACCTCGCTGTAAAATTTGAGATGTAAGTTGCTCAGTAGGTAACTACAAATCAAATTCTACAGGAGGTATCTATAATGAAGT